>JBBDRL010000088.1:0-49796 GCA_040905505.1 Gemmatimonadota bacterium | reverse complement strand
GCGACCCCGCGCGGATGGCTGAAATCGAACTGGATCCCCGCATTCGCAGGGATGACCATCTAACCGATGAAGCGGTGATGACCATCTGTTCGCCACCCCCACCTTCCTCACCGCTCCGCGAGATCGAGCAGTCCCCTCACGGCCACTGCACAGCCGGCGAGCGGCGGCTCATCTGCCGCCTGGAGCTCGTCGAGCAGCTCCCGGTAGTGGTTGGATTCCCGCGTGCGCTCCGCTTCGAAGGCCGTCAGGCGCTTGGCGATCGGCACGTCGGCGGGCCGGTGTTCCAGCAGGCGCCGAGCGATCGTGCGGTGGGCCCGCTGCAGATCGGCGATGATCGCCTGGGTCAGCCGCTTCTCCCAGAGCTCGTCCCGCGGCGTCCCGCGAAGGACCTGCTGCACCCAGCCCACACCGAGTTGCTCCGCAATCAGGTAGTACGCCTCGGCCGTCTCGAGCGGATCGGTTTCGGACTCCCGCGCGATTCTGAGGATGTCCAGCAGCTCCGGGAGGAAGCGAAGGGTGATGAGGCGCTCGGCGAAGCGTCGCTCGACCCCCAGGTCCTCGAGCTCCTGGAGTCGCGCCTCGAACAGGACCCGGTCCTCGCCCGTGACGACGCGGGCGAAATCGCTCCGTAATCGGCCGAGCCCCCCGTGGAGATCCTCGATCACCGTTCGCATCGGGGCATTCGGCTCTACGTTCGACAAGGTCCATCGCGTCGTCCGCTCGAGTACCCTCGCCAACCCGAAAACCCAGCGGTACACCGTGCGGGCCGGATGGGTAGACTCCATACGTAGCAGATCGGCGCGGATCTCCGCGGCGCCGGAGATCCGGCTCGCCACGTACCAGGCGGCCACTACGGCCTCGGGCGGGCGCGCCGTATCTCGCGCCACGCGATGCAGGAACGACGCGCCCATCAGATCCACCAGATCGTTGACGAGCTGGGTCACCACGATCTCCCGCCGCAGCCTGTGCTCCCGAAGGCCGCCGGTGCCGGCCGCCTCCACGGCGGCGGGCGGGAAATAGTCGATCAGGTACTGCTCGGCGGCCGAATCGTCGGGCACGGCGGAGCCGAGCAGGTGCGAGTGGGCGTGCAGCTTGGAATAGGCGAGCAGCACACAGAGCGTCGGCCGTGAGAGTCCGATCCCGTCGCGCGACCGCTCCTGTATCTCATCGCTGCTCGGGATCCCTTCCGACGAACGCTCGAGCAGCCGGTCGCGCTCGAAGGCGGTGATGAGCGCGGCGAAATCCGCCAGCTCCTCCGCGCTACGCGCCTCGTCCAGCGAGACGGCCAGGGATTGCGTCTCGTTGTTCCGGAGCACGAGCGCCGAGACCTGGTCCGTCATCTCCACGAGCAGCCGGTTACGCTCCTCGAACGTCATCGTGTCTGCCTTTACCAGCGGCGCCAGCAGAATCTTCAGGTTCACCTCGTGATCGGACATGTCGACGCCGGCTGAATTGTCGAGCGCGTCCGTGTTGATCCGCCCCCCGCGAAGCGCATACGTGATCCGCCCTCGCTGAGTCAGACCGAGGTTCCCGCCCTCCCCCACCACCCGGCACCGCACGTCCTCGGCATTGATCCGCACCGGGTCGCTAGCCGGGTCGCCAATGTCCGCCGAGGTCTCATCCGCCGCCTTGACGTACGTTCCGATTCCTCCGTTCCAGAGCAGCTCCACCGGCGCCTTCAGGACCGCCCGCACCAGAGCCTCACCGTCCAGCCGGGAATCCGCTTGCTCCAGGCTCAGCGCTTCGCGCGCCTCAACCGTCAGCGTCACTTCCTTCGAGGCGCGCGGCACGATCATCGCCCCCGCCGAGAGCTTCGACCGGTCGTAATCCTCCCAGCTCGACCGCCCCAACCGGAAGAGCCGCTCCCGCTCCACGTAGGAGATCTCCGGATCGGGGTTCGGGTCGATGAAGATGTGCCGGTGATCGAACGCCGCTACCAAGCGGATCTGTCGCGACAGCAACATTCCATTGCCGAACACGTCTCCACTCATATCCCCGATCCCCACCACAGTGAACGGCTCCGTCTGAATGTCCTTGCCGAGCTCTCGGAAGTGCCGGCGAACACATTCCCATGCGCCCCGCGCGGTGATCCCCTCCCTCTTGTGATCGTAGCCGTACGAGCCCCCGGAGGCGAAGGCGTCGGCCAGCCAGAAGTCGTACTCCGCGGCGACGGCGTTCGCCACATCGGAAAGGTGCGCGGTACCCTTGTCAGCCGCAACGACCAGGTAGGGATCGTCCGGATCGTAGCGGACGACGCCTGCGGGCGGGACGATTTCGCCGTCCGTGAGATTATCGGTGAGATCGAGCATCCCGCGGATCAACGTGCGATACTGCTCGGCCGCCTCCTCGGCCATTTCCTCGCGCTCATCCAGGATCCGCTTGGTGACGAAGCCTCCCTTAGAGCCGCCCGGGACGATGACGGCATTCTTTACGATCTGCGTCTGGACGAGCCCGAGGACCTCGGTGCGGAAGTCGTCGGGCCTGTCCGACCACCGGAGCCCGCCACGGGAGACGCTGGCGCCGCGGAGGTGGACGCCCTCCATCCTCGACGAGTAGACGAAGATCTCGAACAGTAGACGACTTCGCTGCAGCTCCTCGACGTCTGCCGAGCGGATCTTGATGGAGATGTACGGAACGCCCCCGCTTCGGACGTTGGGATCGGCGCCGCCGTGTTTGAAGTAGTTCGTGCGAACGGTCGCCTCGATGAGACTGACGACCCGGCGTATGGCGCGGTCGTCCGCCAGCGTCGTGACTGTATCGAGCGCGCCGCCGATGGCGCCGCGGAGCGCCGAGAGCCCGCGGTCGAGCATCTCGGGGGAACCGCCCGCAAGGCCCTCCGAGTCGAACCGGGCGCGGAAGTACTCGACGAGCAGACGGGCGAGTTCGGGATGCCGGGCGAGCGCCCGGGCCGTGGCGTAGCGTGTCGGCACCAGGCCGGTCTGGAAGGCGTAGTTGCCGTAGGTGCGGATCACGTCCACTTCCCGCCAGCGCAAACCGGCGAGCAATACGAGCGCCGTGAACGGATCGTTGGGCGTATCGCCGCGCCGAACCGCGAGGAGCGCCTCCGCCAGCAGCGCACTGAGGTCTTGCGGGATCCGCTCGCCGCCAGGGTCCTGCACGGCGAACGAGTAGATCATCAGGTCAGGCAGCCCCTCCCCGGTGATCGAGAACGGGGTGACCTCGAGCACGCGGACCCCGGCGTGATCCAGGATCGGCATGAAGTCCGACAGCACGAGGCGCTCTTCGACCAGATAAAGCTTGAGGACGGTGACCCCGCGGAACGCCTCAGCGCGGCCACGGCCGCGCGGCTCGCGCAGCGTGATCGCAACCTTGCCCCCTTCGGCGCGCAATCGCTCGAATTCTTGCAGGTCCTGAACGGCGATCTCCGGGAGCGTCGCCGCGCGGTATTCGTCGTGGAATGCGGGGCCGTAGAGCGCCACTAGAGTCTGGGCCTGCGCCGCACGAGCGTCGCCCATTCGCTGGGTCAGCTCGTCGAGCAGGCGGTCGTCCCAGGACCGAATGATCCTGCGGACTTCGACGGTGAGCTCCTCAGCCGCTTTACTCGCGTCGAAGTCGACCGAGGAGGAGACGTAGAAGTGGAGCCGCGCCTGGTCGCCGGCGCTCATCGCGAGGTGGTAATTCAGAATGGACCCCTGAAAGCGCCGCGTCAGCACGTCCTGGATGCGATGCCGAACCTCTCCGCTGAATCGGCCACGCGGGAGGATCACCATCACGCTGACCCCCCTTCCGAGAGGATCGGGTCGGAGCGATACCTGAACCTCGTCGGAAAACAGCAGGCTGAGTACGGTCTGGACCTCCCGCCCGAGCTCCTCGATCGATGCCTGGAAGAGGTCCTCTTTAGGCATCGAGTTGAAGATCGTGATGATCTCCTTGAAGTCGTGCGACCCCGGCGCCGCTCCGGATTCGCGGAGGATTCCCTCCAGCTTCCTGCGCAGAATCGGGATGCTGTCGGCATGCTCGGAGTACGCCTTCGACGTGAAGAGCCCCAGGAACCGGTGCTCCCCGACGACCTCTCCTGACGCGGACAGCTTCTTCACGCCGACGTAGTCCATCCGAGCCCGACGATGGACCGTCGACTCCGCGTTCGTCTTGCTCGTGATGAGCACCGGCCCTTCCAGGACGCGCCGGCGGAGCTGCTCAGGGACGTCCTTCAGCGGGACCCCGTCCGCCCAGCGCGACTGCTCTTCCTCCCGCAGGATTCCCAGACCGCTCCCGGCCTCGACGGTGATCGTGCGGTCACCGTCCCCGCCTGCGATCTTGTAAGAGCGATAGCCCAGGAAGACGAAGTTGCCGTCGCTCAGCCAGCCGAGGAAATCGACGATCTCGTCGAACTCCGCCGATCGATCGGGCAGGTCCTCGGCGTAGCCACGGACGAGCTGCACGGTCTGCTCGAGCGCGTCCAGCATGGTCCCGAAATCGTCGGTCGCGGCGATCACGTCCGTTAGGCGGCGCTCCACCTCGCCCCGGATCTCTTCCCGCCGGTCGACCTCGCCGATGACCGGGATCTCGCAGTGGATGAAGGACCGGGGCCTCGCCTGCGAGGGTTCGCCGACCTCCGTGAGGCGCCCGTCTGCGTCCCGCTCGATTCCGATGACGCGATAGATATAATGGTGGATCGGGAGGCTTTCGGCGCTCAGGAACTCACGGATCGTGTCGACGATGAAGGGCCGATCACCGACCTCAGCCCGGATCACCGTCACTGGCCCGGTCCAACCCTCCTCCTCCGGATTGACGATCTGAACGTTCGCCCGATCGTCGCGCGCATTCCGGAGGAACTCGAATGCACCCCGCGTCAGGGCCGCCAGGTCCGCGACCGAGCGCTCGCCGACGAGCTGCGGCGGCACTTTGGCGAAGAACTCGCGCGCGAAGCCGCAGAGCAGCGTCGCGTCACCCTCTTCGCTGTCGGCCAACAGCGTACACAGATCGTCGACGAGACCGTGGCGGACGTCCGTCGGGACGGGGTCCATCTTGCCTGAAGTGGTGCTCATGATTTCCTGAGAGCGCGTGAGCAGTTCACTGCCATCGGTACAGCCTCAGGGCCAGTGTGAAGGAGGCAGCCGTCCAGACGAGCAGAACGGCAAGCTCGCCACCAAGCGCGGTGATCGCCACGCCCTCGTTGTAAATCGCTCGTAGCGCGTCGATCAGCGCCGTCAGCGGCAGAGCGTGGATGATGGGCTGCATGGCGTCGGGGAAGCGGCTGGCGGAGAAGAACACGCCGGACAACACGAACATCGGTAGCATGACGACGTTGTTGATTCCACTGACTCCCTCGACCGTGCGGGCTCGTGAGGAGGCGAGCAGACCGAGTCCGGCGAAGGTGAAGGCCCCGGCGAGCACGACGAGCGACAGCGACAGGAGCGACCCCGTTATCTCCACGCCAAACGCGAGCCAAGCGAAGATGATGATGGGCGGCACCTCGAGCAGGAGAAAGCCGAGGCGGGCAACGATCTGTGACAGCAGGAAGTCGCTTCGGCGCATCGGGGTGGCCACGAGGCGCTTGAGCTGCTTCTTCTGCCGCATGTGTACGATGCCGAATCCGATCCCCCATAAGCCGGTGCTCATGAGGTTGAGCCCGATCAGCCCCGGGATGAGCCAGTCGATGTAGCGGCTGCCGGGCTGACGCTGGGGATCGTCGCCCACTACCACGGGTCGAGTGCCGCCCGCCCCCGCCTGGACGGCCGCATCCGCCAGCAATCGCGCCTCGCGGCTCTCCGGACGGGCCGGATCGTAGCGAAAGACCAGCCTGTCGTCGCCGCTCAGGACGACCGCGAGGTCCCCCGTGCGCAAGGCTCGGTCGGCCGCCGCCCGCCCGAGCCGGACCACTTCCAGGCCTGGCGACGCCTCGATCGCGGCCTCGTGAGCTTCGCCCACCGTCCCCAACTCGATCCCGATCGGGGTCGGCGGAGGATCGGGATCTTCCCGGAAGGCCAGCCCGAGCCCGATCGCCAGCAGGATGGGAAACCCGAACGTCCAGAACAGCGCCTCGGGCTCGCGGATGAAGGTGCGCATCTTCATCAACACGAGCTCCCTGAGGGGGCTCATCGTGGCCATTCGACCTCTCCACGCCACCCTCCGGCGACTACGCCCATCCTACGCGTCACGAAGCTGCCTGCCCGTCAGCGCGAGAAAGACGTCGTCCAGCGTAGCGTTGTGCGTATTCAATTCGGTCAGCTCGCCGTCCCGCCCGCTGATGAGCAGGTAGAGCGCAGGGATGGTTCGATGGGGCTCCCGCGTGGCCAGCCGCTGCCGATTCCCCGTAGCATCCACCCGCGTCACAGCCGGCAATCGCATCAGCTCATCCGTCGCCAGCGTAAGCGTACTGCCGAACTCGACCACGTGATCACCACCCAGGCTCGCAATCAGATCACGCGGCGTCCCCTCCACCAGGACCGCGCCGTGGTCCATGATCGCCAGCCGGTCCGACAAGCGCTCGGCCTCGTCCATGAAGTGCGTGGTGAGCAGGATCGTCCCGCCCCGGGCTCGAAAACTACGACAAAGATCCCAGATGTGCCTGCGCGATTGCGGGTCGAGCCCGGTCGTCGGCTCGTCGAGGAAGAGGATGTCGGGATCGCCTGCCATCGCGCACGCCAGTGACAGGCGCTGGCGCTGCCCACCCGATAGGAACCGGACCTGGTCGATCCGCTTCTCACCCAGCTCGACCTGTCGAATCAGGTCCTCGACCGTCGGCCCGCGCGGGTACAGTGCCCGGAAGAGCCGCAGCGTCTCCTCCACCGTCAGGCGCTCCGGAAGCTCCGCCTCCTGGAGCTGGATGCCGAGCCGCGGACGCAACTCGGTCGCATTGCGATCCCATCGTAGACCAAGTATCCGCACCTCGCCGGCGTCGGCATTCTGAAGCCCCTCCAGTATCTCGATCGTCGTCGTCTTGCCCGCGCCGTTGGGACCCAGCAGACCGAAACATTCGCCCCGGCGCACCTCGAGGTCGACGGAGCGCACCGCGACCGTACTGCCGAAGCGCTTATGCAGCCCCCGGCAGAGAATCGCCACGTCCACGTGATGATCGGCGCTGCTTGCGGAGTCAGTCACTCGCGTCAAAAATCCGGAGAGATTCGGCTCTTCATGGATCGGAGCAGTCCCTCCGATAGCCACAGTTCGGACACAGGATCTTGCACGCCGCGATATAGTGCATCTCGGACCCACAGACCTCGCACGAGATCGGCGCCGACGGATCGTACGCGGGGTCGAAGTCCGCTCGGTCCACCTCGCGAGGCGGCCCCTTCATCAGCCGCCGCGCCTCAGTTTCGCGCACTTCCTGATGGATCGATCGCATGGCAAATCACGGCTGGTTCAGATCGGAATGTGGAACCGCCGGGGGAGCGTTCCGCTAGCCTTCCGTGGAACACCTGCTTCTGAGTACGTCTAGAATCAACTACTTACGCACCTTGGGCCCCTTTCGGGTTCCATGCGGGGGGTTATCCACGCCGAAGCAGGCTTTTCCCCAAAATTCTGCGCCTTTTCCACAAAAACCGACCCGGCGAGCCGCTCGCCGGTGACCGGATACGCTCAGAGTAATCGCCCCTGAAGTGCCTCGTACCCGTCTCGCGAGAGAAGTCGATCCTCGTCTGTTCCCAGGACGAGAACCGACGGAAATGTGCGCAGCACGAGTGCCACGATGGTCTCGTAGTAGCTGGCTGCGATCCACCAGGCCTGACGCTCCTCCACCCACTCGCGCCGTGCGGAGGCGACCTCGCGCTCGAGGTCCCAGAGCAGCTCCTCGCTCCTGGGTGCCCACAACAGCAGTCCCGCCTGCTGTCGAGGGCCCGCGACCTCCCGCTCGATGGTGGGCGTCGCAAAGCGTTGCTCGTCGTGCTCGAGGCGATTCTGGCTCATGTTTCTTCTGCCCGTTGGACGACCAGCACTCGTGGATCGAACTGATCGAGCTCCTCTCGCGCTCCAGTCCGCCACTCGATGAGGGCGTAGAGCGATTCGCCTTCGACGACCGTGCCGAGCGATCCGTCGATCGCGCGCACCGTGTCACCGGTTTGGAAGAAGTGCGGAGATTCCAGCTGACCGCTCAAGAAAACACCTCCGACGGTACTGGATACCGTTCCACCGGGCCGAACGATGGGACGAACTGCCGACGCGCCTCTGGCCGGCCTCCTCGCCGGCCAATCTCATGTGCACGAGGCCGTGCCGAAAGGGGCGGCCGGCGGAGCGGGCACCCGAATGCCCTATATCTGGCGGCTCCTGAGGGGTTGGAGTAAGTTCACCGCCTTCCATCAGGATGCAGACGCCGCGCCCGGGTCTGCCGGTGGCGCACCGCATCGCGCGAGATCTATCGCCCTCGAGCGCATCTTCCACCCACCGCCCATGTCGGGTACCGCTCCGGAACTGGAAAGCGACGACCTTGGCGTGGTGGACGCGTCGTACCGCTCACTCGTCCGTGCGGCTCCGCTGGCGCTTTACCTGCTCGACCCCGAGGGCGTCGTTCGCCTGTGGAACCCCGCGGCCGAGCAGCTATTCGGTTGGTCCGAGCAGGATGTTGTGGGTGGCCCGGATCCCACCGTTACACGGGATGGTGAGGGCCTCGCGTCATTGCTCGCCAATGCCGGTCCGGCTCTCGAGATCGTGGAGCGAGAGGTTGTGCGTCGGCGACGCGACGGTTCGGATATCGATATCGCGCTGTCGGCTGGGCGTGTATGCGATCGGCACGGTCGCACGCAGGCCATCGTCGTGTTGGCAGCCGACATTTCGGCGCGTCGCAGGAGGGAGGAGGAGCGCGGGGAGCTCCTCGAGCGCGAACGGCATGCGGTCCATGCGCGGGAGCGCTTGCTGGCGGTTGTATCACACGATCTGCGCAACTCGCTCGCAACCGTGCTGCTGAACGCGAGCGCGATCATCGAATCACCGAATCCCGGCGCCGTCGACCCGTCCGTCCGGGACCAGTTGCAATGGATCGCTCGCTCGGCGGAGCAGATGAATCGGCTGATCTCGGACCTGCTCGACGTTTCCGCCATCGAGCTGGGGCGCTTTTCGCTCGACCCATCGCCCCACTCGGTGCGGAAGATCGTCCGAGACGCGGCGGAGATGTACCGGCCGCTCACGGCAGAGAAGGGAATCGGCTTCACCTGGGAAGGCGCGAGCGATCTTCCGGACGTACGGGTCGACGCCGGTCGGATCCAGCAGGTGCTGGGCAACCTCCTGGCGAACGCCGTAAAATTCTCACCGCCCGAGAGCTCGGTGGTCCTCCGCGCCGAAATGCATTCTCCGATGGAGGTGCGCTTCAGCGTCCAGGATACCGGACCAGGAATCGCACCGGACCACTTGCCGGAGGTATTCGAGCTCTACTGGCAGGGCGATCGCGGACGGCGTGCGGGGGCGGGCCTGGGACTGGGAATCGCGAAGGCGATCGTCGAGGCACACGGGGGACGCATCTGGGCGGCATCGGAGCTCGGCCGTGGAAGCACCGTTTCCTTCACCGTGCCAATCATTTCGCCAAGCGTGGACGCCGATCACATCCTCCGAGAATGACCCGTTCGTTCCAGCTCTCACACGTCCCTGCTTGCGTTAAGACCCCCCCGCGCTCATCGTCACCGACGCAGAAGCGATCTTGGTGATTGATAGGAGGAAGCGTTCTCGTGCAGGTGACTCACCAACTGGACATCCGCCTCGGGGGGCACCCTCCCATGACCGGTCAGCTCGACGCGACGGCGCGATCACCGGGGCAGCGCGCGGGACGTGCCGCGGCAACATTCACTCTGTTCGTCGCGCTCGGCGCCATCGCCTTCTTCATCCCCCCGCATGTGCCGTGGGCCGTCCTGGCGCTCGCCGCGGGTGGAATGCTCGCGTTTCGCCAGGGGCGCTCCGAGTACGCCGTGCGCTCCCTGACCGGTACCTGCCCCAGATGCGGCAATGAGCTGTCCGTCGCGGAGGGCGAGGGAGTACGCTTTCCGCTGAAGCTGACCTGCTATCAGTGCCATCATGAGCCCGTCCTGACGATCCGACGTTGACCATGGACTCGTTCGATTCTCTCTATTCACACGGTTTCGTTCGGACCGCAGTCTGCCTGCCCCATGTGCGGGTCGCGGATCCCGAGTACAACGTGGAACGAATCATCGCCCTTAGCCGCAGAGCCTCCGAGGCCGGCGCGGTCGTGGCGCTCTTTCCCGAGCTCGGGGTTTCCGCCTACAGCAACGATGACCTCTTTCAGCAGGACGCGCTGCTCGATCGCGTCCTCGAAGCCGTCCGGCAAATCGTCGAAGAGAGCCGCTCGCTCACTCCCGTACTGCTCGTCGGCGCACCACTACGGCTCGAAGGGCGACTCTTCAACTGCGCGGTCGCCATCCACCGAGGTCAGGTGCTCGGCATCGTTCCGAAGAGCTATCTCCCGAACTACCGCGAGTTCTACGAGCCCCGTCAATTCGCGGCCGCGCGTGCTGCTTTGTCCACCGAAGTTCGCTTTCTCGGCACTTCCGTTCCCTTCGGCGCGGACCTCGTCTTCGACGCCACGAACATCCCTCTCTTCTCCCTCTATACCGAAATCTGCGAGGACGTCTGGGTCCCGCTCCCGCCGAGCACCTGGGGCGCCCTCGCTGGCGCCACCGTCATCGCCAACCTCTCGGCCGGGAACATCACCGTGGGTCGGGCCGACTACCGTCACAAGCTCTGCGCCGCACAGTCCGGCCGCTGCGTCGCCGCCTACCTCTATTCCGGAGCCGGGCCGGGTGAGTCCACCACCGATGTGGCATGGGACGGCCACGCCCTCATCTACGAGAACAACGACCTCGTCGCGGAATCGACGCGCTTCGCCGCGGAAGAGCAAATGGTTGTCGGCGACATCGATCTCGAACGCCTTGCTCAGGACCGCTCCCGGCTCAGCACCTTCACTGACACCGTGACCGATTTCCGGGACCGCATTCGGCAGATTCGCCGCATCCCATTCGAGCTGACGCTCCCGGACGAGCCCGTTCGCCTTCAGCGGGCGATCGAGCGGTTTCCCTTCGTGCCGAGCAACCCGGACCGCCTCGACGAGCGGTGTTTCGAGGCGTACAACATCCAGGTCCACGGTCTGATGAAGCGGCTACAGAGTACGGGAATCGAGCGAATCGTCATCGGAATTTCGGGGGGCCTCGACTCGACGCAGGCGCTGATCGTCGCCGCACGGACGATGGATCGACTCGGCCTTCCGCGGGAAAACATTCTCGCGTTTACGATGCCGGGTTTTGCGACGAGCGAGCTGACGCACACCAACGCGCGACGCCTGATGCAGGCGTTGGGTGCCACTGCGAACGAAATCGACATCCGACCCAGCGCGATGCAGATGTTGCGGGACATCGGGCATCCGTTCGCCGATGGGGAGCCCGTTCACGACGTGACGTTCGAGAACGTGCAGGCGGGTGAGCGAACCTCGCACCTCTTCCGGCTGGCGAACCACCATGGCGGGCTCGTCCTAGGAACGGGCGATCTGAGCGAGTTGGCTCTGGGTTGGACGACGTACGGCGTCGGCGATCAGATGTCGCACTACAATGTGAACGGATCAGTCCCGAAGACGCTGATCCAGTATCTGATCCGCTGGGTTGTGGCTCACGACGAGTTCGGTCCGGACGCGAACGAAGTCCTCGAGATGATCCTTGACACGGAGATCTCCCCCGAACTGGTGCCTGCGGGCGGGGACAGGGAAGCTGAGATTCAGAGTACGGAATCCATCATCGGACCGTACGAGCTCCAGGATTTCAATCTGTACTATACGGTGAGATTCGGCTTCCGCCCGAGCAAGATCGCGTTCCTTGCGTCGCATGCCTGGGGAGACCGGGCGGCCGGCCCGTGGCCCTCGCTCATCCCGGCGGAGAAGCGGAACGAGTATGATCTGGGGACGATTCGAAGATGGCTGGAAGTCTTCGTTTACCGATTCTTCAAGCTGAGCCAGTTCAAGAGATCGGCGATGCCGAACGGACCCAAGGTGGGATCTGGAGGGTCCCTGTCGCCGCGGGGGGACTGGCGCGCTCCGAGCGACGCGGAGGCGACGGTGTGGCTGGACGAACTGCGGCGCAACGTTCCTGAGAGCTGACAGGCGGTTGGCAACAGCGGCTCGAGCCACCGACGACGGCAGTGTACCGCGTGATCGCTACGGCTTCGACGACGGCTGTTGCTGCGTGAGGCAGTGGAGCGTGCCCAACCCCCAGACGAGGTCCACGGCATGGATCCCGACGACGTCGCGCGCGGGGAACAGTTCGGCGATCGTATTCAGCGCGATGCGGTCGTTGGGATCGTTGAAGGTCGGAACCAGTACCGCACCGTTGGCGATATAGAAGTTCGCATAGCTCGCGGGTAGGCGCTCCCCGTCCATCACGAGCGGTTGCGGGAACGGCACAGTTACGATGTCGAGTCCTCCCGGAAACGTATCTCCCTCCCTCTTCAGACGGCGCAGGCTTTCCGCCGTACGGCGATGGTTCTCGTCGGCGGGGTCCTCCTCGTGGGCGAGCAGCACGGTATTCGGCGCGGTGAACCGTGCCAGGTCGTCGATGTGCCCGTGGGTATCGTCGCCTACGATTCCCTCGGCGAGCCAGATCGTCCGTTCGATACCGAGATACTTCGCAAACAGCTGCTCGTAAGCCTCGCGGGTCGTTCCCGGGTTCCGAACCTGCACGTCGGAGAGAAGCCATTCCTCCGTCACGAGCATGGCGCCGGCCCCGTTTGTCTCGATGCCGCCCCCTTCGAGCACGAGGGGCTCGCCGTCGGGGCGAACCGCGCGGTCGGATGGCAGACCGGTCAGTTCGGCCACCGCTCTACAGACTTCCTCGTCGCGAGAAAAATTGTCGTATTTCGCCCAGCCATTGAACCGCCAGAGGATCCACTCGAAGCCTTGCGGCCCGATTACGCCTGTGGGACCGGAGTCCCTGAGCCAGACACGATCGGTCGGGACCACGTGCAAGGTGCACCGCGAGAGATCGACCCCCTGCGCCGTAAGTACTCGGAGGGCCGAGGCGCGCGTCTTCTCGTCGTGACAGAGGATCTCGACTGGCTCGTAGCGATGAAGTACGCGGACGATCTCGGCGTACACCCAGGGGATCGACTCGAACTTGCCGGGCCAGTCCGGCCGGTGATGGGGCCAGCCGATCCACGTCGCCGCGTGCGGCTCCCACTCCGCCGGCCAGCGCCGGCCTGGCTCAGTGGTCACCCCAGATAGCGATTCAGGATCGGACCATAGGCGTCGATCCGGCGGTCGCGAAGGAAGGGCCAGTTGCGCCGGGTGTATTCGATCTGTCCTGGATCGCAGTCCGCAATGAGAATCGCGGGGTCCGTCTCCGCTTCCGCGAGCACCCGTCCAAACGGGTCGCAGATGAAGGAGTGGCCGAAGAACTCGATGCCGTCCGTCCCCGGCTCGGGTTCATGACCCACGCGGTTGGCCGCGGCGACATAGACGCCGTTCGCGATGGCATGGCTCCGCTGGATCGTCCGCCAGGCGTCCGCCTGCGGCTTGCCCCATTCGTCCTTTTCAGCGGGGTGCCAGCCGATCGCGGTGGGGTAGAGCAGGACCTGTGCTCCCATCAGCGCCGTGATTCTCGCCGCTTCCGGATACCACTGGTCCCAGCAGATCAGCACACCGATTCTTCCGTACCGCGTATCGAAGACCCGGAAACCACCCGGGAGCTCGGGGGAGGTCCCGTGCTGATAGATCTCTCCAGGCGTAAAGTAGTATTTCTCATGGTAGAGCGGGTCGTCGGGGATGTGCATTTTCCTGTAAACGCCCAGGAGCCGACCATCGGCGTCGATCACGGCCGCCGAGTTGTGGTAGAGACCCGGCCCGCGTTTTTCGAAGAGCGGAACGACGATGACGACTTCCAGCTCGCCGGCCAGGCGCTGCATCCGCTCCACGGTCGGGCCGGGAATCGGCTCGGCGAGATTGAATCGCTCGGCGTCTGCGACCTTACAGAAGTAGGGGGCGTCGAACAGCTCCTGGAGACAGAGCACCTGCGCCCCCCGGGCCGCGGCCTCTCGTATCGCCGACTCGTGACTCGCGACGGTGGCTTCCTTGTCCGTCCCGACCGATCGCTGGATCACTCCTACTTTGAACGGTCCGCTCATCTTCTCCCTCTCCACACCGGTCTCTTCTGTAGACGGAAACAAATGCTGAGTCGCGAGTCGGGTACGCTGCCGTGCAGCGTTTCGAATATCGGCCACCCCCGGCCACCGACGCAAATCAATGACTCAGCGGGCCGGACGGCGGCCTCTGCCAGCGCCGGCTATTCCTCCTCCGACATTTTCCTGCGACTCCGGCGGCGCGACGAAGCAGTTCGCATACCCCGGCGCCGGGACATACCCCGGCGCCGGGGCTTTACCCGAACCCAGACCGCGGTTACCTTTATTGGTATCCAACTCAAAGAAAAGTAAGTACTTACCACCAGGTGGTGTCTGGAGCGCCGGGTTCCGCACCACCGAGCGTGCGCGCCGCAGGGCGACGCGCGCCGGGAGAGATTTCATGCGTTCGCTTCCCATTCTGCTTACGATCGCTGCGCTCGCCGCGCCAGCCGGCCTTCACGCGGAGGACTTCGTCTCGCTGCGGGGCTCGCCGGCCTCCATGCAGCAGCAGAATCGTGTCGCGAAGCAGCTCGGGCTCGACTTCTACCGGTCGCCCGCCGAGATTCGCCAGGCGGCGGCGCAGGGCGTGCTCACGGAGCTCGAAGGCAACGACGATTACGAGGTCGCCGGATTCGTCAGCTATCCCTATCTGCATCCCGCCCTCGCGCTCTTCGTCGAGCGCCTGGCGCGTCAGTATCGCGAGGCATGCGGGCAGAAGCTCGTCGTGACCAGCGGCGTCCGGCCGACATCTGGACAGCCGGCCAATTCTCATGCTCTCTCCGTGCATCCGGCGGGCATGGCGGTCGACCTGCGCGTTAGCGACCGCCGCAGTTGCCGAGACTGGATGGACAACGCGCTGCTGAATCTGGAACGCGAGGGGGTACTGAACGGGACGCGTGAGTACCGCCCGCCGCACTACCACGTGGCGGTCTACCCGAGCGAGTACGTCCCGTACGCCCAAGAGCGGATTGCGCTGGAAGAGCTCGCTATGGAGCGCAAGCGGGAGGCCGCGGCCGCCGAACTGGCGGCTCGCCAGGGCGAGCTCGCGATGGCGCAACTCGCGGAAGGCGCCTCGGCGCTGATTCAAAGCTCGAGTGCGGAGGATTCCCGTGAGGGGTCGCGGCAGCTGGGAACGGGACTGGCCATGATGATCGTTGCGCTGCCCATCGGCCTCGGCCTTCTCGTTCGTCGCCGTCTCGGTGGCCGCTCCCGATCACGCCGCGATGATCGACGAGGCGTCTAGGCGCCGGCTGAAACAGTGCTACTGCCGATCACGGCGCGCTCGGCTCACGCACTGCGGGTGGGCGCACCATTGCCCACGCTGGTAGACCGCGCGGACCCACGGCCTCGCCGATGACCTCGAAGCCAAACTGCTGGAATGTCTTGCGGCTGGCCTTGTTGGCCGTTTCCAGGTAGCACGGCAGGCCATCGTCGTCCGCTCGGTCGAGCACGTGCCGCATCAGCGAAGAACCCACACCGCGACCCTGGTGCTGCGGGTCGACACCGATCAGAACGAGATACCAGTGCTTTCCGGGTAACGATCGCGCCCGGACCCGTTCCAGTGCCTTCCGCGAAGCCAGCAGTCGCCGTGTCCCACCGATTCCGATCGCCGCCGGTGCCCCGAGAAGGCCGGCGGCGATCTTTTCGCCCAGCGACACTCGCTCCGAGCCCGGGGGCATCCATATCGCCACGCCCGCCAGTTCCGGGCTGGTAGCGTAGACCGCCCCGCTTCGGATTCCCAGGCGCAGTAGCCAGCCGTGGAGCCACTCGAGTCGGCGCAGCCTCGTCGATTCGTCGGGGAAATGGTACGCGGACGACGCGTCCCTGTTGAGTGCGCGGGCAAGAAGGTTCGCCGCTGCGTCTGCCTGCTCGGGCTTGATACTTACGACATCCATCGTATCTCCTCGATTGCGGCCGCGGCGCGGGTCCGGGTTCACTAGCGGAATCGGTAGCCCTCTCCTGCTTGAGACGCGCCTATCATCGACTTAGATTCCTCGTCCCAAACCCTCGAGACGGAGAACTTGAATGTCCAACAGCTGCCCACAGTGCGGAAGTCCCGCCAGCGGGAACTTCTGCGCTCAGTGTGGAGGCACGCTGAATCCCGTGCACAAGTGCGGCAGCTGCGGCAATACGGTACCCGCAGGGGGCCGGTTCTGCAACATGTGCGGCTCCCCTGTTGCCGCAGAGAGCGCGTCACCCCAAGGCGCAACCGTCGAAACATCCCCGGCCGGAGGGGGCGGGGACCGGAATGCGTTCGTCCCGTGGGCCATTGCCGGCGCAGCACTCCTGGCGCTGGTCGTCGCGATCGTGGGACCCCAGTTCGCTTCGGATGCCGCCCCGACCGCCGCTCCGCCCATCACCGGGCCCGCCGCCCCGAATCCCGGGGCCGTAGACCTGGAATCGATGACGCCTCAGGAGGCCGCCAACCGGCTGTTCAACCGCGTCATGACCAGTGCCTCCGCCGGAGACACGGCCGAGGCCCGCGCCTTCGCGCCCATGGCGATCGCTGCGTACGAGCGCGCGCAGCCCCTCGACCTGGACGGGCTGTATCATGTCGCCGTACTGCAGTTGATCAACGACGAATCCGCCGCGGCGCGGGAGACGACCGAACGCATTCTGGCCGAAGCGCCGAACCACCTGTTCGGTCTCTTCACGGCTGCCCAGTCCGAGTCACTCCTCGGCAACGATGCGGCAGCCGTCGAGTTCTACCGTCGGTTCCTCGAGAACTACGATGCGGAGATCGCCCTGGACCGCCCCGAATACAGCGACCACGTCGCGCTTCTCCCGAGCATGCGCGAGGAGGCGCGTCAGGCCGTCGGGTGATTTCCAGGGCTCGCCGAGAGTTCCGCCCCGCAAGGGTCAGAGTCCGGTGGGATGGTCGAGAAAGCGCGTCTCCAGGCCGCAGACGCGAGCGGTATGATCCGATAGCGCCCGGACGCCCCGCGTTTCCGTGGCGTAGTGCCCCGCGAGGTACAGGTTCACACCGCCTTCCATCGCGTCGAAGTAATTGTGGTGAGCACCCTCGCCGGTGACGAAGGCATCGAGGCCCATCGACCTCGCCGCATTCACCTGGCCTCCCGCCCCCCCAGTGATGATCCCCACCCGCTCGACCCGCTCCGGACCCCCCGCGATCATCCGCACCCGGCAACCCAGTAGATCGTCGAGTCGAGCCGCCAACGCCTCTCGCCGCATCGGGAGCGCTCCCCATACCCCCACCGCCTGCCCTTTATAGTCCCCGAAGGTGCCTTGCACCTCCAACCCTAACTCCCGGGCCAGAACGGCGTTGTTCCCGAGCTCCGGATGAACATCCAGCGGCAGGTGCGCGCTGTAGAGCCCCACGTTCGCCTCGATGAGCGCGCGCAACCGCCGATAGCGCCGGCCACTCACCGCCGGCGAGCCGTCCCAGAACAATCCGTGGTGCACGACCAGAAGGTTCGCTTCGGCTGCGACCGCTGCGTCGATCGTCGCCTGCGCCGCGTCGACCGCGAACGCCACCCGCTCGATCTCAGCTGTGCATTCCACCTGCAACCCGTTTACCGCACCGGAATAATCCGGGATGTTGGCAGTACCAAGCAAGTCGTCGAAGTGGACCACGAGCTCAGGAAGCCGCATCAGCGGCCACCAACCTTATCCACAAACTGTGGGGAAAACCGGTGGATAAACATGGGGAATCAGTGTGGAAAACCCATAACGCTCATGGTGGCAAGTGTTTATGGATCTGTGCGACAATGTGGAGAATCGAGGCCGCGACAGCCCGTGTCTAGCTGCTGACCTCCGCCTCGGCGGCCTTCTTCTCCGCCTCAGCGGGTTCATCGGACTTCTGCTCGGAGGAGTTCTTCGCCTCACCGTCATCGGACGACTGGCCCTGCTTCGCCTCGTTCCGATCCCGATTCTGTCCAGAATTGTCCTTCGCGGACGCGTTCTCGGGCTGTCTCGAGGGGTTCGGCCGGTCCGATGAAGTCTCTCGCGAGTCGCTCCTCGGCTGCCGTGATTGGTCGTGTCCACCCGCGCCGGCCGTCCCCTCGGGTATCGGTTGGGAGGTCGTGGCCTGCTCATCGGTCATATGAACCTGCCCGGCGAAGCGGGCACCCTCCTCGAGCTTGAGGTGCTCAGCCCGCGTCCGAACCTCGCCGGTCACGGTGCAGGTGCTCTGTAGCTCCAGCCGGTTCGCGGCGGTGATCGAGCCGTTCACCGTCCCACCGATGACGGCGTCGTCCGTGACGACGTTGCCGTCGACGACGCCCCCCTGCCCGAGAATCACCGCCTTGGCCGCCTCGACGGTCCCCCGCACCTCACCCTCGATGCGAACGATGCCCTCGGTTCCGATGTCGCCGACGACCTTCATGCCCACACCGATGATCGATATTGCAGCGTCCCCGCTCGGGGATCGCTGCTGCGTCGTAGTCGCGCGGTCCCGCGGACTCTGCGAGGGGGCTTCGTTCTTCTTGAAAATGGCCATCTCTCCGTCTTTCCTGTGGTGAACGACTCGCGGCGGTGCTCAAGGAGCGTCGACGACCTCGCGCGGGTCGATCGGTTCGCCGTCCTTCCAGATCTCGAAGTGGAGATGCGGCGCGGTGGATGTTCCCGTGTTGCCGCTGAGGGCGATCACCTGGTGACGGTCGACGTCCTCGTTCGCCGCCACGAACAGGTCCGAGGCGTGACCGTAGACCGTCTCATACCCCTCAGGGTGCCGGATGCGAATGAACTTTCCGTATACGTCGTCTTCACTCGCCTGAACCACCACACCCGTACCGGCTGCGCGGACGTAGGAGCCCTCCGCGACGGCGATGTCGATGCCGGGGTGCTGCCCAGGGATGCGTCCGAGATGCTCCCGCGTTACGAAGCCGCGCTGCGTGAGCGGCCACGCGGTCGGGACGGAGTCGGCGGCCGCGTCGGTCTCTCCCCCCGTCGGCAGCGGAGTCTCTCCGATCGCGGGCAACCAGATGCTCGCGGGGTCACTCGGCCGGTTGGCTCCGAGCATCTCCCGGACCTGAGTGTACTGGCCCTCGAGCTGACGTAGCGCGAGGGCGAGCGCCTCGACCTGCTCTAACTCGAGCGCAAGCTGCGCGACCTCGCTCTGCAGCCCCGGCACGCGCGCGGCTTGACTGGCGACGTACACCCACGAGATCGCCATCCCGATCCACGCCGCCACCAGGATGAGCACGACGATTCCCGCGACCCGGAGCCGGCGGTAGGAGAGCTCGAACGAACGCGTACTGAGGTCGCGTCCCCCGTGGGGGACGACGATGAAGGTCATTCTGCGCGCATCTTTGCTCATCTTCTCACCTGCATCCCCGCTCCGGAGCACTGCTTACGACCCGCTGGGCGACAGGCCCCACCGCGGCGTGTGGCGCTCAATACTGCGACGCTTCTTCTGCCCCCAGGAGGATCTCCGTTACCCGCTCGAAATCGTCGACGTCGTAAAACGGAATCTCGATCCGCCCCGCGCTTCCCTTCTTCTCGACCCTGATCCGCACCGCCGTGCCGAGTTGCCGCTGAAGCTCGGTTTCCAGATGCCGCAAATGCGGATCGGTCGGGCTGGCCTTCGCTGCCTTACCCGGCTTCCTGGACGGCGGCCCGCGCCGGCTGCGGACGAGCTCCTCCACCGTCCGTACGGACAGACCCTCGGCCGCCGCCCGGCGAGCTACGTCCGCCATCCGACGCTCATCCCCGAGACCCAGAATCGCGCGCGCATGCCCCATCGACAGAGACCCGGCTGACACGAGGCGCTGCACCGACGCGGGCAGGTGCAGCAGCCGCAGCAGGTTCGCCACAGTGGAACGCTCCCGGCCGACGCTCTCGGCCACTTCCTTCTGCGTGTAGCCGAACTCCTCGATGAGCTGCCGATATCCCTCCGCCTCCTCCAGAGGCGATAGGTCGGAGCGCTGCACGTTCTCGACGATCGCCAGCACCAGCAGCGTTCGGTCATCCATCTCCCTGACAACCACGGGCACGTCGGTCCAGCCGAGCCGCCGTACCGCCCGGAACCGCCGCTCGCCCGCCACCAGCTCCCATGCCGCGCCGCCCTCCGCTCCGGCCTTCGCGGGCCGGACCACCAGCGGCTGTAACAGCCCGTTCTCCTGGATAGACGACTCCAACTCCGCCAACTGCTCACGCGAGAACTCGCGGCGCGGCTGGAACGGGTTCGGTGTGATCGAGCCGATAGGTACGCGCCGGTAGCCCTGCGAGACGTTCCCATCTTCCGGAAGGTACTCTCCCAGCAGGGCCCCGAGCCCCTTACCCAGGCGCGTCTTCCTCCTGGGATCGGCCGCGTTCATCGGTTCCGCCTCGCGCCGATCCATCTATGCCTGCCCGTCCGCCGGGACCGCGAGCGCGTCGTCACCCGCGCCCACAGGACCCTCCGTACGCGCGATAACTTCTTGCGCCAGCGCAAGATAGCTCTTTGCGCCCACAGAGAGGATATCGTACAGAACGATCGGTTCTCCGAAGCTCGGCGCCTCCGCGATCCGCACGTTGCGGGGTATCGCCGTCCGGAACACCTTCGGCCCGAAGTACTCCTTCGCCTCCTCCGCAACCTGCCGGGAGAGATTCAACCGACCGTCGAACATGGTCAGGAGCACGCCCTCGATCTGCAAGGCCTTGTTGAGGTTACGCTGCACGATACGGACGGTGTTGAGGAGCTGAGACAGGCCCTCCAGTGCATAGAATTCGCACTGGATCGGGATCAGCACGGCATCGGCCGCCGCGAGCGTGTTCAGCGTCAACATACCGAGCGACGGAGGCGCGTCGATCAGAATGTAGTCGTAGCGCTCACGGATCGGCGCAAGGGCGTCGCGAAGGATCGTTTCGCGGCCCTCGCGCGCGACCAGCTCAACCTCGACACCGACCAGATCGCGAGTCGCCGGCAGCACATCCAGATAGGGGAAGTGGACCTCCGGTACGATGACCCGGCCGGCCTCCGTGCCCTCGACCAGGACGTCGTAGATCGACTGATCGACGTCTTCCTTGGGAATCCCGAGGCCGCTGGTGGCGTTCGCCTGGGGGTCGATGTCGATGACGAGCGTGCGGCGTTCCGCGACCGCGAGGCAGGCGCCTAAGTTGATTGCGGTCGTGGTCTTCCCGACGCCGCCCTTCTGATTCGCGATCGCGATGATGCGGGCCACACGGCCTTCCGGCTCGAGGAGGGGTTTACGTGCGCGGTGAATATAACCGCCCGAGGGCCGCGGAGTCCAGGCGCCCAGCGGCAAGATCGTTCCACGTGGAACAACCCGGCGACCCGGTCAGGCGGTGAGCGGCGCCGGTCCGGCCGCCCTGCGCTTGCGCACCTCGATCACCAGATTCTGAAGATCGCTCGGCGAGATCCCGGGGATTCGCGACGCCTGACCCAGTGTGCTCGGGCGAATCCGTCCGAGCTTCTGCCGGGCTTCGATCGACAGCGAGTTCATCGCGTCGTAATCCAGTCCGTCGGGCAGCGGGAAACCGGAATGCTGCCGTAGTGAGTCGGCGCGGCTCCGCTCACGGGCCAGGTAGCCGGCATATCTCAGCTCCATCTCCACAGCGCTCAGCACCTCGGCCTGCTCTCCCGGGTGCTCCGGATCCTCGAAGGGCGATTCCTCGAACGTGGCGAGCAGGTCATGCACGGAGACGTTGGGTCGTTTCAGCAGCGTGGCGACCCGGACGGGCTCGCGAATCGGCGCCGAGCCCGCGGTAGCCAGGATTCCGTTCGCCTGCTCCGGCTCGACGTTCGTGTGCTCGGCCCACTGCGCGGCCCGGGCCGCACGCTCCAGGCGGTGCTCCACCCGGCGACGCTGCACGTCCGTTAGAAGACCGCGACCCGCTGCCAGAGGCCCGAGTCTGGCGAGGGCGTTGTCCTGGCGCAGCAGGAGGCGAAACTCCGCACGCGACGTGAACAGCCGGTATGGCTCGTCCGTCCCCTTCGTGACGAGATCGTCGATCAACACGCCGATGAACCCCTCGTCGCGTTCAAGGACAAGGGGCGGCAGATCGCGCGCGGCGAAGGCGGCATTGGCACCCGCGAGCAGCCCCTGGCCAGCCGCCTCCTCATAGCCGGTCGTACCGTTGATCTGCCCGGCGAGGAAGAGCCCGGCGAGCGCCTTGAGCTCGAGGGACGACCGGAGCTGGTGCGGCGGGAAATAGTCGTACTCTATCGCGTAGCCCATACGGGTAAGCTGCACGGCTTCGAGGCCTGGGACCGCCCGAAGCATCTCGATCTGCACGTCGACCGGAAGAGACGTCGACAGACCGTTCACGTACACCTCGTGCGTGTCCAGGCCCTCGGGCTCGAGGAAGACCTGATGGCGGGCGGCATCGGGAAACTTCACCACCTTGTCCTCGATGGACGGGCAGTATCGTGGACCCCGGCCGGCGATCTCGCCCCCGTACAGCGCCGAGCGATCCAGATTGCGACGCACGACCTCCTGGAGCGGCTCGCCCGCCCACGTGATCCAGCAGGGGCGCTGCGGTAGTAGCTCCCCCCGCTCCCAATGCGAAAAGCGACTCTCGTCGAAGTCGCCGTCCTGGCGCTCGAGGCGGGTGTAGTCGATGCTGCGGCCATCGACCCGCGGCGGGGTTCCGGTCTTGAAGCGCGCCACCTCGAGTCCGAGCGCCTCCATCTGCTCGGCGAGCCGGATCGACGGCGCATCGCCGGCGCGCCCCGCAGCGGTCGCCGCCGCCCCGCCGACGTGGATCCGGCCTCGCAGGAAGGTCCCCGTCGTCAGGACGACCGCTCGCCCGCGAAAGCTGATCCCGGATTCGGTCACAACACCGGTGACGCGCTTCCCGTCGACATTGAGCGCGCCCACCATACCCTGGAAGAACGCGACTTTCGGGTGCGACTCCAACAGGGCCCGTGCGGCACGTGGATAGCGCGCGCGATCGCACTGTGCCCGCGGCGACCAGACTGCCGGCCCCTTGGACCGATTCAGCATCCGGAACTGAATCCTCGAGCTGTCGGCCGCCAATCCCATGATCCCCCCCAGGGCGTCGATCTCTCGAACGACCGTTCCCTTCGCCACGCCGCCGATCGCTGGGTTACAGCTCATCTGGCCGATCCCCTCCAGATTCGGCGTGACGAGCAGGGTCTCCGCGCCAGCACGTGCGGCCGCCCCGGCCGCCTCGATTCCCGCGTGGCCCCCGCCAATCACGATCACGTCGTAGCTGTTCTTCATCGCATTGCACACTGTGATTGTCCGCGCCACCGCTCTCTCGATCCCGGCTGACGTTCCACGTGGAACGTCAGCGGCCCGGGGAAAGAGGTGCGGCCCCCAAGGAACCCCTGCTCGGGTACCCCGCACGGCAACGGAGGATCGCTTCGCGCAAAGGGCGCCGCGACAGCCCTCTTGCGCGCCGCGTCGTAAAGATCGATTCTGCCTGGGGATGGCATACCGATTGCTCAATTCGCGGGGCGTCCGCGGCGTTAGAAACCATCAGACACAAGGAAGCCGCATGGCCGAGGAGAGGACCGGCGAAGGCGGAGCCGCCAATACACCTCCATTCCCGCGCCTCGTCTCCGACGACGAGCGAACGACTACGGGCCCCGAGCAGGAAGCCGCTTCAGCAGCGCCATCGGGCGAGCCGGACGACGAGAGCCGGGTAGTCGCCGAGGCGGTCGCCCGCCCAGTGATCCACGATGCCGGCGCGCCAGCATCCGAAGCCGGCCCGGAGGCCAGCGACAGCCAGCGCGCTGCAGGAACCCGTTCCGGCGGTGCGCGCGCTCGGCCGCGGTCGAGTCGGACGCCCGCTGGGGACGAGGGACGCCCTCCGAGGCGGGGCCAGGGAACAGGCAGCTTCGTTCACATCGCCGAGCGCCTGGAAGAGGCGGCGGCACGTCTCGAGTCACTCGCGGCCACGCAGCTTCAGGGAGTCGGCCCCAGCGGGCAGGCAGCCGACGCGGCGTATCAGGTTTCGGATGCGATGGACGATGTCGCCGGCTATCTGCGGTCCGCCGATCTGCGCGCTCTGCGCAACGACCTTGCACGACAAGTCCAGGAAAAGCCCCTCCAGACACTTCTGATCGCCGTCGGGACGGGCTGGCTGGTCGGCAAGATCATGCGCTGAGGAGCCGCGATGCCAGAGATGACAGAACAGCAGCCTCTTGAGGCCCCGCCACGCGCTCCTGCCCCAACGAGGGCCGATCCATACCGAGAGCGCGGCGATCCGTCGCTGACGACGCTGATACGCCGCCTCGTTGACGATGCACGCGCGCTGGTGCAGCAGGAGGTGGCGCTCGCGAAGCTGGAGGTCCGGCAGAGCGTCGCGTCCATTGCCCGCGGCTCTCTCTCGATCGCGATCGGTCTCGGCATCCTCGTCGTGGGCCTCTTGGTCCTGGTCGCCTTCGCGGTAATCGGTCTCGGCGTGCTCCTCGAAGGGGCCTACTGGCTGAGCAGCTTGATCGTCGGTGTGGCACTCGTGATCATCGGAGCGGTCGCGCTGATCATCGGTGGCAAGAAGATCCGGTCGACGGAGCTGGCACCGGACCAGACCGCCGAATCGCTACGCGAGAGCCAGGCCTGGGCGCGAATGGAGATTCGGGACTTCAAGGAAGACCTCGCAACCTGAGCGGAGCCCAGCATGGAGCCCAAAGGCGGAGATACGGAGATGGAGGGTGGGGGGGGCCGGATCGACTCCCACATGTATATGCGGAGCGACAGGAGCGGCACGCAGGCCGGCGGCCGGGGTGGGTTCGAGCGCAGCTTCGAGGGGACCGGCGGCTTACGAGACCGTGCGGCGCACCTCGCGGACCAGGCTCGCAACGCGGTCGGCAGCACCGTCGGCCGCGCCGGCGACCTGATGGGCCGCCGCCCCGACCTGCTCGACACCGTCCGCTCGAACCCTCTGACCGCTCTGGGACTCGCATTCTCGGCCGGACTCGTCATCGCGGTGTCGACCGAGGGGCGGAGGCGCAACTGGATGGTCGAGCGGGGACGCCTCCGGATGCGCTCGGTACTGATCGGGGCGCTCAGCGCCACCATTGCTCACGAGCTCCGCGCCCTGATCGGGGCGGAGGAAGGAATCGGAGGGCTCGTGGAATCGTTTCTGGATGGCGAAGGCGAGAGCGTGGAGTACGACGACGCGCTCGACCGAGAGTATGACGACGAGTTGGCGTAGGAAAGCTCCGAGCGGGCGGGGCCCGACCGCTCAACCCGCAGGCGGTAGACACCGCCGATGCCCGTCGGTCACGACACGCCTGCCGCTGCGGTGATTACGGTCCGGCTCCTCGTGGAGGGACGGGTACAGGGCGTGGGATTCCGATGGTGGACTCGCGAGACCGCCCGCAATCTCGACCTCGTCGGACATGTTCGCAATCGGACCGATGGCACCGTCGAGGTGCTGGCCGCCGGCCCAGCAGCCGCGGTTGCCGACCTGAGAGAGGCGCTGCGGCAAGGACCACCTGCCGCGTTGGTCGAACGGATCTCAGAGAGCGAAGCCGAACCACCCGACACTGCCGCCTTCGAGATTCGTCCCTGATGCCGTGGCAGGCCGCCAGCTCCGGCCCTGTTCCCGAACACCCCCCGAACAAACCCACCCTCCAGATCGTCGCCTGCCCGCCGAGCAGGAGCGCGCCCACCCATGGCCCTTCCCGCGGCTCTCGCGGGTGATAGGCGCCATCCGGGGCGACATTATCGTTGGTGTTGACAGCTATCGTTACTTGCCGACACAAAACTGGGTGAAGATCGCACCGAGCAGGTCGTCCGGGGTGATCACGCCAATGAGATCTTCGAGCGCGCCCGCCGCCGAACGCAAATGGGTTGCGGCGAGCTCCGCTGGCAGACTCTCTTCGGCGCCCTGGAGGTAGAGCCGAAGCTCGTCAGCCGCACGCTGGAGTTCACGCCTGTGCCGCCGGTTTGTGACGATCGGCGTATCGGGTGAAGCGGTCGCCGCACTGCTGAACGCAGAGTTCAACAAAAGCTCCTTGAGATCGGCGAGCCCCTGTCCGGTCCGAACCGAGACCCGGACCTGCGGCAGGCCACCCGTGGAGCCGGGTTCGATCTGGTCTTCGCCGCCGGGGTCGAGGTCGGCCTTGGTGCGGACCAGCAAGCGGGTGGGGTTCTCGAGTTGCCGAAGGAAGTCGGCTTCGTCCGGCGACGTAAGCCGTGACGCATCGCTACAGAAAACGACGATGTCGGCCGAGGAGAGATAGCGTCGCGCGACCTCGACGCCGATCGCTTCGACGCGGTCGGGGGTTTCACGAAGCCCCGCGGTATCCACCAAGCGGAACGGATATCCGTTGATCGTGGCGTCCGCCTCGACGGCATCGCGAGTCGTGCCGGGCACGTCCGTAACGATCGCCCGCTCCGTCCCGAGTAGCGCGTTGAACAGAGACGATTTGCCCGAATTGGGAAGCCCCGCGAGGACCACGAGCGCACCGCGACGGAGCATCTCGCCTTCCGGCGCAGTGGCGAGGATGAGCTCCACCTGGCCCAAGGCGTCTGAAACGGCCTTCTGAATCCGTTCCGGCGCGACGGGCGGTTCGTCCTCGTCCGGAAAATCGATTCCATATCCGACGAGCGCCTCGGCTTGAAGGACGAGCCGCCGCAGGTCCTCGATTCGCTCGGAGAGCGCCCCCTCCATCTGGTGCACCGCGGCCCGGTGGAGAGCAGGAGATCGCCCATCCGTCAGATCGAGGATCGCCTCCGCCTGTAGCAGGTCCAGCTTACCGTTGAGCACGGCCCGACGGGTGAACTCGCCTGGACCGGCTGGTCTGACGCCGACCGCGACCAGCGCATCGAGTACCAGCTCAGGGGCGATCGTACCGCCGTGGGTTGCGATCTCGGCGACCTCTTCGCCCGTGTAGCTACGGGGGGCGGGAAAGTAGGTGACGAGCGCCCTGTCGAGGAGTTCGCCTGTGTCCGGATGGTGAATGCGAAGCAGGCTTTGCTTGCGCTCGACGGGCGGACGCTTCTCGAGCTCCGGGCAGAGCCGGAGCAGGGCCGACAGGGCGGCCGGTCCGGAAAGCCGCACGACCGCGACCGCCCCCCGCCCCGGAGGCGTGGCGATCGCGGCGATCGTGTCGTCGACGAATGTGCTCAGCGTCGTCCCTTGGCTTTCCTCTTCGCGCCGCTCGGCGGCTTGCTCAGCTTCGGGCCCCCGGACTTCTTCAGCTCTTCCTGGGCCTTGCGCCGCTCGCCCGCGATCAGCACCTGCTGAGGGATGCTGGCCACCTGCGTGACGGCGTAATAGAGATTCAGTCCCGCGGGGAGCATGAAGAAGATCACGCCCATCATGATCGGCATGAAGTACATCATCATCTTCATCTGCGGGTTCTGCTCTATGCCGCTCAGATGGGCACTGACCCACTGAAGTGCGAACATCGAGACGACCAGCACGATCGGCAGAATGTAATAGGGATCGTGAAGCGAGAGATCCGGCAGCCAGAGGAAATCCGCGCCACGGAACGCGATCGTGTTCTGAAAGACGAAGAAGAGCGTGATGAGGACGGGGAACGGCACCAGCATCGGCAGACACCCGGCGAGCGGGTTGAAGCCGTGCTCCTTGTAGAGCACCATCATCGCTTCCTGCTGCTTTTGCGGGTCGTTCTTGTACTTCTCGCGGAGCTCCTGCAGAAGCGGCTGCACGCCCATGTTCTTCATCTGGGCTCGCATCGCCTTGGCGTTCAGCGGCCAGAGGACGATCCGCATCATCACCCCGAAGATGACGAGCACCCAGCCGTACGCGATGCCGAGCGTATCGTGCAGCCCGTTGAGCACCCAGAGGACCGCCGCCGCGAGAGGCCGAATGATGGGCTGAAGCCACCGGTACCCGTACGGCGTCACCTCCTGAAGGTCGAAGCCGATCGACGAGAGGCGGCCGTAGTCCTGCGGTCCCAGGTAAGCGTCGAACTCGAAGGTGCCGTTCGGCTGCACGGGTAGGATCGTCGCGAGCTCCACCTGTGGAACCTCGAGCTCCTCGTCGTCGACCATGTGCCGCCGATCCGGCAGATCGGTGACTACCGCGCCGGCAAGTGGTGTTTCCTCACCCGCGATCACGGCTGCGAGGAAGTACTTGTCCTTCAGCCCCGCCCATGTCAGCCCGGGGTCGACCACCTGCCGGCCCTCGAAGTCCCGGAACGGCATGCGGTCGATGCTTCCCGGCATTCGAGTGACGACCGCGAATTCCCGCTCGCTGCGATGGTCGGGGTGTTCGTGGAGTCCCAGGCCGGGTCCGAGCGTCGTCAGCAGCGCAGACTCGCGGTCGCCCAGGCCCTCGATCGTCCCCTCCACCGAGATCAGGTACTGCGCGGGATCGAACTCGTAACGCAGCGTGATCGCGAACCCGGCCGCGTCCTCATAGCGCATCTCGAGGTGGCGCGACTCCGGATCCTCCCCTACGGTCTGACGGGTAGCGCTGGGGCTGAACGGAAGACTGCGCAGGTCAACGGTATCGCTGCCGACCACCAGGCGGTGGGATAGAAAGTCGCGAGTTCCCTGCGGCACCAGCTGAACGTAGTCGAAACCGCCGCTGTACGAGGTGTACTCGAGGAGCTCGGCCTCGATGAGGGCGGCCCCGCGAGTCGAAAAGACATATCGGTACAGGCCCGACTCCACCACGACCGAGCCGGTCGCGACGGATTCGGCCGCCCCGGCAGCTCGCGGAAGCGCGACCGGCGGGGTGGGGGGGGCAGCAGGTTCCACCACTCCCCCGGGCGGCGACTCGACTTCCGCAAGTTCGCTCTCCGGCTCCGCCGCCGGTGGGTCCGGCGGCGGAAAGAGCAGATTCGTGAACATGATGGCAGCAGTCATCAGCACCACCGCCAACAGCAACCGTTTTTCCATTGTCCCGCTATCTAGGATCGTTCTCGCCGCCGCTCGCGTCCTGTCGCGGAACCGGGTCGTACCCTCCGCGACAGAAGGGATGACAGCGAAGGATGCGCCGCAGTGACAGCCAACCTCCGCGCAACGCGCCGTATCGCTCGATAGCCTCCAGCGCGTAAGCAGAGCACGTCGGATCGAATCGACAGACCGGCGGCTTCAGAGGCGAAATGCCTTTTTGGTAAAAGCGTATGGCTGCCTTCAGCCCCGGTGCGAGCACAACCACTCCTCCACGTCCAGGAGTTCCGCGCGCAGCTCTCCAAAGGTCGCGCCGTATGCCTCCGGCCGCGCCCGCACGAGGACGTCGACCCGGCAGTCGCGTCCGTTCAGCTCCGGAAGCACCGAAGCTCGCGCGATCTCCCGCAGGCGCCGCTTGAGGCGATTACGCCGGACTGCGGCCGCACGGATTCGCCCTCCCCCCGCATCCCCGCGAGGCTTCGGCACCACGATGGCAATCCGGCAATGCACGACGGGGGAAGTGGAGACGAAGACGTCGAGATGACGCGTCTTCCTCCGCTTCCCCCGTCGGAACAGTGTCCGGATCTCTTCCGTCGTGGTGATCCGCGCAGCCCGGGGCAGCCGGGATCTGGCGCCTTCACCCTTCCTCGGTCCTCCGTCCGTCACGGCACGACGCGAGATCGACGGCGACTAGCGCCCGTTCTTACCCCCGATGCTCACCACGAGGCGCTTCCGGCCACGCCTGCGGCGCGCGTTCAGAACTCTTCGGCCGCTCCGCGTCGCCATGCGTGCGCGGAAGCCGTGCTTGTTGACGCGCTTACGGTTGCGCGGGCGATATGTCGGCTTCATCGGTTCTCCTTCAGGCTACATCGATCCTGTCCAAGGATTCGCGGTACAGACCGATAAGTATATTAACGCGGCCGGCCGCAGTCAACCACGCGACGACGTTTGTGACGACGCTCGCAGCGCTCTCGGTGCGCTGGTTTCCGCAGCCGGGAACGTGCTCGGTACGTCTTCATCGACTGGTGGCAGGGCGGCTGATTTCGGCTCGGATTTCAGCTTGACTTTTCCACACCCCGCGTCTAGCTTGGCCCGTCCGACTTGCCTCGTTGTCCCCGCTGCATTTCACGTGAGTTCATGGAGCTGAGCGCCTCCGAAGCCTGGTCACAGATCCTGGACGAGGCCCGGGTGGCGCTTCCGGAGCAGGCATTCCGCACCTGGCTCGCCCCGACGCAGGCGGTATCAGTATCGCCGGACACACTGATCGTTTCCACACCCAACCCGTTCGCCGTCCAGTGGGTCGAAGACAAGTATGCAGAACTCCTCGCCGGAATCTGTGAGCGTCTCTTCGGGACGCGCTTCCGGCTCGCCGTCCAGTACACACCGGACGGTCGCTCTACCGAGCGCGCGCCGGCGCTCGAGTTGACGGTACATCCGCCGACCCCGGCCGCCGCCGACACGCCGCCGCCCGCGACCGCCGGTGAGGCGACCCTGGCCAGAATGGGCGCCCCGGGGCAGCTCAGCACGCCGCTCAACGACCGGTACACGTTCGATCGGTTCGTGGTGGGGAACAACAACCAGCTCGCGGCGGCCGCCGCCCACGCCGTAGCCGAGGCCCCCGCCCGCATGTACAACCCCCTGTTCATCTACGGGGGCGTCGGTCTCGGCAAGACCCATCTCATGCACGCCATCGGCCACGCGGTGCGGACGGCATCGCCGCACAAGCGGGTCGTCTATCTCTCCTCCGAGCGCTTCACCAACGAACTGATCAGCGCGATTCAGGGCGGCTCGATGGCGGATTTCCGCCGCATCTACCGCCAGATCGATCTGTTGCTGGTCGACGACATCCAGTTTCTCGAGGGAAAGCGGCAGACGCAGGAGGAGTTCTTCCACACCTTCAACGCGCTCCACGACGCCCAGCGGCAGATCGTCCTCACCTCCGACCGGCCTCCCAAGGAAATCGGCCTCGAGGATCGCCTCGTCTCGCGCTTCGAATGGGGGCTCGTAACCGACATCCAGCTCCCGGACTTCGAGACGCGTGTCGCGATCCTGCGAAAACGCGCAGAGGAGGACGGGCTGGAGATCTCGGGCATGGAGGAGGTTCTGGACTTCATCGCGCGGCACTGCACCTCGTCGGTACGCGAGCTGGAGGGCGCCGTGATCAAGCTACTGGCGTACTCGTCGCTTACGCGCCGCGAGATCACCGTCGATCTGGCGCGTGAGGCACTGGTGGGCGTTCTGCGCACATCCCTGGAGGGCGAGGGCCGGCCCACGCTGAGCCCGGATGACGTCCGACAGAAAGTCGCTACCGCTTGGGGAGTTTCGGCCGAGGGCCTCCAGTCCAAGAAACGGACGAAGGATCTGACCGTACCCCGGCAGGTCGCGATGTACCTGATCAAGGAGCACTTCGAGCTATCGCTGGTGGAGATCGGCAAGCTCTTCGGTGGCCGCGATCATTCCACCGTGATACACTCGATCAGCAAGATCGAGGAGGATATCGAGACGGACGTGGGATTCCGACAGCGCGTGGATTCCATCCGTCAGTCGCTCCGCTGACGTCCCGTCGGTCGCCCTCATCGCTTGTGGAAAGCCGCTGTGGACTGGCTGTGGAGTCTCTGTGGGAAGTGGGGATTAGTGCTCAGCTTGTGGACGACCGTGGAGAACCCCGGCCGCTTTCCACCATCTCTCCACAGGTGTAGGGCGGGGCGTAAGGCGTGGTACGGGTGTGGTTTAGGAAGCGCGCAAAGCGCCCGGTCCACATTTCCCGCCCCTCTACTACGGCTACGAGTTCTATTAATAAGGTGGTCTTAGAAACCTACTCGGGTTGAAAACTCTTCACCGGGCTCTGGAACGAACATGAAAGTCAGCATCACGCGCGAGAAGCTACAGGAGGGGCTCACGGCGGTGGCGGGCAGCATCCCGACGCGAACGACGCTGCCAGTACTGTCGAACCTGCTCCTGGAAACGGAGGACGGGGGCCTTCGTCTGAGCGGCACCGATCTCGACACCGCCGTTTCGGTGCGTGTGCCTGCCGAGGTCGAAGCGGGAGGCGCCATGACGGCACCGGCCAAGAAGCTCCAGGAGATCGCGCGCGAGCTTCCACCGGCGCCGGTGAGCCTCGAGGGGAAGGGGGATGCGCTCACCATCAGCAGCGGAAGGTCGCGATTCCGACTCAATGGGCTTGCCAAGGACGAGTTTCCGGCCTTTCCGAGTGTCCCTTTCGAGGATAGTTGGCGCGCGACGGGTGCGGAGCTGAATCAGCTCATTTCCCATGTGGCGTTCGCGGTCTCCACCGAAGAGACCAGGCCTATTCTCAATGGGGTGCTCTGGGAGCTCCGTGGCGCGGAGATGCGTATGGTGGCGACCAACGGCCACCGATTGGCGAAGATGACGATCCCGCGGTCCGGCGGCGGTGGAGAGGGTGAGCTGATCGTCCACCCGCGAGCGCTGGCACAGGTGCAGAAGCTCTTCAGCGGCGAGGAGGCCGTCGAGATCGCCAGGTCCGATAACCATCTCGGTTTCCGCGGCGGAACCGTCCAGATCTACACGCGGCTGATCGAAGGACCGTATCCGAATTACGAGCAGGTGATTCCCAAGGACAACGACAAGTTCCTGATCGTGGACAAGGCTGCGCTCACGGGCGCCATCCGCCGGATGGCGATCGTCGCCTCCGACCAGACGCACCGGATCCGCATGTCCGTCGGCGGGCCGATGATGAAGTTCTCGGTCCAGACGCCGGATCTGGGAGAGGGATCGGAGGAGTTGCCGGTGGAATACGAGGGCGAGCCGCTCGAGATCGGCTTCAATGCCAACTACCTGCTCGAACTGCTGCGCTACATGCCGACGGACGAGGTGAAGCTCGGTTTCAAGGCGCCGGAGCGAGCGGCGACCATGGAGCCTCTCGGCAACGAAGACGCACCGGATTTCCTCTGTCTGGTGATGCCCTTGCGGCTTCTGGACTGAGATTGGTTTCAGGAGAAACCCGATCCGAGGCTGCTGTAAGTGAGCTGAAGTCTGCCCGAGGCGGTGTGTGGCCGGTCATACGCTGGATTCACCGGCGCCGACCGATGCTCACGGCGCTCATCGTCCTGATCGCACCCGCCCACACGCTCCTGACTTCGGCGACGCCGGCGGATCTTCTCGATCCGTCACCTAGCGTGCGCTTCATTCTACCCTGGGCCCTGATGCTGCTGGGAGTGGGTGTTCGCCTGTGGGGATCGGGAAACCTGCGGAAGAACCAGGAGATCACCGCCAGTGGCGTCTACATCCTCGTCCGCCATCCACTCTACGTCGGCAGCCTCGCACTTTTTCTCGCCTACTTTCTCACCGTGGGCGAGCCCTGGCTCGGATGCCTGCTGTTCGCGTTCCTCGTCGGCCTCGTTTACTACCCGACGATGCTCAGCGAGGAGGAGTACCTGACGTTCAAATTCCCGAAGCAGTTCGCCGGGTACGACCCGCCGCCGCGCCTCCTGCCCGACCCGCGGAGACTGGGCGAAGCTCTCAGAACCGACCGGTTCGAGACGCGCTCTGCCTATCGGAATCTCGGGTTCCGCAGTGCGTGGTTTCTGCTGGGTCTTCCACTCTTCCTGCGAGCGCTCTCGTGGCTGGAGTCCGTCGTTGCGTAAAACGGCCCGGTGCCGTCACCGGCGCCGCAGTCCAGCGCTCAGCGTGCGCAGCCCCGCGCTGAGAGGATTGGCGACGAATTCACAATGCGGATCGCCCATCGCCATGCAGCGCGTCTCGATCGACCGATAGCTCAACGGGCTGCGGAAGAGCAGGTTGTAGAGCGACTGATCCAGCGAGTCCGGGCCTAGAATGTCGCCTCCATAGACGACGTTCATCGTTGCCGCGACGACGCCTTTCGCGAAGTGACAACGTGGGGTGACGGCGGTCCCGTGATGGGCGAGGTGCCACCTGGCTTCGAAGCCGCCGTGAACCTCCACGGTAAAGCGCTGTTCGGGCGCGAGCAGACGGATTCTCCAGGCGCCCCAGCCGAACTGGTCGAGCAGCGCGACGATTGCGTGCACCCACTCCTCGCGCGCAGGTAGCGTCGGCGCCACCTCGCCTGTCCACTCCGGCGACCGAAGGAGTCCACCAAGACTGTAGAATGCGCCGAGGTGGGCGGCTTCCGTTAGCACGACCGACGCGAGGTTGGCGTACTTAGCGCCCATCTGACGCGGGACTTCGTCCTCGAACTCATATGCCGTTCGCGCGTAGACGTCTCCCCAGAGCTCCCCGTACGACGCACCGCTGATGCCTCGATCACCGAAGGCCCAGAGCGGCGCGAGAACGTCGCCGGGCGGAAACGCGGGATCGGCTGGAGGACCTGCGATCCGCTCCGGCCAGGCGGACGGAGATCCAGCCTCCGGCTCGGGCGTATCGGGGTCGAGGACGGCTACGAAGACGCAGCGCTCGGCCCCCGTGGCCAAACAGGCCCTTTCCTCGACGCGATACATCATCCCATGCACGGCCGTCAGGCATCCCGAAATGAGACCGCGGACGATGTCGCAGGCGGGAGCCGACGCCGTGCCGAACATCTCGACTCGCGCGGCCGCATGCGGCGAGCTGGACAGGACGACCTCGACCTGATCGCCTTCGGCGGTGATGCGCTCGACCGTACCCGACCCTGTCCGTTCCAGCAACCCGGTGATTTCCCGGTCCGCGGAATCCTGCCTTCCAGCCGCCGACAGCTCGGCGAGCGCCGCACTCGCCGCAGCGCGCTCCAACGACTCACGCACGTCGACCGTTCCGGTCTCCGTGATGGCCCGGTGAAGAGCCGCGTCGTAAAAGTGCGATTGTAGGATTCTCCCACTTACGCGGCCGCTGGCGAGTTCGGTTGATAACATGACGTCCATCGACAGTTCAGGCTCCAGGTGCTCATTCGAGGCCGGCACCTATGGCGTATCCAGCACAGCTCGACGTGCGTAGTCAGCGGCTCGATACGGTGGGCCGGGGAGCTAGAGATATCGACTGACGAGCGACAAACCTTGAGGTGACTCAGGAGTGACAGACAGGCTGACGGAGTCCAGCGGGAAAGAAGAATGAACGGCTCTAGTCGCTGCTGTACAAAGGATTTGGGCCCTCTCGAACGTTCTCGTGCAGCCATGCGCACGCGCCTTGCAGTTCCGGCGTGCTACAGTTGCTTTTTGCCGCCGGCCGCCGGCCCGCACAACCTGTAGTAATGGACCGCAAGACATACGAGGTAGAGGTCATCTCCCGGCAGCGGGTCCTCTACCGAATCGAGGCAGACGACGCCGAGGCAGCCGAGCGCCGAGCATCAGAACGTTGGCAGAATGCGCAGGCGAGCGACGTCCCGGGGATCGACTGGAGCGAGCTCGTCGCAGCACGCACCGTCCCGACTTCGGACCCGACGCGCCAGGCTCAGGATGAGGAACTCGTTCTACGGTTCATCCGCGAGCGGGAGCGCCTGCTCATCCGCATGGGAGGAGACCTGCTCCCGGCGTCGCTGAACGACGCGATCTCGGCCGCGCAGGCGGCCGCCGACCTGGGATGGGCGCGCCGCGAAGACGGCAACGGCAATTCGGTCGACGTGATCCGCGCCGCCCAGGCGCTGGAGCGTCTGTGCAGCACGAAGCGTCTCGTCTGCTTTGCACGGACGCGAGTTCGCTCGGGTGAGCGCGGAGAGATACGTCTCTACTGCACCCCGGAATACCTGGAGCAGCTCAGCGCCACCCTGCAGCCCGATCCCGTCGGCTGACTCATTGAGTCTCGCCCGCCGACCTACCTGGCGCCCCGCGCCAAGTAACGTCCCCCCTTGACCTCGTCCGCCTCCCCGGTGGACCCGCCGGGCAGCGCAGGTTAGCTTGCCCCCTCTCGACAAAGCGCCCGCGGCTGCGATGCGCCGTCCTGCGGGCGCGCCCGTTTCGAAGACCTATGGGCCTTGCTCGCGGTGGCTCCCGGCCGCCGGTCAAAATGGGGGAATCTCGTGGATGCTTTCGACGTAGCGCTACTCGACTGGACCTTCTACGGAAACCCGCTCCGGGTCTGGCTCTGGGCCGCGGTAGTGGGGACCGTCGTATTCATCGTACTTGGTTTGCTGCGGCGTGTTCTGGTCGCACAGATCCGTCGCCTGAGCCAGGTCACCCGGAACAACTGGGACGACGTCCTGGCGCGCGTCCTTTCGGTAACCCGACTCTGGCTCTTCGCCGCCCTGGGTCTCTGGGCTGCCGCCATGATACCGGTCCTCCCCGATCGCGTGCGCGACGCCGTCACGATGCTCGCGATCATCGCCGTTCTCGCTCAGATCGGCATCTGGGGCAGCACGGCCATAGGGGCATACGTGCGCGCCTACGGAGAGCGGAACCTGGACGAGGACGCGGCGAGCGTGATGACCGTCCGCGCGCTCGGTTTCCTCGGCAGCGTCGCCCTCTGGACGATCATCTTCCTGGTCTTCCTCGACAACCTCGGGATCGACGTCACCGCCCTTATCGCCGGGCTCGGCATTGGCGGTGTGGCGGTCGCGCTCGCACTTCAGAACGTGCTCGGGGATCTCTTCGCGTCTCTTTCGATCGTGCTGGACAAGCCGTTCGTGGTGGGCGACTTCATCATCGTCGACGACCTCCTCGGCACGGTCGAGCACGTGGGCCTGAAGACGACCCGTGTTCGGAGCCTGTCTGGCGAGCAGCTCGTCTTCGCCAACTCGGATCTCCTCACCAGCCGTGTTCGCAACTTCAAGCGGATGTTCGAACGGCGCGTGGTGTTTGCCTTCGGCGTCGAATACGGCACCCCGCGTGAGACGCTCGAATGGATTCCCGAAGAGGTCGAGAAGATCGTGGAGGATCTGCCGGACACGCGCTTCGACCGCGCCCATTTCAAGGAGTACGGCGACTCGTCGCTGAATTTCGAGGTCGTGTACTACGTTCTCGTCCCCGACTTCAACGTGTATATGGATCGGCAACAGTCGATCAACCTGGAGCTGTACACACGACTCCAGGCCCGCGGCGCCGCATTCGCCTTCCCGACGCGGACCATCCACGTGGTGCAGGAATGAGCCAGCAGCTAAGGAGCTATCAGCTATCGGCTATCGGTCATCAGCTAACGACAGGTGGTGAGGACGTTCACATCCCGGATCGTTCGTAGCTGATGACTGATAGCTGTTAGCCGATAGCTCCTCAGCCGATCGCTCCTCAGCCGATAGCTCCTCACGGCACGATCGACACCGACGAATCTTCGCCCCCCGTCCGGCGCATGATCAGCTTGTGGGCGCGCAGGCGCAGCGTGTTGATGCGGATGAAGCCGCGGGCGTCCTCCTGATCGTAGCCGCCCTCGACGTCCATCGACGAGAGTTCACGATCGTAGAGGGAACTGGGCGACTCGCGGCCGATGCTCCCGGCGCTGCCCTTGTACAGACGCATCCGCACCCTGCCGTCGATGAGCCGCTCGGATTGACTGAATGCGGCCATGACGAAGTCCATCTCAGGGGAGAACCAGAAGCCGTTGTAGATCAGCTCCGCGAATCGGGGGGAGAGCGAGTCGCGGAGCCGCAGCACCTCGCGGTCCATGGCGATTCCCTCCAGATCGCGCAGGGCGTGATGCAGGATCGTGCCGCCCGGGGTCTCGTAAACCCCCCGTGACTTGATCCCGACGAAGCGATTCTCGACCATGTCGACCCGCCCGATCCCGTGGAGGCCGCCCAATTCATTGAGGTAGCTGAACAGGTCGAGAGGGTCCGTATGGCTCGTCCCGTCCCGGAGGTTCTCGACCTTCACCGGAATCGCATCCTTGAAGTGGATGTCGATCTCGTCGGGCTGATCCGGGGCGTGCTCGGGTGATCGCGTCAGGCGGTACATCTCCTCGGGCGGCGTCTGCATCGGGTCCTCGAGCATACCCGCTTCATACGAGCGGTGCATGAGGTTCTCGTCGCTCGAGTAGGGCTTCTCGACGGAAGCCTCGACCGGCAGCTCGTGCTCCTTGGCGAAGGCCAGCAGGTCGGAACGCCCACTGAAGCGTCGCAGGAATTCACGGTCCTTCCAGGGTGCGATGACCTGGAGGCTCGGTGCCAGCGCGGCGTACGCCAGCTCGAACCGCACCTGGTCGTTGCCCTTGCCCGTAGCGCCGTGCGCGACGAAGCGCGCGCCTTCGCGGATCGCGATTTCGACCTGACGCTTGGCGATTACGGGTCGGGCCAGCGACGTTCCGAGCAGGTAGCGGTTTTCATAGACCGCGTTGCCCGCGATCGCCGGGAAGATGTAGCCTGTGACGAACTCATGCCGGAGGTCCTCGACGAACGCGTCCACCGCCCCGGTTTTCATCGCCCGCTCGGCGACCTCCTCGAAGTCTTCGTGCTGACCCACGTTCGCGATGTACGCAATGACTTCGTAACCCTGCTGCTGGAGGACTTTGAGTATGCAGGCGGTGTCGAGTCCACCGCTGTAGGCAAGAACCACTTTCTGGGATGACACTTGTCGCTCCGATCTCCGGGTACGAGAATGGGGGTGGCGCTTTCGAGCCATAGGCGGTGACGTTTCATCCGGCCGGCCCGAGGCGCCTTGAAGGTATCGCAGGTGACGGATGAAAGGAATGAGAGTTGCACCCGGCGGACGCCACGATTCACGATCAGGGGGAATGATGCGCGAAGACGAACGCCCGGCTCCCGAGGAGCCGGTTCAGGAAATGCCTACCACACCGCTCACGGACCCGATCCGTGAACGGCTGTTCAAGTCCCGGACTCTAATCATTTCGGGGGAGGTAAACCAGAAGCTGGCTTCCAGCGTTATGGCCCAGCTCCTAGCCTTGTCCAGCGAGACCGACGAGCCGATCACCATCTTCATCAACTCGCAGGGCGGTCACGTGGAGTCCGGTGACACGATCCATGACATGATCCGCTTCGTCAAGCCGCGGGTGCGGGTTGTCGGGACGGGGTGGGTGGCCAGCGCGGGTGCGCTCATCTACGTGGCGGTGCCGACCGAGGATCGCTACTGCCTCCCCCATACCCGCTTTCTGCTTCATCAGCCGGCGGGAGGTGTCGGTGGGTCGGCCGCGGACATCGACATCGAGGCACGCGAAATCATCAAGATGCGTGAGCGCCTCAACAAGGTCTTCGCGGATCAGACGGGTCAGTCGCTCGAGCGCATCCAGGAGGACACGCGACGAAACTTCTGGTTGTCCGCCGAGGAGGCGCAGGAGTACGGGCTGGTCGGCACCATCATCAGCGAGTCCGACGAGCTGCGCTAACCGGGCGGCCGCTCGATCTAACTCGGAGATACTTCGGCATGGCGGTCGTCGCGAGCCTCACTGACCGGCACACTCCCGGACATCCGGCGCTCCCGCCGCACTCGCTGGGCGGACGCGAGCAGCGCCTCGATCTCGAGTAGCTCGGCGCGCTCGTCGGGTGTGAGCTGCAGCGGATCGTAGCCGAGGCGGCGGATCCGGTCGCTCGGGGTGAGCGGCGCCCGTGCCGAAGAATATGCCTGCTTCACGACGACTCCTTTGTGGATTGCAGCGCAGCTCTTACGTGGCGGGTCCAACAACTGAGAGCATACGCTCGAGGAACGCGGTATTTGAGGCCGCCGCAACCCACGTGCCGCCGATTACGCGCAGCGGCGCTATCGACGCATGAGGTCCTCGCGTACGTAAGCCTGGAAGATGCACCCCGGCGCCGTGGGTACATAGATCGCGTCTGGCGGCGGGGAGTCGTCCGTGCCGGCGAAGAGAAGGATTCCCATGTGCTCGCCGACCCGAGTAAGTAGCGCCAGATCGATACGCCGCTCGCCCCCGGTCTGGACGTAGCGAGCTCCCGAGTGCGTCACCGGGGCGCCTTCGACCAGCCAGCCCTCGCGGCCAGCGTACCCCGCGATCACGTTGACAGGATGCACCGCCGACAGGGGAAGCACTTCACCATCCTCGAATACGACGATCTCCTCGCCTCGAGCCTTCGCAGCGAGCTCCGTCAGCCCGGCGGGGGAAGCACGGTCGACAACACAGACGAGCGTATCGGGGAGGGCCGCATAATCTGGCGGAACCTCCGGGGCGGGCCCGGCCGCTGGCCCCGCCGAGCCGCAGCCGGAAGCCGCCAAGGCGAACAGCACCGACGACCCAATCCGCATGATACCGATGCGATTCATTATTCCCGCCACAGGTTCGAGGTCCATCCGATCCGTCGACGAAGGTGCGTCGCACCAGTCCGATGCGAGGGAAGCGGCGGTGCGGATCGCCACTCCATCGTAATGCCCCACCGGTCGCTGCGTCCAGCGGAGCAACGCTTGCAGAGCCCGCATCGTCCTGGAACGCACATCACGAAGGAGGTGCAGGTGCAGAATATCAAGTCCCGAGCCGCCGTGGTCGGCTTCGTCGCCGCAGCCGTGACGCTCTCCGCGTGCCAGCCGGGTGAGGACGAGGAGCCCGTGCCTCCCGGCGCGGTGCCGGCGGCTCCGGAGATGAGGCCCGAGAGCGACGCGACGCCCGGCGGTGTAGCGGTACCCGGCGCCGAGAGCGATTCTGCGATCGGCCCCGGACAGCCGCCGACGGAGCAAGCTCCCGCCGGCGAAGACGAAGGCCCAGGATGATGTCGGGCGCCGCCAGGTCGCCTGGCGAGGGGGCGGGGCTCGAGCATCAGAGCGCCGTGCCTGATGGCTGACTGCTGCCTTGGACTCCAGAGCATGTTCGGAGAGCGCACGGCCGCTCGTGATCTGCGCCGACTCCGACGTCGAGGAGCACCGCGTCCGACCGGACGGTTGGTCGACGCCATCTGTTCGGCGGGGATGGACGGCGGCGAATTGCTCGACATCGGGGGAGGCGTAGGCACCATCCAGCACCTCCTGCTCGCCCGAGGGGCCGCGCGGGCGACCCACGTGGACGTTTCCCAGGCGTACATCGATGCCGCGCGCAAGGAGGGGGAGCGGCGCGGCCACCTGGACCGAATGACCGCCCGGGCGGGAGACTTCGTGGACCTCGCCCCCAGCATGGGCCAGTTCGACGTGGTCACGCTCGATCGGGTGATCTGCTGCTACCCGGACATGCGGCGTCTCGTTCGCGCCTCTGCCTCCAAAGCCGAACGCCTCTACGGGCTCGTGTACCCCCGCAGCGGCTCGGCAGCCGAGCTCGTCGCTCGGATGGCGAATACGCTGATGCGCCTGCGCCGTTCTGACTTTCGCGCGTACATCCACGATACGGGCGAGGTCGACGCTCTCGTGCGGAGCCTCGGCTTCGAGCGGAGCTACGAATCCGCCACGGCAGTCTGGCAGATCTTCCTTTACCGCCGGTCGGGCGCTCAAGCTCCTACAAGTTGACCGTGCCACGCTCGCTCGCCGGCGAAGGTACGTGGCGCCCCAGCTCGCTCAGGAGGGCGCCTGAGACGGATCGGTGAACCGAAGCGCCCGCCACCTCCGTGCCTCCACCCCGCTCCCCCCCCGCACCGTGCCGGAGAGGCGGCCGTTCTCGAGGTGTCCGTCGAACAAGAGGGGCTCCCCGTCGTCACCTGTCGGACCGGCGATCTCGAAACGTATCGAGGCGCCGCGTAGTGAGCCTTCCACCAGACGCGCCGACCGCTCGGCGGTGCCCCGCGCCTGCCCGGAAATCGCCTGAAAGCTTTGATGGAACTCCAGGCTCATCGGATCCATTCCGTCGACCTCCAGCGACCAGAAGCCGTCGACGTCCGCTGGGACCACCCAGAGATACATCGTTGCGCGCGATGCGCCAGAACCGAAGGTCGCCGTCCGGTTGGCTGCCCATTCATCCATGTGGAAGGCGTGCGACACGATCCTGGCCCCTGGCGCGAGCTGCTCCAGCAGGAGCGGACGGAGCCTCCTGTTGAATTCGGCACCCATGTACAACATCACGACGGTCGCCTCACGAACGTCGGCTTCGAAAACGTCCTGATGGATGAACCGCGTCTGCTCTGCGACGCCTGCGCTGTCGGCCAGGATGCGGCTACGCTCGACGAGCCATCCCGCGTATTCGACCCCCACCCCTCTCGCGCCCCGCTCGGCCGCGGCGATCACGATCCGCCCGTCGCCGGAGCCGAGGTCGTAAACGACGTCCCCCTCGCCCACCCCCGCCATGTCGAGCATCTCCATCACGAGCGGCATCGGGGTCGGCACGTAGGGTGGCGCCCCCGGCGGCGGCGCCTGCGCGTGCAGGGTTCCCGCCGACACCAGAAACCCCGCGATCCATGGCGAGCAGGCCGCGATTGGGTGCGCTGAATACCGCATTCTGATTCGATCTATACGGGTGGCGGAACGCACTTCCGTCTGCACCGCATATTCGGCAGACGCCTGGCGCGTCCAGGTTCGCGACTCTCTACGCCCTCCGGGCTACAACGTTCCGTAGCACTCCCCGCCCCCGCAGAAAGCTCCGTCGCTCTACCCCCTCGACTCCTCAGAACAAGGTGAGTTGTGCCCCGCCCCCCGAAGCGGCACCCGCCGACGCCGGACCTCGCCACGCTTCGGCAGAGAGCTCAGCACGGCCCGTCTTCAGGCCGTACTTCTGACAGGCAGCATGGAAGAGATCCCGCATGTTCGACGCGTGTGGCCCCTCGCCCCGCATCCGGCTACCGAACCGCGGATCGTTCAACCTTCCGCCCCGCACCTGCCGCACCCGGCCGAGTACCTTCGACTTCCGCTCCGGAAAATGCGTCGCCAGCCAATCCTCGAACAGCCGTGATACCCCGTGCGGCAAACGGAGCGGGATGAAGCCCGCCGAGGACGCGCCCGCCGCCGCGGCGGCCTTCAGGATGGCCGGCAACTCGTGATCTGTGAGCCCCGGAATCACTGGCGCCACCATTACACCGACGCGGACACCCGCGGCCGCCAGGTCGGCAACCGCCGCGAGCCGCTTCACCGGCGACGATGTTCGCGGCTCCATTACCCGCTGAAGCTCAGAATCCAGCGTCGTGATCGAAATGTTGACCACCGCCGCGGAATCGGCGGCAAGCTGGCCCAGCAGATCCAGATCCCGCATCACCAACTGGTTCTTGGTGATGATCGCGACCGGATTGCGAAAGTCCGCGAGCACCGCCAGGCACCTCCGTGTCAGCTCCAATCGCCGCTCGATCGGCTGATAAGGGTCCGTCACGCCCGACATGATGATCGGCGCCGGCCTCCACTTCGGTGACGACAGCTCACGCCGCAGTAGCTCGGGTGCCTCTTCCTTCACCAGAATCTTCGTCTCGAAATCTAACCCGGCCGACATGCCGAAATACTCGTGTGTAGGCCGCGCGTAACAATAGATGCACCCATGCTCGCACCCGCGATACGGATTGACCGAATAATCGAAGCCGACATCCGGGCTGTTGTTCCGCGTGATCGCCGTCCGCGTCGAATCACGAAAGTACTGCGTTCGCTCGGGCGGGCTGCCAGCAAGTGCCTCCGCATCCGGCTCGAACTCGATTCTCTCAAATCGGTTTGGGGGATTTGCCGTCGCCCCGCGACCACGGATCTTCACAGGCGGACCGTTCGTCGCCAAACTCCCCTCTCTGATTTGTTCGGTGTTCATTCGGTATAGTAGCGTGGCGCGCCGCGTCGGGCAACCCCCGCGGCGGCCGCAACCGCCAAAGAAAACAACTGTTGTCGCTCCGCTAACCCGTTGCAGCGTGGCGCGTTGACCGCAATGGACCCGCTGAGTGGCAGGGGCGGATTTACGCACGGGTGACACCGAATGCGCGAGTGACACGTAGATGAGATTGCAGGATGCATCCGGCGGACCGTCGCAGGGCGGTGGAAGGGAGACTAGGCAACCGATACCCAAGCACCAGGGATAAAGAGATGAAGGGGAGTCAGAATACATCCAAGGCGGGGCCTGCGGGCTCCACGAGCAAGGTCCCGCAGCGGCCGACGATCTCGGCGACGCGCTGGCGGAGCCGGGCGACGCATCCGCGCCTCGTGAGCTTCAGTTGGGCTGCAGTGAGCCCCATGGCGACGCAGCGCTGAGGGATTCCACAGCCGAGCCTTCTGACCGGCCCCCTCCCGCATCGGGAGGGGGCCGGTTTGCTCGCGGGTCACGCGGCAGGCACGTCGAACTCGAAGACGGAGCCATCCCCGGGAAGGCTCTCGACGCGGACCGTTCCACCGTGTGCTTCCGCGATACCCTTGACGATCGCCAGCCCCAATCCGGCACCGCCTGCATCGCCGCGCTGGAGCTGCCAGAATCGATCGAAGACGCGACCGATTTGATCCGGGGGGATGCCGGGGCCGCTGTCGCGAACCGCGACGGTGACGCAGTCATTGGACCGGCGGATCGAAATGTGGACAGTTCCGCCGTCAGGCGAGAACTTGATCGCGTTACCGATCAGGTTGCAGATCGCTTGAACGAAGCGGCCCTCGTCGACGGTGCCCTCGATCGAGTCGTCTTCGGTCTCACAGACGAGGGTGACGCCCTTATTGGTCGCGCTCGGTTCGAGCATACGCAGGCATTTGTCGATGAGCGGCGCGAGCGAGCGGGGAGCGGGATCAACGGAGAAGCCGCCGGCCTCGATGGCCGAGAGATCCAGGAGATCGCTGATCAATCTCTCCATCTCCTTCGCGGCGTTGTGCACCTTCTCGAGAGGGCCCTGGCGGCGGCGCTCCTGGTCCAGGCCGAGCGCCGTGCTCATCAGGATGATGTTCAGCGGATTTCTGAGATCGTGCGAGACGACCGCAAGCACCTCCTGTCTGCGGTGGATCGCTTCCTGCGCCTCGTGATACAGCCGAGCATTGTCCACCGCGAGCGCGGCGCCGCGGGCGACTTCCCGGCTGAATTCCAGATCGGGCCGATAGTAGCGCCGTCCGGAGACCGTCGTCGCTAGGGTCATCGCTCCGATGATGTTGCCGCGCGCAACGAGAGGGACCACGATCAGCGAATGGATAGGCGGCTTGCCGTCCTCCGCGAGCCCCGGAAGCCGCCCGGTGATGCGGGCGGAGGTCTCGGGCGGGACCGTCTCCATCAGGAGCCCCGTGCCGTGCCGGATCACGACATCCGCGGTCCCCTCGTCGCGGTCGCTGGTTTCCAGCGTCGGATGGAGGTTGAATCCGCTTCCGTCCCCCGGCCAGGGCCCAGCCGCGAGCCTTCGGACCCCCTGTTCTTCGACGATGTCGATGAAGCAGAGGTCCGCGAAAAACGGAATCATGAGACGGGCGAGACTCTCGAGGGTCGCTTCATAGTCGAGCGAGCTGTCCAGGAGCTCGGCGGCGCGGGCGAGGAACCGGAGCCGTTCGTCCTGCTTCGAGCGCTCGCTCACGTCCAGCAGCGTTCCGATCACCGCCGGCTCGTCGTTGGCCAGGGTCCTCCGGCCCCTCACCTCCACGTCGAAGGTCGAGCCGTCGCGGCGAAGCCCGCGGAACGTGTATTGAAGGCTCGCGACCGTGCCGTCCAGGCGATCCTTGATATTCTGGCGTACCAGACTCCGATCTCCGGGCGCGACGAGGTCCTCGACGGTATGATTCTCGATGAGCTCCGCCTGGCTGTATCCGAACAGCTCGGCCATGGTAGGGTTGACGTACAGAAAGCGTTCGGCCTGTACGAGGTAGATTCCGGCCAGGCTTTCCTCGACCAGCAGCCGGTAGTCCAGCTGGTGAGGATGGACGTCGACGACAGAGTTGCCGTACGTCATCGTGCCCTCCTCGGTCCTGAAGTAACAGCGGGGTGCTACAATTGCAACCTATTGTGGTACAGTAGCTTACGCCCTTCTCTCGACCAATTGTGTTTGCAGTTATCATGCCTCCTTCGCAGCACGTTCACCGGCTGAACCGGCGCTCAGAAAGCTCCGCGGCGTGGGTGCCATTCGGCTCCGGAGGGGTCCGATGAGCCGGTGGAGTGGACTCAAGGTAGAGGCGGAGGGCACTGGCATCTCGCGAGATTTGTCGGAGAAGATAAATCTCCTGGGAGAAATGCTGGGCCAGGTGGTTCGTGAGGAAGCGGGCGAGACGATCTTCGAGCTGGTGGAGCGCCTGCGGTTGCTGTGCAAACAGGCGGCGGCGGAAGGGCGTCCCGAATTGCGGGACGAAGCCGCGGCGGTGATCAGCGGGCTCTCGATGGAGGAGATCGGCTGGCTTCTCCGGTCGTTCACGGCGTTCTTCCACCTGGCGAACCAGGCGGAGCAGCAGGAAATCGTGCGGATCAACCGCGAGAGGGCGGGCAGTCCGGGCCGGGCGGAGGTGCGGCCGGAGTCGATCGACGACGCGATTGGGCGATTGAAGGCCGAGGGGCTGGAGCTCGAGCAGGTGGTGGACCTGCTCTCGGGTCTCGAGATCGAGCCGACGCTCACCGCCCACCCGACCGAGGCGCGGCGCCGGACGGTCCTCGACAAGCAGCGGAAGATTGCGGCCCTGCTCACGCTACTGCGAGGCAGGCCGACGCCGGCGGAGGAAACGGAAGCGCTGAATCAGCTCTATGCGCACATCTCCCTGCTGCTCGCCACCGACGAGGTTCGGGTCGAACGCCCCTCGGTGGAGGATGAGGTGCATCAGGGGATGTATTTTCTGCAGGACACGATCTGGGAGATGATCCCACGCATCCACGCTGACGTTGCCCGGGCGCTGAGGCGGCATTATGGCGAGCCGGTCGAGGTCGAGCCATTCGTTCGATACCGGTCATGGATCGGCGGCGACCGAGACGGGAACCCCAGCGTGACGGCGGCGGTCACGCGGGCTACGCTCGTGACGCATCGACGAGTGGCGCTCCGCAAGCATCTGGACGAGCTACGGGAGCTGCGTCGGGAGCTCAGCGTTTCCGACGGCCGCGCCACGATACCACGGGAGTTGTACGAGTCCCTCGAGCAGGATGCGGGCGAGGTCGCCCTTCCGGAGGCGAGGCGACGGCAGCACGGCAGCGAGCCGTATCGGCTGAAGCTGAGCTATATGATGGCTCGGCTCGGCTCGTTGCTCGATGAGCTCGACCGTGGCGGCGCACTGTCCGCTTCGTACAATGGCGCAGACTACATCGCCGATCTTGATCTGATCGACCGCTGTCTCCGTGCCTGCGGCCTTTGCGAAGCGGCGGACCACAGCCGCCTGGGCCGCGCACGGGTTCTCGCGCGAACATTCGGCTTCCACCTGGCCGCGCTCGACGTGCGCCAGCACAGCCGCGTGCACGAGGAGGCCGTAGCGGAGGTGCTGCGAAAGGCGGAAGTAGAGGAGGCTTATGAGCGGCTGCCTGAAAATGAAAAGGTCGCGCTGCTCGCCGCCGAGCTGGCGAACCCTCGGCCCCTTCTCCCGCGTGGTGCGCGACTGGGCGACAGTGCTGCGGAGGTGCTCGACACCTTCGACCTCGTGGCCGAAGCCGTAAGGGCCGAGCCCCGCGCCATCGGCAGCTACATTGTCAGTATGACGCATGCGGTGAGCGACATGCTGGAGCCGCTGCTCCTGGCGAAGGAGTCCGGCCTGTGGCGGCCGGGCGAGGGAGCACCGATCGATTTCGTCCCGCTCTTCGAGACGATCGAGGATCTCGCCGTGGCGGACGAGCGGATGCGCACGCTGTTCTCGGAGTCCGTGTACCGCGACCATCTCCAAGCACGGGGCAAGTTCCAGGAGATCATGCTGGGCTACTCCGACAGCAATAAGGACGGCGGCTACTGGATGGCCAACTGGGCGCTCCATCAGGCGCAGGAGCGCCTCGGGCGCGCATGTGCCGAGGCAGGGGTCGCCCTTCGGCTGTTTCATGGGCGCGGCGGAACCGTCGGCCGCGGCGGCGGCCGGGCCGGGCAGGCGATCCTCGCCATGGCCCCGGAGGCCCGCAACGGCCGCATCCGGTTGACCGAGCAGGGAGAGGTCATCTCTTTCCGCTACGCACTCAAGGAGATCGCGCACCGCCACGTCGAGCAGATCGTACACGCGATGATCATCGGGCAGTCCCTGAAAAGACGGGAGAGTTGGCCCGGGGAAGCGATGATGGGGGATGTCGCGAACCGCTCCATGGCGGCCTACAGAGGGCTCATCGACGCGCCCGGCATGTGGGATTGGTATACGCGCGCTACGCCGATCGAACAGATCAGCAAGCTCCCGATCGCGTCCAGACCGGTATCACGCCGCTCCGCGGCCGAGGTGAACTTCGAGAGCCTCCGGGCGATCCCGTGGGTCTTCGCCTGGACCCAGGTCCGCTACCTCGTCCCGGGATGGTTTGGCGTCGGCACGGCTCTGTCGTCGGTCATCGCGGAGCGACCCGAGGCGCGGGAGGAACTGCGCGCGATGTATCGGGAGTGGCCGTTCTTCCGAGCGGTGGTCGCCAATGCGACGCGCGAAATGGCGCGGGCGCGCCTACCGATCGCCGAGCGCTACGCGCGACTCGCCGCTGCAGGGGACGACGGGGCGCCCGGCTTCCACGGCGAGATCGTCGCCGAGTTCGAGCGCGCGCGGGACGCGATCCTCGCGATTACCGGACAGACGGAGCTCCTCGACGAGAGCCCCGTCATCCAGAAGTCCATCGCCCTCCGGAACCCGTATACGGACGTCCTGAACCTCCTCCAGATCGAGCTCCTGCACCGCGTGCGCGCACAGGAGGAGGACGACGCGGACAGCGGCGCGCTGCGACGCCTCCTGTTCCTGAGCGTCAACGGTATCGCCGCAGCCATGCAGAGTACCGGATGAGAAGAATCGGCCCGGCGACCGGCCCGATTGCCGCGGAGCCGACGTTATTGACATCCCGGCCTCTCCTCCGGTATACTCCCTCCGCGCATCGCAAGTTGCGCCGCGGCGATTTCTCGCGATTGCTCCGCGTAACAAATGTGCTAAACCGCCAGGGGGGTTCCCAGCGGCAATCGCTTGGAACCCCCTTTTTACGCCGCCTCGCCCGCCGCTGACGCTGCCGGGCACCCGGCACCCGGTCCACCCGAAGGAGATACCGCAATGAGCGCAGTGGAGAGCGCGGTCCGCGCACCCGCCGGCACGACGTACACGTTCACCTCCGAGTCGGTCTCGGAAGGGCACCCGGACAAGGTCTGCGACTTCATCGCGGACTCGATCCTGGACGCGCACCTCGAGCAGGACCCGAACAGCCGGGTCGCGTGCGAGGTGCTGTGCAAGGAAGACCGGGTCGTTCTGGCGGGTGAGATCACGTCGAACGCTCAGGTGGACCTGGATGCGGTGGTCCGCCGCGCGATCGAGGAGATCGGCTACGTGGATTCGGATCAGCCTTTCCGGCCCGACGCCGTGCAGATCCTCTCCTTCCTCAGCACGCAGTCGCCGGAGATCGATCAGGGCGTGACGGCGACCACTTCGCTCTCCGGCGATCAGGGCGCCGGGGACCAGGGCATCATGTTCGGGTACGCAACCGACGAGACACCCGAGCTGATGCCGCTGCCGATCCTGCTGGCGCACCGGCTCGCCTCGGTCCTCGCGAACCACCGCAAGTCGGGGAGCGTGGACTGGCTTCGTCCCGACTCGAAGACACAGGTGTCGGTCGTGTACGAGAACAACGAGCCGGTCCGGGTGACGGACGTGCTCATCTCGACGCAGCACGCGGCTGCGGTCGACCGCGATACGATCCGGAACTTCCTGGCAACCACGATCATCCCCGAGAGCCTGGACGGCTGGTATCACGACGACCTGCGGGTCCTCGTCAACCCGACCGGCAGCTTCGTACACGGCGGACCGTCGGCCGATGCCGGCGTGACGGGCAGGAAGATCATCGTGGACACGTACGGTGGGATGGGTCGGCATGGCGGTGGGGCATTCAGCGGCAAGGATCCGTCGAAAGTCGACCGCAGCGGCGCATACTTCACCCGACACGTGGCCCGCGAAGTGGTGCGGGCCGGGTTGGCGAAGAAGGCCGAGGTTCAGGTCGCGTACGCCATCGGCATCGCACAGCCGGTCTCGGTGAAGGTCGACACCTTCGGCACCGGCGACGAGCGCGCCGCCGCCGAGTACGTCCGCAACACGTTCGACTTCCGGCCCCGCGCGATCATCGAGAAGCTCGACCTGCTCCGGCCTATCTACCGCAGCACGACGAACTACGGTCACTTCGGGAAGCCGGAGCTGCCCTGGGAGGGTTGAGGTAGCGCGAGGGCGGGCCGACCACCTGCGTCATCCCGGCCCCCTCGTCATCCCGAGCGCAGCGAGGGATCCG
>JBBDRL010000087.1:17035-22363 GCA_040905505.1 Gemmatimonadota bacterium | reverse complement strand
AGTGGCGGTCCTCCACGATCGGCAGACGGCGAGCTCAGGAGAGGCGGTCGCCATCGCCTTTCGGGGTCGGCCGCACGCCCTTTCGACTCGCGGCTGGTCGACGACCTTCCAAACGTCAGAAGAGGCGTAGCCCGGCCGAAACGGTGAATGCCCGGTTCTTGACGTCGCCCGCGACGTGCCCGAAGGAGGCCTCGTAGTCCTTGTCGATCGCCGCCAGACCCAGATTGTAGCGGGCATCGACCGAGAGCCGGCCGAGCTCCATGCCCCCTCCGATGATGACCCCGAAGTCCATGGACTTCAGGTGCTCTGCATAGTCCGTGTCGTAGACCTCCTTCGCACCGAGAAGGAACCCGACAGAGGGACCGGCGAAAAGGATCGGACGCACGAAGTCACCGCGAGCGGATGGGCTGAGCTTCAGCAGGACCGGAACTTCGAGGTAATCGTGGCTTGTCTTCTCACTGAGATAGACCCCGAGCGGGGGTGCATCGCCGTCCTGAGGAAAGGCATCGTAGTCGTAGGCGGCGCGCTTGGCGCCCCGCCGCGAGAAAACGACCTCCGGCTGGATCGCCACTGCCGCACGCATCGGGATGGCGACGAAGGCGCCGAAGGTGAATCCGGCCCGCGCATCCGAACTCACGATCCGGCTCCCGCCGAACCCCGCCATGTTGAGCCCGCCCCGTAGCCCGAAGGATGGCGTCTGCGCCAGGCCCGCCGCCGGCATGCTGAGCAGGATGACAACCAACGAAATGACTAGCTTCCTCACTGCGATCCCTCCATTGTACGAACGAAGACCGAGTCCCACAGGCGTGGGAGCAGTAAATCGGCTGCCTCACACTTTTCTCGGTGAAGGCTCCTGCTCAGTAGAACGCGCAGGCGCGGAGATGTGTCACAGTGCGCGACCAGCACCGGTGGAACTGTGGCCGAAAGTGACGAGAAGCTGGACATCGTGGATGCGCGAGTGTAGCGTGCGAGCCTCCTTTCGCACGAAGGGCGCGCGCAGGCTCGTCGGGCGTGAGTCCATGGAGCCGTGATCAGGAGGTTGGCATATGATTCCTACGTACGATGACTTCACGAGCCAGGTGGGTCGTGGGCCCAAGATCAACCGGGTCAGCGAAGCTCTGGGCGCCTATTGGGCGGACAAGCGCAACCGCACGCTCGAAGATGAGGTCGGTGCGTTGAAGATGCTGATAGACGTCGGCAAGACGTGGATCAAGTCGAAGGACACCAAATCCGAGTACAATAAGAACTTCCTCGGCCAACGAACGGGCAACATCAACCAGAAGCTGGTGAACAGGCGGAGACGGGTGGCCCACGTCGTCGAAGGGGCGACCAAGGAGTTGATGATGCTGCTGCGCGCCAACGGACTATTGACGACCGACATGCGCGGAGAGATGTCCTTCGACCTCCGGAAATTTCGCCAGAAGGCGAAGCTCAAGCTGGAGCGATACGGGACCAAGTCGCTCGCGAAGGGCTACCAGCAGGAACGGGAGACCTGGGTCCAGTCGGGGAAGACGACCGCCATCTCCGGTACGCTGGTCCACGGCTTCACGGGACCCGATAACGAGATGGGTTTCCGGCATAACGAGCTTGGGCGGGCCAGACAGCAAGGGATTCTCACCCGCAAGATCGAGCGGTCTTATGATCGGATCAACCAGAGTGGCGGAAGCTCGCAGGACTGGAGGATCTTCAGCCAGCTCCAACAGGTGATCGGGGATCCGCGTGTGCTCTACCTGAAGAAGTCGCAGCGGTATAAGCACATGGTCTTCATCGAAGGGGGCGATCTCGTGGTGGCCGACGGCACGCCCGTCGATACGACCGGGGCGGGGAACGGCCACGTCTGGGTGATGGACCAGTACGGGAACCTGTATGTCCATCCCCAGAGCCTGGGCCTGGATCACGAGATCCAGCAGGTGAACCACTCGACGATGAACTCCGGGCGGGAAGTCATCTGCGCCGGCATGATCCACGTGACGGCGGGGAAGGCGACGGGGATATCGAACGCCAGCGGACACTACAAGCCGACCAAGCAGAACCTTGTGGAGGCCGTCACGATCCTGGCCGAAGAAGGTCTGGACATGACGTCCCTGGAGGTGGTGTCGGTGCGCTTCCCCGGCCCGGTGCCCAGGACCTGCTACTGGGATGTCTACGACCCTGCCGCGTTCGTGACGAGCCGTGGCGGGGCCCAGCCCGTGCGCGAGGAGGTGGGACCCGAGCCCTGACGCCTCGTTCCCACCTTTCCGCATCGCTACGCCAGAGACCGTCGCGTCGAATCGCGGAATAGCCCGGCGACGTCAGAGTCCAGTTCGGACGGCTACGACAGCTCTAGCTGGAGCCGCCTGGCATCGTCGTCGGTGAAGTCCGGGACCGTTTTCCCATTCAGCCAGGAGAGCGCGAAAAACATCTTGCGAACGCCGGTGCGCTTGTACTCGGCATGCTCCATCAAACGTGTTTCCGAGATGTCGATACCTTCGTCGATCAGGTAGTTCAACGCCTCGCGAAGCTGATCCGCGCTGGGCAAGTAGTGCCCGCTGTTGTTGTCGATGTGCCGCAATCTGCCATTCGTGATCCAGATGCACCCCGCGCACATCACCTCGCGCCCGGCGTTGAGGCTCGAATGATTGATGAATCGGTTCTCGGGGTCGCCCTCCGCTTCTCGTGCGAAGAGATTGCCGTACCGGTCGATCGCGTAGATCTGCAGGTCCGCCGCCATGGTCACCCGTCGCCAGGTATTCATGTGGACCGCATTGCCCTTCAAGTCCTCGAATCCGCCGTGGCCGTCGGGAACCAACATGTACTTGAGGCGCTCGACCTTGTTGTAGTACGCCACATTCTTTTCGTAATCGGCCCACGCCAGGAACTCGAAGTCGCTGAGAGTCAAACTGTCGAATGACTTCCTCGACAGCTTTCTCGACTTCTCGCTCATAGTTTGCCGACCTCGGAGCCCCTCATGGAGGCCGTGCACCGCCGAGGCAGAGTAGGCGAACTGCTTGCCGGTGCTCAGGTAGTGGGCGCGCTCGTGGCCGTAGCCGCCCGCGAGCTGGATCGGATTCCCAACCCTGCCGGAGTCCTCCTTCCGGCTTTCGAAACGGCGCAGCCCCCGAGCGGTAGACGGAGAGACGCGGTCCAGCTCGTCGAACACCGTCCCGGCCAGATTCTCCAACTGATATTTTCGGCGATGCGCCAGGGCGTTCTTCTTTCCGACGCTTCCAGCGGGCTTGATCCTCCCGTTCGCCCTTACGGCTTCCTTCAACAACTGGTAGAGAATCGCGATCTTCTCCTCGAAGGTCGCGATTTGTTTGCGGCGATGCCAATCTTCGAGCAGGCCGTCGACGAGCGCGAAGACCGTCCCGCGCTTGTTCAGCTTGCCCTTGTGTGCCGTCGCGACCTGGAACTCCATCAGGGTGGGAACCGGCATGGTAGACGCGTGAGGGGGACGAGGGCCCGCGCACAAATCGCGGCGAGGCGGGTGCGCGATGCGGGTTGAGTGAAGCTGGATCCTGGGTGAGGACCCACTCCTGAGCCAGGGTACGTTGCGCGCCAAACCGAGTCAAGTCGGAACCGCTGCGAGAGGGCCCGGCGAAGCCACCGCGGGAGAGGCTCCAGGAGAGGCGTGGGCGCTTTGGTAGTTGGCTATTCGAAGAGGCGGCCCGCAACCTTGTCGTGCGACTCCACATCGGGTATGCTCAGCCCGCCTCCTACGAACGCCAGGAATTCCCCCGACGCAAACCCAGGCGAGCTCCGGCAAGGACTGCGAGCGCTGGCTTGGTCGACGTTTCTTCCATAGGTGATGCGTGCCGATTCCCAACAGAGCCCAGTTCCAGAAGTCGACGAACCTCAAGCGCGTCTTCACCAACAAGCGGGCGTCGGACACGATCCTCAAGGGGATCGACGCGCTGATCGACACGTTCCACCTTCAGCCCGCCGGGCCGGCCCAGGCGATCCTGCTGGGCAAGCTCTACTACGCCACCGAAGCCTGGCTGAAGAAGGCAGAACGGGGTGAGCCGGGGGTGCACCGAGGGCGGAAATCGGGCGTCTATGACCTCTACGTGCAGGTGGTGCAGGAGCTGTCGGCTGTCACGGGCGTCCCGATCAACCTGCTGCCGAACTGGCTGGCGGAAACGTTCGGGAAATCCCTCGTCGAGCACGGCGCGGAACTGGACATCAGGGAGAACCTGGCCGACTACCTCTCCGAGGTGGAGGTCCGGAAGTTTCGGCTGCGCTTCAAAGGCGGCGTCGCGTACCAGCAGCAGTGGTGGACCAACAAGACGAAGTGGGTGCCGGCCAGCTCCGCCAATGTGGTCGAGGGAACGGTCGATCTGGCGAGGAAGCAGGGGAACGCCGGGGCAGAAGTGCTCAGCAACGGCTTTTCGGGATACGTGCTCAGTCAGGGGGGCGATTTTTACAGCGGTCCGCACTTCGCCCCTCGAAATCAGGGCCAGAAGGCGAACACCGGCCGCTACCATTCGTCGTATTTCGGCGGCGAGGCGATCCTCAGTGCGGGGGAGATCAAGATCGAGAACGGGCGCATCATCGAGATCAACACGAACAGCGGACATTACCAGCCCGGTCCTAAACACGTGCGGATGGCGGTCGAGACGCTCGCCCTGCATGGCGTCAAGCTGGACACCGTGTGGGTCGCGGCCTTCGGTCAGCCCCGGATGCGCGCGTCCGAGTACCTGGCCCGCGAGGGGCTGAACTTCACCCCCGCGGACAAAGGCCTCGGCGTGCCCAGGCAAGGGTGGGCCAACCACACGGGCGGCAATACGCCCGCGTCGCGAGCCCGGGTCGCTGCGACATTGGGGGGGCACAGGATGGCGCAGGAGCGCCGAAACGCGTTCACGCTCTTCAAGTTGCATTGCAAGCCGAAGTCGATTGGCGGGGTGCACGGGCCTGGAGGCCGGGACAAGTGCGCGGAGTGCAGGAAGGCGGAGAGGTTCTGGCCCGAATACCTGGAACAATTGCGACGCAATCCCGCGTAGTGGGCAGCGTGCAAGCGTCGCGAGGCGGCTTCGGCCTTGCGCTCAAAAATCCTGAAGGAGCAATGCTCTGAGGCGTCGCCGATCCCCCGGTTCGCGATCATTGGCTCGGAGTGTTCCGGAATCGGTCAAATGGGCAACGGTTCTCCACCTCTGGTCTTCACACGAGGAGCCTTATGACTGGCAGCGAACTCCAGCGTCGTGTGCTCACCTGGCCAGGCCGCGGGGCTGGTACAGCGGTTCCCTGCATAGTATGGCGGCGAAGAGGACGAAGGCTCGCTCTGCCCTTGCTGGCAGGCTCCCTCACTGTGATCGTCGGCTGCGGCCCATCGCCCGCCGATGTCGCGCGTGG
>JBBDRL010000087.1:0-16935 GCA_040905505.1 Gemmatimonadota bacterium | reverse complement strand
GTCACAGCGGCTCCGTCGACGGCTTCAACTCCATCTGGGCACACTATCCGGAGCACGACCTGACGATCGTCGTCCTTGCGAACGGCAGGATGGCCACAGGGATCGTGGAGCGGGAGATCGCCGGAGCCGTGCGGGCTGGGCGGCACTAGAGCCTGTTTCGTTGTAATCGAGGAGCGTTAGGAACTGCTCTCGGGCGCCGGCGGGTGTGGCGGACCCGGAGGCGCGGTACCGGAAGACGGAGCGGGTGGCGTAGGCTGCCCCATTTTTTGCTTGCCGAAGCCGCTGTTTCGGAGCATCTTCGGGATAGCAAGGAGTTGTCGATGATCAAATTCGCGAACCAGGGGCTGTACACGCTGCCGCAGGCGGGGCGTTTACTCGGCGAACGTGCGGCGACGGTCGAGAGGTGGGCGTTCGGCTACGAGCGCCGCGGCGCCGCGTATGAGCCGCCGATCCGCACCGAAGTTCCGGCTCTCGAGGGGGTCAAGGTCATCACCTTTCTCGAGCTGGTGGAGCTGATGTTCATCAGAGGGCTCCTCGCTGCCGGGCTCAGTTGGAAGCGCGTCCGGACCGCTGCGGCGACGGCGACACGCCTCCTTCACGACGTGCCCCATCCCTTCGCCATGAGGAAGTGGTTTGCCGATCCGGCGGGCGTATACCTGCAGCTCGGCGAGGAGCATGGAGAGCCGATCCTGGTGGAGCTCGCGGGCGACGCCCAGGTGGCGCTCGGAAAAGTGCTCGACCCTTATCTCCAGCAAATCGAATTCGACATCGACGGTGTCGCGCACCGGTGGTATCCACTGGGTTTCGACAGGCCGGTCGTCGTCGATCCGAGGCGGGCGCTCGGCGCCGCGATCATCCCATCAGGCGGCGTTCCAACGGACGTGCTCCTGGAGATGCACAGGGCGGGTGACTCGGTCCCGTCGATCGCCGCGTGGTACGGGTTGGAGGAGTACGAAGTCGCGGCCGCGCTGGAGTTCGAGGAGGGCTTGCGGCGTTGAAATTCCTGTTCGACAACAATCTGCCGCACCCGATCGCATCCGCCCTCCGCATCCTTCATCAACCCACCCTACATGTGCGGGACGTCCCAGATCTCGGAGCCTCCGCTCCCGACGAGCTGATTCTCGCGTATGCCGGCCGACATGGGTATCACATCGTCACGCGTGACCACGCGATCAAGCGAACCCCTCAGTATCGCGCCATCATCGTGGACCAGAAAATCGGTATCTTCTTTGTCTCTTCCGGCCGCGCGCGCCACCTTACGGGATGGGAGCTGGCGAAACTCATCATCAAGGCATGGGACGGGGTGCAGCGGTACGCGGCGGGGCACCAAGTGCCATTTCTCGCACTGATTCGGAAAAATGGCCGGGTGAGTTCGATGAAGGGTAGCAGGTGAGCGGGTGAACCTGGGGCGACGGCTATGGTTGCAGTTGAAGATCAACTCGACGGACGTGAACGTGGATATCCCGTACGCGCTGGCGCCGCTGGAGGAGCGGGTCTCGAATCACTTCCGGATCGTGGAATGATGGTGACGGCGTGGTGGCGAACCCCTCTCCGATCTCGTGTCTCAACGCGATGACACCCGTCAAGGAACGGGCCCTCCTTCGACCCCGACCAATCCAACCATGACGACCCCACCGACCCTCGTCCTCCTCCACGGCGCCGGCACTGGCAGCTGGGTATGGCAACGGGTTCTGGAGAACGTCCAGACCCCCGCCATCGCGCTCGACGTACCCGGCCGCGCGCCCGGCGTCACTCCTGCCGGCTGCGCCGAGGCACTGGTCCGGGAGATCGATGACCGTGGAATCGAGTCGGTCGTGCCGGTGCTCCACTCGCTCGCGGGCGTCCTCGCCTCCGAGGTTGCCCGCGGCCTCGGCGACCGTCTCGCCCACTGCGTCTTCGTCTCGGGCGTGATTCCCCCGCCCGGCGGATCGTTCCTCGACGCCGTGCCGCTGCCGAACCGTCTGATCCTTCGTCTGCTCTTCAGGCTGAACCGCAACGGGCTCAAGCCGTCGGCCGGGATGATCCGCCGCGAGCTCTGCAACGACCTGTCTGAGGAGGATGCGGCGCTGGTGGTCGATCGCTACGAGGCCGAGATGCCCGGGCTCTACGTGACCCCGGCGGCTTCGGCGCCGCGGCCACCCGGTTGGGCGTACGTCAAGCTCCTCCAGGATCGCAGCGTCACGCCGGCGCAGCAGGATGCGATGATCGCGCGGCTGCCGGAGGCGCGGCGCTACGAGCTGGACGCGGGGCACCTGGCGATGCTGTCGAACCCCGAGGGGCTGAGCGAGATCCTCGTCAGGGAGGCGGCCGTGGTCGGACATGGGTAATGGTTGTGGTCTCCCTTCCCCGCCGGACCAAGCCGGCGAACATCGATCCATACCCATTCGCCGGGTGCGGATCCGGCGCTCAGCCCATGAAGCGAAGGAGGTGACGGACCACCGCTTCCGGCTCCTCCTCGGGCAGGTAGTGTCCACAGGCGAGCGGCTGGCCCCGGACGTCGTCGGCGACGGCCCGCCATTCCGCCAGCGGATCGAAGAACCGGTCGATCGCCCCGTGTTGCGCCCAGAGCACCAATAGCGGGCACCCGACCCGGCGACCGGCCTCGCGGTCGGCCCGGTCGTGCTCCAGGTCGATCGTGTTGGAGGCGCGGTAGTCCTCGCAGATTCCGTGTGCAGCGCCGGGCCGGGAGAGGGACGCCTGGTATGCCGCGATGGCCGCAGGGTCGAAGCGGTCCAGCGACGCATGCCGGCGACCCATCGTGTAGGTGATGTAATCAGCCGGTGATGATTCGATGAGCCGTTCCGGAAGGGGTGGCGGCTGGATCAGGAAGAACCAGTGGAAGTATGCCGTCGCGAAGGCGCGATCGGCCTTCTCGTACATCGCCAGGGTCGGGGCGATGTCCAGGACAGCCAGGCGCTCGACGGCTGCCGGGTGATCGATCGCCATCCGATGCCCGACCCGACCTCCTCGATCGTGACCGCAGACCCGGAAGCGGTCGAAGCCCATGTCGCGCATGACCGCCACCTGGTCGTCGGCCATCACGCGCTTGCTGTAGTTGCTGTGATCATCGAGGCCGGTCGGCTTGGTGGAGTCGCCGTAGCCGCGCAGGTCGGGGGCGACGACCGTATGGTGTGCCGCGAGAGGGCCTGCCACGCGGTGCCACATCACATGCGTCTGCGGGTGCCCGTGCAGCAGCAGGAGCGGGGGTCCGCTGCCGCCGATCCGACCATGGATGCGGACCTCGCCGCGCTCGACGTCGAAGGTGCGAAATTCAGAGAACATGAGCACTCCCGGTCGCGCCGGGGCAGACGCGGACAACCGAACACGGACCCCCGAGCAACACCGAGGGGTCTGTATTTCGTCAATCGTTCAAGTATCGGGCACGAACGACCGATAGGCAAATGCGACGAGCGGCTCGCGCCCAACGCTCACTCGCATGTTGCCCGTGCCAGTTTTGCGTAAAGGATAGTCGCGGAGTAGCTGATCCGGACACTCGTCCGCGGCGCCGCCCCTGGCGAACCTACCGCCCCCGCCCCATCTTGGCGCCGCGCCGGCGCCTCAGCCCATGGAGGCCCACGCCCCGAGCCGTAGTCCTCGGCCGGGTCGCGCTCCTCCACCGTGCCTCGAGCCCGTCCGATGATCTGGAGTACCCTGCTGGTCTGCGTCGCCGCCCTGGCCGCCGGAGCCGTCAACGCGATCGCGGGGGGTGGCACGCTGCTGACCTTTCCGAGCCTCCTCGCCATCCTCAGCCCCGTCGCCGCGAACGCGACGAGCACGATCGCGTTGCTGCCGGGCACGATGTCCGCCGCGGTGGGCTATCGGACGGAGGTGCGGAAGGCGCGTCACCATCTGGTGCTCCTCTGGCCGCCGAGCCTCGCCGGCGGGATCGTCGGGTCGCTGCTGCTGATCCGCCTTCCGGAACGGATCTTCGCGACCGCCGTTCCCTGGCTGCTCGTCACCGCCTCGGTGCTGCTCCTGCTGCAGCGGCCCCTGCTGCGCTATTTCGGCACCCACCCACACGCCAGGCCGCGGCGGAGGACCGTCGTCGCGGTCATCGCCGCTCAGTTCCTGGTCGGCATCTACGGCGGCTACTTCGGCGCCGGTGCGGGGATCATGATGCTCAGCTCCCTGGCGTTCATGGGGATGCTCGACATCCACGAGATGAACGCGGTCAAGAACATCCTGGCCGCGACGATGAACGGCATCTCGGCGGTGATCTTCGCCATGGCGGGTGTGGTCGTCTGGGAGTACGCGGCGATCATGGCCGTGGCGTCCATCGTGGGCGGGTACGGCGGCGCGCGGGTGGCGCGGCGGATGAAGCAGTCGCACGTGCGGGCGATCGTGGTGACCATCGGGTTTGCGGTCGCCATCTGGTCCCACTTCTCGTTGTCGTGACGCCGGGAGGGCGTGCCTCGCTGGTCAGGTGGAAGCGCGCCGGCGTCAGGAGCAGCACGATGAACGAGGTCATCAGCCATGCGACCGGGTCGAGCGCCCCCTCCCGCAGATCGCGGTCACCGCCAGCGCGACACTACGCGCGGCGCGATCTCACGTCGTGCCCTTCCGCAACGAAGCAATCTCCTGCTCCATCTCCAGGAACTGGAATCGCGTCTCGAGCTGGATCCGAATTCGTAGCATCACTTCGACCATGTCGAACGGCTTCGTGACGAAGTCCTTGGCTCCGAGCACCAGCGCGCGCAGCTTTGTCTCGGGTGCGGCGTCCCCGGTGACCACCAGGAACGGCAGGTACCCCTCCGGCCCGATGTCTTCCCGGATCTCCCGCATCACGTCCAGGCCATTCTTGTCGGGCATGTGAAGATCGAGAAGCACCAGGTCCGGCCTGAATTCTCTGTAGAGCCGCAGCACCTCGCGCCCATCGGAGGTGCTGATGACCCACTGATAGCCGGCCTGATCGAGCATTCTCTTCGACAGCCTCACGCTGGCAGGATCGTCATCCACGACGAGGATCCGCGCGTTCCGTATGATATCTTCCCACTTCATGGGGAGCCCCCCAGCCCTTGCGCGCGAGGCCGATCGAGGACGCTGCGACCGATCGCCCCGGGAACGGCTGAGTCCATTCCGTGGACGAGGATCCGGTTTGGCGAATGGATCATTGGATGCGAGGAGACGTTCGAGTGAGGTAGGAAGCGGGTCCCGCCGCGTGCGGGGCGCTGGCCGGCGGCAACAGAACGATCGGGACCCTTCGTAGAATCATTCGGATTGTATCACCTCAGACGCGGTAGAATATCTGTTGGTGATGAGAACGCCAACCCGGACGAACGCCCGAACCTCCGAATCTCGGTGCCCAGGCGCTGATACTTGAGATCTCTCGAAACTCCTCCCTGTGAACATTCCTCCGACGCCCGCCAAGCCTCGTCCTGCGAAGGACGCATGCAGCCTCTCCACCTGTGCCGACGAACCATGATGAAGCGGCGAGTAGCACTCCAGCCGAGATGGGAATGAAGCATCCTGTCGTCTTCCCGCCAGCCCTCGTCCGCTTCGTAGAGCGCTTCAACCGCGAGGAGTTCTGGGAGAGCCATGAAGTCCTCGAGGACGCCTGGCGCGCGTCCCGCAGCGACTTCTATCACGGGCTGATTCTCTACGCGAGCGCGTTCGTCCACGTCCAGCGCGCGAACGCCCACGGCGTCGTGGCTCAGCTTCAGAAGACGCAGCGAACGCTCTCGCCTTACGCGCCGGAATACCTGGGGATCGACCTCGCGGACATCCTCGAGCGGTCGCGGGGCATCAGAGAGCGGCTCGAAGGGCGAGATGGAGCGGAGGAGGGATGGGAGGCCGACGTTTCGTTCCCACGCCTGCGCCTGGATCCCGAACGGATTCGCGGGAGTGAGCCGGAGCTGGACGAGCAGTGATGCTTTTCTGCCGAATCGCGGCTGGGGCTCAGTCGGCCGCCCCAGGCCCGATCACTCGAAGCCGCTCGAGATCGAGCCCCTCCGACGTCGTGATGTCCGCGTGGCAGACCCGGTTAAGGTAACCCAGGGCGGCTTCGCCGTCTCGCCGCGAGCTGGCGACCACACAGTCGGCTGGCACGAACAGCTCGTAGTCGCGCATGAAGGCGTCCAGAGCGGTGAACATCACGCAGATGTCGGTCGAGATCCCCACGAGGATCAGACGGCGCGTGCCGAGATACGCCAGGAGCGTCTCCAGCGTCGTGGCGTAGAACGCGGAGTGCTTGGGCTTGAGCACGAAGTAGTCGTCGGGATCGGGCGCGAGTCGCTCCGCCAGCGGCTGGCCGCGGACGCCGTCGCGTAGGCAGTGCTCGACCGCCTCGCGGAAATCCGACCGCCAGCGGCCCCAGTTGTCGTTCGCGTAGATGACCGGGATCCCCGCCGCGCTCGCCCGCCGCTTCAGATCGGAGATACGGTCAGCCGCGGCGATCGCCGGCTCGAGCAGCGCTTCCGCCCCCTCGAACTCGAGGTCGTTGATCAGGTCGATGAGGAGCAGCGCGACGGGCGACCCGTCGGGGGCGTTGCCATGGAGGTCGGAGTTCTGTTTCGGCATGGGTGGTCGTCTCGGGTGCCACGGCTCGCATCTCCACCCAAGCTAACGCCGGAATCCAGGGGCCCGCGAGGGGTCGGAAACGGATGTGGGGGAGACGGGGCCATGCCGGCCGCTCCGCGCACGCACGCGACGCTGTCACCGCCTGACAACGTGATCTCAGCCGGCGAGCGGCACTTCCAGCCACGCCTTCGTTCCCTCGCCCACCTCACTCTCCAACCATACGCGTCCGGAATGCGCCTCGACGATGCCGCGCGCGATCGCCAGGCCCAGCCCGGCGCCCCGGTGATCCCCCGTCTCCGCCTGCCAGAATCGTTCGAACACGCGGGTGAGCTGCTCCTCGTCCATCCCCGGCCCCGTATCGACCACACCGATGCGGACGGTCCTGTTCGCCTCTTCTATTACGACGTGCACTTCGCCACCCTCGGGCGTGAATTTCATGGCGTTCCCGACGAAGTTGCCGAGCGCCTGGAGTAGCCGCCCCTCGTCGCCCTCGATGGTCAGCGGACGGGGCGGCCGGTCGACGCGCCAGGCGAGATTCTTCGCGCGCGCGGTCGCTGCGTGGGACTCGTCGAGGTGTTCGAGCAGTCGATCTACGGAGAGCGGCGACGTTCGCATCGTCAGGTTGCCGGCCTCGGCTCGCGCGGCCTCTACCAGATCACCGATCAGGCGCTGCATCTCGTCGGCGGCCCGGATGATGATGTGAGCCGTGTTCCTGCCGCTTTCGGCGATCTGGTTGGTGTCTAGGAGCAGTTCGGCGGCGAGGCGGACGCGGCTGACGGGATTGCGCAGGTCGTGAGAGACCACGGCGAGCACCTCGTCGCGGGCTGTGATCGCATGCTGGGCCTGCCGGTAGAGGCGGGAGTTCTCCAGGGCCAGCGCGGCGGTGCGGGCGAGCTCCTGTGCGAGAGTCACGTCGCTGCGGCCGTAGTGCCGATCGGTTCGTGTCGATCCGAACGTCAACGTGCCGAACATCTCGCCATGGATCTCCAGCGGGACGATGATGAGGGAGCGGCCGGCGAGGAGCCGCACGCGTTCGAGGATCTCCGCGCTGCCCGTCCAGTCGCGCTCGACGTCCTCGACGAGTAGCGGCTTGCCCGACTCGATCACCTGGGCAAGCGGCAGGATACCTAGCTCCGTCGGTCGGAAGGGCTCCGGCCTGGCGAGCAGCGATTCCTTCGATGGGTCGATGTGACCGAAGGCGACGCGATCCAATCGATCGTCGTCGCGCAGGAGGTCGATCATCGCGAAGCAGGCCACGCGGGGGACGGCGAGGCGGACGAGTCGCTTGAGCGTCTGGTCCGGGTCCAGCGACCTCGAGAGCACCCGGCCGGCCCGGGTGAGGAAGCGCAGGGCCTCCCGGGAGCTGACCCGTGCCTCGGCTTCCGCCGCCTCGCTCGAATCCTCCGACCTCCGCCTTGGTCCCCCGCCGGAATCGGGTGGCATCTGAAGCGTGATGATTCAGGGTTTGCGATTCGAGTCGGATCAGATCAACGCGACGACGGTGCCAGAACTAAGAGGAGTCAGCCGGCGCGGGCGAATTGCGCTTCATCCGCCGCCCGCAGGCCTGACGAGAGCGCCCCCTGCATCCAGCCGCGATGGTCGGAGAGGTGCTCCCCTGCGAAGTGGACGGCGCCCTCGGGAGTCGCCATGTGGGCTCCGAAGTCCGCGAGCTGACCGGGGGCGGGCGAGGCATAGGCGCCGCCGGTCCATTCCTCCGCCTGCCAGACCGTCGACGCCGTGGTCTCGATGTGCTCCTGCAGCCCCGGGAAGAGGATCGTCCAGTGCTCCAGCAGGCGTGCGACGCGGTCGGCCTCCGAGAGCGCTCCGATCGCGGAGGCGCGGCCGCCGCGCAGATACGACATCAGGATGCCCCTTTGCCCCGGGAGATCCCACGTGGGCTGCCACACCTCTTCCGGCCAGTCGGTCACGGCGAACCCATTACACCCCTCGGCTTCCCAGAAGCGCTGCCGGAACTGCACGTAGATCCGCACCGACGGCTCATACCGCAGCTCGCGCACGGCCCGCTGCTTCCCTTCCGATAGTGACGGTATGAACTCGATTCGATCGAGAACGGGGAAGGGAACGGTGCAGATCACCCGGTCGGCCACGACGGTCCGCTCCGCGCCGGATTCGCCGACGGTGACGTGGACCTCGGCGGTGGACTGGTCGACGCGCAGGACCGGCGCGTCGTACGTGACCCGCGGACCCAATGAGGCAGCGAGCGCTCGGGGCAATCGATCCGATCCACCACGAAGCTTGGTGTAGCTGGTCTGCCGCAGAGGAAAGTCCTGCACGCCGACCTTCCGGCGCTCTCCGGCGAAGTGGGTCAGAAAGTCACCTTCACCGGGAAGGAACGGCGTCATCTCGATGCCCAGCCGTCGCGCGTAATGATGGACCAGGTCGTGACCCGGCGGAATGCGGGCCGCGCCCGCCTCGGCGAAGTGGCCGTCGGCGAAGGGGTCGCGGATCGTCAGCACCCGGCCGCCCGGACGGTCACGCGCCTCGAAAATCGTCACCTCGTGGCCGGCGGCCGCGAGCTCGTACGCTGCGACGAGCCCGCTGAGCCCCGCACCGATTACCACGACGCGACGCGACGCGGGCGGCGGAAACTGCGGTCCCGAGGGCACGCCCCCCGCCGTACGGTCGTCGCAGCCGGGTGCAAATATGGTCGAGGCAGCAGCCGCACCGCTCCAGCGGAGGAATTCTCGACGGGTGATTCTGTTCATGACATCAGAAGTGTCCCCCCTGGTCGTCCAGTGGTGGTCCAGCCAGAGATCAGACCCCTTCCGCTCCTCGCTCCGGGCCCTGCCGCTCCGAACGAATGTGGCCGACAGCCAGCAACTTGGCCACCCGGGTATCGCCGACCGTCGGTTCGCACGGGCCGGAGGTCGCCCGTCCTCGCGTCCACCGCCGCGGGGAACTGCACCTGGCGGTGCTCTCCTCGCGCAGCGCATGGAAAACTCACCCCTTTCACAGGGGACATTTCTATCCGCGCAAACCGGGGGACGCTTCTATCCGTGCTTGACACAGCGACGCGGGGTCCTTGACCTGCAGCATGTCGAGCGGCTAACCTCGCCAGTCGCGCTGCGCGATCCGCGGCTTCGCCTGGCCCCCGGCCTGGCCGAACCACGATCTCGACCAAGACGCAGATGAAGCGAACCGATCACCGCGGGGCCGATACCATCAGCATCCTCAAACAACTCCTCACGTCGCTCCCGCTGGCCGCAACGGTCTGGACGGTCGCGACCGCCGCGTCCCCAGCGACCGCGCAGGAGCGCGGCACTCCCTACGGCGAGTGGCGCTACTGGGGCGGCGACCAGTGGAGCACGCGCTACTCCCCCGTAGACCAGATCGATGCGGAGAACTTCTCCCGGCTCGAGGTCGCGTGGACGTGGCGCGGCGACAACTTCGGCCCCCAGCCGGACTTCGTCATGCGCTCCACACCCATCTACGCCGACGGCATCGTCTACACCGTCGCCGGCCGCCGGCGCTCGGTCGCCGCGATCGATCCGGCCACCGGGGAGACCCTCTGGACCTTCCGAGAGCCGCACACCGAGCGCTGGGATCGCTCACCCCGCCAGAACTACGGCAAGGGCGTCGCCTTCGCCGAGGTCGACGGCCGCGGTGTCATCTACCATGTTTCGCCGGGCTTCTTCCTCCACGCGCTCGACGCCAGCACCGGGCGCCCCGTCGAGGGCTTCGGCGGCGCGATCCCGATCGAGGGATTCCCCCCTTCGGGGACGGTCGACATGCTCGCCACCCTCGGCCATCCCTACGACGTCTACTCCGGCATCGACCCCGCCCGCGGCGCCATTACCACTTCCTCCCCACCCCTCGTCGTCAACGGCGTCGTCATCGTCGGCAACTCGGCCCACCAGGGCGGGACCTACACCCGCATCGAGAACGTGCCCGGCGACGTGCAGGCCTTCGACGCCCGCACCGGCGCGCACCTGTGGACCTTCCATACGATCCCCCGCGCGGGCGAGCTCGGCAACGAGACCTGGGAGACCGACGCCTGGCGCTGGAGCGGCAATGTCAACGTCTGGGCCCCGTTATCGGCCGATAGCGAGCGCGGGCTCGTCTATCTGCCGACCGACGCGCCCACGAATGACTACTTCGGCGGGTTCCGCCCTGGCGCGAATCTCTTCGGCAGCAGTCTCGTCGCACTGGACATCCGGACTGGGGAGCGGCGCTGGCATTTCCAGACCGTGCACCACGACATCTGGGACTGGGACCTTCCCGTGCCGCCCATCCTGGTGGACCTCACGGTCGACGGGGAGGCGGTCCCGGCGGTGGTGCAGGCGTCGAAGCAGGCTTTCGTCTACGCGTTCAACCGGGAGACGGGCGAGCCGATCTGGCCGATCGAGGAGCGGGCGGTCCCGCGGGGCAGCGTGCCGGGGGAGTGGTATTCGCCGACCCAGCCGATCCCGACGCGGCCGGCGGGCTACGAGCTCCAGGGCCTCACCGAGGACGACCTCATCGACTTCACCCCCGAGCTGCGGGAGATGGCGCTCGAGCAGGTGTCGGACATTCTCCTGGGCCCGATCTTCACGCCTTACGTGCACCAGGGCAATCCGGAGGGGTGGCGGGCTGCCGCGCAGTGTCCGAGCGCGACCGGCGGGACGAACATCCCCGGCGGTCCCGTGATGGATCCGGAGAGCGGAATTCTCTATGTGCAGTCGCGAAAGGTCTGTAGTGGTGGGGCGTTACGGCCCGGAACGGACCGGGACGACGGCGCGCCTGACGGGAACCCCGGGCAGACGGTGGTGGACTTCACCTCCGGCTCCTCCGGATTCTCGTCGATGGACGGCCTGCCGATCTTCAAGCCTCCGTACGGCCGCATCACGGCGATCGACATGAACACCGGGGAGCACCTCTGGTGGATCCCGAACGGCGACACGCCGGACCGCATTCGTGACCACCCCCTCCTGGAAGGCATCGACGTCCCCAACACCGGGCACCAGGGTGACGCCACGGTGCTCGTCACCAGAAGCCTGCTCATGTGGGCGGAGGGCCGCGGGGGCCGGGCGGTCTGGTACGCGGCGGACAAGCGTACCGGCGAGCGGGTCGGCTCGGTCGAGATCCCCGCGCCGACCAGCACCGCGCCGATGACCTACCTGCACGAGGGCAAGCAGTACATCGTCCTGCCGGTAGCGGGGGGCGGGCTGCCGGGGTCGCTCGTGGCGCTGGCGCTGCCGTGAGCGCACGTCGGCCCGAGCCCGTGACCGTCCGACCGGAGCCCGGTTTTTTGTCCCGAGCGCAGCCCCTCCGTCGTACCGATCTCCCGCGGCCCCCGGTTCAGGAATCAGAGAGCACCTGACGCACTGCGTCGATCAACGATTCCACGGAGAAGGGCTTTTGCAGGAGCCGTCGGCCTTCCGCGACAGCCTCGACGTCGTCATCGCCGTCCAGGGCGTAGCCCGACAGGAAGAGCACGCCGAGGCCTGGGACCGACGCCTGGAGGCGGTCCGCGAGTTCCCCACCGCCCATCCCCGGAAGGTCCAGCGCGGTCACCAGCAGGACCGGGACCGTCTTCGACCCATCCAACGTAGTCAGAGCCTCCTCGGCCGAGGAGGTGGAAACCAATGTGTAACCCAGGCTCTTCAGAACGCGACAGGTGGAACGCCGTACCCCGTCGTCGCCATCCACCACCAGAACCGTGCGGCCTCCCGGCGACGCAGCCTCGGCGATGGACCTGGCCTCGGCGGCAGTCACGTCGACCCTGGGCAGGAAGATCCGGAAGGTCGTCCCCACTCCTCGCTCCGAATCGACCGTTACGAATCCGCCGCTCTGACGGACGATCCCGTAGGCCATGGAGAGGCCGAGGCCGGTCCCCTCGGGCGGGGGTTTCGTCGTGAAGAAGGGCTCGAAAACCCGGGCGCGGGTGATCTCGTCCATCCCGCTGCCGGTATCGCTGACGGTCAGCACGGCGTAGTCCCCGGGGGGCACCTTCGGATCCTTGGACGCACCCCGCGGGGACACCGAGACGTTCGTGGTGGCCAGGACGAGGGTGCCTCCCCCGGGCATGGCGTCCTGGGCGTTTACCGCCATGTTCATGATCACCTGCTCGAGCTGGATCGCGTCGACCCGCACCGGCCAGTTCTCGGGATCGATCCGGGTCCGGATCTCGGTCTGGTCCTCGAGGACGCGCTCTAGCAGGCCCGCGCTCCGCTCGACAACCTCAGAGAGAAGGCAGACCTGGTCGCGCATGACCTGTTGCCGACTGAAAGCCAGGAGATGCCGGGTGAGAAGGGCCGCCCGTTCGGCGGCCAGCAGCATGGCCTCCAGATCGGACGAGGCGTCCGGATCGTCTCGGAACTGCTCGAGGAGAAGGTGCGAGCCAGCGATGATGGCGGTGAGGGCATTGTTGAAGTCATGGGCGACGCCGCCCGCGAGCCGGCCCACGGCCTCCATCTTCTGAGCCTGCTGCAGCTCCTGCTGGAGCATGAGGCGCTCCGTCACCTCGTGGATCGTCGCGATCCGCACCGCCCGCCCGTCCACTATGGTATCCCGGGACCAGACGTCGGCGCTGAACTCCGACCCGTCCTTGCGGCAGTGTCGGACGGCCGTGGTTTTCCAGAAGCCATGGGGTAACTCGGACATCACCTGCCGGGCCTCCTCCCGGCCCGAGGGGGGACGGACCTCCAGCACCGGAAGGCCCACGAACTCCTCCCTCTCGTAGCCGTACTGGCGCAGAGCGGCCTCGTTGACGGCCAGGATACGCCATGACGCGTGATCGATGATCAGAACGGGGAGGGCTACCGCCTCGTAAACCTGCCGATAGTCCTCGATGACGAAGAGGTCCGTTGGGGTCACCCGCGGATCCGGGTGGCGGGGAAGGTCACTCCCGATGTGGACGCTGAATTGTGCTCGTACATCACTCACCTCGCAGAACCGATCCAGATTGGCCATTAACAAGCCGGTCGAATCGCGCAACTTTGGTGCCTTTGGCGGCTGAAACACACAAATCGAGGCGGCGTCCTCGACCATCCACACGGGAGGCGTCGCCGCGCCCGCCAGCGTCGCTCCGCAGAGTAGCCCGCTTCGGTCGGACTCAACGTCCTGGCCCGCGCCAGACACCGGCCAATGGACTCGTTATTGCATATCTAACGTTTTGTGAGCACACGATTTAGGCTCACTTCCAGATGCTACTACCAGACCCAGGGAGAATGATATGGAAGAGCGGAATCTCGAGCAGCGCGGAGCCGACAATGAGCTCAAGGGCGCCGGCAACGACCTCAAGGGGCGCGGCAAGGATGCGCTCGGCGGGCTGACCGGCGACTCCGAGATGCAGGCGGAGGGCAAGCTGGACCGGCTGAAGGGCAAGATTCAGGACAAGGTCGGCGGTCTGCAGCGCAAGGCCGGCCGTGAGCGTCGGGACGGCGAAGGGATCTGATCGCGCGCCGGATCGATAGAACGGACGGGCCGACGGCATCCTCGCTGTCGGCCCGTTCGCCTACAGGCTCACCCGCGTTGCGCGATCTGGATCAGGTTGCCGCAGGTGTCGTCGAGAACGGCCGTCGTCACCGGCCCCATCTGGGTGGGCTCCTGCGTGAACCGAATCAGCCGTGCCGGGCGCGTTTACTCCCACTCCACCGAGTAGATGCTCGCCAGCAGCTCGTCCCGATCGGCCGGGCTCGGAAACTCCGCCCGTATCAGCAGATGATTCCGTCCGATCGGCCCCCGGCTGACGTTCTCCCACCACGCAGCGACCACTTGCCGGCCATCGGCACGCGTGTAGGCGACGACCCGCGCGCCGCGACCTCCGATACGGATCTGCTGTTCGATCACGTCCCCGCCGGTCGCGGTCGGTCTCCCGGAATACGGACCGAAGTCGTAGTGGAGCTCGGCCTCCCCGCGAACGTACGTCGCCGCGTCCGAGTCGATCGGTTGCAGGTCGAAGCGCTCGAATCCGGGCGGGAGTAAGAACGAGAATCCCGGTGGCGCGCCGAAGCCGGGCCGGGTCACCCGCTCCCATTCCGCGGTCGGCACGAGGGAAGTGCGGAGCCCCGGTGGCGCGTGGTCCGGAACGACCGGCGCCTGTGCGCAGCCAATGAGCGCGAGAACGGCAGTGGTCGTTAGAATGCACGCCGTAAGGTGGTGTTGGTGGAACATCGACCCTCCCGTGCTCCGTGGGTAAGACGCGGCCACTCTGAGAACGCGCGAGCTTTTCAAAAAATGTCATCTCGTCCTTCGCCGACCTTCCGCGCCTCGCAAGGGACCGAGCCGCCGATGGGCTGGCTCCCGAGCCTCGCGATCTTCGGCGCCGCCGCACTGCTGCTGTTCGTCGGCACGCGCATTCTGATCCCCTGGCTGGCGCGGGCGACCGGCATGGAGCCGGTGGTGGCGTGGTTCGTCGTCGGCGGATTGTTCGTCTTCACCCCTCTGGTGATCGGCGCGTACGTCCTGTTGAGGCGCGAGCCTGGCACGGGCATCGTAGACTCCTGGGCCGAACGGCTGCGCTTTCGGAGGATGAACCGCGCCGACTGGCTCTGGACCCTCGGCGCGCTGGTTGCCATCGGCGTCGCAACGACGGGGATTCAGGCACTGATTCAGCTTCTGCACGGCTCACTCGACCTCTCCCCGTCCTTCATGGCCTTCGAGCCCCTGACACCGGGACGCCTCTGGATCCTCGCCGCATGGCTCCCCTTCTGGATTCTCAACATCATGGGCGAGGAGGTGTTGTGGCGGGGCGTCGTCCTTCCACGGCAGGAAGCGGCGCTCGGCAGGCTCGCATGGATGGCGAATGGCGCGGGCTGGCTTCTCTTTCACCTCGCCTTTGGCTGGCAGCTCGTACTGGTCCTGGTTCCGATCATCTTCGTGCTGCCTTACGTCGTGCAGCGGCGTCGAAACACTTGGATCGGCGTGGTCGTGCACGCCGGGCTCAACGGGCCTGCCTTCGTAGCGATCGCCCTCGGGCTGGTCTGATCTGGTGTATGGCGTACGGTCGTCCGCCGCGTCATGAGTCGGGCAGGCGCATCCCTCGGCTCACCGCAACTGAAGTCCGGCACGGAGGTTGTCCGTGGGAGATATCGATGGAAGATTGCGATTGAACCGCGTCAGCTCGGGGGGAGCGGCCGAGCGGGCGAGTACATCTCCCCACATGACGACTCAGCCTTTCCCCACCTCCCGCCACCTGGCATCGGCTACGTTTCCATCAGCCTTAGGCGCCACGGATCCGGCGATCGGGTACGTCGGGTCGGCGGAGTGCCACGCAGCCCACGATGGCCGCAGGAGGAGGTATCATGACCGACCACCCGGGCACACCGGTCGTCCGCGAGCTCGACCGTCCCCAGATCAACGCGATCCTGGCACGCAACAAAGTGGGACGAATCGGTTTCGCGCGGGGCAATCGCATCGAGATCCAGCCGGTGCATTACGTTTATCAGGACGACTGGATCTACGGCAGGACGTCGCACGGCACCAAGTACCAGGCGCTGGCCGACTCGGCGTATCACTGGTGGCCGGTCGTGTTCGAGGTCGACGAGGTCGAGGAGCTTTTCCGCTGGCGTAGCGTGATCGCCCGCGGCGGCTTCTACCTCATCGCGAACGAGGGCAGCGCGGCGGACCGGGAGACGTGGATGAAGGCGGTCGGATTGCTCCGCACCCTTGTGCCGGAGACGCTTCGCGAGAATGATCCGGTGCCGGGGCGCACCGTCCTCTTCCGTATCGCGGTTCAGGAAGCGACCGGACGCGAGGCGACACCGTCGGCGGATGAGGCGTGAGCGCAGCAGACACATCGAACAGCGATCGGAGAGAAGATGTCGGAGACGATTCGGGTGCTGCTCGTGGACGACCACGCCATTCTGCGCGCCGGTCTGAAGGCGCTGCTCGACCTCGAGCCGGACATGGCGGTGGTCGCAGAGGCCGGGAGCGGCGACGAGGGCGTGGAGCGCGCCAGGGCGCTGAAGCCGGACGTGGCTGTGATGGACCTCGACATGCCGGGGATGGGTGGGTTGGAGGCCACCGGCCAGATCGCCGCGCTCGAGCAGGGCACGAAGATCCTGGTGCTCACGTCACATGCCGAGGAGGAGTACCTGCTCCCGGTCCTGGAAGCCGGCGGCAGCGGTTACGTTCACAAGACCCGCGCCGACGAGGACCTGATCGCCGCGATCCGCATCGTGGCCCGTGACGAAGTCTTTCTCTATCCCGGCGCGACCAAGTTACTGTTGCGCGGCTACCAATCGGCCGAGGCGAAGGGGGAGGCGAGCCCGCTCGAGGAGCTGAGCGAGCGGGAGCGCGAGGTGATGGCGCTGACCGCCGAGGGCTACAGCGCCCGCGAGATCGGCAAGAAGCTCTTCCTCTCTCCGAAGACCGTCGACACCTACCGCTCGCGCCTGATGCAGAAGCTCGGTCTGAGCCACCGCTCCGAGCTGGTACGGCTCGCGCTGGAGACGGGGATACTGAAGGCGGGGAAGA
>JBBDRL010000086.1:0-22458 GCA_040905505.1 Gemmatimonadota bacterium | reverse complement strand
ACATCGGGCGCGGCGAAACATCGGGCGCGGCGAAACATCGGGCTGGCCAGCGGGTCGAATGTAGACGGGTTCCAGATAGCCAGCAAGCAATCGCTTTGCCGGTGCCCGCCGCGATGCGTATGTTGCGGAAGCAAGAATCGGGCGCTGTAGAACAGCGGACTTTCGGGTGCCACGCGAGCGAATCAATGTCCAGACCAGAGACGAGCGAAGGCCTGCGTTTCGGCAGCAAGGCCATCCATGCGGGCCAGCGGCCCGATCCAACGACGGGCGCGATCATGATGCCGGTCTATCAGACGTCGACGTACGTTCAGCCGGAACTGGGTCGTCATCTCGGATACGAGTACGCACGGACTCACAATCCGACCCGCGAAGCCCTCGAGGGGAATGTCGCGGCTCTCGAGGAGGGGCGGTTCGGCATCGCCTTCGCCTCCGGGCTCGCCGCTCTCGACACTCTGACGAAACTGCTCTCGGCGGGTGACCACGTCGTCTCAGGCGAGGGGGTGTACGGCGGGAGCTTCCGACTCTTCGACCAGGTATTCACGCGGCTCGGGATCGAATTCACCTTCGTCGATTCAGGTGACCTCGAAGCGGTCGAGGCGGCGGTTCGCCCGGAGACCAAGCTCGTGCATATCGAGACGCCGACCAATCCGATGATGCGGCTCACGGACATCCGGGCCGCGGTCGAGATCGCGCATCGGGCTGGCGCGCTGCTCAGCGTGGACAACACCTTCGCCTCACCGTACAACCAGCGCCCCCTGGAACTCGGGGCGGACGTGGTCCTGCACTCCACGACGAAGTACATCAACGGCCACTCGGACATGGTCGGCGGGCTTCTGATCGTCGATGACGACGACCTCCACGAGCGCCTGCGTTTCCTACAGAACGCAGCCGGCGGCGTGCCGGGGCCGTGGGACTGCTGGCTTGCACTGCGGGGGACCAAGACGCTGCACCTTCGCATGAGGGCGCACAACGAGAATGGCCAGCGTATCGCGGAGTGGTTGGACGCGCACGCAGAGGTGGAGCGCGTGTACTATCCTGGCCTCCCCTCTCATCCGCAGCACGTTCTCGCCCGCGAGCAGATGGATGGATTCACGGGCATGGTGTCGGTGGACCTGGGGACGCTCGAACGCGCACGCCGATTCGTCGAGGGGGTGAGGCTGTTCTCGCTGGCCGAATCCCTGGGCGGCGTGGAGAGCCTGATCGGCCATCCGGCGCTGATGACCCACGCATCCGTCCCCGAGGAGCGCCGCCTGCGGATGGGGTTGACGAACGGCCTCGTCCGGCTCTCGTGCGGGGTGGAAGACGTCGACGACCTGCTCGAGGATCTCGAGCAGGCTCTCCGAAAGGTCTAGTGTCGCGGAACGGATGAAGATCCTGGTGATAGGAAACGGCGGTCGCGAGCACGCGCTCCTCCAGAAGATCCGGTCCGACGCTCCGGACGCCGAGCTCTTCGTAACGAAGGGTAACGGAGGTACCGCGGAGGTGGCGACCTCGATACCGCTCGGCCCCACGGAGATCCAGGCGCTCGCGGGCTGGGCGCTCCGTGAAGGCGTGGACCTGACCGTGGTGGGTCCCGAGATCCCCCTCGCCGAGGGCGTCGTCGATCACTTCTCGGCTCAGAACCTGGCGATCTTCGGGCCGTCGAAGCGAGCCGCGGAGATCGAGAGCTCCAAGGCATTCGCGAAGTCGCTGATGCAGCGTCATGGCATCCCGACCGCCGACTTCGAGATCTTCACGGAAACGGGAACGGCCGTCGAGTACGTCCGGACGCTGGGCGCGCCACTCGTAGTGAAGGCTTCCGGGCTCGCGGCGGGCAAGGGCGCGCTCGTCTGCGAGAGCACGGACGAAGCCGTCGCCGCGGTCGAAGATGTTCTCGGCGAAGGGGTGTTCGGAGCCGCTGGCGAGCAGTTGGTGATCGAGGAATTCATGCAGGGCGAGGAGTTGTCGGTCTTCGCGCTGTGCGGTGACGACTCGCTGGTCACGCTGCTGGCAGCGCAGGACCACAAGCGGATCGGTGAGGGTGACACGGGACCGAACACCGGCGGGATGGGCGCCTATGCGCCGGTCTCCATCGCCAGCCCGGAACTACTCGACCGCATCGAGCGCGAGATCCTGAGACCGACGGTGGAGGCGCTCGCCGAGGAGGGACGGCCCTACAGGGGCGTGCTATACGCGGGCCTGATGATCACGGACGAGGGGCCGAAGGTCGTCGAGTTCAATTGCCGGTTCGGTGATCCGGAGGCCCAGGTGATTCTCCCGCTGATGGAGAGCTCGCTCGTCGATCTGATGGTCACGGTCGCGAGCGGCACGCCGCTGACCGACCGACTGCCCATTCGCTGGCGGCCCGGCGCCGCGGTGACGACGGTGCTCGCATCGGGTGGTTATCCGGGGGAATACATGAAAGGCGTGCCGATCGAGCTGCCCCCGGATCTCACTTCCGAGGATGTCTTCGTCTTCCATGCGGGGACGGCCCGGGAGGGCGACCGGCTCGTGACGTCGGGTGGCCGCGTCCTGTCCGTGACCGCCATCGGCGCCACCGTCGGCGAGGCTGCGGAGCGTAGCCGGTCGGTAGCGGAACGGATCCGCTTCGAGGGGCGTACCTTCCGCCGGGACATCGCATGGCGCGAGGTCGGCCGCGTCTGAAAAGCTATCGCGCCTTCACAGTGGGAATGCCGCTCCGGCGCGCCAAAATCGTCATCCTCGCCGAATCATCCTCTGCTTCATCGGGCACAGGCGGTCGCCTATGATCCGTTCGCTATCGACCATATTGACGTTGGCGCTGACCGCTCATGCGGTCGCCGCCGCTAATCCGCCGACCGCGGGCGCGCAGGGGCCGACGGCGACGTGCGACCGCGAAAACGCAGTGCAGCCCGATCCCGACCTGTACTGCATCTCGTTGATACCGGTACCCGACCTGCTCGACGCTACCGGGACGGTCCGTCTCGAGCACCTGCCCACGCCGTTCGGCGTAGCCGTAACGAGAGACGGGGTCCACCGCTATCGCCTCGATCTTCGGGTGGCCCATCTGCCCGCCCCCGAGGCGCTCGGCTACACCCGGTATGTGGCGTGGGCGACGACACCGATGCTCCGGCCCGTAATCCGGCTCGGCGAAGTCCGCGGTGGGCGGGTGCAAGGTGAGGTGGCGCTCGAGAAGTTCATGGTAGTGGTCACGGCCGAGGACGACGTCGACCGCGACGAATGGGCTGGCAGGATCGTGTTGCGAGGGATGTCGGCCAGCAGCCGCGTGCTGCCGGTCGACGATCCCGTCATGCTGATGGGCGCCGGGAGTCCGAACCAGCCTTCGGGAGGGGATCACGCCGGCCATTCGAACACGGACGCGGACGGATGGCCCGTACCGCCCATGGATCCGGAGCAGACGATGCTGCCTGGAATGATGGCGCTCAGACCCGATGTAGCGCCGTACCGCGTGGCCGGCGGCCCGTATCCGCCGGCCAGACCGTCCGAGCAGAGACGCCTGGAGGACGGTGACACCCTGCGTCTCGTGGCCGCCCCAGTGGCCCGGTCGATCGGTGGTCGGGGCCTGACGATGTTCGCATTCAATGGCCAGTACCCCGGTCCCGCCATCCGCGTCGTGCGCGGCTCGCGGATCGTCGTCCAGTTCGAGAACGGGATCGGTCTGCCGGGGGCGATTCACTGGCACGGACTACGTCTCGAGAACCCCTCCGACGGCGTGCCACACCTGACGCAGGACCCGGTCGAGCCCGGCGGCACCCACTTCTACACGCTCGACTTTCCCGACCAGGGGATCTACTGGTACCACGCGCATCACCGCGAAGACATCCAGCAGGAGCTGGGCTTGTACGGGACGATCCTCGTCGAGGAGGACCCCGCGCCGTGGAACAAGGTCGACACGGAGAACGTGCTCATCCTCGACGACCTGCTTCTGACGCCCACCGGTGCAGTCCCTCCCGGCGCGGAGGCGGCGACACACGCGCTCATGGGTCGCTTCGGCAACACGCTCCTCGTCAACGGAGAGAGCGACTATCGTCTCGACCTGCCCCGACCGGGTACCGCGCGCTTCTTCCTGGCGAACGCGAGCAACACGCGCACCTTCAATCTGTCGCTTCCCGATGGGATCGCGATGAAGCTGGTCGGTTCGGATCTGGGCCTGTTCGAGCGGGAGGAATGGATCGAGAGCGTGGTGATCGCACCCGGCGAGCGGTATGTGTTCGAAGTACTGTTCGAGCGGCCCGGCAGCTTTCCCCTGATCAACCGAGTCCAGGCGCTCGACAAGGTCGGCGGGCGATTCCTGGCCGCGGTCGATACCTTCGGCGTGGTACGGGTGGGGGGCGAGGGGGCGGCCAGCAGGAGCGCGAATGGATTCGAGCCGCTGCGGGATAACCCGGCAGTGACGGCCGAGTTCGACCCGTACCGTGAGCATCTCGACCGCGCGCCGGACCACACGCTCCAGCTCTCGATGCAGGTCGGCGACCTGCCCTTCTCCGTCATGACGATGATGCGGACGGACTCCGCCTATTTCCACCCGGTCGAGTGGAGCGGCACGATGGAGATGATGAACTGGGCGTCGACCGGGCGCGACGTTCGGTGGATCCTCCGGGACGCCGACACCGGGCACGAGAACGAAGCCATCGACTGGCGCTTCTCTGTTGGCGAGGTGGCGAAGATCCGCATCGTCAATGAGCGCGGGGTGCTGCACGCAATGCATCATCCGATTCATCTGCACGGGCAGCGGTTCCTCGTCATCTCACGCAACGGGGTGCCCGTCCCGAACCTCGTCTGGAAGGATACGTTCATTCTCCCGGTCGGTGAGACCGCCGACGTGCTCGTGGAGCTGTCGAACCCGGGAGCATGGATGCTACACTGTCACATCGCGGAGCACCTCGAATCCGGCATGCGCACGGTGCTGCACGTCGACCCGTCGTCCGCCTTTCTACAGGAGTAACTCATGCGTGCTTCAACTGCCATTTCCCTCCTGATGCTCGGTCTCCTCACGCCGGTCGCCGCCGCGGGGCAGGACGCGGCTTCCTTGAGCTCGTCCGTCCGCGAGTTCGTCGCGATCGACGCGCCGGTCGTCGCGCTCACCAACGTGCGCGTGGTCGACGGAACCGGAGCTCCACCGGCAGAGGGGCAGACCGTCCTGATCGAGGGCAACCGGATCGTGGCGGTCGGCCCGACGGCGGCGATCAGCGTGCCAGCTTCCGCCGAGGAGCTCGATCTCACCGGCCACACGGTGATTCCGGGGATGATCGGGCTGCACAACCACACCTTCTATACCACGTCCTCGCGGCAGGTGCAGATCTCGTACAGCGCGCCGCGGCTCTATCTGGGCAGCGGCGTCACCACGATCCGCACGACGGGCAGCTATCACCCGTACAGCGAGATCAACATGAAGCGGGGGATCGAGGAGGGGCGAATGATCGGCCCCCGGATGCACATCACGGGTCCTTACATCACCGGCCCCACCAGCGGCTATATGACCGGCGTCTCGACGCCGGAGGACGCACGCCGCGTGGTCGGCTACTGGGCCGACGAGGGCGCAACCTGGTTCAAGGCATACACCTCCATCAGCCGGGCCGACCTGAAGGCGGCGATCGACGAGGCGCATCGGCGTGGCCTGAAGTTCACCGGCCATCTGTGCTCCGTGTCCTTCCGCGAGGCAGTCGAACTGGGTATCGACAACCTCGAGCACGGGCTGTTCACGAACAGTGATTACGCCGCCGACAAGGAGCCGGACCAATGCCCTTCGGGATTGCGCGCCAGCCTGCTGGACCTCGACCTCGGGAGTCAGGAAGTGCAGCAGACCTTCCGCGACATGATCGACAACGGCGTGGCGATGACCTCGACCCTGGCGGTCTACGAGCTCAGCGTTCCTGGACGGCCTCCTCTGGAGGACCGGTTCACCGAGGCGATGTCGCCAGAGGCGCTCCAGGAGTACCTCAACCGCAGGAACTCGATTGCGGAGCAGGCGGCGACGTCGACGATGCCGGAGGTGTTCCGGAAGGCGCAGCAGTATGAGGTCGCGTTCGTACGGGCCGGCGGGCTCCTCGGCGCGGGCGTCGACCCGACCGGCAACGGCGGCGCCCTGCCGGGGTTCGGTGATCAGCGCAACTTCGAGCTTCTCATCGAGGCCGGGTTCACGCCGGTCGAGGTGGTGCAGATCATGACCCTCAACGGCGCGCGTGTTCTGGGGCTGGAATCCGAGCTCGGGTCAGTCGCAGCCGGGAAGATCGCTGATCTCACCGTGATCGACGGCAACCCCGTGACCGATCCCGCGAGTATTCGTGAGGTCACGCTCGTCTTCAAGGATGGTGTCGGGTACGACGCGGTGAAGCTCGTCGACTCGGTCCGGGGGCAGGTCGGAATACGGTAGCTCTGCGTGCCGGAGCTTCCCGAGGTCGAGACCATCGTCCGGGATCTGCGCCGACTGGTGACCGGTGCGCAGGTCCGGACGGTGGTCGTCGTCCGCGGCGATCTCATCGACAGCGATCCCGCGTGGTTCGAGCAGTCCCTGGCCGGTGCACGAATCGAGCAGGTCACGCGCCGGGCGAAGAACATCGTGATGAAGATTGGTGCGGTAGCACCCGGCGCAGAGCGGCTCGTCATCAACCTGGGCATGACGGGACGCGTTCTCGTCCTCGGCGTGGACGCCGCCGAACCTTCTCACCCCGGTGTGCGCTTTCAGCTCGAAGACGGCCGCCGCCTACTCTACCAGGACGTGCGGCGATTCGGCCGCTTGCAGTTGCTCTCCGGCGAAGCCTGGGCAAGTCGCAGCGCGGCGCTCGGCCTCGAACCCCTCTCCGATGAGTTCACCCCGGAAGCCCTCCACGGCCTGACCCGCCGGTCGCGCGTGGCCATCAAGACCTGGCTGATGGATCAGCGCAGGGTCGTCGGCGTCGGCAACATCTACGCAAGCGAGGCCCTCTTTCGCGCCGGGGTCAGCCCGCGGAAGGCCGCCGGTAGACTCCTGCGGCGGGAGACGACCCGTCTCCACGAGACCATTCGCGCGGTGCTCGACGAAGCAATCGAGTTCCGGGGCACCACGCTGCTGGACTACCGCGACGCGGCCGGAGAACGCGGGGGATTCGCGCTCCGCCTCGAGGTCTACGATCGTGCCGGCAAACCCTGCCCGGCCTGCGGCACGGCCATCCGTCGCATCGTCCAGGGCGCTCGCTCGACCTTCTTCTGCCCTACCTGCCAGCGCTAGCAGGCCCTCGGATCGCCGGGCCGAGCCGCCGGCCCTTCCCTCCGCCGCCGTCGGCGCCTATGTTGCCGGCCCGCCTTTCGGTTTTTGTTCACTGTGCTGAAAACCGCCTGCATGGAGACGGTCGCCGACGACGTGAGGACGAACCTACGGGAGTCGGTCCGTGCCGGAGCGCGTAACCGGCCGGGCATCTACCGGATGTTGAGCGAGACCGGCGTCGTGCTGTACGTCGGGAAGTCGAAGCGGGTGCGGACCCGTCTGCTCAGCTACTTCCGCGCGAAGCGGGAGGAGAAGGCGTGGCGGATCGTTCGCGAGGCCCGGGCGATCGACTGGGAGTACACCCCCAGCGAATTCGCCTCGCTGCTGCGCGAGCTGGAGCTCATCAAAGCGCATCGACCGCCGTACAACGTGCGGCAGAAGCGGGATGGGCTGTATTCGTTCCTCAAGATCACTCGGGGCCCGGCGCCGACACTACGAGTCGTGCGGCGCGTCAACGATGAGTCCGCCCTCTACTTCGGTCCGTTGCGAGGCGGACGGCGAATCGCCGACGCGGTGAAGGAACTGAACGATGTGCTGCTCCTGCGCGACTGCCGGCAGGCGACACCGATCCGCTTCGCCGATCAGGAGGACCTGTTCGGAAGTGAGCTCACGCCGCTCTGCTCTCGTTTCGAGCTCGACCGGTGCGCGGCGCCCTGCGCCGGGCGGTGCACCGAAGGTGAGTATCTGAACCGTCTGCGGCAGGCCCGGGCCTTTCTGGAGGGGACGGACGACGAGCCGCTCCGCGAACTGACGTCGCGAATGGAGGACGCAGCTCGGAGAATGGAGTTCGAGCACGCGGCGTCGCTGCGCGACCGCCTGACGCGCCTGGAGGTGCTTCGTGCGGAGTTCACGCGCCTGCGGGCGGCGATCGAGGAGCTGACCTTCCTGTACGTCGTACCGGGGGCGGAAGGCGACCACCGCGTCTACGCGGTGCGCAGCGGCTCGATCCGCGGTGTCTACGATGCGCCGCGGACGGCTCGCGAACGTCGGCGCTTGCTGGCTTCTGCCGAGCGCCACTATCGTGAGCCCGAACCGCTTGCCCGGATCGCGTCCCGGGGTCGGGCCGACGAGATGCTGCTCGTCGCCCAGTGGTTCCGCAACCGGCCAATCGAAAGGGAGAGGGCATATCCCGCCGAGTCCTGGTCGAATCTGCCACTGCGGGGCCGGCTGAACGCACAGGAGGTGGCATGACGGTTGCGCCCGCTCTGCGCGTCGTGCGTCGTCGAATCCCCGAGTCAACGGTAATGTCTCTATCCTCCGCCCTGCGGGCGCGCGCGATCGTCGCCCTCCTCCTGCTGGGCGCCGCCGCGTGCGGCTCCGAAGCAGAGACCGCCCAAGCTCCCGCCAGCTCGGCGTCCGAATCGGCAGACCCACTGACGCAGATTCCTCCGGCGGAACTCTACGGGGCTTCGCCGGTGGAGAACCTCTGGAGCCCCCGCTTCGAGCTGGAGGTCGCCGCGCTGCCGGCCGGCTGGGACGGAGCGAGGATCGCCGTACTCGCTGATTTCCGAGTCGGTCTGTGGGAGGGAAACGAGGAGATCGCGCGAGCGGCCGTCCAGCGGACTCTGGAGCTCGAGCCGGATATCGTCGTCCTGTTCGGTGATTTCGTGGAGGAGGGTACCGACGCCGCGACGCTCGCCGACATACTCGCGCCGCTCAACGGCCGGGTCGTTCTGGCAGCGCTCGGGGGCGGGGATGTCACGAGCGACTCCCTGGCTGCCGAGCTCACGCGGGTCCTCGAGGACGCAGGGGTGGAGATCCTGCGGAACGAGGAGACCCCCGTCGTGCTGAATAGCGACACCGCCTGGGTCGCCGGTCTCGACCCTGACGTTGTCCCCATGACCTTCGCCGATCAACAGTGGGTACTCTCAAACCTCGGGCAAGCGGGTCGAACGCCGATCCTGCTGACACAGGTGCCAGCGATGGCGACCCGCGCCCCGGAGGATCGCTTCCCGGTCGTACTGGCGAGTAACGCCTTCTGTGGAGATGTGGAAGTTCCAGGCACCCCGCGCCTCTCCTGGATCCGCGAAGAAGCGCTTCCCGGTGCGGCCGCCGAGGGGTTCGACCGGGTTTTTCAGATCGGCGGTAGCACTATCCTGATCACCTGCGGGCTCGGCTACGGTTTCGTCCCGCTGCGCTTCGGTGCACCGCCGGAGGTTCCACTCCTGACGCTCGTCAGAGCCGGCGCGCCAGCGGTCGAGGCGACCGAAGCCATCGAAGACAGTGTGGTCCAGCAGTTCCAACCCGAAGAAACCGACTCCCTCTAGCGTCGAGCTACGAGGAGCCTCCCTCGAGCTACAGCTTCCGCAGATCGACGATCCGTGCCTCTACGGAGGTCCCGGTGAGCTCCGCGATCGCAACTGTCACCGGCAGCTTGAATCTGGCGGGGCCGGCACTGCCTGGGTTCACCGCGAGACAGTCGTCGACCCGCTCGACCTCAGGGCGGTGTGAATGCCCGAAGACCACCAGGCGGACATCGGGATTCGCCCCACCGACCTCACGCGCCCTGGGACTCCCGTATTGCTGACCATGAATGACGACGACCGGCAGCCCGCCGAGCGAGACCTCGGCGCGCTCCGGTAGCCTATCCCGCAGCTCCCACGAGTCCGTATTCCCCCACACGGCGGTCAAAGGCGCGACCGCCTCCAGCTCGGTGAGGATGTCCGGGTCACCTACGTCTCCCGCGTGGAGGATGTGCTGGACGCCTTCGAAGACCGAGAAGACCTCGGGTCGCAGGAGGCCGTGTGTGTCGGAGATGAGGCCAATGTGCATGGAGAGGGTCGGTCAGTGGCGCTATCGTACTGGATTCCGGCTGGCGCGGGAATGACGAGAGAACGCGGAGAGCCGATCGTGGCGGCACCTCATTCGTCCAGCTCACCGCTCTTCCAACGAGGCGCGGGGAAATCGACCCCCAGGTGGTCGAGAATTCGAGCGACGACGAAATCGACCAGCTCCTCGATCTTCTGCGGCCGATGATAGAAGCCGGGCGAAGCGGGAAGGATCGTTGCGCCGGCGCGGGTCAGGCGGACCATGTTTTCGAGGTGGATCAGCGAGAGCGGTGTCTCACGGGGGACCAGGATCAGCGGCCGCCTCTCCTTCAGCGCCACGTCACCCGCGCGCTCGACGAGGTTACGAGAAGTACCGGCAGCGATGGATGCGAGCGTACCCATCGAGCACGGGCAGACGACCATGCCGCGCGAGGGTGCCGAACCCGAGGCCGGCGTGGCACCTCGATCGTCCGACTCGTAGAGTTCGACCCGGGTCCAATCTCCCGTCGCTGCCCTGAGCGCCTCGATTCCATCTATCCCCGCCTCCGCCGACAACAGTCGCAAGCCGTAACTGGAGACGATGAGGCGCGTAGGCGTTCCGGTGTCGTTCAGGGCCCTCAGAAGGCGCACGGCGTACGGCGCGCCGGAGGCACCGGTGATGGCGAAGGTGACGGGCGTGTCGGCGGGGCTCCTCACGCCAGGACCCGCTCAGTCAGGACGATGACGAAGAAGAGGATCGAAATGGCACCGTTGATGTTGAAGAACGCGGCATCGATCCGCGAGAGGTCGTCCGGCCGGACGAGGCTCTGCTCGTAGAGCAGCATGACGGCGATCAGCGCGACGCCCAGGTAGAAGAGAGGCCCGGCACCCGCGAAGAAGAGACCGCTCGCGATGAACAGGATGACACACCCGACGTGCAGCACCCGGGAAACGCCTATCGCCCGGGCCGCGCCGAGCGCCGCGGGAACCGAGTGCAGCTCCTGCTGACGATCGAATTCCTCGTCCTGGAGCGAATAGAGGATGTCGAAGCCGGCCACCCAACACAGGACCGCCCCGGCGAGCGTGAGCAGCGCCGGCCAGGGGTCGCTCCAGCGACCGACGATCGCCAGGTAGGCACCGACAGGCGCGATCGCGAGCGCGAATCCGAGCACCAGGTGCGCCCAGCGCGTGAAGCGCTTGGTGTACGAGTAGAAGAACACCCACGCGAGGGCGAAGGGAGCGAGGATCAGGCAGAGGCGGTTCAGCATCCCCGCGCTCAACAGGAAGACGCCGCTGGAGACTACGACGGCGAGAACCGCCTCCCTGACCGTAAGCCTTCCCGACGGCAGCTCTCGTCCCTGCGTCCGCGGATTGCGCGCGTCGATGTACCGGTCGGCGATGCGGTTGAACCCCATGGCGGAAAAGCGGGCGCTCGTGAACGCGAGCAGGATCCAGACGACGTCGCCCGCCGTCACCGGCTCCAGATACGAAGCCAGGATCGCGCCCACGAGGCAGAACGGCAGCGCGAACACGGTATGCGGCAGCTTCACCAGATTCGAATAGTCCACCAGACGGCCGCGCCCGCGGAGCGTCTGCCCCTCCATCGTCGTTTGGTGCAACTTGGTTCCTCCTATACCCGCTGCTGGAGGAGGACTTCCTCGCCCAGCATATCGATGATCTTGACGCCCACCGTGGTCTCCCCCTCCGGCGCGGACAGTTCGTAGCTTCCCTCCACCAGGGCGTCCTTCCGTTCAGGAACATCCGACAAGCCGACCCGGAAGACCTCCCCGTCGTACGCGGGATCGATCAGGACGCAATCAACCATGCTGCGCCAGTCGGGAACCTTCGCGCGAAAAAGAGGAAGGTCCATCTCGAGCCGCTCCAGAATGGTCGGCGAGATGAAGCCTTTGATCTCGACTCGTAAGCTACCGTTCTCCCGGACGATCTCGACTCGCGCCTCGGCTGGCGAGTGGACGATAAACTTGCCATAGCGCGGATCGGTGCGCAGTTCGATCTCACGGATTCGGTTGATCGAGCCCTTTCCCTTGCGGTGCCGATTCCAGTCCTCCAGCCATACGTCGGCCGCCTGCTCCTTGCCCAGGCACACGATCAGGATGAAAGGCGGATCGATATAGATGAGCTTGACCTTGCCTCGGAAGCCATTCGCGAGGAGATGGGCGAGGACCTCCTTGTTGTCACCATGGAAGAGGAGGCCTCCCGACGGATAGGAGGACGGCCAGTCGGCCCAGTTCTCGTCGGCAGCCCGTGTCGCGGCATCGCTCGACGGGTCGAAGGTTTCGATCTGCTGCGCCGGGAAGGCGGTGACCCGGCCGAGCGGGCGCTTACCCACCCAGTGCAGCATGGGACGCCCCCTGGCCGCGGCGACTTCGATCTCCTCGCTCTTCTTCAAGACTCTTCGCTCTGCATTGCGTCGATCAGGGGCTCCAGGCGCTGGACCACCCGAGGCAGGTCGTGGGTCGCCGCGCGCCAGACCTCGTCGGGGTCGACGCTGCGGTACGCATGGATCAGCACGTCGCGCATTCCCGCGATGGCGCGCCACGGGATCGTCGGCGCCCGCTGTCGCGTGGCCTCGGACACGTGCTTCGCCGCCTCGCCCATGACCTCGATGTAGCGGATGACGGCGGCCTGAAGGAGAAGGTCAGTATCAAAGCGGTCGCGGGCGACTCCGTCGAGAAATTCGTCGATGAGCCGGCCGGCGTCGAGCATGTCATGGAGGAAGCCGAGGTCACGGCGCGACATAGACGCTGCGGGCGGAAGACAGGATCTCCTGCCGGCGGACGGGGTTGCGACTGCGCTCCACACCTCTGCGAGTCACGATGTCGACGGGGCGGCCGAGAACCTCGGCGAGTTCGGATTCCATGCGAACGTGATCCAGAAGGCTCCAGTCGGCGCCGGGCGCGAAGGTGACCAGGACGTCGATATCACTGGCCGGATTGAAATCCTCGCGAAGCGCCGAGCCGAACAACGCCATCTCGGCAATACGCCAGCGCTCACAGAATTCCGCGACCGCGGTCTGCGGCAGGTCGACCTTCACGATCGTACCTCCTGCTCTTCGAGGGAAACGAACTCGAGCGCTCTGCGCAGCTCGTCCATGGGAAGGAGTTCCTCGTCCGTGAACAGAATCTCATATCGTATCCGGCCGGGGTCCAGGGCAGTGAGCTGCCTTGCGGCGCGGGCCTTTCTCCCTTCCTGCCCATCCACCGGATGGTCTCGCTCCCGCTCACGTTTGATCTCCACGATCAGGCAGCGACCGTCCTTCTTCCGGATGAGAAAATCAGGTGTATAGCGACGCCATTTCCCTTTATCATCCCGATATTCAACGAAGAACTCCGTGCGATTCGGATCGGTGAGCGCTCCCGTGAAATAGAGGTCCTCGACATCCTCGGGGGACGGTCTGAACGTGGGCGAGCAGTCGCTCGAAGAAGCTCGCCTCCGGCACCGAGTCGAAGTTGTAGGGCGTGTAATGGAAGCCGAAGCCGCCATGTTCGGGCACCTTCTCCACCGGAATGAGCAGCTTCTCCCGGTCGCGAAAGTAGGTGATGTCTGTGCTGTAGAGCACCTCACCTTCCGGTCCCGTGTGGCGGCGCCAGCCGTGACCGCTGGGCTCCCCCGTCTGCGCATCGAGCTTGACGAGCGCGAGCGCGGTCTCGACGCGCTCCTCGAGCACGTCGTACGCCCGCCCCTGCGCTTCGATCTGGGTGCCCAGGGCCGTCAGGTCGATAATGGGCACTTCGCCATCGGGGTACAGTGCGGAGAGCTGATCGAACAGACTCCAGATTTCGATCCGGTAGACGCTCGCCAGCTCCACCGCCGCGGAATGCAGGTCGAGCGTCGCGTCGTCCAGCTCCACGATCACCTCGTCGCCGACCTGGCGAAGCACACCCGACGTCGCCCGGCTCTCGTGGATCTCGAGGCTGGTCCGACGTAGGCCGGAAGCCCCACGAGCTTCGGGACGCGTAAGGACGATCGGCGCGCGGGCTTCGTCCTTCCAGGGTACGACGGTGCGGACGAGTCGCGTCACGACGACCGGGGGCATGCTGAACTTCCGCAGCGTCAGAGTCTCGGTCCCGGACGCGCGCACTGCTTGCCCGATCGATCGAAGCGTCTCTCCGTAGGTCTCCTGAAGCTGCTTGTCGAGCACACCTTGATTCTCGCGCGAGAGATAGATGCGCGCGGCTGTGCGGTTCCCGGGCACCTGCCTCAGACAGCGTGTTGCCGCTTGCAGGACGAAGTTGTTCGACGTACGGAGCTTCCGCAGCAGCGCGCAGGCGAAGAGGCTCGGACAGTTCCATCCCTCGGTCCCCTTGTTCACGAGGAGAATGACCCGATGGGGACTCGCCGGGTCGTTCAGGCGGTTGAACGCGTCCACCTCCGCCTGCGTGGACTCGGAGGTGTTCCGGAGGACGACGGTCGCCGGCACTCCGAGTCTGGCGAGTTCCGCCTCGATTACCGGACGAAGGTCGAGGAGGTCCTCGTTCTTCGGGAAATAGACCGCGAGCTTGGCAGGAGCACCATTCGGCAGCCGGACGTCGGCGTAGTCACTGAAGAAGTCGCGGACCACCTCGCGCGCGAGCTGCTCCGCCTGATCCGCGTCGTAGCTGTAGGCGTGGATGTTATCGCCCACCGGCTTGAGGATGCCGTCGCGGATCCCTTCCGAGAGGCCGTACCAGATCACCACGTCGCGCAGGGGCTGGCGCTCGAAATAAGGTGTGCCGGTCGTATTGACGACGCAGACGACGTTCGTGTTCGCCGCAAGGTAGTCGACCGTTTTGCGCACCTTCTTGATCCCGGCCTCGCGGAAGACCGATTCACCGGTCTCGCGGTCCCTGACCCATCTCCCGAGCAGGCTCTGTCCGTACGTGTGGTGCGCCTCGTCGGAGAAGATTCCCAGGTGCGGGAGGGCGGCGAGCGCCATGAGCCGCCGATTGGCGACGTCCTCGCGCGCGCGGTCCTCCTGCACCTCGAGTAGCAGAGTGCCCAGGTCCCGCTTACGCACGGCCTCCTTCTGGATCCGGATTTTCTCGGTGTTGGTGACGACGACGTTGAAGAGCGAGCCGGCAATGACCGGGATGTCGCGCTCGCCGTCGCGGGTGAAGGTGATCGTCAAACTGGCCGCAAACGGCGTGTACATGCGGGGCGGGAGGAGCAGCTCGTACGGAATTTCGGTAATCTCCCGGAGTGATTCGATGATGGTCTTGCCCGGGGCGAAGACGAGTGCGTTCTGAACGAAATCTCCCTCGGGGTACTCCTGTGCCATCGCGAACTCGGTCGCGATGATGCCGCCCACGAGAATGGTTTTTCCGGCGCCCATGGCGAGGGCGAGGATGTAGCTGGGGTAGTCGAGAGTCAGAGTCTCGCGCACCGACTCGAGGCGGTGTGCGCGAACGAATCCATCGTCTTCACGGATCCGCTCCCAGAGCTGATCCATGTCGTGATTCAGCACGAACTCCCGCACCTCGGGAGTCGCAAGGCCGAGCGCATCGAGGAGATCAGTCTTGAGCGGATAGAGGCGGCGATAGAGATCAAAGACCTGCGGGGTTCCTTCTACGAGCCGCAGATACCAGTAGGTGTTGAGTGCCCGCAGCTGAGGCTCGCGCAGAAATTTGGGCGACCCGGTGTCCCCGATCTGAAATTCGAGGATCTCACGGATCGCGGGAAAATCGACGTGCGGATAGCCACCAGTCCGCCAGGTTTCGACCCGCTCCGATAGCAGTTCGTGAAGATGCATCAACCTATCTCCCGCACCCTCGATCCAGTCTCGTTCATCTGCCGCGCCTCCGCTCCCGCACTTCCAGTTCAGCGGCGATCTCATCGATCCCCAGCTCCGCCCAGTATCCGGCCACGGCCGCGCGGACCCCGTCGTCCATCTCGATGAGGTCCGGCCAACGCCGAGTGAAGCCCTCCTCGGCCCACTTACGCGTTCCGTCGATTCCCATCTTGCTGCCGAAAGAGGCGTGCTGGGAGGCGTGGTCGAGATCGTCGACGGGCCCGCGCGTGAAGCGGACGTCACGCTCCGGATCGATGTTGCCGAGCGCGTACCACCATGCCTCCTGCACGTTCTGCACATCGATCCCCTCGTCCACGACGACGATGACCTTCGCCAGCGACATCAACCCGAGGCCCCAGAGGCCGTTCATCACCTTGTAGGCGTGGCCCGGGTACTCCTTGCGGATTGAGACGAAGATCAGGTTGTGGAAGACGCCCTCAGGCGGCATGTGGTAGTCGACGATCTCCGGCATCGTCAACTGCGCGAGCGGGAGAAAGATCCGCTCCGTGGCGCCGCCGAGATAGACGTCCTCCACGGGTGGTCTGCCGACGAGAGTAGCAGGGTAGATGGCGTTCTTCCGCATGGTGACGGTCGTCACGTGGAAGACCGGATACGGATCTTCCAGCGTGTAGAAGCCGGTGTGATCACCGAAGGGGCCTTCCGTCGCCATGGGCTCATCCGGGTCCACATAGCCCTCGAGCACGATCTCGGCCTCGGCCGGGATGTCGAGATCGGCCGTCAGCGCGGTCGCCGTGTACACGGGCTCGCGTCGCAGGAAGCCCCCGAACAGGAACTCGTTGATCCCCGGCGGCAGCGGCGCCGTGGGCGTGTACATCGTCGTCGGATCCCCACCCAACGCCACGACCACGGGCATCCGGCCGCTGCCGCTCCGCTTCCAGGACCGGAAGTGCGCCGCTCCCCCTTTGTGCTGCTGCCAGTGCATTCCCGTGGTATCCGGCCCGTAGACCTGCATCCGGTACATGCCGACGTTCTGCGGCCCGCCCTCCGCATCCCGGGTCATGACGAGTGGCATCGTGATGAAGGGACCGCCATCCTGCGGCCAGGTCTTCAGTACCGGAAGGAGTTTGGTCAGGTCGAACTCGCCTTCCTTGAGCACGACCTCCTGGCACGGAGGCGTCCCGCGGTACTTCCGCGGCGGGACCTTCGTCAGCTCTGCCAGCTTCGGAAGCATCTGGACCTTCGCCCAGAGGCCCTTCGGGACTTCCGGCTTCAACAACTGCGAGATGCGATCGGCGTGCTCCTTCAGGTCGGCCACGCCGAGGGCCGCGGTGATGCGGCTCCAGGAACCGAAAATATTGATGGCGACGGGTACCGGGCTCCGCGTGCCGTCCATCTGCACCGGATGCTCGAAGAGGAGCGCAGGACCGCCGCCCGGTAGCTTCATCGTCCGGTCCGCGATCTCGGCCATCTCCAGGTCGACAGAGACCGGCCGGCTGATGCGGACGAGCTCACCCGTCGCGTCCAGATGCTCCAGGAAGTCGTGTAGGTTCTGGAAGTTGGGCATGAGTACCGGTCTAGAGTCTACAGTCTACAGGCGACAGTTTACAGGTGTCTCAAACCAAATCCGGGCGCCCCTGAATCCTGAATCCTGAATCCTCCCCTACCCAACGCTGGCGAAGAGGATCAGTGCTCCGTATCCCAGATAGGCGAGCCCACCGAGCGTCAGGAGGCGACGCGCGAGGTGGATCTGCCGAAGGCCAATCTCGTCGAAGTGCCCCTCTGGGCGCCATAGCGCGCGAATCGTGACCGGAGCGCCTTCCCTGGCGTGGCGTGACCAAGCCAGGATCTGGAGCACGGCCGAGACCAGACAGCAGGTGATGAACGACAGTACCAGTGCGTTGGCGAGGATCGGGAGCATCAGCGACGGGTTCCCCAGTGCAGCGCCACGATCCCGCCGGTGAGGCGTTGCCACCGTACGTCGGCGAAGCCGCCGGTCTCCAGGCGACGTGCGAGCTCGGGCGGCTCCGGAAAGCGCAGCACGGACTCGGGCAGGTAGCTGTAGGCGGACCCGTGCTTCGAGACCAGCCTGCCAACGAGCGGGAGGAGGCGCAGGAAATAGAGGAAGTAGAGAGCCCGGAATGGCTGCCACGCCGGCGTCGTGAACTCCAGGACCACGAGCCTCCCGCCGGGTCGAAGCACACGCGCCATCTCGCGGATCCCTGCGTCCAGATCGGCGAGGTTCCGGACACCGAATCCCACGGTGGCCCCGTCGAAGCTCTCGTCGGCGTAGGGCAGGCGCAGCGCATCGGCGCAGACCGCCTCGACCGGAAGCGAGCGTCGCTTCCGGTCGCCGCCCGCCAGCATCGGAAATGCGAAGTCGCTCCCGATGACTCGACCCTCGAACCCGGACCGCTCAGCCAGCTCGACCGCGAGGTCCAACGTCCCCGCGCAGTTGTCGAGGTAGCGGCCCGTGGGCCGCTTTTCCCAATCGAGCCGGTCGACGGCCCGCCGCCGCCAGCTCCGGTCGATGTTCAGCGACAGGAGGTGATTGAGGAGATCGTAGCGCGGCGCGATCGACGAGAACATCCGCCGCACGTGGGCCGATTTCTCGTCGTCGGTCGGCAGCACCGTGGAAGGCGCCCTCATCGGAACGGTCGGGCGCCGCGCACACGCGTGGAACGGTCTCTTCCGAACAGCGGGCTCTTCGACATGGCGTTTGTGACAGGGCTACTCTAAGATGACCTGGGAAGCTATCCAGGGACTCTGACGCCAGCAAGCCGGCCGGCAACACACGCGGACCCGCAGGAACGCATGAAACTTCTCCCGGGAAACGGCCGTAGTTGAGACCGTGCACTATCACCGGGATCTCGATTGAACACTTTGGATCTGATCCACTCGACCGACCACGATCTGGTAAGGTTCGCGCGCACCGGCAGCGAAAAGGCGTACCGGGAGCTGCTCGATCGCTACCAGCGCCCGGTGTTCTCGCTCATCTACCGCATGGTCCGCGACCGCGAGCTCGCTGAAGATCTCGCGCAGGAGACCTTCGTGAAGGTCTTCAACCGACTCGACAGCTACAAGCCCAAGTACAAGTTCTCCAGCTGGATCTTCAAGATCGCGAGCAATCTGGCCATCGATACGCTCCGGAAGAAGGAGCCGAAGACGGTGTCTCTGGACGGTTCGACGTACGCGCAGACGACCGAAGAGATGGAGCGCACCCGGATCGTGGTCGCTTCAAAGGACCGTAACCCCGAGGAGCTGCTCGAGGCTCGTGAGCTCGGCCGGGAACTCGAAGAGGCGATCGGCGAGCTGCGGGTCGAGTACCGAACAGCGGTGCTCCTCCGCCACGTCGAAGGGCGACCCTACGAGGAGATCGCCGAGATCATGGAGGTGCCGCTCGGCACCGTGAAAACATACATCCATCGCGGGCGCAGCGAGCTCAAGGAAAAGCTCGCACACCTGCGAATCGAAACATGAAACTTTTGACGCGCGCGCCCCGTAGTTCGACATGAACGATCACATAACCGGGAGAGACCCCGTGCCAGCATCATCGGCGCACCTGAAATCTGAATTACTGGAGCAGCTCGCGGAGGATTCGCTTCCGCGCGGCGAGCTCGCCGAGGCGCGCTCCCACCTGGAAGCGTGCCGCCGCTGCTCTGCGGAGTTCGAGGCCTTTCAGAGCCTGTTCGCGGCACTCGGCGAGCTCCCGAGATACGCTCCAGCATCGGGTTTCGAGGACGCCGTCATGGCGCGGGTGCAGATCGCGCCCCAGGAGAGCCACGTGCTCGCCTGGCTCAAGCGACTGATGCCGAGCAGTCGGCGCGGTTGGGCGATGGTCAGCGTCGCCGCGGCCGCACCCGCGATCCCGATCATCGCGATGATCGCATGGCTACTCAGCCAACCCCTGCTCTCGCCCTTGACCCTCTGGCAGTGGGGCGTTCTGCGCACGCAGTCGATCTCGCAAGCCACCTTCGCCTGGCTCGTAGACCAAACGATCGGTTCGGGGCTGTTCGGATGGGCGGAGGCTTCATATGCAACGATCCAGGCCATACCGGTCGGCGCGCTGGGAGGTGCTCTCGGCGCGCTGGCCGTGGCGATCCCGCTCTCGGCGTGGGGCCTGGTCCGTCTGACGCGTAAACCGGTTGGGAGTGTAACTTATGCGAACTAGAGAGATGCAGACATCGGCACTTCTCATCCCTCTCGTGATGATGGGGATGACCGCCGGCGGTGCGATGGCACAGGGGACGGGGCAGGTCGAAGGCCCGGCGGTCTCGGACGGCGCCCAGCGCATCGTAACGGGCGACCGGACGATCGAGACTGGCGAGGTCGTGGAGGAGATCGTGGTCGTCGGCGGCGACCTGCGGATCCGGGGTGAGGTGCTGGGCGATGCCCTGGTCGTCGGCGGCAACCTGATTCTGGATGAGTCGGCGGTCGTCAACGGAGACGCGGTGGTCACCGGCGGAAGGCTCATCAACGAGGGTGGGCGCGTGCGTGGCGAGATGCGGACGATCGATGGGCGGGGACTGGATATCGGCGGAGAGATCGAACGCGCCCTGGGGGGCGCCGGCGCCTCCTCTGATGAGGTCCGTGAAGAGGTTCGCGAGATGGCGAGATCAGAGCGGCGCGAATCCTCGGGCAGGAGCTGGTTCGATCCGATCCGGCGCGGCTTCGCCGGGGTCATCTCCACGATCGCGCTCGGCCTGGTGCTGGGAGGCATCGGCGCCGTGCTGGTATTCTACGGCAGGCCGTATCTGGAGACGGTCAGCGACACCGTCCGCAGCGCGGGCCTCCGCTCGGGAGCGACCGGTCTGGCGGCGAGCTTTCTGATCGTCCCGGCCTTCGTGGTGCTGATCGTCGCATTGGCCGTCTCGATCGTCGGCATCCCGTTCCTCCTGGTGGCGATCCCGGCTTACCCGCTGGCGATCTTCGCCGCCGCGGTGTTCGGGCTTCTTGCGGTCGCGCATGCGGTCGGCGAGCGAACGGCAGAGCAGAGCCGCGATTCTTTCGACCTGCGACACCGGAACTCCTACGCCTACCTCTTCACGGGGCTCGGCATGGTGCTCATTCCGCTACTGGCCGCGCACCTGATCGCGATGACGGGGTTCCTCGGCTTCATCGGCTCACTTCTCAGGTTCGTGACCTGGCTCGGCATCTGGGTCGCGACCACGGTCGGCTTCGGAGCGGTCATCCTGTCGCGGGCGGGGACGCGCCGGACCTTCGTGACGCCGGCCCCCGATCCGGTGATCGACGCGGACGACTTCTTCACGGACGACCCGATTGAAAGGCCCGGAGATGTTTAGAATCGCATCGCTTCTGACTCTCCTCGTCACGGGAGCGGGGCTCGTCAGCGGAGCGCACGTCGCAGATGCGCAGACCTGGCGCACGATGACGTCGGCCCGGCAGGTGTGGGAGACGACACCCATCGACGTGCGGATCCAGTACGGGGCGGGTACACTGCGGATCGACCCGGTTGGGAGCCCGATGCTCTACGAACTCGAGATTCGCTACGACGAGGAGATCTTCGAGCCGATCGCCGAATTCGACCCGGACGCCCGCACGCTGCGCCTGGGTATCGAATCCCGTGAGCGAAGGCGATCGATGAACCTGCGGGAAGGTTCGACGGCGACGATCGGGCTCACGCGCGAGGTACCTCTGGACCTACGCCTCGAATTCGGCGCGGGTGAGGCCGAGATCGAGCTCGGGGGCATCGCGCTCGAGAGACTGTCGCTCTCTACGGGAGCCAGCGAAACGAGGGTCGACTTCAGCAACCCGAATCCGATCGCGGCCGAGCAGATAAGGATCGAGGCGGGAGCGGCGGACCTCAGGGTGACGGGTCTGGGCAACACTCGGGCGGCGCGTATCGAGTTCCAGGGCGGCGTCGGCGCGACAGTTCTGGACTTCAGCGGCGACTGGCAGGGCGACGCCACCGCATCCGTGCAGATGGGCGTCGGTTCGGTCACGCTGCGCCTGCCGAGGAGCCAGGGAATTCGCCTCAACCGCAGCTCATTCCTGACGAGCTTCTCGGCGCCGGGGCTCGAACGGCAGGGGGACAGTTACTACAGCGCGAACTGGGGGACCGCTGATCAGCAACTCATACTCGATGTCAGCGCGGCTCTGGGCTCGATCGATATCGAATGGATCGATTGAGGTCGATGCGGTCGGGATTCGAAATGCTACCGGTCTTCCAATCGACTGGATGAGCAGTCGGACCCTGAGAGCGGGTGTGGCACGACGGACTGGACGGGGACTTCGTTACTAGATAGGAGGCTGATATGCTCGGAACACTTCTGACTTTGCTCATCGCAGGATTCGTGGGGTTGATCGCGCTCAGCGTCGTCCTGGCGATCGTAGGTGCGGTGCTTTCGGTCACATTCGGCGTTGTTGGATTCCTGCTGTTCAAGGTCGCCCCGCTGCTGCTGGTCGGGTGGGTCGTGCTGAAGCTCGTCGAAAGGGCTCGTGGCAATCGGCAGATCTCGGCGGCCGATCAGCGTTGGCTGGATGGGCAGTAAAGCAGGGAATAGGGAATAGGGAATAGGGAATAGCCTGCGCCGGCAGCGGGCTAGGGACAGCAAACGGTCATCCCCGCGGCAGCGGGGATCCAGTAGAATGGGGCCATCGCCGTGATGGTGAAGAATCTACTGGATCCCCGCTAGCGCGGGGATGACTTTCATTCAGCGCCGGCCTGCCCTGAATCCTGAATCCTGAATCCTGAATCCTGAATCCTGAATCCTGAATCCTGA
>JBBDRL010000085.1:0-22963 GCA_040905505.1 Gemmatimonadota bacterium | reverse complement strand
ACGAGTACTTCTCGAGCTATCCGAGAGTGCAGGTGCCTCTGCTGCCGCACGACGTCGAGGGCAGGGAGAGTCTCGAGTCGATCGGTGACTGGCTGCTTCCACGCTGATTTGCAGGGAACATCTTGGTGCAGCCGGCAGCTTGTGCAGTTCTGCGCAGCGCAACATTATCCGCTCCGCCGTGTAGCACCGATCGGGTCTTCTGCGAGCCTGCAGGAGCGACGTGGAGCGGGTAGCCTCATTAAGGAGACATGGAATGAAACGAACGGCAGGCGTTTTCTGGCTCGCAGCAGTGCTCATTCTCGTCGCTGCGCAACCGACGAATGCGCAGACCAACGGCGCTTCGGATAAAACGATCTGGAGCGGCGTTTATACTGAGGAGCAGGCGGAGCGCGGTGAGGCGACCGTGCAGCTCGAATGCAGCGCATGCCACTCCCCGGCGGAGTGGTCGCACGCCCGGTTCCTGCTCGTTTGGACCGGCCGCTCGATCCGTGATCTGCACAACCAGATCCGGTCCACGATGCCATTCGATTCGCCGGGGCGCCTCTCCACCCAGGAGTATTCCGACATCGTCGCCTATATGCTGCAGCTGAATGATGTGCCAGCGGGGGACACCGAGCTGCCGGCAGACGATGAGGGGCTGAGTGCGATCGGGGTAACCCCTCCAGCGTCTCGCTGATCTCCGGTTGCCGCGGCATCGCGGAGCTCGAAGCGCGTCTCCACCGAGGGGGCGCGCTTTTTTTACGCCTGGCTCCGGCGCTCCTCAGGCGCCGCAATACACTTTCGCTCCTCGGATCCGCTGATTACAATTCCCGATAGGGCGTGCCGGAGGCCCATGAGTCGGCTCGCCCCGCGAAACATCGTCCTTGCCGCCTCACCTTCCCCGCTCACCGGATTCCATGATGCGTCACCTCGGTTCAATCTTCCTGACGACGCTTGTAAGCGCGATGCCGATGGCCCTCAACGGACAGGACCAGCCGTACACGAGTCCGGCGACCAACTCGGGACGCTCGACCGTCTATGCTCCGAACGCTGCCATCGCGACGAGCCAGCCCCTGGCGACCAGCGCCGGGCTCGAGATCATGAGGAGGGGAGGCAATGCAATCGATGCTTCCGTGGCCGCGGCCGCCGTCCTGAATCTGACCGAGCCGCATATGACCGGCATGGGCGGCGATATGTTCGCGATCATCTGGTCCGAAGAAGACCAGGAGCTGATCGGGATGAACTCCGCCGGCCCGTCCGGTTCCCTCATCTCTCGCGAGGAATTGATTCGCCGCGGCCACGATGATATGCCGGGAAGCGGGGCGGAGGCGATTACCGTTCCTGGCGCTCTCGCCGGTTGGGCGGCGCTGATCGAGCGTTTCGGCAACCTCACGCTCGCGGAGGTGCTCGAGCCGGCCATCCGCCTGGCCGAAGAGGGCTTCCCCGTGACCCCGATCATTGCACGCGACTGGGGCAATCAGGTCGACAAGCTCCAGCGGGATCCGGGGTCGACCGCGACCTACTTGCTCGAGGGCGCGCGGGCGCCCGAGGCGGGCGAGTGGTTCCGGAACCCGGACCTCGCCCGCTCGTTTCGGATGATCGCCGAGCAGGGGCCTTCGGTTTTCTATGGCGGTGAGCTGGGCCGCCGCGTAGTCGACGGTGTACAGGCCCTCGACGGCTTCCTCACCTACGACGACCTCACCAAGGTCCAGGTCGAATGGGTGGATCCGGTAGGCGTCGAGTACGCGGGCTACAAGCTGTATGAGCTGCCGCCGCCGGGCCAGGGCATCGCGGCGCTGCAGATGCTGCGCGTCCTGGAAGGCGTCGACCTCGCCTCGATGGGTCACAACAGCGCCGAGTACCTGCACCACCTCATCGAGGCCAAGAAGATCGCGTACGCCGATCTCGCTGGCCATATCGCCGATCCCGACTACATGCGTGTCTCGGTCGACCAGCTCCTGACGGATGACTATATCGCCCGCCGCAGAGCTCTCTTCGATCCCGAGCGCGCTGCCGAGCGGGTCGAGCCGGGGGAGGCGTTTACCGAGAGCGAGACGATCTATCTCGCCGCCGCCGACGCGGAGGGGAACATGATCTCCTTCATCAATAGCATCTACGGCTACTTCGGCTCCGGCATCACGGTGCCGGGCACAGGGTTCGTCCTGCAGAATCGCGGCGCCGGATTCACGCTCGAGGAGGACCACCCGAACACGGTAGGGCCGAACAAGCGTCCCTTCCATACGCTCGTTCCGGCGTTTGCCACGCGGCTCACTGCGCAGGGCGAGGAGCCCTGGATGGCCTTCGGAGTCATGGGCGGCGCGATGCAGCCGCAGGGTCATGTGCAGGTCCTGCTCAACATGATCCTCTTCGGCATGGACCCGCAGGAGGCGAACGACGCTGCGCGATTCCAGCATAACAGCGGCGCCAGGGTCTCCTTCGAGTCGCCGATCAGCCTCGAGGTTCGTAACCGCCTCGCCGCGATGGGACACGATGTGAACAGCGGTAGCGCCTTCGGCGGCTCCCAGATGGTCGTGAAGTTACCGCGCGGCTGGGCCGCTTCCTCGGACGTTCGCAAGGATGGGCACGCGGGAGGGTTCTGAGGAGGGGAGGCCGAGGGGAAGCACGTGGCCGGAGGGGGACAGGGGAAGCACGCGGCCGTGCGGACTCCGTCCCCCTCGCCTTCTCCTCTCCTTCCCACCTCCTCCTCGTCATCCCCGCGGACTCCTCGTCATCCCCGCGGACTCCTCGTCATCCCCGCGGATGCGGGGATCCAGTAGGGTCTCGACCATTCGTTAACAGGTCACCATCCTACTGGATTCCCGCTTCCGCGGGAATGACCAAGAGAATGCGGGAGTTGACAAGGGAGCGAAGCGGGGGCGATGTGCTGAACCGAAAGCGACGCCGGATCATCCAGATCCGGCGCCGCTTTCGTGTACCGCTAACTCCCGCCGCTGCTCAGGTCGACGCTGACGCCGTCGACCGTGGCTCGATCACCTCGTCGAGAAGGAAGATATCCGTCAACAGGGCACGGAGATGTATGGAGGCATTCAGGTTGTCGACGAGCTGCGACCCGATCGCCGGCTGCGCCAGCGTGAGTCGCACGGCAGCGCTCGCCTTGTGCGCATCGGCGCGCAGTACCTCGATGAAGTCTGCATATGCGGGATCGGAACCCAGGCCCTCTTCCTGAACGACCGCCTCGAAGAGATCGGTGAGTCGGCCGAGGGCGTCCTGCGTGCGGCCGAGGAACTCGCGAAGCTGAGCGCCGCTCTTGGACGCCTGGTCCGTCGAGAGGCCCTGCGCCGCGTACGCGAGCATGAACTCGTAACTTTCCTCGATCGCGTCGATCCGATCCTTGAGCTCCTGTCGGCTCGATCCAGCCACCCCGCCCCCTATGGTTCGTGATGGGTGGCGGGCGTCCCCGAAGGTTCACGGGGCGAGACACCTTTCAAGGGCACCGACTTCGGCGGGACCGGCCAACGCTTCGGATCATGGTGCCAAGCGTAATCACGACGGGAGATCCAGCCTCGGATCATCGACCACGTGATCCAATGCTTCTCGGGATGCAGCGCGAAGTAGATGTGGACCATGATCGCCCCGACGAACACCACGGAGGCAATGCCGTGTAACACGAACATCACACCCCATGTCGCATCCGAGAGGATGTAGGGATTCGCCGAAGCAAACACCGTGTCCACCCGAAGCATCATGAGGAGTCCGGTCCCTACCACGACCAGACCCGCGGTCATCGTCAGGTGATGGAAAGCCTTGTTCTCGATGGCCCATTTACCGGGCTTCGGGGGCTCCGCGCCGTGGCCACCCGCCATCAGTTTGACGCGCGCCCACATCTCGCCGAGTTCCTTACGGCTCACCCACATGGTGCCGAGCGTCCGGCGCTTGACTACATGGGCCGTGTGAAAGACCGTGTATGCCGCAAGCACCAGTCCGGCGATCCAGTGGATCGTCACCCATGGGAACTGCAGGCCCAGCACCGGTACGAACCCCGTAATCAGGAGAGCGAGCACCGAGACCGCCAATATCCAGTGGGAGATCCGCGACGTCATAGTGTGACGTTCGACGCGTTCCGGCGCGTTGGGCGCCACACGCCTCACGTCTTCATCCGTGGGTGGCACCTCCTTTTTGGCGATGAAGCCCGCGTAGATGGCGTGACCGATGATGAAGGCCGCGCCCGCGACGATCGCCACGTACAGGAGGGTCCAGGACACCCCGATGAGGATCTCCTGGTTCCACGGATTGAACGTTCTGCGGAAAAGTTCCATTACTACGCCTCCTGACCGCGGATTGCCCGCTTAACGAGGTTACGCATGAGGGGTACTTTGTAGCCGTTAAGTCGGAGCGGTTCCGCACCGCGTACTGCGATCTCCCCCGCCGCCGCCGCCGTCTCCTCGTTTACCGGTCGCCCGGCGATCGCCTCTTCGACCCGGAACAGTCGCAACGGCTTGGCCGCCACCGCACCAACGACGATCCGCGAGTCCTGGATCACTCCGTTCTCGACTCGTAACGCGGACGCGACATTGACCAGCGGGAAGTCCCACGATTTTCTGTCCGCCACCTTCTCGAAATAGAACTGCGCGTTCGACCAGGTGTTCGGGATCCGGATGGCCGTGAGAACGTCGCCGTTCTTCAGAACCGTCATCCGCTCGATGTCCGTACCCGGTCCGATGAAGTAGTTGGCCGCGTCGATCTCGCGCTCACCCCGGCGGTTCTGCACGACCATCTTCGCATCCAGCGCGATCAGAGCCGGCGCCGTGTCCGACGGGCTCACCGCAACGCAGCGATCCGCCCCGAGAATCGCGTGCTCGCGGTTCAGAGAGGTGGGGGTGTTCGCGTAGCAGACGTTCCCACCAGCCCGATAACAGGGCCAGCCGCTGCGGTAGTACGAGCAGCGGGTATCCTGAGACACGTTCCCGCCGAGCGTCCCCTGATTCCGGATCTGCGGTGTGGCTACGTGCCGGGCCGAGTCGGCCAGGACCGAGTAGTTCTGCACGATCTGAGAATGCCGCTCGACCTGGGTGAGCGGTACCAGCGCACCGATATCGACGCCGTCCGGCGTCGCACGGATTTCCCTCAACTCCTCGATCCCGGCCAGATCGATGAGCGCGGTGATCCGCTTGGCGCGATCCTTCAGCCAATCCCAGGTGTCCATCCCGCCGGCGAGGACGCGAGCGCCATCACCGTGTTCGTTCAGCAGCGCGATCGCCCCTTCCACATCAGTTGGCTGGAAGAGCTCGTACGCTGGCATCATGTCGTGAATAACCGCCATTGCTCGCTCCTTCGGCTCAGACGTGGGTTTCGAGGCGGCTCCATCCCAGGCTGCCGCTCTCAACGATGCTCAGGATCTTGTCCGGCGTGACCGGCTGGTGCGACGGAGCAAGCCCGCCGAGCGCATCCTCGACCGCACAGAGGAGCGCGCCAGCACCGGCCCCAACGGGCGGTTCGCCGATCCCCTTCGATCCCACCGGATTCTGCGGATCCGGCAGATCCACAGCCTCGAATGTCAGGGTGGTGGGAACGTCCAACATGGCCGGCGGCTTGGTCGCCTCGATCCGCTTCGAGAGATGGACCCCCCAGGTCGGATCGATTGCCCACTTGAAGCTGCGGGCGATGCCGATACCCTGGATCACACCGCCGTTCGCCTGCGCGGCGAGGCTCCTCGGGTTCAGCACGGTACCGCAATCGGCGACCGACGTGACGTCGATGATCTCGAACGCGCCCGTCTCGACGTCGACTTCGACCTCGATGAACGTCGCGACGAACGAATACGTCCGGGCGGTGTGGGGAAGGTTGTCCTTGGCTGCCGCCACGAGGCCCTGCCCGGCGAGCGCCGTCGCCGAAGTCCTCGTCATGTCGTTGATGTCCTCCGGCAGCTCGTGCCCGTCGAACTTTCCGCCACGCGCGATCGCACGCTCCGCTGCCTGCGCGAAGGTGAGACCGGTGCCCGGCGCGCCGATCCGGTGAACCCGGCCGCCGCTGACGTCGTAGTCCGACGGGGAGCCACCGAGCTCGAGCGCCGCGAGCTCCTGGAGCAGCCCCTTCGCCGCCTGCCCGACGACCCAGTTGGCTCGGGTGTGTGCGTGCGTCGTCTGACTGCCGGACTGCGAGGAGCTGTGCGGAAGATGCCTCGAGGTGTTTCCGAAGACCACCTCGCAGTTTGCCCAGTCCGCGTTCAGCACCTCGGCGGCGGCCTTCGCCGTGTCGATGCACGAGTGCGTCCCGAGGTTGCCGACGCCCTGGTGGATGTAGAGCTTGCCGTCGGGCCGGATGACCACAAGGCCGTCCCAACCACTCGTACCACCGTAATAAGGGCTCAGCGCGATGCCGACGCCACGGACCTTGCTACCGTTTCGCTGGCCGCTACGCTGCGACCGCTCGGACCAGTTGAAGAGCTCCGCGCCACGACTGAGCGCTTCACCCGCGAAGCAGCTCGTCAGCTCGTAACTGCCACGCCCGAACTGCGTCTCGGCGTTCGGAGCGTTCACTAGCCGGACCTGCAGCCGATCGACTCCGATCTGCCGCGCCGCGCGATCCACCATCGGCTCCAGCATGGAAACGATTTGCACGCCGCCGGGCCCGCGCTGCGCAGCCCGCGGCGGCGTATTGGTCAGTACTCGCACGGTCCGGAAGCGCATGCTTTCGGGCGTGTAGGCCAGCGCGGCGACGTCGCCGCTGGTGCCCGAGTCGCCCTGGCGGCTGTACGGGCCGTTGTCCTGAACCAGGAAGAGATCGAGGGCCGTCATGCGGCCGTCGTTGCGGAAGCCCATCCGTGCCCAGCCCAGCATGCCGGGCCGGCCGCGGCCGATGGCGGTCTCCTCCGCCCTGGTGATCCGCATCATGACCGGTCGGCCCGTCTTCCGCGCCAGGAGCGCCGGGATGACCTCGGTGACGCTGCCGCGGATCTTACTGCCGAAGCCGCCACCGCAGTATTCGGAGATCAGGATGACGTCGTCCAGCTCCAATCCCAAGCGATCAGCAATGCCGCGCCGCGATTGCGCTACGCTCTGCACGGACGAATGCATGTAGAGCTTGCCGTTCTGCCAGTAGGCCATCGCCGTCCGTGGCTCCATCGGATGGTGCGTCACGGACTGGCAGCAGAGCGTCTCCTCCATGATGTAATCGGCGTTCGCGAAGCCCGCCTCGAGATCGCCGTACTCCCATTCGTCGTTCGCCTCGCCGAGCGGCATCTGGTCCGGCTCGTTGGCGGCGTCGAAGACCTCCTGCGGCCACTTCAGCTCGACAACCTCACGCTCCTGATAGACGTTGCCCATCAGCGTCGCATTCGGCCCGCCGGGTCGCAATGAGTCGAGCGGGTTGAGCGCGAACGGCAGGGGTTCCAGGTCCACCCTGATCAGCTCGATCGCGTCGGCCGCCGTCGTCTCGTCGACCGCCGCGACGGCGAGGATCGGTTCGCCCTCGTAGAGCGGCTCGTTCGTGAGGCAGGGCTCGAAGGGGTGGTCTTCCTGCGGTACCTCGTCGGCGGTCAGGACGGCTACCACACCGGGAAGCCGGAGCGCCTCGCTGTAATCGATGCTACGCACTCGGGCGTGCGGCATCGGGCTCACGAGTAGCTTCGTGAACAACATTCCTTCGGCACGAAAGTCCTCGGCATACTTTGCACGACCGGTGATCTTGGCGACCAGGTCCTGCGGTCCGAAGCTCTGTCCAATCAGGTTGAAATCGGCCACGTGCTCCTCCTAAGCGCTTCGCATGTACTCTGCGGCCCGCATCGCAGAGTTGAGAATCTTCGGGTAGTCGGCGCATCGGCACAGATTCCCGGACAACGAATGGGCCATCTCCTCGCGGGTCGGCGAGGGGTTCTCCTGCAGCGTTCCCACCATCGCCATGATGAACCCTGGCGCGCAGAAGGCGCACTGGAAACCGGCTTCGTCCACGACGGCCTGCTGCACCGGATGGAGTTGGTCCCCATCGGCAAGTCCCTCGATGGTCGTTACTTCGGCGCCGCGCACCTGATGGGTCAGGAGTGAGCAGCCGTACTTGGGCACGCCGTCGACGAGCACCGTGCAGGCGCCGCAGTCGGCCCGATCACAACCGATCTTCGTGCCGGTCAGCCCGAGCTTGTAGCGCAGCGTGGTCGCGAGCGTCTCCTGCTTCATCACGTCCACCCGGCGCTCCTGGCCGTTGATGCGAAGCGTGACGAGGCGCTCGACCGCACCCTGTGCGGATGCTGCCTGCGCCGCGTTCGTGCTTCGGAACAGGTACGCTCCGGTCGAGACTGTAGCCCCCGCGGCGACCACACCTTTGATGAAGGTGCGCCTGGAGACAGATCGAGTCACCTGCGATCTGAGGTCGAGTTGTTCCATGGTGCGATCCCCGTTGAAAGGATTACCAAGGGCTGGTGCGGCTCGCCGGGAACTCAGACCCTACGAGACGTGACCCCGAAACCCCGGCGTTCAAACCTCCGCAGCCGGGCACCGTACCGGCAGAAGAGGAGCGATGCGCCCCGATGCAGGCGAACCGAATCGGCTTCGCGGAGGGGCAGTGTGAAAAACAGGAATGGGGAGCGGGTGAGCCGAACGCAAGCGCGAAACACCCCGACGGGACGACGCCGGACCTATGGCAGTCCTCGGGGTGTAATTCCTGTAAGGATTGTGCGTTGCGACTGTTCGGCAGGCACCTTGTCCGCGGTTCCCGTTCTCAGACGATGATGGACGCTACGAAATGCGGCTGAAGGAGCAATGCAGTCACGGCGTCGGCATTCATGGGCCAGCAGTGAAGCGTCGATCCTTGAAATGACGGTCTTTGGAGGCGCCGACCGCTGGAAGAACGGGTCTCTGGAGAATCATAAGCGCCACGGCGCCGGGGTCTGTCGTCCCTTCGTCAAGATACTTTGTGACCGGGGGTGCTGTCAACTGGCCGCGAGCGTGGATCTGGAGGGTCGCTGGCGGCCCGGACAGAGCGAGACGTGGTGAGAGCGGCCGGGCTAGCTGCGACGATCTCCGGCTTTGACGGACCCGTTCGACGCTGTATATTCGAAACTCTGTGCAGTGAACCTTCGCAATCGGAGGAAAGTTTGAAGAAGCAGCGGAAGTTTATGCTGGGTGGGGCGCTCCTGGTGGGGCTTATCGGCTACCTCATGGTCACTGGCATGAGGGACTCGATGGTCTACTACCACACGCCCACCGAGTTGATGGCCCAAGTGGCTGCTGATCCAGGCTACCACGACATGGGTGTGAAGGTCGGCGGGAGGGTGGTGCCAGGCACGGCGAGCTTCGATCAGCGCACGCTCGAGCTACGCTTCGACGTGCTCGACATCGAGGGCGGCACCGCGCAGTTCCCGGTCGCTTACCAGGGCCCGCTTCCGGAGACCTTCGAGGAAGGCGGCGACGTCGTCGTCGAGGGCCGGTTCACGCAGGCGGGGGTGTTCGAGGCGACGACGCTCCTCACCAAATGCGGCTCGCGCTACGAGGCGGCGCCGGAGGATTATCTGTCGTGACGCAGATCGGAGAGATCGCTCTCTGGGTCGCGCTCGTTCTCTCGGTTTGGGGAGCGGGCGCTGCTTTCATTGGGGGGCGCACGCGGCGCGGTGATCTCGCGCTCTCGGGCGAACGGTCGGTGGTCGCCGTCTTCGTCCTCCTGGTGATTGCGTCGCTCGCCCTGATCGCAGCGTTCCTGGGCGACGAGTTCCAGTACCAGTACGTCGCCGGGTACTCGAACCGCGATCTCTCCACGTTCTACAAGATCTCGGGCCTGTGGGCGGGGCAGACGGGCTCACTCGTCTTCTGGGCGCTTCTCCTCTCGTTCTTCTCCAGTCTCACGATCCTGCAGAACCGCAGCAAGAACCGAGAGCTCATGCCGTATGTGGCGGGAACGCTGCTGGTCGTCCTCTCGTTCTTCCTCATCGTCATCGTCAGCGTTTCGAATCCGTTCACGCTGCTGCCGTTCGCGCCGGCTGACGGGCGCGGGCTCAATCCGCAGCTGCAGAACTACTGGATGACGATTCATCCACCGACGCTCTACCTGGGCTTTACCGCCTTCACCATCCCCTTCGCGTTCGGGGTGGCCGCCCTGCTCACCGGCAGGCTGGACACGCGGTGGATCACGACGACGCGCCGCTGGACCATCCTCTCCTGGTTCTTCCTGACGAACGGGATCATCTTCGGGATGATGTGGGCCTATGTGGAGCTCGGCTGGGGCGGCTACTGGTTCTGGGATCCGGTCGAGAACGCGTCTCTGCTCCCCTGGCTCACCGCGACCGCGTTCGTCCACTCGGTGATGCTCCAGGAAAAGCGTGGGATGTTGAAGCTGTGGAACATGCTGCTCGTGCTCGGCACCTTCCTGCTCTGCATCTTCGCCACATTCCTCACACGATCCGGGTTGATCGAGTCGGTGCACACGTTCGCCCAGAACCTCCCCATCGCGTACATCTTCCTCGGGTTCATGTCGTTCGGAATCGTCCTGTCCGCCGCGCTCGTCTACTGGCGCCGCGATCAGCTGATGCCGGATGCGCACATGGATTCGTTCCTGTCCAGGGAGGCCGCCTTCATCGGGAACAATCTGCTCTTCGTCGCGGCCATGTTCGCGATCCTCTGGGGCACCATCTTCCCGCTGATATCCGAAGGATTTCTGGGGCAGAAGATCGCCGTCGGCCCGCCCTTCTTCAATCGGGTGACGATCCCGATCGGGCTGATCCTGCTGGGGCTGATGGGCGTCGGCCCGGTGATCGCGTGGCGCAAGGCGAGCCGGCGCAATCTGCAGCGCAACTTCACCTGGCCCGTGATCGTCGGCCTGGTCACGGCGGCGGCGTTCTGGGCGAGTGGCGTCCGACACATCCAGGTGCTGCTGACGTTTTCGCTCGGCGCGTTCACCATGACGACCATCGTGGTGGAGTTCATGAAGGGGACGCGGGCGCGGGCGGTGATCGAGCGGGAGGGGGTCGCCCTGGCGTTCGTGCACATGATCGGGCGGAATCGCAGGCGTTACGGGGGATACGTGGTGCACGCCGGGCTGGTCGTAATGTTCATGGGGTTCGCTGGCGCGGCATACGAGGTCGAGAAGGAGGTCGGCGGTATGCTTCCGGGTGAGAGCACCGAGATCCGCTCTCCGTTCGGTGACGTGTACCGGCTGACCTATCAGGGGATGTCGTTCTACGAGCACACGAACGGCTATACTTTCGCCGCCTCCATGGAGGTCGAGAAGAATGGCGAGCCGGCGGGCATCATGACGCCGATGCAGCGGAGCTTCAATCAACGCCAGGAGATCAACACGGAGGTCGGGATACGGCGGGTCTGGAACGAGGACCTCTACCTCATTCTGGCGGGGATCGACGATATGGCCGGGATCGCGCAGGGGACCAATCCGACGCCAGCGGCGACGCTCCGGATTCTCATCAATCCGCTCGTACCGTGGATCTGGATGGGCGGCGTGATCATGGCGCTGGGGACGCTCGTCGCGCTGTGGCCGAGCGAGCCCAGGGGCCGGATCCCCGCGGAGGGGCGGCATGGGGCGGGCACCGCGGCCCGACCCGAGCGCGAAGAGGAGCATGAGCTTGCCACGGCATGATCGTCGGAGGTGGAGGATGAAGTCGCCGGATCGTGCGTCAATTCGTTCGGCGCTCGCGGTATCCCTTCGGGTCGCTGGCGCGCTTCTCATGCTCTGCATCGCTCACCCCGAGGCCGCAGAATCTCAGCGGCAGGCACGGCCGAACGCCGAGGAGGCCGAGCGCGCCATCCAGCAGCTTCGGTCGCCCTACTGTCCGGGGCTCATGCTGGAAGTCTGTCCGAGTGCGACGGCCGCGGCCCTGCGGGACAGCATCTACGATCTAGCGGCTGAGGGTGCGACGTCCGAAGAGCTGATGGACTGGATGCTCGCGCGCCACGGCGAGGAGTGGCGCGGGGTGCCGGAGAGCTCCGGGCGCGGCCTCCTGGCCTGGCTCATCCCGCCGCTCGCGCTCTTGCTGGGCGCCGGTGCAGTGTTCGGCTGGCTGCGAGCCAATCGTGAAGATGCGACGTTGCCCGGCGGCGAGGAGGTTGGGGGCATCACCGACGCCGATCGCGACCGGATCGCCGCGGCGCTGCGCGAATGGGAGGCGTCCGGCGGGGAGGAGGCATGACGGTCGTCCTGCTCGCCGTGGCGCTGGCACTGGCCGCGGCTGGTTGGGTCGTTCATCCGCTGGTGTTCCGCCGCTGGGGGCTACTCGGCGATCGCACCTCCGCAGACCTGCTGAACAGCGAGTCGCGTAAACGCGTGGCGCTCGCCGCGCTGAAGGATGTCGAATACGATCACGCCGCCGGCAAGCTCGATGACCGGGACTATGCCGAGATGAGGAGCCGGCTGGAACGTGAGGCGCTCGATGTGCTCGGTCCCGTCGACGGTGACGCCTTGCCGCCATCTCAGCCCGACGCCGAGGCGGCCGGAAGGGCCGCAGTTCGCAGCCCGGTTGCCGCGCATGGGTGTGGTTTCGTCAACCCCGGTGGAAGCCGGTTCTGTGCCGGGTGCGGAACGCGGCTGGCTTGAGCGGCGGGGACCCCCTCGCCCAGTCATCTTCTTCCGAGGCGCTGATCCAGGCCAGGGGGCTCGAGAAGTGGTATGGACATCATCCGGCCGTCCGTGGGGTCGATTTCGACCTCGGATCGGGTGAGTTCCTCACGCTCTTCGGCCCAAACGGCGCCGGAAAGACAACCCTCCTCAAGCTGCTCGCCGGCTCACTTCGCCCCACGCGCGGCGAGATACGGTTCGCGCGCGGAGACGCAGACGACGAGCATGCCCGCCGCCGGCGGATCGGCGTCCTCTCCCACCAGACGTTCCTCTACGGGCAGCTCACGGCAGACGAAAACCTGCGATTCTACGGACGGCTCTATGAGCTCGGCGACCTCGATGATCGGATCGATCGAATGCTCTCGCAGGTCGGCCTGACGCGGCGCCGTAGGGACCTGGTGCGCACCTATTCGAGAGGGATGCAGCAGCGGCTCGCGCTGGCCCGCACCCTCCTCCACGATCCTGAGATGGTACTCCTGGACGAGCCATACACGGGGCTGGATCCTCATGCGGCGGCCATGCTGCGCGCGGTCCTGGAGCAGCTCCGTGACGGCCACCGGACGGTCGTTCTGGTGACGCATAACCTCTCGCAGGGCCTCGAGCTGGCCGATCGGGTGGTCGTGCAGGTCGCGGGTCGCTGGGTATCGGACGAACCGCGCGCGCAACTGGACGCCTCCACCTTCGAGGCCCTCTACACCGAGCGCGTCGGAGGCACCGTTTGAGGGACTTCGCCCGTCAGAGCGCGCTGATCGCGCACAAGGATCTGCTGATTGAGCTGCGCTCCCGCGAGCGTCTGGTCAGTACGCTGACGTTCGCGGTGCTCGTGGCCATCGTCTTCAGCTTCGCGCTCGATCCCACGGTGCGACCCGTCCGGATCGCCGGCGCCATGGTCTGGGTGACCATTCTTTTCGCGGGAATGCTCGGCCTCGGGCGGTCCTTCACGCTCGAGCAGGAGCAGGATGCGCTCGTGGGGCTACTGTTGACCCCTATCGGTCGAGGCGCCCTCTATTTCGGAAAGTTTCTGGCGAACCTGGCGCTTCTCGTCATCGCGGCGGTGGTCGTCTACCTCGTCTATGCGCTGTTTTTTCAGCTCTCGCTCGGTGGAGCCGCGGCGGGCCTCGCGCTCGTGACGTTCCTCGGCTGTGTCGGCTTCATGGCGCTCGGAACGCTGTTCAGTGCCGTAGCCGCGAGCACTCGGCTCGGAGACACGCTCCTGCCCATCGTCCTGCTCCCGCTGCTCATCCCGATCGTGGTCTTCGGCGCTGGCGCGACGCAGCTCCTCCTGATCGGGAGGCCGCTGGCGGAGGTCGGGGGCAACATCCGAATGTTGGCCGCGTTCGACCTGATCTTCGTCGCCCTCTGCACGACCGTCTTCGGCACCGTCGTCGAGGAGTGAAGGATCGTTCGAACGAAACCGGGAAGGCGGGGGTAAAGAGAACGCAGTTGGCCATTTACCTGTGAATGATGACCGATACCGCTTCATACCGTAGCATGCGCATCTGGGCCGCTGTCCTGAGCATTCTCGCAGCCGCCACGATGGTCTGGGCGTTCTATCTGATCTTCTTCTACGCCCCCACCGAACTGACGATGGGAGTCGTACAGCGGATCTTCTACGTGCACGTCCCGTCCGCCTGGGTCGCGTTCCTCGCGTTCGGAGTGGTCGCCCTCTGCTCTCTCGGGTACCTCTGGCTGAAGGACGATCGCCTCGACGCCATCGCCATCTCGGCGGCCGAGCTCGGCGTGGTCTATACCACGGCGGTGCTGATCACCGGCCCCATCTGGGGGAAGCTCGCGTGGGGCGCCTGGTGGGTCTGGGAGCCGCGTCTGACACTGACACTGCTCCTGTGGCTCATCTACGTCGCTTACTTCATGATTCGCAACGCGACGGAGAATCCGGAGCGGGGGAAGCGCTTTGCGGCGGTGCTCGGCGTCGTGGGCGCGGTGGACATCCCCCTGATCCACCTCAGCGTACAATGGTTTCGCTCCCAACACCCGCAGCCGGTGATCATGCGGCCCGAGGGTCCGACCGCGGATCCGGCAATCGTGGAGACGTTGTTCGTTTCGCTCCTCGCGTTCACCCTCACGTTCTTCGCCCTGCTCCTCTACCGCTATGGTCTCGAGCGGATGAGGATGCGTGTCGACGCGCTGCGTTACCGGCCGACCACGTCGTCCGTCACCTCTGCCGAAGGAGCGTTTCGCTGATGCGATCCGGCATTGCCGTACTTTTCCTCGTCCTGCTCGCCTTCCTCTCCGCGGTTCCCGTGGCGGCGTCGCAGGAGGCCGGCGCCCCGACCGCCACCGAAGTAGGGGCGGCCGCGGAGATCGGCCAGGAACAGCCGATCGGCTCCGGCCTGCCGGAGCGGGCGGCGCTCCCGAGGACGATGCGCGCTTACTGGCACGTGTTCGTCGCCTTTGCGGTGACCTGGCTCCTGCTGTTCGGTTATGCGCTCAGCGTCGGCCGGCGATTCGGGCGGCTGGAGGACGAATTACAGCGTGTGAGCGGCGACGGCTGAGGTCGGCGGCGGGCAGGAGTCGAGCGCGCCGGGTGGTGAAACATCCGGCGCGCTTTACATTTCCTCTTCCCGCGCTCGCACCGAGGCGCATCGCTTGCGGGACGCACCGCCGGTGTCCGCGCCCCGGTGCGGTAAGCTCGATCCATCCCTTTCTCGTATCCGCTTCGACGGAGGTATCTAATGGCAGAGTTCTCACTTCCAGATCTTCCCTACGCCTACAACGCGCTCGAACCACACATCGACGCGCGCACGATGGAGATCCATCACCAGAAGCACCACGGCGCGTACGTCAGCAAGCTGAACGACGCGATCTCGAAGCATTCGGAGTGGCAGGGAAAGAGCCTCGAGGAGATCCTCGGCAACATCCAGCGAGTGCCCGAGGATATCCGCACCGCGGTTCGCAACAACGGCGGCGGACATGCGAATCATTCGCTCTTCTGGCAGATCATGGGTCCCAATGCCGGCGGTGAGCCGACGGGGGCCATCGGTGATGCGATCCGGTCGGCCTTCGGCGATTTCGCATCCTTTCGCGACAAGTTCGCCGCGGCGGCGGCCGGGCGGTTTGGCAGCGGATGGGCGTGGCTGGTGCTCGGCGGCAGTGGTGGCGTCGAGATCATCGACCTGCCCAACCAGGACAGCCCCCTCATGGAGGGGCGCAGGCCGGTACTCGGCCTGGACGTCTGGGAGCACGCGTACTATCTGAACTATCAGAACCGCCGGCCGGACTACGTGAAGGCGTGGTGGAATGTGGTCAACTGGTCGGCGGTCGACCAGCGATTCCAGCAGGCGCGCGGCTGACGTTCAAGACGGCCCGTGGGATCCAGACCGCCTCCGGAGTTTTCCGGGGGCGGTCGTGTTTTGACGGTCCGGACACGCGCTGATTCTCGAATATTGACTGCCGCCGTCGCCTACGCGTAAGATTGCCCCAGTCGCTCCGCAGGTCTCCCGCGCGGTTTCCTCCCACGCCATTACCTACATGTCCGTCCCGAAGTTGCTCGAAACGGGATATACCTGAAAGCGATCGGATCTCAGGCTTGGGCGAGTCTGCTGTTTGGGCGCCCACTGCAGCGGGCGAACTGCGCATGGACGGCTTGCCACAGGGGCGGGTCCTTCGTACTTTGTTCGGGGTCCGCGCCCGACGCTCTCAACCTCATCTGGCGGCCCACACCGCGGGCCGTCGAACCGCACCCAACCCGAGGACCGCACGATGACTATAGAGGTCAGCGAGGACAAGAAGAAGGCGCTGAACGTGGCCATTTCTCAGATCGAGAGGGCCCACGGGAAGGGTGCGATCATGCGAATGGGGGTCGACGGGCCGAAGGTTCAGGTGGCCGCGATTCCGACGGGTGCGATCAACCTGGATGCGGCAATCGGCGTCGGCGGCATTCCGCGTGGTAGGATCACGGAGGTCTATGGTCCCGAGTCGTCGGGTAAGACGACGCTCTGTCTGCATGCGATTGCGAGCGCGCAACGGATGGGCGGAATCGCCGCGTTCGTGGACGCCGAGCACGCGCTGGACATCCAGTACGCCGGCAAGCTCGGCGTGGATGTCGACAATCTCCTGGTCTCGCAGCCGGACACTGGCGAGCAGGCGCTGGAGATCGCCGAGACGCTCGTCCGAAGCGGAGCGCTCGACATCGTGGTGATCGATTCGGTCGCCGCGCTCGTGCCGCGGGCGGAGATCGAGGGGGAGATGGGCGACAGTCACGTCGGTCTGCAGGCGCGTCTGATGAGCCAGGCGCTGCGGAAACTGACGGGATCGATCAACCGTTCTCAGACGGCCGTGGTCTTCACCAATCAGATCCGTGAGAAGATCGGCGTGATGTTCGGTAACCCCGAGACCACGACCGGTGGGCGTGCGCTCAAGTTCTATGCGAGTCTGCGGATGGACATCCGGCGCATCGGGTCCATCAAGGATCGCGACGAACTGGTCGGCAACAAGACGCGGGTGAAGGTGGTGAAGAATAAAGTCGCCCCTCCGTTCAAGCAGGCCGAATTCGACATCATGTTCAACGTCGGGATCGACCACTATGGGATCATCGTGGATCTGGGTGTCGAGGCGGACGTGATTCAGAAGTCCGGCGCCTGGTTCTCCTACGGCGAAATCCGGCTCGGGCAGGGAAGGGAGAATGCCAAGGCGTTCCTCCTGGAGAATCTGGACGTTGCCGTGGAGATCGAAGCCAAGGTGAAGGCGGAGCTCGGGATGAATGGAGGTCCGCCCGGGAAGGACGACGACTCTTCAGAGGAGTAAGCGGACGGCCGCGCCTCTCGATCGCCAGGCCCTTGTTCGGCGGGCCCCGCATCACCTCGGGTGGTGCGGGGCCCGTTCCTTTCAGTCAGGGGCCGGACTCCTGCTTGAGCCGGGAGGGAGCAGCGCGTTATCTTCCCTCGCTTCACGGTGAAGCCTCGGAGGACCTGGCAACGCCATTCCGCGTCCGTCCCTCGGTATCGCCCGGGCGATTCAATAGCCTCGACCATCGCCAGTGGGCTGCGATCGTACTGTGCCCGTGCGACGCAGGGTGAGAGACCGCGATACCGCCGGGGCCACCATCGTACCGGAGAAGTGAAATTCTGATGCGCGCAGACGAGATCCGTTCCCGATTCCTCGACTTCTTCGCCAGCCGCGGCCACGAGGTGGTGCGATCCTCCTCGCTGGCACCGGCCGACGATCCGACGTTGCTCTTCACCAACGCGGGAATGGTGCAGTTCAAGAAGGTCTTTCTCGGTGAAGCCGAGGTCTCGTATGCGCGGGCAACGACGGCCCAGAAGTGTGTGCGTGCGGGCGGGAAGCACAACGACCTGGAGCAGGTCGGCTTCACGGCCAGGCATCATACATTCTTCGAGATGCTCGGGAATTTCTCCTTCGGGGATTACTTCAAGCGCGACGCGATCCGCTTCGCCTGGGAGTTCCTGACCGAGGATCTGGGCATTCCGCGCGAGCGCCTCTGGGCGACGGTTCACCATTCCGACGACGAAGCCGCAGCGCTGTGGGAGGAGATCGCGGAGCTTCCGCCCGAGCGAATATTCCGTCTCGGGGACGCCGACAACTTCTGGCAGATGGCAGAGACGGGTCCGTGCGGGCCCTGTTCCGAGGTGCATGTCGACCTGCGGTCGGAAGGCGAACGGGGCACGGACGTTCCGGTGGAAGAGTTCGTGGTCAAGGGCGAGGCGGGGGAGTTCCTCGAGATCTGGAACCTCGTCTTCATGCAGTTCGACCGGGATGCGGACGGCGAGCTTCATCCGTTGCCGGCACCCTCGATCGATACGGGCGCCGGGCTGGAGCGAATCGCGGCAGTGATGCAGGGCGTCCCATCGAACTACGAGACGGATCTCTTCACGCCGCTGATCGAGCGCGCTCGGCAGGTAGTGGGCGTGACGGCCGACCCCGGCACCGGTGAGGACGCCGCCTACCGGGTGCTCGCGGACCACGCGCGCGCCACCGCTTTCCTCCTGGCCGATGGGATCTTTCCCTCCAACGAAGGCCGCGGATACGTCTTGCGCCGCATTCTCCGCCGGGCGGTGCGCCACGCATGGTTGCTGGGTCGCCGGGAGCCGACGCTCGTCGAGGTCGTCGACGCCGTCGTCACCCGCATGGCGCCGACCTACCCGGAGCTGGCGCAGCGCCGCGAGCACCTGCTGAGCACCACGCGGGCCGAGGAGGAGCGATTCCTGTCCACGATCGATGAAGGGATGGATCGTTTCGACGAGATCGCCCCGCCGGGTGATTCCGGTGAGATCGCCGGCTCCGAGGTCTTCCGCCTTTACGACACGTTCGGCTTTCCGGTGGACCTCACGGAGTTGATGGCCGCCGAGCGCGGCTATTCGGTGGATATCGAAGGATTCGAGCGCGAGCTGGAGGCGCAGAGGCGCCGGTCTCGCGAGGACCGCGCAGCCTCCGGCATCGGCGCCGGAGAAGATGCTCTCGCCGACGGCTGGACGCGGGTCGCGGAGGGCCAGCAGGAGTTCGTCGGGTATTCCAGAGACCGGGTCGATACCGAGCTCCTGGGGTTCCGCTCGGTGGATGACGGCGTCGCCCTTCAGCTACGAGTGAACCCGTTCTACGCCGCGGCAGGCGGGCAGGTCTCCGACACGGGTCATGTTCACGGCGACGGCTGGGCGCTGGCGGTGAAGGACGTCCGTCGGGTGGGCGGTCGGGTGGCGGTGATCGGCCCCGTCGATGGGGAGTTCTCTCCCGGGCGGGTCACGGCAATCGTCGAGGAGCCACCACGTCGCGACACGGAGCGGAACCATACCGCAACGCACCTGTTGCATGCTGCTCTCCGCCGCGTGCTCGGCGAGCACGTACATCAGCAGGGGTCGCTCGTCGCGCCCGACCGGCTCCGTTTCGACTTCTCCCATACCGGACCACTGACGGTGGGGCAGCTCGAGCAGGTCGAGGACCTGGTCAACGAGGCGATTCTGGCGAATAGCGAGGTGTGCGTCGGGGAAATGGATTATCGGGAGGCCATCGATCGCGGAGCCATGGCGCTCTTCAGCGAGAAGTATTCTGACGTCGTGCGCGTCATCGATATCCCGGGAGTGTCGATGGAGCTCTGCGGTGGCACCCACGTTCGCACCACCGGGCAGCTCGGGCTCTTCAGGATCGTCTCCGAATCGGGGGTGGCCGCGGGCGTCCGGCGCATCGAGGCGGTCACGGGCACCGAAGCCTACCGCCGATCGCGACAGGAACGGGCGACCCTGCACGAGCTAGCCGAACTGCTCCGGACCAAGGAGGACAATGTGACCTCCCGGCTCTCCAGCCTGCTCGATGAGCAGAAGGATCTCCAGCGGCAGCTGGAGCGTGCGCGGCAGTCCGGCGGTTCCGACGTGGTCGAGCGACTGCTCGCGGACGCTCTTCCGGCGAACGGCGCGAAGGTGATCGCGGCTTCGATCCAGGTGGAGAGCCTCGACGAGGCGAGGGCGCTCGGGGACCGCCTAAGGGAGCGGATGGGATCGGGTATCGCCGTACTCGCTACCGAGCTCGACGACAAGGCGTCACTCTTCGCGTTCGCGACCGACGATCTCATTCAGAGGGGCGTTCGCGCGGACACGGTCGTCCGGGAAGTCGCCGCGGTGGCGGGCGGGCGCGGAGGCGGGCGGCCGCACATGGCGCAGGCCGGCGTGCCCGAAGCCTCACGCATCAAGGAGGCCCTCGCGCAGGTCGTCCCGATCGTGCGACAGCTCGTCGAGAGGGCGGGTCGATGATGGACGCTCGAAGTTGGCTCGGCGACCGACTTGCCGCGGCACCTACGGACCTCAGCGAGACGATGTCGGCGGCGTTGGCGGCCGTGGACGTGGGGCAGTCCGTCCCCGATACGCTCGCCAGCGCGGCGCTCACGCTCTATCGCTCGGTTCTGATCGGATCGGGCGGCCGTGAGGACGCCCTGCCACTCCTGGCGGCGGACGCACTTTTCACCCACGCTTTCGAAGCGCAGGCGGAGACGGAGCCGTCGCGTCTCGTGGAGTTCGCCCGGCGCTGGGGCGCGGGTGGCCGTCTGGCGGGAGTGGCGGAATGAGCGCCGGACATGACGATGCCGCCGGAAGCGGGGCGGCGGCACTCCTCGAACCCGCACGTCGAGCGGAGAAGGAACAGGCGCTCCTCTACCGCGGTCTGGCGGCGCGTGCCGAGTCCGATGGGAAGCCGGATCTCGCCCAGCGCTTCCACGATCTGCATGCCGACGAGCAGCACCACCTGTCGCGACTTACTGCGAGGGTGCTCGAGCTGGGAGAGCGACCCGTGGATCTCTCGGGCGTTCGCCCCGTGCTCTCATCGCTCGACGAGTGGCGGCAGACGATCCGCGAATGCGAGGCCGCGGAGATCGAGCGCTACCGGACCCTGTTACGACGTGATCTCGACCCCGCGACTCGAGGGCTTCTCGAGGAGATCCTCTCCACCGAAGAACATCACGCGGATGAACTCGGCGGTAAGTGGACGATGGCCTGAGCGATCAACGCCTAAGCCTCCGCCAACTGGTCGACCGTTTGCTCTTCCCAGCCTCGAAAGCAGTCGTGCCCGAATTCGCGAGCGGCCCGCGTCTGGTCGGGAAAGCCGAAGTAGTCGGTCCAACCGAGCGCCTGCGCCTTCCACTTGCAATCCCAGTCGAACCGGATCCGGCGTTCCGCGTCCGCGGTTCGGACCACCGCCTCGCCCCGGAAGAACTCACAGCCGGAACGCCCCGCGATCTCGACGCTCTCGATCGGCAGATCGGCATAGGCCTCCAGAAGCTTCGTCAGGGTCCGCTCGACCTTGATGATGGGCGAACGACCTCCGAACGCCACCCTCTCGGACGGCCTGCCGGACGCCAGGAACTGTTCGATCGCCGCGCGGAAATCAGGCACGGCCGACGAGCGGCCGAGGTATTCGAGAAGCTTCATCAGATGTTTGTGCGAGGAGATGATATCCTGTTGGAAAATAACCTCATTGGGCCTCGCCGCCAACACGGTCGGGACCCCGGGAAGGACAGATGAGCGACGATGCTCGCTACGTCGACCTCAGTGCGCCGGCTGAAGTCCCCTGGCTGGCTGGTGTGCTCGAGGAGGCGGGGTTCGAGGCCTGGGCCGTCGGAGGGGCGGTGCGCGACGCTCTGAGCGGAAGCGCGCCGGAGGACTGGGACCTGACGACGTCCGCCCGCCCTGCCGACGTCCGCCGTGCGTTTCGCCGGACGGTCCCGATCGGAATCGAGCATGGCACAGTCGGAGTGATCGGGCGCAGCGGCCGGATGTACGAAGTGACGACCTACCGCCGAGACGTCGAGACGTTCGGCCGGAAGGCGCGGGTGGTATTCGCCGATCGTCTGGAGGAAGATCTGGCGCGGCGCGACTTCACGATCAATGCGGTCGCCTGGCACCCGCTGACGCACGAGGTACGGGATCCGCACGGCGGGATGCGAGACCTGGAGGATCGGATCCTACGGACGGTGGGAGATCCCGAGCTGCGCTTCGCAGAGGATCGGCTGCGGGTGCTCCGCGCACTTCGATTCGCCGGACGCTTCCACCTACGAATCGAGGAGGCGACGGAACGGGCGGTCTCGGCATCGGCCGACAAGCTCGGCAACCTCTCGGCGGAGCGGGTCCGGGAGGAGCTCTGGAAGGTATTGTCTCTTCAGCGGGAGGCTTCCGCGACGCTGCGCCTCTACGAGCGATCTGGCGTGCTCGTCGCGCTGTACCCGGAGCTCGCGGCATGCCTTGTCGCACGCGGTGACGACCTGGACGGAACCGGATGGGACTTCCTCATGCGGGCTGTCGATGCAGTCTCCCCAGCGCACCCCCGCGTGCGGCTTGCCGCGCTGCTGCACTTGACCGCCCCGATCGGCGGGGGCGACGGGACAGGCGAGGGTGGTGAGGGCGCGATGGCTGATCCCGGCCATCGCGCGGCGGCGGCGGCGGCGGCAGCTCGCACGGTCCTGCGACGCCTCCGCTGCTCGAACGCGGATATCGACACCGTCACGCACCTCATCGCGCAGCATGCCTCACTACCATCGGCGGATGCGCCGGACCCCGACATTCGGCGATGGGTCAGACGCGTCGGCCGCGACCACCTGCGCGCGATGTTCAGGCTACTCCTTGCAATCTGCCGCGCTCAGCCAGCGACGGGCCGCTTCGAATCCGAAGTGCTGATTCTGTGGCGGCGGGCCCGGACGGTGGCCAGGTCGCCCGTCCCGCTCGCGGTCTCCGACCTGGCGATCAGCGGGGACGATCTGCGGGCGATCGGGATCACTCCCGGACCTCTCTACGGCGTGATCCTGCAGCAGCTTCTCGAGCGCGTAACGGATGAGCCGGCCCTCAACGAGCGCGAAGCGCTCCTAACCCTCGCGCGCGCCGAGGCTGAGAAATTGTAGAGATCGCCCGCGGCGTAAAACGTCATCCCCGCTCTTAGACGTCATCCCCGGCCTCAAGCGTCATCCCCGCTCTTAGACGTCATCCCCGGCCTCAAGCGTCGTCCCCGGCCTCAAACGTCATCC
>JBBDRL010000084.1:48288-96073 GCA_040905505.1 Gemmatimonadota bacterium | reverse complement strand
TCTCGGCGAAACATCCTCTGTCATCTTGCCGGGCGGTCGAGCTGATAGCTGATAGCCGATAGCCGATAGCTTCGTTCAATACCAATACGTCAATCCCACATACCATGTCGCGGCCCGCTCCTCGTCGAGCGGCCGCAGGCGCTCGACGGTGACGGCGTCGTCGAAGAAGCTGATGCCCAGACCGACCGAGCTGCGGAAGCCGTCGGTGGGTCTGGCGCCGAGTCGGGCGAGATCATCCGCAAGGTCGTTTGTTACATCGGTCCAGCCGGTCTCCCCGAGCAGCACCAGATTGGGTCGGAGCGGGGGGACGAGGAACAGGCCGGCGCGAGCCAGGGGGCGGGCGGATCGGGGCGGCAGGCCAATGAGGAATCGCGCGCGACCGAGCAGCGCGGTCGAGCCGCCGAACTCGTTCGGCTCGAACCCTCGTAGCCCCTCGACGGACCCGAACCGGAAGAGCTTCTGCGGGGGTGTGGCGCCCCAGGCGTGTCCGCCGTCGGCGCGAGCGGCGAGCGTGAGCGGGCCCAGGGCGTATCGGATGCTCACGAGCCCCGTGGCGCGTCGGTAGGAGAAATCCGCCATCCCCACCTCGGTCTCCACCCTGGCGAGGAGGCTGTTTCCGATTCCGAAGGCACCCGGCCCCAGCGAGTACTGCCCGCCTGCCTCGACGGCCAGGAGGTCTCCCGTGCGAACTCCCGCCAGCGGCTCGAACTCCGCTGCCGTACCGAACAGAAATCGCTGCGTATTCACGGTCACCGAGTCGTGCCGCTCCAATCGTAGCGTCGTCCGACCGCTCCAGCGTCCCTGCCGTACTATTCCCGACAGCTCGGCCCCGGTCGCGTCGTAGTAATCGCGCGGGTCCGCTCCCCACAGGACGGCGGGCAGCGTGTAGAACCAGTCCCACATGAAGGTCGGCCGGAAGGGCTGGATGTCCCGGAGCCGCCGGTAGGCGGCGGCTTCGAAGCCCCAATCCGGCCCGCCGGTCGCGGTCGGCGCGACGGCAGTCCCCTGCTTGAACGCGATCTCCCCTCGCGCGGTACCCTCCGAGATCGCCCATCCCCCGGTCGCGTACAGCTCCCATCGATCACGCCGGGGATCCGCAGGGATGAGCCGTCCGCCGAGTCCGACGAATGCCCCTTCCACCCTGTTGTAGCGGAAGAGGTGACTACCCCGATCATAATGCACGTGAGCCCGCACGGACCCAGGCGAGGCGGCGCCCGCGCTGGTGGCGAGCTGTAGATCCGCGAAGTCACCGATCGCGAGCTCCGACTCCTCGTCGCCGATCGGGCCGCGCCAGTCGGCGAAAGCGGCGTCCGGGTCGCCGAGGTTCCAATCGAGCTGAACCAGATCACCGGATGGCTGCCAGCCGGTGTTCATGTCCAGATCGAGGAAGCGATTCACGACCCGGGCGGTGACCGCGCCGCCGAGGAGGCTCGATTCGAACAGGATGTCGCGCCGCTGCCTGAACGGGAGCCAGAAGCGACCCTCCCACAGTCCGTTCTCGAGCTCGAGGAAGGTCTGCACCTGGCCGAACGACCGCGGCAGGAGGCGTTCGCGGCCAGCGAACCCCATGCGGGCGCGGGCGACGGCCGCCCTGCTGGCGTCGAGGTAGAACGTCCCGATCACGAGCTGTTCGTCCGTATCCCCTGGTGCGTGCCTGGGCCGGATGGATATCGGGACGAGCGTGAGTAGCTCGTCCGGGAGACGGACCCTGAGCGTGTCGCCCGCCTGATACTGATAGTAGCGCGGGCCGCTCGCACCGAAGGGATTCACCGCCGCCCGGCTGCCGAGCGGCGCGTAGATGCGGATGCCGTAGAGGTGGGGAATCACCCAGGGTGTCTCGAATATCGTCGCTAGGGTATACGGCAGCGGTACGAGTACCCGCATGCGGTGGCCGATTACCTCTTGCCGGAGATGCCCCGACCGCGCCCATCGCACGGACGAGACGAGTTCGTCGACCGTCGCGGGGAGGTCCGCCACACCCAGCGTATCGGACGCGATGGACAGCTGCATCGTCGTCTGAACCTGTGCCCGGTAATCCTGAAGGTCGGAGGGCACCTCGCCCAGGTTGGCGATCGCGCGGACGACCAGGGCTTCCGTCTCCGGACTGTCGAAGATAGAGGCCGTATCGGCGGGCACTTGCAGCAGAAATGCGATGGCGAGTGCGAACTCGAGCATTCAGTCAGCTCCGTTCCAGGTGCGGTTCGGGACGGCGAGGTCGGCAATTGGTCGTTCTCTGTAGAGCGTCCGCGCCGGTGGCAAGCTGTGAGCCACGCTTTGCGATGCCCTCGTCACCCTGTCAGTCGACATTCGTTCGGGACGTCCTCGCCCGGATGCCCGCCGCCATCGCGGGGTCGTCAGAGATGATACCGGCCACGCCTCCCTCCAGAAGCTCACGGAGTCGGTCGGCGTCATTGACCGTCCAGACGATGACGGGCAGCTTCCGCGCGCTGAGGTGCTCGAGGACGGGGCCGGTAGCGGCGTCCACGCCCAGGCACACACCGACGGCGTCCGACGCTTCGAGGTCGCGCTCGGCGCTCGCGTCCCACGCCCGCGCGAGGAGAAATCGCCGCACGGCCGGATCGATGTCGCCCGCGCGGCGCACGGCGTAGGGGTCGAACGACGAGATTATGGTTCGACCAAGCACCCCGGTGTTCGCGAGTGCCTCGATCACGATGTCCTCGAATCCCCCAGCCTTCAGTTCTACGTTCAACCATGCCCCGCTCGCAGCCGCCCAGGCCGCGACCTGGGCGAGCGACGGGACACGGGCGGCGGTCAACCGCTGAATCGCCGGCCAGTCGAGACGCGATACCGCATTCCCGACGCCCATGGTTCGTTCGAGTGAATCGTCATGAATGACGACGGGGACGCCGTCACGGCTCCGTCGCACGTCGAGCTCGACCCCGTCCGCCCCCCGCTCGACCGCCAGAGCCAGGGATCGCAGCGTGTTCTCGGCGGCCTCGAGTGGCGCTCCCCGATGACCCAGTATCAATTGCCGCGGAAGCGTCATCGACCGACCCCAACCCGCATCGGGCACAGGAGTTGCCTCCCTCCCGCCCCGTCTGCCCGGAAGTCACGGGGTCTCACACATTTAACGGGGGAAAATATGCGACGCATCACTTCATTCTGGCTCTCACTCGCCGTGGCGGCGGTCATCGCCGGTTGTACCGCGGATGTGGAGGAGAGCGGATCGCCACCGGACGTGGACGTCACCGGCGGCGAGATGCCGGAAATCGACGTCGATCCGGCGGATGTCGACGTGTCCACGGATACGCAGGTCGTCGAGGTCCCCGACATCGACGTGGAGTCGACGGAGCCGTAGGTCGGCGATACCCGTTCCGCACGCGGCGCGGTCACAGGACCGTCCAGAAGATGAAGCCTGCGTAACCGGCGCAGAGCAGCCCACCTTCCCAGCGGTATACGCGCCGCGTGCGGAGTAGCACCGGAAGCAGGATGAGGCTCAGACCGATCACGATCGGCGCATCTACCCGCATAACCGCTTCCGAGACCGGCAGCGGGCGCACCAGCGCCGCGATCCCGACGACCAACGCCACATTGAAGATGTTGGACCCCACCACGTTGCCAATGACGATCTGACCGTCTCCCCTGCGAGAGGCGCTCACGGAGGCAGCCAGTTCGGGGAGCGACGTGCCGAATGCGACGAGCGTCAGGCCGATCACGACCTCCGGAACGTCGAGGGCGATGGCGATATCGATCGCCGAGACGACGAGAACCTGCGCGCCGCCGGCGAGCACGAGGAGGCCGATGACGGCAACGACGGCGTCCAGCTTGAGGTTCGAAGTCTCAGGCGCCGCGCCGGGCTGGTCGGGCAGGCCTGGGAGGGCGGATTCCCGTCGCGCGTCGATCGCGAGATGGGCGATGTACGCGACGAAGATCGTCAGCAGAATCCCTCCCTCGACCCGCGAGATCGACCCGGACCAGCCGAAGATCGGCACGAGCACGGCCAAGCCGATCATGAGTGGGACGTCGCGGACGACGAGCTTGCGATGTACGGCGATCGCCGAGATCAGGGCGGAAATGCCAAGAATCAGGGCGATGTTGGCGACGTTCGACCCCAGCACGTTCCCGATTGCCAGTGACCCGTTTCCCCGATACGAAGCAAGCCCGCTCACCACCAGCTCCGGCGCGGAGGTGCCGAATGAGACGAGCGTCAGCCCCACGACGAAGGAGCTGACGCCCAGGCCCGCCGCGATCCGCGCCGCTCCACCCACGAGCCACTCGGCCCCGAAGTAGAGGCCGACGAGCCCGATGGCAAAGAGCAGGAGGTTTGAGAGCACTGGTTGGATTAGAGCGAGCCTGGAGGCGGGCCGCTTATGCGTCGAGAGGCCGGGCTACCAGAATTCCGGTCGCCTGGTTGATGGCGGCGACGTACTCCGGAAGCGTCGCGTCCGTGATCTCCACCACGCCGCCCGAGAGAGGCGCGTGGAGCACACGAAGCACGTCGTTCGAATCGCGGTAGGCGAAGGCGGCATGGCTCACGTCCAGACCCGCGATCGAAGTCGCGAACGCCAGGATGTCTCCCGTCTGGATCTGCGGGTCGGCCTGGGGGATCTGCTCGGTGGGCACGACCCAGCGGGTCAGATCGTCGAGCTCGCGCTCGGTCTGGGCGATCTCTTCGAGAACCTCCGGGGAAGAGAGGGCCGGGTAAGCGTCGGGATGCTCCGACATGAAGCGGAGCGGCCGATCGTCGGGGACGCCGCCGAGCTGCCGACCCCGCCGTTCGACGAGGCCGCGGGACTCGTTGTCGGCGAGCCACTCGCTGAAGTAGTGCAGCCGCGAGACGTAGCCGTCGCGATCGCCCCCTCGATACCTCATCCGCTCCATCTCCCGCGCAAAGGCCTCCCAGGTGGGCGGCTCGTCGCTGCGCGCGATTCTGGCGATCGCGATGCAGCTCTCGACGAGGCTGACGCAGTCGAACTTCGTGAGATCGAGGGTGAGGGGTTCCGTTCGCGTGGGACTTCCGCCGGCCCGCAGGTACGCCTCGAGCGTGAATCCCTCGTACGGGGTTCCGATTGCCAGCTCCCCGACTCTGGCGGCTGCCAGTCGGAAAGCGCTCGACCGCTCACCGACCGGCTCTGAGCGCAGCGTCTCGACCCAGCCCAGGAGCCTGGCGCGATCCTCCGTGCTGGCTTCCGGCACCTCCAGCGTGGGCTCCGGCGGCGCGGCGGGCGCTTCGGTCTCCTCGGGTGCCGGCGTATCGCGGCATCCTGCGAGGGGGGCGGGTACCGCGGCGGTCGCGGCGAGCGCCACGAGTCGGCGAAGTGCCTCCCGGCGGGGTAGTGGTATATCGTTCATGGGTGCCTTTCTTCATGCACGATCCTGGCCAGCCACTACAGCCGCTTACGGCTTCGGAAGGGACCCGGACGGGGCCCGGCTCCGCACCGGCCATGCTCGTACCGACGGCTCCGGGCTGGCAGCGTGCCCCGGTCACTCTTATTCTCCTCGTGTACTCCGTCACCGTATTCCGAAGGGTTCACTGCCGATGGAAGAACGAGTCGTCCTCGTGGACGAAGCCGACGTGGAGATCGGGACGGCGCCCAAGCTGGAGGCGCACGTCACTGGCAAGCTCCACCGCGCGATCTCCGTCTTCCTTCTCAACTCCGGCGGCGAGATGCTGCTGCAACGGCGCGCGTCGGGAAAGTACCACTCCGGCGGCCTCTGGTCGAACGCGTGCTGTAGCCACCCGCGTCCGGGCGAGCGACCGGAGGACGCGGCGACCCGGCGTCTCGGCGAGGAATTGGGGTTGGCGACGGCCCTCGAGTTCGCTTTCAGCTTCGTCTACCGGGCCGAACTGGAGGACGGCCTGTGCGAGCACGAGCTCGATCACGTCTTTGTCGGCCGCATAGACGCCATGCCCACTCCGGACGCGGTCGAAGTCGAGGCCTGGCGCTGGACGGCACCCGACGACATCGAGCGTGAGCTGAACGAGGATCCCTCCCGATTCACGGCTTGGTTTCCGCCCGCGTTCGGGCAGCTCAGGAGCCGCCGTGCCTTCGCTTGACCTCATTCCTTCACCGTGTCATACTTGCCGCTGACTCCCACATCGGTGGCAGGCGTCGTTCTCGCCGCTGGTCGCTCGACCCGCATGGGCTCGCCCAAGGCGCTGCTCACCTTCGAGGGATCGACCTTCCTCGCCCGGCTCGTGCAGGCCTTTCGGGAGGGCGGTTGCCAACCCGTTATGGTCGTCACGGGACCTGAGGCGGATCCGGACGCGCGGGCCATCGCACAGCACGCCCGGGAGCTGGGAGCCGATACCGCGACAAACCCCGACCGCGATTCCGATCAGGTGGATTCGCTCCGCGCGGCGGTGCGACGACTGCCCTCTGACCTCCATGGTGTACTCATGGCGCCCGTGGATTCGCCCGGCGCGACGCCATCGCTCGTCGCGGCCCTCATCGAGACCGCGGCTACGGGGGCTCCGCTCGTCGTCCCGACCTTCGGGGGGCGGCGTGGTCACCCGATCCTGTTCGGCCGAACTATCCTGCCGGAGCTGATGGACGGTGACCTCCCCGAGGGGGCGCGAACGCTCATCCGGCGCTACGAGAAGCAGCTTACAGAGTTGCCGGTCGAAAACCGCGGCGTTCTGCTGGATGTCGATACCCCAGCGGATTACCGCCGGCTCCGGGGGCGCCCGCAGTGAGAGCGGCGGATGCTGCCCGCCATGTGGTCGAGGCGCTCGCGGGCGGTGCGCCGGCGGCGGAAGTCGTCGTGGTCGCCAGCGGATCGCCGCGGGTCCCCGCCGGAGAGCGCATGGTCGTCTGGGAGGATCGGACAGCCGGGACGCTGGGATCGCCCGATGTCGACGCTGAGGCCATCCGGGCCGCTCGGGAGGCCCTGCGGTCGCGCGCCCAATCGACCACCGCGATCGCGGATGAGACTGGCGCCGTGACCATTTTCGTGGAGCCGCATCACCCGCCCGACGAGCTCGTAATCGTCGGCGCGGGCCACATCGCCCGGCCTCTCTGCCGGGTGGGGGCGATGCTCGGCTACCGGGTCGTCGTGCTGGACGACCGACCGGGGTTCGCGACGCAGGAGCGATTCCCGGAGGCGACGCGCCTCGTCAGGGCCGATTTCAGCGATCCCTTCCGCGAGGTACAGCTCGGTCGCGGAACGCACCTCGTTCTCGTCACGCGCGGCCACAAGTACGATTACGACGCGCTGCGGGACGTGCTGATGCGAGGGGCGGATCTCGCGTATATTGGGATGGTGGGTAGTCAGCGCCGCGTGCGCGCGGCGCTGGAGCAGCTACACCGGGAGGGCATCCCCCGCGACGGCCTGGAGCGGATCTTCGCGCCGATCGGCCTGGACATCGAGGCCGAGACACCGGAAGAGCTGGCGATATCGATCGCGGCCGAGCTGATCCGGGTGCGCCGGGGGGGAACCGGTGCGTCGCTGCGCGATAGTACACGGGTGATGCAACGCTGGATCGGCGCCGCTGAACGGACCGGGAATACGAACGACGAGAAGGAGGAGTGAAGTCTCGATGACTGAAACGCACACCGTGTTCAATGCCGCCGTCGCTGCTGCGGGCGAGGACCGCCCGGCCGTACTCGCGACGATCATCTCGGCCAAAGGTTCGACGCCGCGGGGCGTCGGCAGTCGTATGCTCATCGAGCTGGACCGATGCCTCACCGGTACGGTCGGCGGCGGGTGCGGCGAAGGCCAGGTGATCGAGGCTGCCAACGAGGTCTTCGAGACCGGTGTGCCGCAGACGGTCCGCGTCGATCTCACTGAAGATCTGTTTTCCTGGAGTCCGGCCGTATGCGGTGGGGTGTTCGATGTGTTCATCGAGCGGATCTGAAGCAGGTCCACCGCTTGCCTGCTCAGTGCTTTTTTGACGATCGCGTGGCGACTGCTTGAACGTGGTACAGAGAATTCTCTCGGTCTGGATCTGGGTGACGACGGTAGTGGTCGGCATTCTGCTGCTGTTCGTGCTGATGGCCGCATTCGCCTTGACCGCCTGGCGCGATCCGGGCCGCTACGCCGTCGGCCGCTGGTTCCGCAGGGGGGCCATGGCCGCGGTCGCCCTGAACCCGCTTTGGTCCTTTCGGACTTCCGGCTTCCGGCCCGACGATCCTCGCCGGCCTTACGTCGCCGTCTCCAATCATGAGTCGCTCGCGGACATCTTCCTGATCAGTCACCTTCCCTGGGAGATGAAGTGGCTCTCCAAGGACGCCATCTTCAAGATCCCGGTGATGGGCTGGATGATGCGCATGGCGGGCGATATACCCGTGGCGCGGTCGGTCCGCTCCAGCCGCGCTCAGGCGATCGAGGAGTGCCGGGACCGCCTTCATCGCCGCGTCTCAGTCATGATCTTTCCCGAAGGGACGCGCTCCAGAACAGGGGCGCTCCTACCCTTCAAGGACGGAGCCTTCCGGCTGGCAATCGAGGAAGGTGTTCCGATCCTGCCGATGGCGGTTGCCGGAACGCGTAGCGCAATGCGGACCGAATCTCTACTCTTCGGAAGGGCGCGCGCCGAGGTCCGCGTGCTCGAGCCAGTCTCGACGGACCATCTGACGATCGGCGATCTTCCGAAGCTGCGTGACGGCGTCCGCGCCCTCATCCAGGCAGAACGCGACAAGCTGGTCCAGGAGCTGGAGCTGAATCCGGACGGGAGTATCCAGAACGCCTCCGAATCGGCGGTGCCCACCGTGTGACCCCAGCCGCCTCACCTCGTACCGCAGAGTCATGCCGATAGAGTTCGTTCAGGTCGACGCGTTCACCAACCGCCCCTTCACGGGGAATCCTGCAGCGGTCTGCATTCTCGAGGAGCCGCCCGCCGATTGGCAACTTCAGGACATCGCGAGAGAGATGAACCTCTCGGAGACCGCCTTTCTGATCCCGCACAGCGACGGGTTCGACCTCCGCTGGTTCACCCCGAGTACCGAGGTGGAGCTCTGCGGCCACGCGACCCTGGCAAGCGCTCATGTGCTCTGGGAGGACGGCCATCTGCCGGCCGACCAGATCGCGCACTTTCACACCAGGAGCGGACTTCTCACCGCCCGCAAGCTCGAAGACGGCTGGATCGAGATGGATTTCCCGGCTACGGGCGCCGAGGCCGCCGACCCGCCCGAGAACCTCGCCCGGGCGCTCCGTGCCGAGCCGGTGTGGGTGGGCCGGAGTCGCTACGATCTCCTCGTCGAGCTCGCGGACGAGAAGACCATCCGCACGATCCAGCCAGAGTTCAGCCTCCTCTCCGGAATGGCTCCGCGCGGCGTAATCGTCACCAGTCCGGCCATCTCCGAGAGGTTCGATTTCGTCTCCCGCTTCTTCGCCCCGCGTGCCGGGGTGCCGGAGGATCCCGCAACAGGATCCGCCCACTGCACCCTCGGGCCCTACTGGGCGGGGCGGCTGGGGCGGAACGACCTGATGGGCTATCAGGTGTCCGAACGCGGCGGGACCATTCGGACGAGAGTCGATCGCGATCGTGTCGCCCTCGGTGGTCAGGCGGTCACCGTGCTGCGCGGAGCGTTCGTCGCCTGACTTGTCCGGTGCAGCCGGAACCCCTCCAGAACTCAGAAGCGCCGGAACCCCTCGCGAGTTCCGGCGCTTTCGTCTCACCGCCTACAGCCGAACTACTGGTCCATCCGAACGGCGGGGTCCAGCAGCCGGCGTACTTCGGCGAGCAGCCTGCTTGGCTCGCACGGCTTCGTCAACCGCCGGAGTCGACCGGCGGAGTCCGGCAGCTCCTCCCAGAAGGAGGGCATCGAATCCAGGATGATCACAGGTATTTCCGCCGTCCGCTGGTCTTCCCTGATCCGGTCGATCAGCTGCATGCCCCCACGCGACGGTAGAAAAACCTCCGCGATGACGAGCTGCGGCCGGTTCTCGAACGCCATCCGCAGCCCCGCCTCGGGATCGTGCGCCATCAGCACGGCGTATCCATGATGGCGCAGGATCAGCGAGTAGATGGCGATGCTGTCGTCATCACTGTCGATTAGGAGGACGGTCGAAGAGTCCATAACCCAAAGGCCGAGCATGGGACAGGTCCAGCTTCTTTGCGACAGGGATCGAGCGTCGCGGTCGAGCGGGAGGGGATCCGAAGGCAAGCTGCTGAAGTTGAGTATACGCTCGCTCGCGCGCCATCGCAAGGATTGATTGGCCGCATGAGAGCGGTGAGAGACCTGCAGCTCGCCTGCCCGGAGCGCTGCCTTACACGAGCGCGAGGATCAGGTACGCGCCGAGCATCACGCCGACCCAGAAGACCATACTGCCGATCGGCCAGCTCCGGGCGAGCGGTCCGTGAGGGCCGTGCGTCCTGAATAGTCCGCCGACGACGGCGCGGAAGCGGTTTCGCGGCGCGCTCAGGAGTTGGTTCCATGCCGGGGCGCCATAGGCCGTGAGCGTGGCGGCGACACGCGGTCCGAAGCGGCGGTACGACCAGTCCCAATCGAGCGTCAGGGTCGTGGTGCGCCTCATCATGGGAAGCATGACGAAGAAGGCGAGACCGGCGAAGAGCAGGAGCTGGAACTGGCTCACGAGATGCTCGACCGTGTAGGGCACGTACTCGACAGGATACGGAAGCATCGCGTAGAGCGGGGCGGGATAGACGCCGAGGAAGATGCAGAGGAAGGCGAAGAACGCCATGGCCGCCTGCATGTTCCGGGGCGACTCGGGCGGTCGCAGCCCGGAGTCCTTCTGGAAGAAGACGAACCACGGGAACTTGATGCCGGCGTGGAGGAAGACGCCGGCGGAGGCGGCCGTGAGCAGGAACCATACGATCACCATATTCTCATAGGCGGCCGCCTGGTTGATCATCGACTTGGAGACGAATCCGGACGTGAACGGGAACGAGGAGATTGCGATTGCGCCAACGGTTCCGAATAAGGCCGTCCAGGGCATCGTCCGGAACAGCCCGCCGAGGTCCGTGCAGAGTCGCTTCCCCGTTCGGAACAGAACGCCGCCGGCCGCCATGAAGAGCAGGCCCTTGTAGATGATGTGGGCGAACGCATGGGCGGCGACGCCGTTGAGCGCCAGCGTGGTCCCGATGCCGATCCCGGTCACCATGAAGCCGACCTGGTTCACGATGCTGTACGCCAGAATGCGACGGGCATCGTTCTCCATCAGTGCGTAGAAGATGCCGTAGAGCGCCATGTAGAGACCGATCGGCACCAGGATGCTGGCGCCGGCGAACGCCACGAGGAGCGTGTACACGGCCGTCTTGGTGGTGAACGCGGAGAGGAAGACCGCGCCGCTCGGGCTGGCCTCCGGATAGGCGTCCGCAATCCACGCCGAGAGCGGTGGCGCGCCAGCGTTGATGAGGAAACCCGCCAGGATGAACCACGTCCCGATGCTGTTCAGCTCCATCGGGCCGAACGCGGCGGAGCCCGTGCTCCCCACGTGCGCAGCGATCCCGAACATGAGCAGCACGCCGCCCAACAGGTGGACGAGCAGGTAACGCATGCTCGCCTGGTAAGCCGATTCCGTCCCCGCGGCCCAGATCACCACCGTGGAACCGAGCGCCATGATCTCCCAGAAGACGAACAGGGTGATCAGGTCGCCCGCGAAGGTGACGCCGATGGCGCTGCCGGCGTAGACGAACGCGGCCACCAACTCCAGCGCACGCGCCTGCCGCAGCGCGTAGATGGCCCCCGCGAAGCTCATGATGCTGAAGACCGTGGCGAAGAGCCGGCCGACGGTCGACCCACGGACGGGCTCGAGGGAGTACCCGAGAAAGTCTGCCTGGAGCTGTACGCCGTCGGGAATCGTCCAGACCAGGGCGAGCGTGAGGAGGGGTAGCCCCAGCACCAGCGCGTCGCGCGCCCGACCGCGCAACGCAGGGATCAGAAACGCGCCGACGATCAGAACGAGGCCCGGTGGAAGACCACTAATCGCCATAGTACGTGTCCTTACGCTTGATCAGGAACCCCAGCAGTTTTGCGATCACCACCATCGCCACGCAGGTGATGAAACCATACCAGGCGTAGAATCCGAAGGTCGCCTCGATTCCGAACTCCTCGTGCTGATGGACCACGAAGTCCGGCACTACGGTGAGAATGAGGATGGCGATGAACACGATCCACAGGATCCGGATCGTGCCGGGCCGGACCAGCCAGTGATCAGGTTCCGCCCGGACGTCGCGCTGGTTCATGGAGCACCTCCGAGAACGCCGCCGACCATCTGTTCGGCCAACGCGACCGGAACGTCGGGAAAGAAGAACAGCAAGAGCGTCAGCGTAGCGGTAGTCACGGTTGCGATCACGATCGGCAGCGGCGCCTCGCCGTGGTCGTGCTCGTGACCATCACCCTCTGCGCTTTCCGCCGGCGAGCGAAGGAACGCGGAGAAGACGATGGGGCCGAAATAGGCGGCGTTCAGCAGCGTGCTTCCGACGAGGATGCCCACCGCGAATAGCTGCTCGGACTGGAAAGCGCCCATCAGCATGTACCACTTGCTGAGAAATCCGCCGGTCGGCGGCAGCCCGACCATGGAGATGGTCCCGATCGCGAACGCCCCCATCGTCCAGGGCATCTTCCTCCCGATCCCGTCCATCTGGCCGATTTCGGTCTTGTGCGCCGCCGTATAGATGGATCCGGCCGCGAAGAAGAGCGTGATCTTCCCGAAGGCGTGTGCAATGATATGTAGCGCCGCCCCCACAGCGGATAGCGGCGCGAGAATGGCCGCGGCGAGGACCACGTAGGAGAGCTGCCCGATCGTCGAGTAGGCGAGCAGTCGCTTCAGATTTCCGCGTTCCATCCCGATCTTGAGCGCCACGATCGACGCGGCCACCACGGTGAAGCTCGCGGCGTACAGCAACCAGTGGGTCGCGGTCTCCGCGGCGAGCAGGTCGATGCCGAAGACGTAGACCACCACCTTCACCACCGAGAAGACGCCGGCCTTCACCACCGCGACGGCATGCAGAAGTGCGCTGACCGGAGTCGGCGCGACCATCGCGGCCGGCAGCCACCGGTGGACCGGCATCACCGCCGCCTTCCCGATGCCGAACACGTAGAGGGCGAGCAGCAGCGCCAGAGCCGGCCCGCCGAGATTCCCCGCCAGGATGCCCCCCTGCGCGAAGTCCAGCGTACCCGCCGCGACCCAGGTCCAGCCGATCGCCAGCAACAGCAGGCCGATCGACGTGCTGATCAGGATGCCCAGGTACACCCTGCCGGCCTTCATCGCCTTCTCGGTTCCGTGGTGCGTCACCAGCGGATAGGTCGAGAGCGTGAGGACCTCGTAGAAGACGAAGAGCGTCAGCAGGTTGCCGGCGAAGGCGATTCCCATCACGCTCGAGATGGCGATCGCGAAGCAGATGTAGTAGCGCGTCTGGTGCCCCTCGCCGTTCCCCCGCATGTAACCGACGGAGTAGAGCGAGTTCACCGGCCAGAGCAGTGCTGCGACGAGGGCGAACAGCATCCCGAGCGGTTCGACCGCGAGGTGCAGGCTCAGCCCTGGAACGAGCTCGACCAGCGTGAATTCGGGACGGGCGCCCGAGACGACCTGAAGCGTCAGCGAGCCGATCAGGAGCAGCAGTACCGCGCCGGCGGCGAACGTGACCCCCTCGCGCAGGTTCGGACTCCGGCCCGTCAGCGCGATGAGCACGGCCCCGAGCGCCGGTATCGCCAATGCCAGGGGGAGCAGCGTCTCCAGGCTCATGATCCGATCCCCAGCAGGGCCGCGGCAGCCCGGCCAGCGACGCCCGCCGTGAGCGTCGCGTCGATGCCGAAGTAGAGATTCGCCAGGATCAACGTCCAGGTGGGGATGAGCAGCGAGAGCGGCGCTTCGCGAATCACGCCCCGACCTTCAGGGGCGGGTAGGAAGTACGCGGCCTCGACCACGCGCCAGATGTAGACGACGGCGAGCAGCGACGAGAACACGATCAGCACCGCAACGGGCCACCAGCCCACCTCGAGGACCGATACGATCAGGTACCACTTGCTGATGAACCCGACGGTCAACGGAACGCCGATCAGGCTCAGACCGCCGAGCGAGAAGGCGGCCATCGTCCACGGCATCTGACGGCCGAGGCCGGCCAGTTGGCTGAGGTGGACCGAGCCGATGCGGTAGACGACGCATCCGAGCGCGAGGAAGAGCGCGCTCTTCATCAGCGCGTGGTTGAAGAGGTGGACGATGCCGGCCGTCAGACCGGTCGCCGAGCCGACGCTGATCCCCAGGATCATGTAGCCGACCTGCGCGAGGCTCGAATAAGCCAGCATCCGTTTGACGTTCTGCTGGAAGATCGCCACCAGCGACATACTGACGATCGCGACCAGCGCCAGCGGCATCAGGATGTAATCCAGCCGCATCGTGCCGAACGAGACGTCCGCACCGAAGATGGTGAAGAAGACCCGCAGTAGCATGTAGACGGCGACCTTCGTCGATGTCGCCGCGATGAAAGCCGTCGCCGCCGAGGGGGCGAACGCATAGGCGTTCGGCAGCCAGAGGTGCAGCGGGAAGAGCGCAAGCTTCAGGCTGATCCCGACCGCGAGGAAGCCGAACGCGACCGGCACCGCCCGAGTTGCGTCGACATCGGGCAGCCGCATCGCCAGGTCGGCCATGTTCAGCGTTCCGGTTACGGAATACAGTAGACCGATTCCGATGACGATGAACGTCGCGCCGATGCTGCCCATCACCAGGTACCGGAACGCCGCCGTCAGCGCGCGTCGATCCCGCCCCATCGCGACCATCGTATAGGTCGAGAGCGACGAGATCTCGAGGAAGACGAAGACGTTGAACAGGTCGCCGGTGATCGCGATGCCGAGCAGCCCGGCCAGGCAGAGCAGGTAGGCCGCGTAGAACAGCGGGATCAGTCCGGGTGCGACCTCGCTCTCGATGCTGTCGCGCGCGTACGGCGCCACCACCGCACCGACGCCCGCGACGATCAGCAAGACGAACGCGTTGACGAGGTCGACCCGGTATTCGATGCCCCACGGCGCCGCCCATCCGCCGATCTCGTAGCTGATGGTTCCGGCGTCCAGGACCTGCGCGAGAAGAGCGATCGCGATACCGAAGGCCGTCCAAGAGACGAGGACGGCAAGCCCCCACGCGATGCGCGGCCAGCGGAGCGGCGCGCAGAGCGCCGCAGCCATCAGCGGTATGACGACCTGAAGAACCGGCAGATGTGCGGTCATGACCAGCGGGTTTCCGGCGCTTCGACCTCGGCGCGTTCGATGGCGTCGATCTCTTCCTCCTCCACGGTCCCGTACGCTTCCTTGATGCGTATGACGATCGCGAGGCCGAGTGCCGTCGTGGCGATGCTCACCACGATCGCGGTCAGGATGAGGACTGACGTGAGTGGGTTGGCATAGAGTGTCGCCCCTTCCATCAGAATCGGAGCGGTCCCGCCGCGTACCTTACCGAGCGAGATGTAGAAGATGAAGACCGAGGTCTGGAAGACGCTGAGTCCGACCAGCACCTTCACCATGTTGGCGCGGGAGATGACGATGTAGAAACCGAGCATCATCAGGAAGACGACGACCCAGTAGTTGTAGTGGCCGAGGATGAAATCCATCAATCCATCCCTTTGCGGCCGGCCACCGCGTAGAAGATGGAGACCATGGTGCCGAACACGGTCGCGATGACGCCCAGCTCCACCCACAGGATGCCGCGGTGCTGGCCGTGGATCGCATCGTGCGCGAGGACGTTGTATTCCAGATAGGCCCCGCCGAGCAGGAGGCTCACGACGCCGGTGCCTGCGAAGATCAGAACGCCCGCCGCCATGCAGATGTGAACGACCGTCGGCGGCAGCACGCGGGTGGTGTTCTCCAAACCGTAGACGAGCGCGTACAGGATGAACCCCGCGCCCACGATGACCCCCGCCTGGAAGCCGCCGCCGGGCCCGTAGTCGCCATGGAAATGGACGTAGAGCCCGAAGATCAGAATGTTCGGGATCAGTACTTTGGTCGCGATCCGCAGGATGACGTTAGTGGTCATCCTGCCCGCCTTCCGGTTCGTCCGCGCGGCGACGGCGGCCCGCGAGGAGGATCAGCACGCCGACCCCCGCCGCGAAGATGACCGCCGTCTCTCCCATCGTGTCGTAGCCGCGATAACTGGCGAGCACGGCGCCGACCATGTTGTCGACCCCCACCTCTTCCGGCTGCTGCTGAATGTACCGCGGCACCACGTGTTGCTGGGCCGGGTTATCGGGATCACCGAACGGAGGCACATCGGTCATCCCGTACATGAGGATCCCTCCGGTGCCGATCACGACGATGAGTGGGAGGACCCGCGAGCGCTGGGGCGGGCGTTCCTCATGACCGACGAGGGCCAGCGCGCCGAGGAACAGGACCGTCGCGATTCCCACACCCACCGCAGATTCGGTGAACGCCACGTCGGGCGCGTCCATGGTCACGAACAGACCGGCCGAGAGCAGGCTGTAGATGCCAGACAGGATGATGACGCCGAAGAGGTTGCGCAGCCTGAGCATCGCCAGGCCGGTGACGACGAGCAGTGCCAGTAGCGCGATGTCGATGACTTCGGTCATGGTGCCGTCGCCTCCGGAGCGCCGGGTGCGGTGCCGGCTTCCCCATCGCTGCCGGAGGCGCCGTTTCTGCCGAGGATCGGTCGGATCCCACCCAGAACCGCGGCCCGGGCGACCGAGTGACTGGCTACGGGGGAGGTGAACCACAGGAACAGCCAGATGAAGATGAGCTTCACCGTCACCAGCGTCAGCCCCGCCTGGAGAATCAGACCCAGAAGCGTCAGCGCGGCACCCATCGTGTCCTTGACGCCCGCGGCATGAGCCCGCGTGAAGACGTCGGGCATGCGAAGCACGCCCACGCCGCTGACCAGCATGAAGAACGCGCCCGATACGAGGAAGATCCAGCTGAGCCCGTCGATCACCAGGTCCACTGTTCCTCCTCGAGATCCTCGTCGCGAACGCTCGCGAGATCTCCGTAGGCGACGAACTTCAGAATCGCGATGGTCCCGATGAAGCTGAGAAGCGCATAGACAAGGGCGAGGTCCAGAAACTCGGGACGGCCGGTCAGAAAGCCCAGGACGGCGATCAGCAGCACGGTCGCCGTTCCGAACATGTTCACGGCGAGGGCGCGGTCGTACACCGTCGGCCCCAGCAGGCCGCGGACGATCGCCATCGTCATCGTGACGAGAATCGCGACGGCGCTGACCAAAAACATCACGAGACCAGCTTCCTTTCGAGCGTCGCCACCCGGCGATTCATCTCGTTGTCGTCCATGTCACCGGCGGCTGCCCCGTCGAGCGCGTGCACGTGGAGATCGCCACCGGTAACGGCGACCGTTACCGTCCCGGGCGTGAGCGTGATGGAGTTCGCGAAGATCACCCGACCCAGATCCGTGCGCTGCAGACTTCGCACGCGAAGCAGCTTGGGATTGATGGGTAGCCCGGGGCTGAGGATGATCCGGGTCACCGCGAGATTCGAGAGAAAGATCTGAACGACGAGCCAGGGGAGATAGGTCCAGATCCGGGCGGTGAGATGGATGACGGGAACGCCCTCGGAGTCGACGACCTCCATCCGCAGCGCAAAAAATACGACCAGTACGGTGCACACGAAGCCGACCGTCATCAGGAACGGGTCGTAGTGGCCCGAGAGGAGCAACCAGACGGCGTAGACGACGGCACCGAGCACCAGCACCTGCGTGATGGGGCGCTGCGTGATCAATTCTGCCTCCCCCAGGCCGCGCGACGGGCGCATCGCGCTGTATCGCGGCAGGTCCGATCAGAATGCGAAGCGGAAGATTCGGGACGCACCTCGCTCCTTCGAGTTGGGCCGATCCTGCACATTTTAGTTGGGCGGCGCCCACAATAACGAACGCTTCAGAGACATGCAAGCTGGCCCGGCGGCGGTCTGTATCGACGCCGCGGGAGGCGCAGAACGGCCTCTCCTAAGCTGGCCGTCCCGCCTCGGCCCTCGGGCCGACGAGCCACGCCGCCCGGGCGCGGGCGACGGCGTCTCCACTCGCGTCGAAAACCTCGCAAATGAGCGTCAACTCTTCCCGCTCGGTCGCAGCGGGAACGGGCGCGCGCGCTTCGGCCACGAGATGGCCCCGCGCCTTCTTCAGGTATTCGATCTCCAAACCCGTCAGAATCGCCCGCGCATGGTTGGGAAGTCCATAATGAAGCGCGAGCCCGCTCGTCACCTCGGCGAGGTTGAGCAGTGCCACCGCGTGGATCGAGTCGAGGTGGTTCCGGACGGGGCGTCGGTCCGTCATCGCAACGCACGCGTAGCCTTCGCGGAGCTTCCGCACGCGCGGCCTGATCGTGCCGGTGTATGGTGCCTTTCTGCCGATCAGGAAGCTGAAGAGGGTGGCGCCTCCGGGCAGCGGCGACAGGCGGTCCCAGAGGCGCCGGATCGAGTTCGACGGAGCAGGAGTCTGCAAGTCGGGATGGTCGCTCGGGAAGTGGAGGTCATGGCGATCGAGCACATCCGCCGCTCACCTCGTATGATAGTCGGCGGGGGCCCGCACTGCATCGGTAACAAAAAACGCGGACCGGTGTATCTGAAACCGCTGGCGAAATCCGCTGGCTTAGCAGGCGGCCGAGAACAGTGCCGCCAGATCCTTTGAAGCGGACCCGGAAGTGAGAGCCCGGGCCACGGATGAAAGTAGAAAGGCAAAGATGAAGTTCGACCAATTGTCGCTCGCGCCAGAGTTGCTGCGAGCGGTGAAGGAGCTCGGTTTCGAGGAGGCGACTCCGATTCAGGCGATGGCGATTCCGGAGGCGCTCGCGGGTAAGGACGTGATGGGTAGGGCCCAGACGGGCACGGGTAAGACGGCGGCGTTCATGCTGCCTACCCTCCAGCAGTTGCGCGGCGGCGACGGCCTGCGGGCCCTTGTGCTCTGCCCCACCCGCGAGCTGGCGATCCAGGTCTCGGAAGCGTCGGCCGAGTATGCCAAGTACCTCGATCTCTTCGTCGGTGTGATCTACGGCGGCACGTCGGTACAGAAGGACATCCGCGGTCTCAAGGCCGGCTATGACGTGCTGGTCGCCACACCGGGGCGCCTGATCGATCACCTGGAGCGCGGCAACGTCGACCTCTCGGAGATCCAGGTCCTCATTCTCGACGAGGCCGACCGGATGCTCGACATGGGCTTCCGTCCGCAGATCAACCAGATCCTCAAGCACGTCCGCGAGCAGCGCCAGACGCTGTTCTTCTCGGCGACCCTGCCGAACGACGTCAAGTCCCTCGCCTACGACAGCCTGCGCGATCCGATCACGGTCGAGGCGGCCCCCCAGTCCACCACGGCTGAGGGCGTCGAGCAGTTCGTCTACCCGGTTGATGGACGGCGCAAGGCGGAGCTGTTGATCCAGTTGCTCGAGCGGCCCGGGATGGAATCCGTCATCGTGTTCACCCGCACGAAGTTCGGCGCGGACAAGCTGATCGGTCAGCTACGTAAGGCCGACGTCAAGGCGGCGGTCATGCACGGCGATCGCGCGATGAAGGATCGGGTCCGGGCGCTCGACGCGTTCCGGGAAGGCGAAGTTCGCGTGCTCGTAGCGACGGACGTCGCCCAGCGCGGGCTCGACGTCGAGGGGATCTCTCACGTGGTGAACTTCGACGTTCCCCAGGACCCCGACAGCTACGTCCATCGCGTCGGCCGCACGGCACGCGCGGGTCAGACGGGCGAAGCGATCACCTTCATGTCGCCGGGCGAGATTGGTGACCTGCGGTCGATCGAGTTGCACATCGGTCGCGACTTGCCGAAGATCGAGCTCGAGGGCTACGGCTTCGGGCTCGCCACGACCGACGGAGCGGTCGCCCCGCCGCCGCGCAGGACGAAGCCCGGGGGCAGGCGGAAGATGGGCTCGCGAGCCGCTGCCGAGCTGTCGCCCGAAGAGCTCGAGAAGTTGCTACGGGTGGGTTGAGGCCGACAGGGCCGCGCCATTCGGTCGGCGGATGCCGTGGAGCTCGCCGGCCTGGACGCCCGGCGGGTCGGTCGGCTCCCGGCCCCTTGCCACTGATTTGAGAGGCGTTATGAAGGGTTTACGACGCGCATCGGTCGCGGCCTTCGGACTGGCCGCGATCCTGGCCGGTGCGGAGGCGCTTGCCGCCGGGGCCGGGGCTGACGCCTCCGCCCAGGAGACGGCCGCCACCGCCGAGCAGGCGCCGACCCCGGCGGCGTCCGGCGCTGTTGTATACAGGGTTCCACTCACCGGCGTCGTCGAGATGGGACTCGCCCCCTTCATCCAGCGCTCCCTCGACGAGGCGGAGCGGGCGGGTGCCGCCGCGCTCGTGCTCGACATCGATACCCCGGGCGGGCGGGTCGACGCCGCGGAGCAGATCGTCGATGCGATCGGCGACGCCGCCGTTCCGGTCTACGCCTACGTGAATCGACGCGCGCTCTCCGCCGGCGCTCTCATCGCCATGGCGGCCGACGACATCTACATGCGGCCTGGGGCCACCATCGGTGCCGCCACGCCAGTGACCGGCGAGGGGTCCACGGCGAGCGAGAAGGTGGTCAGTGCGATGCGTTCGGCCTTCAGATCGCTCGCGCAGGCGCGCGGCCTCGATCCTCGGGTGGCCGAGGCGATGGTCGACGAGTCGATCGAAATCCCCGGCGTTGTCGAGGCCGGCAATCTGCTGACCCTGAGCACGACGGAGGCCGTCGAGCTGGGTTACGCCCAGGAGACCGCCGAATGGGAAAGCCTGATGGTCGCGATCGGCAGCCCAGCCGCGGAGGTCGTCCAGACCAGCCCGAACTGGGCCGAGCGCATCGTCAGGTTCTTCACCAATCCGCTCGTCGCGCCCTTCCTGCTCTCGCTGGGATTCCTGGGTCTGCTGATCGAGATCAAGACGCCCGCCTTCGGACTCGCGGGGCTCGCCGGGCTCTCCTCGTTGGGCCTCTTCTTCGGCAGTCACTTCATCATCGGCCTCGCCGGCTGGGAGGTCGCCCTGCTACTCGGGCTCGGGCTGACCCTGATCCTCGTCGAGCTGCTCGTCATTCCCGGCGTCGGGGTCGCGGGCGTCCTGGGACTGGTGGCCGTCGTCGCCAGTATCTTCCTCAGCCTCGTCGGGCGCTTTCCGACGACTGGAGACGTCTTGATCGCGCTCAATGTGCTCGGTGCGTCGCTCCTGCTCGTGGCGTTCGCCGCGTGGCAACTGATCCGCCGCCTGCCGGAGGACCGTCGCGGCCGCAATCTGCTGCACCGGGAGGTGCTGACGCGGGAGCTCGGCTACACTTCGGCCAAGCGCCGGGACGAGCTGGTGGGACTCGAAGGTGTCACCCTCACGGACCTTCGACCGGCGGGAACCGCACGTGTCGGGGCGGAGAAGATCGACGTCGTCTCCGATGGTCCGTGGGTCGCATCCGGCACGCCAGTCAGGATCCTGCGCTCGGAAGGATATCGCCACGTGGTCGAGCCGGTGGCAAACGGCGGCGGACGCCTCCAGACAGGAGAGACTCCGGAGGACGGCGAGGAGCGGGAAGCTGGAGACGGGAGTCGGGATGCAGGCGATACGCAGGCGGCGGGAGACCGGAGTCTGGAAACAGGAGAGAGGTAAAACGACCGGCGACAACGACGACCACCCTCGACCGAGAGCCGGAACAGCCGTACACTGCCAGATGACAGGCAGGCGGCAACTGGCGACCGACAACTGGTAACTGGCAGCCGTAGGTAGTCCAGTACCCCTCCCCACTCGACTGACATCACATAATGGAAGACCTCGTATACGGCGGGACCCTGATCGTCATCGTCGTCGCGGCGCTGCTCCTGATCGTCGTGGCCCGCTTCATCCCGATCGGGCTGTGGATCACGGCGTACGCCTCGGGCGTGCGGCTGTCGTTCCTGAATCTCTTCGGGATGCGCTTCCGGCGGGTCGAGCCACGGGCGATCGTCCTGCCGCTGATCGCGGCGACGAAGGCCGGGCTGCATCTGAACGTGAATGAGCTCGAAGGGCATTTCCTAGCAGGCGGGGATGTGAGCCGCGTGGTCGCCGCGCTGATCTCGGCCGACAAGGCGAACATCGATCTGCGATTCCAGCAGGCCGCGGCGATCGATCTCGCGGGGCGCGACGTCAAGGAGGCGGTCGAGACGTCGGTGAACCCGAAGGTCATCAGCACCCCGCGTGTCGCGGCAATGGCGCGCGACGGCATTCAGCTGATCGCGATCGCCCGTGTCACGGTGCGCGCCAACATCAACCGGCTCGTCGGCGGCGCCGGCGAGGAGACGATCCTGGCTCGCGTCGGCGAGGGGATCGTCTCGACCATCGGTTCGAGCGCCGGCCACAAGGCGGTGCTCGAGAACCCGGACATGATCTCCAAGGCCGTGCTCAACAAGGGACTCGACGCGGGGACGGCGTACGAGATCTTGTCGATCGACATCGCGGACGTCGACGTCGGGAAGAACATCGGAGCCGAGCTCCAGACGGACCAGGCCGAGGCCGACAAGCAGATCGCGCAGGCCAAGGCCGAGGAGCGCCGGGCGATGGCCGTGGCCGTCGAACAGGAGAACCGCGCGAGGGTCGAGGAGATGCGCGCGAAGGTCGTCGAGGCCGAGGCGGAGGTTCCGCTCGCGATGGCCGAGGCGTTCCGCGCCGGCAATCTCGGAATCATGGATTATGCGCGCTACCGCAATCTCCAGAGCGATACCGAGATGCGCGAGACGATCGCACGCCCCGGCAACGGCGGCGACGGGCATACGTCCGACTGAGCTGATCCATGGATTGGTTCACCATCGTCCTGATCGTCATCTTCTTCGTCCTGCCGCTCGTCCAGCAGGCGATCGAGCAGGCGCGCCGCTCCAAACAGCCGCCCCTGCCGAGCGAGGATGGCGATCAGATCGAATATCGAGAGGTGCCGGAGCCGGCGAGCACGAGCATCCCGGCTCCGCCGAGGCAGCAGGCGGAGTCGGACACGAGCTGGTCCGAGGGATGGGCGCCCTGGCCTGCCGAGGTGACGGGGGACCCGGAGCCCGCCGAAGAGCCACCGACCTGGGAACAGCCGAAGCCGTGGTCGCCTGAGGCGCCCCCGGAACGACGCCCTCTGCCGGCCGAGGCCGCGCCATCATCACCACCACCAATAGAGGTGGAGGAGGCCCGGTACATCCGGCGCGCCCCGGCGGCCCCTCTCGACCCACGTGAGGCGGCGGCACGCACGACCAGGCCTCGCGTCGAGGTTCCCCGTCGGCTTGCCACGGGCGACGTGCGACACGGGCAGCGTGGGGTCTCCAGTGTCTTCGGGCAGCTCTCCGGCGCTACGGAGCTGCGAAAGGCCATCATTCTGAGAGAGATCCTCGGACCCCCGGTCTCCATGCGTCAACCGGGCGACGACCTGCCGCGCTAATAGCGGATCGCGCGGGCCGCCGCGCGGACAGACCGTCGATACGTCCCCCGCCGCGGCTTCTTCAGTACGGCGTACCCCTTCCTGTACATGGTCGCGTTCGGAAGCCACCGGAACGCGCCACTCGCATCTGAAAGCCCCGCGCTCAAGCGGCTCCGACTCAGTCCTCGCCGTTTTTACCGCTGGTCCAGGCGCTCGGGCTCCGTCAACGCTTCGAACACGCGGGTTCGCGAGCCGGCGGCGTGAGCGGCCGCACCACGATCGGCACAATCATTGAAGTGCTTTGCCGATCATGGCTTACGTATCGAATGACGACCTGTTCCCGGTCTGGCACGAGCCGCGCTCCTTCTGGGAGCGTACGGGACTGACGCAGCGCCAGCAGCGAGCGCTGGACATGTCGCTGGCGGTGCTGCTTCTGGTTTTCACCGCCGGCTGGATTCACACGGCATACAGTGCGATACAGCGCGGAGACGCACCGACTGTGACCCGCCAGATCGGAGCGGGCGGGTCGCCGCTGGCCTCGGGTGCCCCGACGGACGCGACGTTCGCGCTGAACGCGTTGATGGAGCGACTCATCGACTGGGAGGAAGTCCGTGGTGCCAGTGGGGAGTTGCGGGTCGTCTTTCAGGAACCGGGCGACACGCTGGTGATGCCCGACGCCCTTCCGGGCGAAGTCGCGGTGACGTACGCGGGGGCGGGTGAGGATGGCGATTCGGTGCTTGTATCGCCACCGGAGGGCGAGCCGCCCGATCGCGCGGGTATCTGGAATCTGCTGGTGCAGCTTCGAGGCGCGGTACAGCAGGTCCCCCGCCTGAGCGTGGTGACGCTGCTTCCGTCGACGGCGTTACGAGAGGGGCGCATCGGCGATTACCGGATTGGTGAGTGGCCGCGGGAGCAGGGGGCGTACGCGCCGCCGGGAGGATTCGTGGAAGTCACACCAGAAAATATGGACACGTACGTGTCGACGCATTTCCAGTTGAAGGACTTCCTGACCAAAGGGCAGGAGGGCGTCTGGCCGAAGTATGTCGTCCTGTCGCCGCGGCTTCTCGACAAGCTCGAGCTGACGCTACAGGAGCTCGAACGGCGGGGTCACCCCGTCGAGAACGTGTTCGTCATCAGCGGTTTTCGGACGCCATGGTACAACCGGGCTGGAGGGGATCCGCAGGGACGTGGTGCGTTGTCGCGCCACATGTACGGCGATGCTGCGGATATCGCCATCGACAATGACGGGGATGCCTGCATGGACGACCTGACCGGAGATGGGCGAGCCACCGTTGCGGACGCGAGGGTCATCGTCGAGGCGGCGGAGCAGGTGGAGCGCGATTATCCGCATCTGATCGGCGGGATCGGCATCTATTCGCCGGTTCCGGGCTCGCACTGCGGGATGGTACACATCGACACGCGGGGCAATCGGGCCCGCTGGTGAACCGCAGGCACGCACAGACCCAGGGAGCGAGAATGGCGGACAAGACTGAGTACGACGGCAACCCCGAGCCTGGTGCCGGGGACGCCGACAGCGCGGTCGGGATCGATCGCCGGGAAACGGAGCGGAGGGCGGAGCCGCCTACGTTCGCGACCGTCAGGGACGAGGATCTCGAGCCGCACGAGGGACTGCGCTACATCGCGAGGCTCTTCAAGGTGCTGAGCGTTTTCCTGATCCTGCTGCTGATCGGCGAGGTCGTGATCGGAATCGTGCAGCTAGGCAGTGAAGCCATCCCGACGTTGCTGGTCGAAGCGACCCGTCTGGTGGTATTCGCGGCCTTCCTCTGGGGAGCTGGCGACATCGCCCTCATGCTGATCGAGAGCAACCACGATCTGAGAGCAGCTCGCATCCTGCTCGGTCGCCTCAACGGGAAGATGCAGCGGCTAACCGACATCGAGGCGGACGAACTGGAAATACTGGCGGCTAATCCGTCTCTGCGCGCCGATCGCCAGGCGGGGGGGAAGCTGGGCATCCGACGCCGGGAGCTGGACGGAGAATAGAAGGATTCCGCCGTCCCCTCGAGCCTCCGCCGTCGTCCTCCGCTCGGGACGAGGCCTACCGGCTCACCGCGATCCGCTCCAGCGCCGCTTCGACCACCCGGTCGGCCGCTGAGGATCCGAGAAGACTGCCGTTCACCATGGTCGAGAAGGCGATGCGCTCGCCGCTCTGGGTGGTGAGGTAGCCCGAAAGAGCCCGGACCCCGCTCAACGTTCCGGTCTTTGCGCGGACCTGTTCGACGAGCGGAGGCTCCTCCATGCGCGACTCGAGCGTCCCGTCCCTCCCAGCGATGGGGAGCGAGGCGATCCAGTCTTCACGGAGGGTACTGCGGTCCATACGCTCCAGTAGCTCGACCAGCAGGGCGGGCGAGAGGTGGTCGTAGCGAGAGAGGCCCGAGCCATCGGCGATGCGGGCGCGGGTATGCTCGAACTCCCACGCTACGAAGAGGCTGTCGATCACTTCGCGCGCGGCACTCGCCGAGCCATCACCCCTCGCCTCGCGCCCTACCGTCCGCAGCAGCGTTTCCGCGATCTGGTTCTGACTCGGCTTCATCATACCTGCCAGAATCTCCCGAAGTGGCGGTGAGTAGTGGTAAAAGAGGGGCACTGCCTCTCGAATCATCGGTGCGTCGATTCCGACTGCCGGGTAGTGGATCGCCGGTCCTTCGACGGAGATACCGCTCTCGCGAAGCGTTTCCCGCACGATCGAGGCGAGGTACAGCGCGGGATTCCGAATGGCGACCGTGCGGCCGAAGCCGTCGTCGTCCGCGGCGATCTCGCCTCGGATGATGATCGCCGAACCGGCGTCGTCCCGTGTTACCCGCAGGTTGGTCTCGCTGCCGGCGGGCATGGTGCGCGTGTCGTTGATGATCCGGACGAACTGCGTCGGGGGGTCGAGGACCACCACGGCTGGTTGGAGAACGGTCTGACTCGGGAAGATCTCCAGCCTGACGATCCCATGATTGAATTGGAGCGCACCGAACTCGGCAGAGGAGCTGCCGGCGAGGTCATCCCACATCCAGCCTTGTCCGAGCGTCGGATCCGAGAAGGCGGTGTCCACGCCGATCACACCACCCGCGATGCGCGTGACACCCTGTGCCCGGAGGCTGTCCGCCCAGGCGCGGAATATCTCGCGCGGGTCCTCTAGGAACCGGCCGCTGAACGTCGGGTCTCCCGTACCGGTTACGATGAGGGGTCCGTCCACGGCGCCGTCCGCGATCGGGCCGCCCATCGAGATCGTGGTGCGGTAGCGGTACTCGGGACCGAGCGTTTCGAGGCCAGCAGCACCCGTGATCAACTTCATGTTGGAGGCGGGGAGAAAAAGCCGCTCGGCGTTGCGGGAATATATCGTCTCGCCCGTCTCGAGCGATCGGAAGAGCACACCCCAGTGCGCGTGGGCGAATTCCGGGTCGTCGAAGATGGAGTCGATCTCCGAGCCCAGAGGCGTCAGTGCACCGGGCCCCGCCCCGCCGAGCGCGGGAGCGCACGCGCCGAGTGACCCGAGGAGCAGGGGGGCAGCGAGCCATCTGCGAGCGGTCTTCATCATGAGGCCGATCCGAGGTTGAAAGGGTAGAGGAAGCTAGAGCCTGCTCGGAGGAATGGCCAGGATCTCGGTGTCGCCGCTACGGCCCTGGGCGTCGAGGACGCGCTGGGAGTACCCCAGCTCATCGAGTAGTTCGGTCACGGCCCTGTGAAGGTCGTCGCCGTGGGTGGCCACCAGGATGGAGGGCATCGTCTCCCGAATCAGCGTATGCGCGCCGCGGAGCACCTCCATCTCGCCACCCTCGACATCGATCTTCAGGAAGTCCACCCTGACGAGCTCGCCTCCCTGATAGAGCTCATCGAGGGAAATGGTGCGAACGTCGAGATCGCCGTCCGCCGCGAGTCTGCCGGTCCCGGTCCCGGTCCGCGTATCGAAGGCGCTGCGGCCCGAACTCGCCGCGACGCCGGCTTCATGGAGCTCAACGTTCGCGACGCCGTTGAGCCGCAGATGCAGACGAAGGAAACGCAGGTTGAGCGGGCGAGGCTCGAACGCCACTACCCGCCCCTCCGGCCCCACCAATTTGGCCGCCAGAATCGCGTAGTAGCCGACGTGAGCCCCGACGTCCACGACCGTCTCGCCGGGTCGGAGGTGGTCCAGATAGGCCCGCGTCTTGGAGGGCTCGTAGGTGCCGGTGACAAACCTGGAACCAGTGGCGGCGGACCAGCGGTACCCCGCGAGCGGTCCGCCCCGGATGCGCACGCTCAGGGGTGTAAGCAGCCACTTCAGTGCATGCTTCAGCCTGCGCACGGCTCTCCTCGAATCACGATCGCCGGAAGGGCGGGTGATGGACGCGTTCGGCGGTCCTCGTGGTGGCGCCAGTCTGATCCGGATGCGGCGGACCCTCACGGTTTCGCGAGCGCTCCCAGAGCTTCGCGTACTTCAGAAAGGTGTAGTATCCGTTAGCTGTCGAGCGGATGAGGCCGGGTGCGCCATAGAGGAAGTCGCCACCGAATAAATAGTCGCGGATGAAGCGGCCAGCCCCGCGTAGGACTGCCATCGCCGCCGAGCTGCCGCGACCGCTGGCTGCCCGGGCGTCCGCCATCGCGGTCGAGTAGCGGTTCGCTTTCTCCGCGAGGTGCCCGATGTCTCGATACGGATAGTGCAGGAGCGCGCCCTTCAGCGTATCGACCCGCCCGTCGACGAGGACGCCCTCATGAATCGGCCGCGGATCGAATCTGCCGTGTTCCCGATGGAAGAGCCTCACCTTCCACTCCTTGCGCCAGCCCCGGCGGCCGATCCACCGACCGAAGAACCAGGTGTGAAGCTGCATCCGGAAGGCGACGGCCTCCGCCGGGTCGGCCACAGCGCTCAGAATCGAGTCCCGCAGCGACTCCGTCACCACCTCGTCGGCGTCGACGTAGAGAAGCCACTCCCCTCTGGATAGTTCCAGGGTCCGCGCTCGCTGCAGACCATGACCTTCGTACGGCCGCACGTGAAAATGCTCGGTGTACCGGCGCGCGATCTCCGGGGTCCGGTCCGTACTGCCGCTGTCGACGACGACGATCTCGTCCGCCCACTGGACGCTCCGCAATACGCGCTCGAGCATCCGCTCCTCGTTGAGCGTGATGATCAGAACGCTTAGGCGCGGCCGCGGCGGACCGTTCATTCGGCGAGCGCGAGCAGTTCGGCCGTGTGAAGAGCGCGTCGCCCGTCGCAGAAGTCCTTGATCTGAGTTCGGCAGGAGAAGCCCGGGGCGACCACCAGGTCGTCCTCGGCATCGCGGACCGCCGGGAAGAGGACGCGTTCGCCGGCCGCCTTCGAGACGTCGTAATGGCCTTCCTCGTAGCCGAAGGAGCCCGCCATCCCGCAGCAGCCCGAGTCGAGAATCGTGAAGTCGAGCCCCTCGACGCGCTGCAGCAGCTCTCGTGTCGGTTCCATCCCCACCAGGGCCTTCTGGTGACAGTGTCCGTGTACGATAGCCCGGCGGTTCAGCCGACCCGGCCGGAAGTCGGTGTGCCTCGCAAGAAACTCTTCCAGCGTAAAGCTGTTGGCGGCGAGCGTTTGTGCACGCGAATCGGAGACGAGGTCAGGGAGCTCGTCGCGGAAGGTGAGAATGCAGCTCGGTTCCAGACCGATCACCGGAATCTCCTCGGCGACCAGAGGGCCGAGCACGTCCAGCAGCGTCTGGTGGTAAGCTCGGGACTCCTCGAGGAGGCCCTTGGAGATCAGCGGTCTTCCGCAGCAGACCTGGCGCGACGGCAGGAGCACGTCGAACCCGGCGCGTTCGAGCACCAGTGCGGCGGCCGATAGGGGCTCTGGATCGAAATAGTTGTGGAACGTGTCGTCGAGTAGAATGACGCGCGGCCGATTGACCGGACCTGAGCGGTCGCTGCGCCGCCACGCGGATCGAAATGTCCGATTGGCCAGGCGGGGCAGGCTCCTGCGGGCATCGACGTGCGAGGCTTTCTTGAGCAGCGGGCCCATCACCCGGTTACCCAGGTTGGCGAGACGCGGGGTGATCGAGCCGAGGCGAGCCAGCTGGTGGATTCGTCCGAAGAACAGCGCAGACAGCGGCGTCCGGCCCGTGGCCCGATAGTGCTGGGCGAGGAACTCGGACTTGTAGCGCGCCATGTCGACGCCCACCGGGCATTCGGTCTTGCATGCCTTACATTCCAGGCAGAGGTCGAGCGCCTCGAGCACCTGCTCACTCTCCATTCCCGGTAGATTGCCGCGCATCGCCTCGCGCAGGCTGTTCGCCCGCCCGCGCGTGGAATGCTCCTCCTCCATCGTCACCATGAAGGACGGGCACATCGTACCCGCGTCCAGCTTGCGGCAGACCGCCATCCCATTGCACTTCTCGACGGCCTTGTCCCAGCCCCCGTCCTCCGAGTAGTCGAAGAAGGTCTCACGCGGCGGTGTGGCCCGGTAGGCTTCGCCGAAGCGCAGATTTTCCGACATGGGCGGGCCTTCGACCAGCTTGCCGGGGTTCGCCCGATTCTCCGGATCGAAGACATGCTTCACCTGACGGTGCAGGTCCATGATCTCAGGGCCGAACATCAATGGCAGGAACTCGCTCCGCGAGAGCCCGTCGCCATGCTCACCGGACAAGGAACCTCCGAACTCGACGACGAGCTCCGCGATGTCGCCGGCGATCGCCTGCATGCGGCGGACGTCATCGCCCTTCTTTAAATTGAGATCGACGCGAATGTGGAGGCAGCCCTGCCCCGCGTGGCCGAAGAAGCCGAGAGTCGTGCCGTGTCGGTGTACGATCTCCTCGAAGCGCCGGGTATAGGCGCCGAGCTTCTCCGGCGCGATCCCGGTGTCCTCGACGAACTCCTGCGGCTTGATGTCCCGCGATGGTGTCGTCCGGTAGAGAAGTCCGGTGGCGACCTGCCGGAGCGACCAGGCGGCGGTCTGATCTCGCGGCTCGAGATGGACCCCGGGTGTGGGGTTGCCCGGGAGTGACCGAGCGCGTCGGGCGAAATCATGCGCGAGCTCCGCCACCTGCTCGGGCGTCTCGCCGGAGAATTCGCAGAACAGAACCCCCAGTGCGTCCGGCTCGACGAAGGATGCGGCCGACCGAAACTCGAAGAGCTCCCGCGCCCCCTGAAGGACGCGCGAATCGACGATTTCGAGCGCGGAGAGGCCCGGCTCAGACAGGATCGCCGGAATGGCGTCCATCGAGGTCCATCGATCGCGGAAGGAGAGGAGCACGAGGCTCCGCGCGTGCGGTACCGGGACCAGTCCCAGCTCGGCCTCCACGACCGTCGCGAGCGTGCCCTCGCTGCCGACGATCAGCTTGGCCAGGTTCAGATCGTCGTCCTCGAGCAGAGAATCGAAATTGTAGCCGGAGACGCGCCGCGGAACCTTGGGGTAGCGTGAGAGGATCCGATCCTTCTCGGGCTCCAGGATCCGCATCACCTCCCGGGCGAGCTCGCCTTCTCGTCCGGGGAGGCTCGGGATAGCGTCCCGACCCACCGATCCGAGGTCGACGCAGGTTGCATCGGGCAGAAAGCACCGGAGCGAATGGACGTGATCCCCGGTCTTGCCGTAGACCAGGGACCGCGCGCCGCACGAGTTGTTGCCGATCATGCCGCCGAGCGCGCACTGCCGGATGGTCGCCGGGTCGGGGCCGAACTGGAGGCCGTGCGGAGCGCAGGCGCGGTTGAGGCGATCCAGGCGGAGTCCAGGCTGGACCGTAGCGCGCCGGGCGTCCGGATCGATCTCGAGCACGCGGTTCATGTACTTCGAGAAGTCGATGATTACCGCGGCCGCCACGGTCTGACCGGCGAGCGCCGTTCCCCCGCCGCGCGGCAGCACCGGCACACCTTGCTCGGCGGCGATCCGCATGGTCGCCTCCACGTCGGACTCGTCGCGCGGGAGCACGACGCCGAGCGGCAGGATCTGATAGAGCGATGCGTCGGTGCTGTAGAGGAGCCGGGACTTGTCGTCGAAGCGGACCTCGCCGGCCACGGCCTCGTTGAGCGCGCGCTCGAGCCGGACGGAGTGCCCGTTCCGCCCCATATCGATCACTGGAAGCATGAATCTCAAGGTCGGGGAATGATGTCCCCGTAAGATAGGGGGGCACCGATGGTACGCCAGACTACTTCCCAGCCGGAAGGATCGGGCCCGCGTCTCGCATCCGGAGGTCACACGCGGCCAACGGCACCCGAGCTGGACGAAATGGGGAACTCGAAGCGGACGACTTCATATCAGGAAGGAGCCCCCGAACACCTGAGATGAGCCTATGCATGTATACCTGAGAGACGAGCAGGTCCGGCTTCGGATGGAGCAGGTGGATTCCCAGGGCCTCGTGCCCGACGGTTCCGACCTGGTCCCGATGGCCTTCTACGTGGACACGAATCAGCACCCGAGCTTTCGGGCGCTGCTCCCGCCGGACACCATCACGGTACTGGCCGACGCACTGGGCGAGCCCGTGACGCTCGGAGTCCTGGCCGAGGAGTCGAAGGACGATGTCGAGATTCGCGCAATGGTGGGTCTGGCCATGCCGATCGCCGACGAGGATCTGCCTGAGGCGGAGCTCGAAGCGGACGAGAACGAGCCGTGGCGTGCGAGCTCCGGCGTCTCCGAAGCGTGGCGGGGCGAGGAGGCCGACGCATTCGAGGAAGCCGCCGTCCCTCGAACCGCGCTCCTGGCCTTCGCCCCTCTGGTCCGAATCAAGAGGCGGTTCCCCGGCGACTTCGCCGAGGAGCTCGCCGACCTGCTAGAGACCGCGCTCAGCGGAGTGACCCGCCCGGCCCTCGAGGCCCGGGTCGACCGCATGCTGGAGGACCTTTGACGGCAGGGAATAGGGAATAGGGAATAGCCCGCATGAGACGCTGGTTTGCCATCGCACCAAATCTTCGAATCCAAACGACGTTGCAGGCTATTCCCTATTCCCTATTCCCTATTCCCTGCTTTTCATGAGAGGCAGGTTCGCACCGAGCCCGACCGGCGACTTACACCTGGGAAACGCCCGCACCGCGCTCCTTTCCTGGCTTCAGGTGAGGAGCGCCGGCGGGCGTTTCGTCATGCGCGTGGAAGACCTGGACCCCGGCCGCGTACGGGAGGAGTACCTGGAGAGTCAGCTGCTCGATCTACGTTGGCTGGGGCTCGATTGGGACGAAGGCCCGGACGTGGGCGGCGATTTCGGGCCCTACCTTCAGTCGGCGCGCCAGGCGAACTACGAAGACGCCCTCCAGCAGCTCTCCGAGCAGGGTCTGCTTTACGAGTGCTACTGTACCCGCAAGGAGATCGCGGAGGCGGCAAACGCTCCGCACGCCGATGAAGAGGGGCCGGCATATCCCGGGACCTGTAGCGGCCGCCCGCCCACAGGGAGCCTCGGCCGGCCCGCGGCACTCCGCTTCCGGGTTCCCGCCGGCGAGGTGCTTTTCGACGACGCGCTCCACGGGACTACCGTCTCTGATCCCGCCATGGAGGTCGGCGATTTCGTCGTCCGGAGGAAGGATGGTGTCGCGGCTTACCAACTGGCGGTCGTGGTCGACGACGCCGCGATGCGGATCAGCGACGTGCTGCGGGGAGCGGATCTGCTGTCGTCGACCGCCCGCCAAATCCCCCTGTACCAGGCCCTGGGGCTCGAGCCGCCACGGTGGACCCATGTTCCCCTGGTGCTCTCGGCCGATGGGGAGCGCTTCTCCAAACGGTCAGGGGCGCTATCGTTGAGGGAACTGCGCGAGCGACGAGTGGCGCCGCAGCGAGTGGTAGGATGGCTCGCGGCAACCTGCGGCCTGGCACCCCGGGGGGCCGAGCTGCCAGCAGCCGAGCTCATCGGCAGGTACGACCCGGCACGACTGCCCCGCGAAGACACGCGGGTGGATATCCCGGAATGGTTGCGGAGTTAGAGACATTCTGGTCGCGGAAGCATCGCCGGAGCCTGCCCGCCGGGTGACGACGGTGCCCCTAACCGGCGGCCGCCTGGGTGAGCCCACCGAACCGCCGCTCGCGACGTCGGTATTCCCACACCGCTTCCTCGAGCCGCTCCACCCCGAATTCCGGCCACATGCACGCGTCGAACATCAGCTCGGCGTACGCGCACTCCCAGAGCAGGAAGTCACTGAGCCGCTGCTCTCCGCCCGTCCGGATGAGCAGGTCGACCTCGGGCGACGGTGGCGAATTGGCGGCGTTGTTGAGGAGCCGCGTGAACTCTTCCCGACTCGCCACGCCCGCGCCCGCCGCTGCCGCCGCGACCATCGTGTCCCGCGCCGAGTAGTCGATGGCGATTCGCAGTAGCAACTTGCGTCCGCCCACCGTTGCGCTCTCGGCGGCGTCGATCGCGCGAAGCAACGTCGGAGAGAGCCGGTCCCGCCGTCCGATGATGGCGACCCGTACGCCATTCTGGACACAGCGAGCGGTTTCAGCGGCGAGATACGCCCGGAAGAGCCGCATCAATCCCGATACCTCCCGGCTAGGCCGCTTCCAATTGTCGGCGGAGAAGGCGTAGAGCGTCAGGACACCAATCCCGAGGTCGGGTGCGGCCTCCACGATACGCTTGACGACCCGTGCCCCGACGCGGTGCCCCGTCAACCGAGGCTGACCGCGAGACACCGCCCACCTGCCATTCCCATCCATGATCATCCCCACGTGCAATCCCGCGGGCGCCTCGTACAAGCTGTCTTCCATTGAGTGCAAGGAGGGTGAAAAAAGGTTCAGGTTTCGCGAACGGCCTCGATCAAGGCCTCCATATGGTCCAGATAGCGCTCGAGTGCACGGCGGCCGACGTCGCTCAGCCGGAACTCCGTTCGCGGGACGCGCCCGTGGAAGCTCTTCAGGCACTCGATGTACCCCGCCTCCTCTAGCTTCCGCGCGTGAACGCTGAGGTTCCCGTCCGTCGCACGGAGCATCGCCTTGAGGTCGTTGAAGCTGAGACAATCGTTGACCGCCAGTGCACTCAGAATTCCCAGACGCACCCGCTCGTGAATCAGGCGATCCAGCTCGACGGGCCCCGGATCGGGCGACCCGCCGCGCTCACTGCGGAGCGATGGATCGTCCGACGGCTCCTTGGGCCAGGGCGATGAAACCGACTTCGGATCAGCCACCATACCTCCAGGCGATGAGAAGACCGAAGAAGATGTGGAGCCCACCGAATCCCAAGCCCATCAGAGCATTCCCCCACCCGCTCGGCGCGAGCAGCGTGAAAACCCCCAGAAGCATGAAACTCAGCCCCATCACCGGAACGACCCGCACGGAGTACGATCCAGCCGATATCACGCCGCTGCCGAAAAGGAGCAGCCACATGCCCGGCAACGGCCAGAGCAGATTGGCGTCGAAAAGAACCGCCGTCAGCATCGCGCCCGCCAGCAGAGGCGGCGCGAGGCTCAGGGCCACCTTCCGCCCAGGGCCGCTCAGAAGCGGCATCCCCGCGGCGTACGCCTTCCGCGCCACTGTCCAGCCCCCAATCGCGAGCGCTACCAGCGCCTCGACGCTCCAGACCGCGATCCATCGCTCCGGCGTCGTCTGCATCCCGGCCACGACTGCCGCAACCAGGGCCGTTACCCCAATCGTAACCTGACCCCAGCCCGAAACGGCCGTGAAACTCCCCGCTCGCTCCATCGTCTCGCGGATGAAGCGCAGGTTGTCCATCGCGCGGTCGTGCAGCGCGAGGTTCTCCGGTCGGTCACGACGTCGAAGCCGGTGTACAGTTGCCATGGTCGGGAAGTCTGCGATGAGTGGCCGTCGTTGTCAAGTGCTTTGCTGTGCAAAGTCGAGGCCGTGGCAGGGGCTTGCGTCAGCGGGTCAGGCCCGCGGCGATCGAGAGGCCGGCGCTGGGGCTGAACGGCAGGAGTCCGCGGATCGCCTCGACCTGAAGCCAATTAGAACTACCAGTCCTGAGTCGGAGTCGCACTTCGGCGAGCTCTTCGTTGCCCCGGACGTGCCGGTCGGCGAGCCCGTCGGCATGCCCGAGGAGCAGGAGCGACGGCCGAACCGCGCCGGCTCGCCATGCAAGACCCGTGACGAAGACGAGCACGTCGGATTGCTCGTAGTCGGGCATGCGGGTACCGTGGAGCCCCACGCCCAGCTCGGCGGTCGCGCGCAGGTTCCCCCGATCGGCTCGTCCGCCGAGGAGTGCGAAGAAGTCGGTCTGATCGCGCTCGAGTCCGACGCGGTTGTCGGTGGTGGGCAGACGAGTGCCGAATCGGAGTGTGGCGATCGCCGGGCCGGCAGCGGGTGTGAGACGGATCACCGTAGCGATCGTGTAATCGCCTGAATCGGAGCGGTCGGAGGTCGGGTCTCCCGCCACGCCCGGCGCCGGCGCCGTGAACGTGCCGTTCGGCTGGAAGTAGCGTCTGAGTGTCCCCCCGGCTTCGATGGCGACGCGGCCGGCGCGGAAGGCGACGGAGAAGCGTCCCAACTCGACGAGTCGACCTTCGGCGCCGACGAGCGAGGCGCGCTGGCCCCAGAGAATTTCGTTCCCCGCGCGGGCGGAGAGGGTGGGCGTGCCGTCGAAGAGAGCCCAGTCGAACGGCTCGTAAGGGCGGAGCTGAGCCGCAGCCTCGACGGGGAAGGAGGCGAGGAGGGTCGCCGCGAGGAAGAGGGTAGGGCGGGTCAGGGCCGCCCCCCGCACTCGGCCGGCGATTAGCGCGCGCGCCCGGAGCCTGGGTCCGGGGTCCAGCCGTCGAGGTTGGCGAGGACTTCCGCCGGTCTTGAGAGGCATTCTTCGGGGAACCCCAGTGAACGCTTGATGCGGATCTCGCGCTGCAGCTTGTTCCGCTCTCTCTGGATGCGAACAATCTTGCGAGGCGCGATTCGATGCGGATAGTAAAAGGCGTCCGAAATTACCGGAAAGTCGCTGCCGTGCAAGGTACGCTCGAGGATCGCCGCGTCGCTTGCGAGGCGGGGGAGGTGACGGAAGCGCGAGGGATTGGCGAGCCCGGAGTTGTCGGCCCAGAGGTTCGGATAGCGGTGCATGAGCGACCGCAGCAGTGGCATCTGGTCCTCCTCACGGCGATAGTGGATCGGCGAGGCGGCGTGTGCGCAGATCACCTTCACACCCATCTCCAGCGCCGGAACGATCCGCCTGAGGTCGCCGACCTCCGGGTCGACGGTCCTGAACGTGACCTCACCCGAGCCGGCGTGGACCAGGAGGGGGATACCCGCGTCGGCCAGGCGCCGCAGGAAGGGCTCGATCGAGGGCGAGGCAGGATCGAACCCTTGCACGATCGGCAGCCACTTGATCAGGACGGCGCCGCGTTCTATGACCTCCTCCAGCGCATCGAGCGCATCGCGCCGATACGGGTTGATGGAGGGTCCAGGAAGCAGGTTCGAGTAACGATCGCATGCTTCGAACACCCACGAGAACGGGATCACCATCTGGGAACGCCGGTGGTCCAGCTCGCCGTCGGGCGCATAGACGCCATCGAACCCGAGCACCACTGAATGATCGAGCTCGCTCTCGGCGGTAAGACTGGAGACCATGGCAATCCAGTCCTGGTCGGCAGTGGTCTCCATCTGGCGATCCGTTATCCCGAACAGCAGCCGCAGCCCGAGAAAGCTCGGCCGGCGCCGGAAGGCAGGCGACGTCCAGCAGCCTGAGCCCTGGGTCCCCACGCCGGCGAGATGGACGTGCACGTCGACCTTCACGAGATCCCCCACCATGCGAGTAATCCCTGCGTGGTCTCGGGCTCCAAGGGTGTCGAGAGATGCGTCCCGCCGCGAATCCGACAGAGCCGGCTCCGGCGAATGCACCCTGCCAGTCGCTCACCCTGTGCGATCGGCACCACGCGGTCCGCATCGCCGTAGACGAGCATCACCGGAAGCGTGCATCGCCGCGCCGCCTCCTCGAGGTGCATCGATTCCAGCTCCTCGTTGAGCGCCTGAATGTACCCGAAGCTGCCCGGTGGGGCGTCCGCGGCGAGGCGCAGCGGATAGGCGGAACGCTTGAAGGGACCGAATGAAGGGAGCAACCCGGTGAGGCCGTAGTGCTCGCGCTCCCGTATGACCAACTGGAGCGTTCGGGGTCCGATCTCGTTGACCACAGCCCTCCAGGAGAACTCGATCCGCAGGGGAGCGACGACCGTCGCGGCGGTGGTTACCGCGTGCTGGACATCCGGAAGGCTGGCCAGGAGAACCGAACCACCGAGACTCACACCGAATGTGTGGACTGGCAGGTCAGGCCGGGATCGCGCACATGCGGAGATCGCGCTACGGGCGGCATTGAGGGCAGCGTCGCCGGAAAACCGACTATCGTTGCGGCGCCCGTGACCCGGGATGTCGAAGCTGAGGATCTCGGTCTCGGCGAGAAGGAGCCGCTTGAAGAGCCCGACCCAGCCGAACAGTGCATCGTTTCCGGCGCCGTGAAGCGCCACGAGGGTGCGCTTCGGCTCGCGGCTGGGCGAGAGACGATATCCATGCGTGCCTGCGACTCGCAGTGACTCCCATCCGACGCCCGCCTTCTCAGACCACCTCAGGAATGCCCGTTCGAACGGCAGGGGGTCCGGAATCACGAATCCCGCGCCTGGTCGGCACCTCCCGACCTCCAACCCTTCTCGTCGCGCTGCGCCGGTTCGGAGGGTCGCGTGGTGGCGGCTACCGCATCCTCCTTCTCCGGGCTCTCCCGGTCGCCGGGCTCCCCGAGCGGCTCGCCCGCGGGTGCCAGGTCGGTACCGAGGGGGCCGGTAATCAGCCGCGCGCCACGCTGCCAGCTCAGGTACGACCACGCCCATTCGAGCATCACCGCGATTCGATTACGGAAGCCGATGAGGAAGAAGATGTGTACGAATAGCCATGCGAACCATGCGGGGAAGCCAGACAGCTTGAGCTTCTTGATCTCCGCGACCGCCGCGCCCCGGCCGATCGTCGCCATCGCCCCACGGTCACGGTAGCGAAATGGCTCCGCCGCGTCTCCGCGTATGATCCGGATGATGTTGCGCCCCGCTGCCGCTCCCTGCTGCATCGCCACGGGCGCGAGCCCCGGCAGCGGCTCGCCGTCGGCGCCCGTGCTGTTGGCGAGGTCGCCCACCACGAAGACCTCCGCGTGCCCGGGAATCGAGAGGTCAGGCTCGACCACCACCCGGCCCATCCGGTCGAGCGGCGCGCCCAGTATGCGACCCAGCGGTGATGCGCCGACACCGGCGGCCCAGACGACGTTCCTCGTCGCGATGCGCTCGTCGCCCACATAGACGGCATCCGGCTCGATCCGACTCACCATGCTGCCGGTCCTGACCTCCACGCCGAGCCGCGTCAGCGCCGCCTCGGCGCGCCGTGACAACCCCGGATCGTACGCCGGAAGCACGCGATCTCCCCCCTCGATCAGGAGGATGCGCGCCGTGGACGGGTCGATCCGGCGAAAGTCGCGTGTCAGGCTGTGCCGCGCCATCTCCGACATCGCCCCGGCCATTTCGACCCCGGTCGGCCCCGCGCCGATCACCACCGTCGTGAGCAGCGCTCGCCTTGCCTCGGGGTCCTCCTCCCGCTCCGCCGCCTCGAAGGCAAGCAGAAATCGTCGGCGCACTTCCACCGCATCGTCGATGCTCTTCAGACCCGGCGCGCGTTCGGCCCACTCCGGGTGCCCGAAGTACTGGTCCACCGCACCCGTCGCGACGACGAGGTAGTCGTACGCTATACGCCCCCCATCGGCCAGCACGACCTCTCGAGTTTCCAGCGCGACGTCCACAACCTCCCCGAGCACCACCTCCGCATTCTTCTGCTTTCGCAGGATGTTTCGGATCGGAGACGCGATCTCGGCCGGCGAAAGCGCGGCCGTCGCGACCTGATAGAGAAGTGGCTGGAAGAGGTGGTGGTTGCGCCTGTCAACCACCGTGACGCGGACCGGAGCGGACGCGAGGGCGCGCGCGGCGTGCAGACCGCCGAAACCGCCACCGATGGCTACCACATGGGGTAGCGTGTCTCCCATCGTCACACCTCCGTTCGGGCATTCAGCAGCGCCGGCTGGCCGCCCTGAAAATCGAGTCCGGCGACTGGCACGAGCGATGTCCACGATCCGAGGTAACCCTTGCAAGGCGAACGCCGCATCAAAAGAAAACCCCCTCTTCCGCACGGAAGAGGGGGTCTGTCGGAAGGACGGCGGGAGGCCATTAGACAGGCACCGGAAGCAGGCTCCTGAAGGAGTTGCGAGCTCGATTCAGGCGGCTCTTTACGGTGCCCACTGGAATGCCGATAGCCTCCGCGATCTCCTCGTACGAGAGGTCCTCGACCTCACGCATGACGAACGGAATGCGATGATGCTCATCCATCCTCTCGATCGCGGAGTCGATCGCGTCTCGAAGCTCGCTCCGATACGTTTCCTGCTCCGGGTCCGCGCCATCCGCCTGGAATTCGACTGGCCGCGACACGCCACCGCTCGGCGACGTCTCCGGACGCAGCTCGGAGAACACGGTCTCGCGGCGTCTCGACCTGTTCCGGAACTCGTTTTTGAGCAGGTTGTTCGCGATCGTATGGATCCACGTAGAGAACTTCCGGTTCGGGTCGTAACTGTCCCGCGCGCGGTGGATCCGGAGAAACGTGTCCTGGGTGAGGTCTTCTACGCGCTCCTCGTCGTTGAGCCGCTTGCGGAGGAAACCCTGGATCCGCGGTTCGTAGCGATCCATGAGGAGCTGGAATCCCTTTTCGTCGCCGTCCGTATAGCGCTGGAAGAGCTGCTCGTCGGTCAGATCGACCAATCGGACCACGGTGCGATCGGCGCGGAGAGCGGTAGCTCGGCGGCGGGAGGCTAGCCGGACGGAGATGGACTCGCAGCGTCGATCGGAAGTCTTCATGCCGGCGAATATAACGCCATTCCGCCATTTTGTCGAGGTTGGCACATCGGCCTGGCGGGCGGCTAAATCGGTGCCCTGGGTGCCTAGCCAACTGGTCGCAAACGCCGGACGGCCGGTCCGGTGATGAGGTAGAGCAGGGCCGCGATCGCCAGCAGGAGGTAGAACGTGAAGAACCGCCAGCCAGCGGTCGCAAGTCCCAGGATCGAGGGCGGTACGAACACTCCATACACCAGAAAGAACGCCGCTTCCGCGCCGCCGGCGGCTCCCGGCGTCGGGATGAACGCAGCCAGCGTGAAGACGACCCACTGGAGGAGCCAGAACAGAACGGGTTGCACGGGCGCTCCGAGAAAGGCGATCAACGCGGAAATGATGGAATAGCGGGCGATCCACTGAATCGCCGTGAGGACCATGCTCAGCGCGAACCACCGCTTGCCCGTCACCCGGATCAAGCGGTAGACCTGCCGTGCATCGACCCAGGTGGACCGGAGGCTCCGACGGACTCGCAGCAAGTAGCGCCTGCTCCGGTACTGCGTTCGCGAACCGAACCCACCCCCCATGACCCAGCGCGCTCCCAGCCATGTCAGCAGCGCGACGGCCAGGGTGAGGCCTCCCAGCGCCACACCATGCTCGCCCAGTTGCCCGGCCACGGTGCCGAAGACTGGATGGTCCCATGATGCCGTCAATACCAGGGCGAGGGGGATCGCAATGGCGAAGAAGAGGCCGTCCTCGAACGGCGTCAGAGTCGTCAGCGACGCCGCCGCGCCAGGGCTGACGCCCCGCTGCACCAGCAGGCCCCACTTGAAGAACCCCCCGCCGACCGCAGTCGGACTGACCGCCGCACCGAGATCAGTGGCCAGCACGATCCTGAACGTCTCCAGCAGGCTGACGCGATGCCCCAGAAAGCGCGTCCAGATCAGCAGGCGCAGCGCGTTCGTGAACCAGGGAACGATCCCGAGCACGAGAGCGAGAACGAGGTACTCCCGCGGGAAGTCACCCATGGCCGACAGCAGCGCGCGATCGGTCACCAGCAGCGAGAACAGAACGTTTCCGATCACCCCGATCGGAATCACGATCAGCGCGGTCCGAAACACCCGGTTGAGCCCCCGAACCATCCGGCCACCCTCCGACGAGCCGGGTGTCCCACGACCCCGCGTCTCACTCTCGCCCGCGGACCTGTCGCTCTGCGAACCCCCGGGCGCCCGCCCCGACTCGCTCATCCGTCGCCGACCGCCGCCGTCTGCCCGGAAGCTCCCGAGATCACGTCCTCATAACTCGCTACGAGCCCTCCGTTTATCTCCTCCCAATCACGCGAGCTCGCCGACCGCCGCGCCGCATCCCCCATCCGCTCACGAAGCCGCGGCTGCTCGATCAGCCGCTCCACGAACCCGGCAATCCCGGCCGTGTCGTTGGCAGTTGCAACATATCCGTTGGTGCCATGGGTGATGAGATCCTGCGGACCGCCGCGGTCGGCGACGACGGCTGGCAGGCCCGAGGCCTGGGCCTCTAGCACGACGTTCCCGAGCGTTTCGGTCGTGGAGGGGAAGAGAAAGACGTCTGCGGAGGCGTACCAGCGCGAGAGTTCCTCACCCTCCAGGTGACCGGCGAACGTGGCGGCGGGGAGCGCGGCTTCGAGCGCCGGCCGCATCGGGCCGTCCCCCACGAGGGCGAGGCCGAAGCGGAGTCCGCGCTCCCGGAGGATCCGCTCGACGTCGACCAGATCGGCAAGGTCCTTTTCCTTCACGAGTCTGCTGACGAGCAGTAGGACGGGAACGTCTTCACCAGCCGTGATTCGTCGACGGATCGAGGGATCCGCGAACTCGGGCGAGAAGCCGTCGAGGTCGATCCCGCGCGACCACAGCTCGACCTGGTGGATCCCTCGCGTCTCCAGTTCACGCCCGATGCTCACCGAAGGGACGTATACCCGCGAGCAATTCCGGTAGAACGTTCGGAGCAATGCCCACCCTGCGGGCTCCAGCCACTTCACGCCGTAATAGCGGAAGTAGGAGACGAAATGTGTGTGAAAGCTCGCGACGACCGGAAGGCCGCGCGCCCGCGCGAGTCGCTGCGCCCGATATCCCATTGGTGTGGGGCTGACGACGTGGACAAGGTCGGGACGGAAGTCGTCAAGCTGCGAAGCGATTCCGCGTGTGAAGGGGAGGGTGACCCGGTAATCCGGATACGGCGGAAAGTGCAGATAACCTACGCGGCGAACACGAGGTGCCCACGGGATGTCATTGCCAGGAGTGAATGGCGAGAACACGCGAAAGTCGATGCCTCGACGCTCCAACGTGCCGAACAGCCGCGCCAGCGTCCTCGAGACGCCGTCGACGTGCGGATAAAGACTTTCGGTGAAGTATGCGACTCTCATTTCGATTCCAACGGCGCCATCAGCGCCGCGGAATGTATCGGAAAGACACAGGTGCGGACAGCCTCTACTCGCCCGCCCGTTCTTCCCGAATGCTCTCGCGCAGGGCCTGCCTACTGCCCCGCCTGCGTCGCCACATGTGGAACCCGACGACACCGAAGAAGAGCAGCCCCAACACCATCCAGTGCCACCAGCGCGGCGAAAGTGCGCCGTCCGCCGCCGGCTGCCAGTACAGATAAACCGCCGTTGCGAAGAGCCCGGCAATCAGCAAAATCTCCGTAAGTAGGGCCCGGTCCGTCCCGTTCGATGTCCGCTCGCTCATCTCGCCTTTGGGTGCGCGGTTTCCGGCCGGCACGGTGCACGAATCACGCCGACGGCACGCAAGTCGTTAGGCCACCGGAACATGTCCGAGAAACATCTGTATTAGGAGATGCCGCTTTCGCGCTCGAGAAGGCCGACGTTTCCCCCACCCCAGACTCGAAGAGTCCTCTCCGAGTGGGCACGGATGAGAGCCTGGAAGCGGCATTTCCTCACCTAGAGCTCCCGCTCGTAGATTCTGTACCGCTTGTAGGGTTTGCCGCCCATCCCCTCCATCGCCCGGATCATTGCGTGGTTGTCTTCGAGGACCCACGAAGCTTCGCCGTTGTCGTACCCTTTTCGGACACCGGCATCCCAGGCTCGGCGATAGAAAGCCGGGCCGATTCCCGCGCGGTGGAAGCGTGGTTTGAACCCGGCGGTAAGGACCCGGATCCCGCGGAGCTTGCGCTTGTACCAGAGCAGCTTGACCCAGCCGAACGGGAGCAGCCTACCGTTCGGAAGGTGACGGAAGGCCTCGTTGATGTTCGGCAGCGCGAGGTAGAACCCTACCGGCTCCGAACCGGCTTCTGCGATGAGGCAGAGCTCTGGTTCGACGATGGGGCGGAACTCCTTGGCGAGATGTTCGAATTCCTCGTCGGTCATAGGGACGAAGCCCCAGTTCCCGGACCAGGCGGCGTTGTACACTTCCTTCAGCGCGTCGATGTCCCGGCGGAAGTTTTTTAGGTCGAGGGCACGGATGGTGACGTTCTGGCGGGCGAGTATCCGGTCGATGAGCTGCATGCCGCGCTCGGGCGGTGCTTCGGGCTGGTCCAGAAGGAAGGCGAGGACGTCCTTGCATTTGGCGAAGCCGGCCGAATCGTGTAGCCGCCCGTAGTACGGAGGGTTGTGAGACATCATGATGGAGGGGGGGCTGTCGAACCCTTCGATCAGGATGCCAGGGGAGGAAATCTCGTCGTTCGTCGAGAGGTTCACCGGGCCTCGCATCTCCGTCATTTCACGGTCGGCCAGCCAGGCGCGCGCGGCGTCGAAGAGTGCCGCGGCGGTGTTCGGGTCGTCCTCGCACTCGAAGAGCCCGAAGAATCCCGTCCGATCCGCGTGAAACTCGTTGTGGAGGTGGTTGACGATCGCCGCGATGCGACCGACCGGGCGACCCTCCCGTTCAGCGACGAAATACGCGACGTCGGCATGGCGATGGAATGGGTGCCTGTCGCGGTCGAGCGCGGTGGCCAGTGACATCCGCAGCGGCGGGATCCAATTGGGATCGCTCCCGTTGATGGTCCATGAGAGATCCATGAACGGGCGAAGCGATTGGCCTGCCTGAACCTCCCGGACGAGGGCGAGAGAGGGCGTGCTGAGCTGCGGCATCTTCTCCTTTCCTCCTTACGGATCGTCAAAACCCCGACGCCGGAACGGCGCCGGGGCGGTACGGCGGGCTCGCCGGGGACGACGCTGCCTCAGGGTGCGCCCAGGCGTCGTCGCACGTCGGCGAACGCCTCCAGGACCTTGTCAAGCTGATCGCGGTTGTGTGTCGCCATCACCGACGTGCGGAGACGGCAGGAACTCTCCGGTACAGCCGGCGGGAGAACGGGGTTCGTGAACACCCCCGCGTCGAAGAGCGCGCGCCAGAACTCGAAAGTCCGCTCCATACTGCCGGTAACGACCGGTATGATCGGTGTCTCCGAGGTCACCGTGTCGAACTCCAGCGCCTCGAGACCCTCCCGCAGATAGCTGGCGTTCTCCCAGAGTCGGGTTCTTCGCTCCGGCTCTCGCTCCAGAACGTCCATGCACGCGAGGACCGTCGCCACCGCCGACGGCGGCATGCTGGCGCTGAAGATCAGTGTCCGGGCGTGGTGCTTGAGGTAGTGGATCACCGAGTCCGGGCCCGCCGCAACACCGCCGATCGAGGCGAACGACTTCGAGAACGTCGCCATGACCAGGTCCACGACGCCCTCCATTTCGAAATGCTGGGACGTCCCGCCACCGCGCTCGCCCAGCACACCGAGCGCGTGCGCATCGTCCACCATCACCCGCGCCCCGAATTCCCGCCCCAGCGCCACGATCGCCGGAAGATCGACGATATCCCCCTCCATCGAAAATATTCCGTCGGTCGCGATCAGCACCCCCCCGTTCACGTCCCAATGCCGCTCCAGCAGCCGCCGCAGCATCGTGAGATCCCCGTGGGAGTAACGGACCATCTGACCACCCGAAAGCTGCGCCGCGTCGACCAGGCTCGCGTGGTTCAACCTGTCCTGCAGAACGACCGAGTTGCGACCGGCAAGGCCCGCGATGATCCCCAGGTTCGTCTGGTATCCCGTGCTGAACACGAGCGCGCTTTCCTGCCCCATCAGCGCGGCCAGCCGAACCTCCAGCTCCTCGTGCATGTCCAGCGTGCCGTTCAGAAAGCGACTGCCGGTGCAGCCCGTCCCGTAGCGGTGTAGGGCCGCCTGCGCGCGCTCGAGCACGTACGGATGATGGGTGAGCCCGAGGTAGTTGTTAGAGCCAACCATAATCTTGCGTTCACCGTGGATGACGACCTCGGTGTCGTAGGACTGCTCGATCGGCTGGAAGTAGGGGTAGATACCTTGCGAGATCGCTTCACGCGCTGCGGTGAAGCGAAAGCATTTATCGAAGAGGTCAACGGGGCGCTGAACCTGCGTTTTTGCCTGCGCTGTTCCCATCAAAGCCATCCTTGGCGGATATACCAGCGAACCGTCTGCTCAATGCCACGAGCGAGCGGAGTAACCTGCTCGGCCGGCAGAAGTTCCTTCATCCCGGAGAGATCACAGGTCCAGGCTGGGGCGAGCATCTCCTCGGCCTTCTCCCTGTTGAAGGGAACGGCTCGGCCTGAAAATCTCCCTATCGCTTCGGTCGCGGCCGCCGCGGAGCGCAGGAGCGGCGCCGGCAGAGCGAAGCGGAGCGGACGTCTGCCGAGCGCCGAGGCCATGGCGCTGACGACATCACTCCACCGGTGCACCACCGGCTCTGCGACGGCGAAGGTGCCGGTCGGCGCGTCGGCGGCGCGGCGGAGCGCAGAGGCGAGGTCTGGCGCGAAGAGCAGGTGGAGCTGGCGCTCTGCGCCACCTGGTTCAGGGGCGAGGCCCCAACGCACCAGGCGGAAGTACGGAAGGAGCGCCCGGTCGCCCGGTCCGTAGACGGCGGGCGCCCGTATGATCAGGACCTGCACATCGTTCGCTATCGCAGTTTTCGCGACTCCTTCGCCGGCGAGCTTGGTACGGCCGTATGCCGTGAGAGGCGCGGGTGGCGCCTCTCGCGGCCGCAGCTGACCGGGCGTGGCCGGCCCGCAAGCCGCGTACGAACTCAGGTACACGAGTCGCCGCGGTGGCCGGCTGCTTGCCAGAATCGCGCCGACGAGCGTCTCGACGCCTTCGACGTTCGCCCGGCGGTACACCCCTTCGGATCTGGCCGCGGTCACAGCGGCCAGATGAAACACCGTATCACAGCCGTCGGCGGCGCGCGCGAGGGAATCCGCACTCGCGAGGTCCCCGGTGGCGAGCTGTGCGCCGACCTGCTCGAGGTGACGCACATCGCTCGACGCGCGAACGAGCGCGCGGATCTGCCATCCGCGGTCGGCGAGTTGGTCGACGAGGTGCCGACCGATGAAGCCAGTGGCACCGGTGACCAGAGCAAGCCGTCCCATGGATGGCTACGAAAATGGGGGAGCGTCAGGGGAAGCGCAACGGCACGGGGCAGATAGCCCAGCTTCTGGAGCGGCGGTTCCGCGCGTCGGCGAAACGGCTCAGGAAAGCCAGTCGCGTCCGGTCCGGAAGAAGTTCAGAAGGGCTTGTTGGTCGTTTCGCAACAGAGCGTCCTCGAACGATGCCAGCTGTTGCCGCAGCCGTGATACCGTGGCCGCGAGCTCCTCCGCGTTCGCGGTCGAGATCGCCGTCCACATTTCGGGCGAGCTGGCGGCGAGCCGGGTGACGTCGCGGCCGCCCGGTCCGAGTTGTCTGGCGTCGTGGCCGGACTCACTGAGCGCCGCGGCGACGGCGGAGGCGGCGATCTGCGGCAGGTGACTGACCCAGGCCATACGTCGGTCGTGGGAGGCGGCGTCCATCTCCTGGCATCGGGCGCCCACCGACTCCCACAGGCGGCGGACGGCGGCGAGCGCGGCTGGCTCGGTCTGGCTAGTCGCGCAGAGGAACACCGTCGCATTCTGGTAGAGGCCCGTTCGCGCGGCTGCCCATCCCGAGCGATGGTGGCCGGCCAGCGGGTGGGAACCGACGAATTGCCCCCCGACACCGATCTCCTCAGCGCGCGTCACGACGGCGGCTTTCGTGCTGCCGAGGTCCGTCACCACGGCGGTGGTGGAAAGTGCAGGCGCCAGGCGCTCCAGCGTGGCGGTGATCCGGTCCACCGGAGTTGCGATCACGACGATATTCGCCTCGCGCACGCCCGTGAAGGATCCATCCAGCGCCTGCGTGATGACGGCGCTGGCGAGCGCGGCCCGGACCACTTCGGGGTCCGCGTCGTAGGCGAGCACGGACGACCCCCGCTCGGCCAGGTCGCGTGCCAGGGAGCCGCCCATGAGCCCCAGTCCGATGATGGCGACGACCGGCCGCTCGCATTTCGCGGCTCGCGGCGCTCGGCTCACTCCTCCTCCATCTGAATACGACGGGAAAGGCCGATGAGATGCCAGAAGATGTACCGCACATCCTCATCGTCCAGCCCGACCTCGCGGGCCAGCACGCCGGCGCGGCGCACGACGGCGGCTTCCCGGGGCGGGTCCAGCGTCGGGAGGCCCGCGGAGCGCTTGACGACTCCAACCCTGCGGGCGAGCCGCACGCGTTCGGCGATCAGCTCGATCAGCGATCTGTCGATCTTCTCGATCTCGCTTCGGATCCGGGCGAGCTCGGCCGTGGCCTCGTCGGGCGGGTTCGTGTCGGTCATGCGGCTTTTCCGGATGTGAGGAGCGATTCGGCCACGGACAAAAAAAAGCGGCCCGTGTCTCGTACGGGCCGCCTGCCGGTCAGTTCAGTCCGGTGCGCTAGTAGCGCACGCGCCTGCGACGGCGGCCCCTGGAAAGAGACGCGTACGGGCGATAGGCGGCAGAGCTACGAGTCGGCACCATGATCGGTAGAGTAGGAGCGGCTCGAGTGGGTGTCAAGGATAAGAGGGGTCAGGGGTCGGGGGTAGCAGTCGTAGACTTCCCCTCTCTGGCCGGGAGCGATACGTCCTG
>JBBDRL010000084.1:16731-48188 GCA_040905505.1 Gemmatimonadota bacterium | reverse complement strand
GGTCGGGGGTAGCAGTCGTAGACTTCCCCTCTCTGGCCGGGAGCGATACGTCCTGACCTCCTGACCCCTGACCCCTGATCAAACTTCCGGATCCGGGGTACAGAACGGCTTCGGGAGTCGCTGGCATCGCCGCTGGCGATTCGGAACCATGATCGCGGGGAGGAGAGGGCATGTGCGTGCTGTGTGACAAGGACAACCTTCGGCTGCTGGTTGCTCCACTCGAGTCTCTGACCCATCGCCAGCTCGCCGACTCGATCGGGGTGGCGCGGGAGGCCGCGTGGCAGCTCGTGCTCGACACGGCGGATGCGCTCTCGGAGGCCGGTCAGGTAGGTGGAACGTCGACGATCGGGCCGGACGGCTATCTCGATTACGTGATCGAGCGCGCCGAGCGAGACGGCGCGCTGGTTCAGGCGGATGTCATCACCTGGGACGCCAGCACGCGTGATGGCAGCATCTACAGGGACCCACGTGTTCAGGCGTTCCTCTCCGGCGCGGCAGAAGGGCTGGCGACGTACATCCTTCAGATACAGGAACACAAGGAGGCGCTGGAGTTGTTCCTGGAGGAGCGCAACGGCTCCGTGGTTTTCGCGGGGGTCGGCGTGAATGGGGAAGTGGTTTTCGATCGCGGGAGCGAACGCTACGTCGTCCTGAATGACGAGGAAGCGCTCCGCATCGCGATGGATCGCCTAGCCATGAGCCTGTGTCACGAGGACCCCCGCTGGCTGCTGGAGTACACGAACCTGCCCGTAGGCGCTTCCGACGTTCTCTCGGCGATGCAGCAGGGTCCGCCAGACCGGGCAAACGACATCCTCGCCGGTATCGTCGATCTCGAGGCGCTGACGCAGGATCGCGTGCGACAGATCGGCTATGCGCCGTTCGTCGCCGAGGGTGTGACGGAAGAGTTCAGTGAGCAGCGCTTCGGCGAGCGCATCATCGTGCGCCTCCGGCTTCCTGAGGGACCGCTGTTTCCGGACGTGGGCTAGTCCCCTCAACGGCCTGTACCCCTCCTGATCCCGTCGGGCTCCGCCCTTTCAGCTCTCCATGTCTGTTCGAGGTCGCCACCGGTACAGGGTGAGATCGATCCGTTCTCCGCTCGTGAACCGAATCCCCTCCTGTTCGAGAAGCATTCGCTGCATGCGCCCGCCGATGTTGCGTATGGAGATCCGACCCGTTCCGTTCACCACGCGCCACCACGGCACGTCGCTCTCCTCGGGGAGCGCGCTCAGGACGGCGCCGACGCCTCGCGCGGCGCGGGGAGACCCCGCCAGCATCGCCACATCGCCGTAGGACGCGACCTTCCCATACGGGATGCCGCGAACCAGACGGGTGACCCGTTGCGCGAACGGCCGGTCGTCGTTCAACATCGTCGGATTCTTCTTCCGGGCGCATACCGCGCTGGTCGGCGTCGGAGTGGAAGTTGCCGTGGGGATCTCCGGGCGACGATAACCCTAACGCGAGAGGATAGACAATGGCGGATCCAACAGGTGGGAACGAAGTGGTGATTACGGTGAGGGAGAATGGTCCGTATCGGGTCGCAGGTCCCGTGAAAGTGGTCGATGTCGATGGCAACGAGTACGACATCAGCGGCCGAAAGACGGTGTCCCTCTGTCGGTGCGGTGGGTCCGTTACGAAGCCATTTTGTGACGGCACGCACTCGAAGATGGGCTTCGATGCCGCCGAGCGCGCCGTTGCGATGGAGGACTGAATCCTCGATCAGTCCACCCATAGCTCCGGAGCGCGGCTAGAGAGGCCGTCAGGCTGGAGGCCTTCGGCTCACGATCGAACACGAAGCAGGCCGGCATTCTTCGGAGTGCCGGCCTGCTTCGTCGATCGCCCGTCCGACCGTTTCCCGGTTAGTCGACGTCCACCCTGATCTGCGCGCCCGCATAGAACGCCCTGCCGGGACCTGGCTCGTAGTAGCGGCCGGCCACATGGTTCAGACTCGGGGACGTGACGTACACCTCGTCCAGGAGGTTGGTGACGCCTACGAACGGCTCGACCACGAAGTTACCGATTCCGACAGCTTCCAGCCCGGTTCGCAGATCGAGGAGAGTATAGGCGTCCGCGTGCGCCGAGTTCGAATCGTTGACCGGCACCTCATCGGAATAGCGCGCCTCGACGGTGGCATACGCGCCGAGAGGCGACGTGTACATGAGGGATCCGTCGATCCGGTGCGGAGCCACGCCGGGGATCTGGTTGTCACTGTAGTCGTCGACCACGAGCTCCCCGTCCTCGAACGTTTCAACCACGTACTCGTCGAAGCTGGCGTCGATGTAGGTATAGGCGACGTTCGCTCTCATGCCTTCGAAGAGGGCGAGCGTCAGACCAGCCTCCAGACCCTGATGAACCGCCGAGCCCGCGTTGCGGAAGTACACGCGCTGATTCGCGGGAGTAAAGGGGATCAGCGCATCGTCGATGTTCGCGCGGTAAACGGCGAACTGATAGGTGGCCGTACCCGGAAGCAGACCCTTCATGCCTGCCTCATAGGAGACGGTACGCTGCGGCTCGAGCTCGGGATTGAAGCCACCGGCGCCGCTCGGCTGGTTCGCCAGCTCCGTCGCGGTCGGCGTCTCGAAGGAGGTCGATACATTCGTGTACAGCGACAAGGCCTCGGCGATCTCATAGGTCAGGCCGACCGACGGGCTGAAGGCGCTCATCGTTCGAGAGCCGGAGTCGTCGGGATTCGTCGCGCTGATGAGACGGTCGTCCGCCTCGAAGCGGGTGACGTCGTAGCGGAGCCCCGCGAGCGCGGTGAGGCGATCCGCGGGCTGAGCGGTCAACTGGGTAAAGACGGCCCCTCCCACGATCTGCTCGTCCTGCGCGACTGACGGGGAGGTCGAGACCTCGTTGCTTCCGAAGGAGATATCGAAGTTCTGCCGGTCGTCGTTCTGCACGTCGGCCTCGGCGCCGAGAGAGAAACGAGCGTTGGCGATCGACGGCATCTCGGCCGAGCTGTAGAGGGCGCTCAGGCCACCACCGATGCGCTCGATGTCGATGACGTTGCCGGGGATCGGATTGTCGATCTCCCGGGTCAGGCCGTACCCGGCGAACCGGAGCTCTCCCTGACCCATCGGGAGGTTCCAGGAGGCGCCGAGCTGCGCCTGGCGACCGTCTTCTCCCGTCTGATGCGCGACGTTGATGAACGCGGCCTGAGTCGGGTCCTCCGCTAGCGCTGCAGCCGTGAGCGAGCCCGGGTTGTTCGCCTCGTAGTCCACGAAGCTACCCACGAGCCGGAGGTCGCCGCCTGCGACCTCGCCGCCGAGCGAGCCGTTGATCTGGAGATTGTTCGCGTCCTGGAACTCCCGATATCCCTCGTACGTCAGACGAGTGACGTTCAGGAGGTAGTTGGCTCCGCCCGATTGGCCTCCGGTCGTGCTGTGAAAGCGAAGGAGTCCATCGGACCCGCCCGTGACTCCGACTTCCTGCGAGATCGGGACGGGAGGCGGCGCTTCCGATTCAAACTGGATGACCCCGCCGGCCGCGTTCCCGTACAGCGACGAGGATGGGCCACGCACCACCTCCACACGCCGAAGATATCCGAGGTCGACGTGGTTGAGATTCGTCGTGCCGTCGGGAAGGGTCGCGGGGATCCCGTCGACCAGAACCGTCACACCTCGCACGCCGAACGGTGTGCGGGCACCGAAGCCACGAATGGAGACCCGATCACCCACGGCGAAGTTGTAACGGTTGTCGACCTGCACGCCGGGGATTCCGCCGAGCGCCTCGTCGAGCCCCAGACCGGGCCGCGCGCGCTGGACCTCGTCCTCGGTCTTGACGCCTAGTGCGAAAGGCGCCTGGGTGACGGGAAAAGGCGTGCGCAGGACGTTTACGACCACAGGCTGCAGCGGGACGACATCCGCCGTGTCGCCCGGCACCGTCTGGGCCGCCGACGGTGCGGCGAGGGTCGCCGACAGGAAGAGACTGAGTACGAGTCGCTTGGACGAAACGATGTTCATGGAGCCTCCGGGTGGGGATATATCCGTGGCCTGATCGCAATGCCAGAGAGTTCGAGGCGTCATGATCAGGCGATCGTCGAACAGCAGGAGGGCGCCCGTCGGACGCCGGCGAAAAACGTAGGTCGCTGCACGAACGCGGTCAACAATCTGTCCCGCGTCGGCTGAGTCGCCCCACCGCGGGCCCTGTAGCGTAGCGCCATCAGCGTTACTCCCGCTCGAGAATCACCCGGTCACCTACCGAGATGCCGTGTCGCGGGAAATAGCCGCGGTTGACCTCGAGGGCGGATTGGAACGGTACGCCGGCCGCGTAGTTCGGGCAGTACTGCCAGTAGACATCGTGCTCGCAGGGCACCATCTCCACGATGCTGCCGATCCGCCCGTCGGACCCGATGAACGCGATGCTGAGCGGAATCAGTGTCCGGTACATCCAGAAAGCTTCCTCGGGCGGCTGCTCCTGCTGGAACAGGAAGATCATACCTGAATCGGCGGCGAGCGTTTCCCGCTCCATCAAGCCCCTTGCACGCTGCTGCTCTGTCTCGGCGACCTCCACCCCGAGCGTGAGGGTGTCGGTCTCGGTCTGGAGGAGCACGGTGCCGGAGTCGAACTGCACGGCGAAGTCGATCGCCGGTGGCGTTGCTTCATCGCGATCGCATCCGGCGCTCACGAGGATAGCCGATGCGAGAAGCAGAACTGGAACGTGGCTCGGAGCCTTCACTGGAGAGGTCACCAGAGTGAAATCAACGCGAAATTCTGTTGATGGATACCCGAGATGCCGTCGCGAGGCAAGCGTACCCCCCAGTTAACGGAAAGATGCCGCAGTTGCGCGGCATCTCCCCCGGCTCGATCCGAGCCGACGCGCGGGTCAGAAGCGGATTCCGATCGTAACCGGTATGGACTGAAAGTGCGTCGCGTCTCCGCCACCGACGAGGTTCAGGTAGCGCGCTTCGACGAAGCCGCCGAGGCCGGCGAAGGGGAATTCGATGCCCAGGCCCGCATTGAGCCCGACCGTCGTCTCACTCTCGCCGGTGTGCACGTGCCCCGTGTGGTCGACGTCGGGGGTGTCGGTGCGGAGAACGCCACCACCGACGAGGCCGTAGGGCTGAACGATGACCAGCGGCACCTCGAATACGGCATTGAGCAGTCCGCCGATCTGACGGAACCACCCGTCCTCCTCGTCCGGCAGCTCCTGCCAGAAGAGATCTCCCCGCACCCCGAACGGAAGGAGGGGGAGGCTGAACCCGACAGACCCCTGCACGTTGTACCCGGTGCCGGCCTGATCCGAGAATTCGCCCGTGGCGAAGCTGGGCCCCCCGGCGATGGATATTTGCCATGGCCGCAGTTGAGCCTCGGCGGTGGAAACGCCAGCGAGAGCAGCGATCATTACTGGAATCACGACTACGAGTCCTCTATTCATGCTCAGTCACCTCGAGGGAGAGTGTTATCGTTAGGGGGATGAACCCGCGTAGTCGGTTCAAAGTTCCAGGAGGGGATCATCGAACCGGCAAGATGCCGGGGCACCCTTGCATGAACCGGACCCGGCGGGCTGCTCAATCGGGAGCGGTTCGTATAGCTTGCAAGCCGCTTCTCATCTTCCGGTGATCCGCGGGCGATACTTCCCTGTATGACAGCGACACGCCACCTCGCCGCATCCGGCCGCGGCGAGCCCATCATTCCGCGAGGTCCGCAGAGAGCCGATGACCCCGAAGCTTGACCGGGCTGGTCAGTCCAGCGCGGTGACGGTGCCTCCAACCCACGGAGCAGCGAGCGCGGGTGTGGATCTCGCCGCGATCGCGAATCTCTGCGTGCGACTGCTCGACGCGATCCCGGGTCGGGCAGCGGCCGTAGCGCGTGAAGCGGCGGCCTGCCACCAGGCAGACCAGCAGGAGATCGAGCGACTCGCCGGCAGGGTGAAGAGCAGCGAAGCGCTCTACGAGGAACTCGTCGAGAGCGCGGGAGACATCCTCTACCGGGCAGATCCGGAAGGGTGCTTCACCTACGCCAACCCCGCCGCCGTGCATATCACCGGCTATCCCCGCGATGAGCTGACCGGCATGCACTTCACCGACCTGGTGCGTCCGGACTTCCGGGACCGGATGGTGGCGTTGTATCTCGCGCAGATCGAGAGCGCCACGGAGATCAGCTACTTCGAGTTCCCCGTCGTCACCAAGGACCGTCGAGAGGTGTGGATCGGGCAGAACGTCAAGCTCCTGCGAGCGGACGAGGGGATCAGCGGTGTACAGGCGGTTGCTCGTGACATCACCGCCATGCGTCATGCGCGGACCGCGCTCCAGGAGAGCGAGGAGCGGTTCCGGAAGGTGGCGGAGAGTCTGGGCGAAGGCATTGTCATCACCGATCATCGGGACGTGATCACATACGTGAACTCGCCCGTCTGCGAGATGAGCGGCCGCGACCCGGAGGAACTGATCGGACGGAATGCGGGGGAAGTGCTGCTTCCCGCGGATCGACGGCAGGCCGTACGCGACAGCGCGAGGGTAGGCGGTCTGCCCGGTCGCTATCAGGTGAGGCGCCCACATAGGGATGGACGTCAGGTCTGGATCGAGGTGAACGCGGTACCCTTCCAGGCGTCGAATGAGCCGGCCATCGGTACGCTGGCGCTGCTCCAGGACGTGACCGCGAGAAAGGAGGCGGAGGAGGAGAACCTTCGCCTGGCCGCGCTGTCGCGAGAGAACCCGAATCCGATCCTGGAATGTGGGGCTTCCGGCGAACCGATCCGCTACAACGAGGCGGTGGCCCGAATGGTGGAGCTGCTCTGTCTGCCCGGGCCCCGGTCGCTGCTCCCCCAGGATCACGCCGCTCTCGTCACCTCGTGTCTCGAGCGAAACCAGGAGCACGGCAACATCGAGGTCGAGGTTGGAGGCCGAACGCTCGCGTGGACGTACCATCCCTATCATCGCGCCCGGACCGTCCATCTCTTCGCGACCGACGTGACGAACCGGCGGGTGATAGAGCAGAAGCTACGGCACGATGCGCTCCATGACGCGCTTACCGGCTTACCGAATCGGATGCTCTTCATGGAGCGCCTCAGGCACACGGCGCTGCGAGTCAAGCGGCACCCGGAGGCGCTGTTCGCCGTGCTCTTCCTGGACCTGGACCGCTTCAAAGTCATCAACGATTCCCTCGGCCACCATGTCGGCGACGAGTTGCTCGGGATCGTGGCGAAGCGGCTCCAGGCATGCCTCAGGCCCATGGATACCGTCGCGCGGCTCGGCGGCGACGAGTTCGCCATACTCCTGGACGATGTCCATGAGGCGGCCGACGCGACGCGGATCTCGGAGCGGATCCAGCGGGAGCTCTCGATCCCGCTCAAGTTGAGCGGCTTCGAGGTGGTGACATCGGCCAGCATCGGGATCGCGCTGAGCTCGATCGGATACGAAGATCCCGAATTCCTGCTCCGGAATGCGGACCTGGCGATGTACCGTGCGAAGGCGGAAGGACACGCCAGAATCGAGATTTTCGACCGTATGATGCATGCCGATGCCCTCGCCAGGCTGCAGCTGGAAAACGACATCCGCACGGGAATCGAGAGAGGGGAGTTCAAGCTCCATTTCCAGCCCATCCTCTGCCTTGCCGAGAACCGCATCGTCGCCGCCGAGGCGCTGATCCGCTGGGAGCATCCGACGCGCGGGCTCCTCCAGCCCGACGAGTTCGTCTCGGTCGCCGAGGAAGCGGGCCTGATCGCCCCACTCGGTCGATGGGTGCTGCGAGAGGCTTGTCTTCGGGCGCACGGGTGGCGCCGTCGATTCACCGCTTACGGTCGGCTCGGCATCAGCATCAATCTGTCGGCCAAGCAGCTGGCGCACGTCGACCTCGTCGGGGAGGTCCGCGCCGCGCTCGACGACAGCGGGCTCGAGGCGTCCGCTCTGAAACTGGAGATCACGGAGAGCGCGGTCATGGCCAGGGCGGAGGACGCCGTCGTACTGCTCGCAGACCTGAAGCGCCTGGGTGTGAAGCTCCATGTGGACGATTTCGGGACGGGCTATTCCAGTCTCAGCTACCTTCATCGCTTTCCCCTGGACGCGCTGAAGATCGACCGCTCCTTCATCGGCAGGATGGCGGACGACGGCCTGACACTTCGGCTCGTCGAGACCCTGATCGAGCTGGCACGTGGTATCGGCGTGGACGTGATCGCCGAAGGCGTGGAGACCGCCGAGCAGTTCGCCCTTCTGCGTGATCTCAAGTGCCGGATGGGGCAGGGACATCTCTTCGCCGAGCCGCTGCCGGCGGAGGCGTTCGAAGCGCTCCTGGCCGACTCGAGCGCGGCGGGACTTGACGAACTCCGGCAAAATCGAAATCTTTGATCACGGCTAGGTCATTTCGGCCCGATGTTGAACCCGAACAGAGGAGGTGATCCCTTGTCTCATGTGAAATCTGACCGCGGACCGACACGGGCAAGCGATCGCCGGAACGGCGCCTGACGCCGGACTGTAGCGATATCTTCCGCGTTGGCGCGCTGCCCCGCATCGCGTCGGCCTGCGGCGGAAACCGGCACCGTCGAAGCAATGGCTTCGGCGGTGCTTTTTTTTCTTGCAGTCCGCTTCGCGGAACAACAAACGGGTACTATGGGTGTACGGTTATATCCTGCATGACTGAGCGGGCCGCCGGCCCGCATTTCCACTCCCGCCGAAGAATGCGCCTATCCCGCCTCTTTCCGTGTGCGCTCTTCGCCCTGCTGCTCGCTGGGTGTAGCGGGAGCCTGCTCGGGTGGCTGCCGGGCCGCGGCCCGACGCCATTCCCACCCATCGGCGATCCCGAGGTCCGCCACGGGACGCTCGAGAACGGCCTCACCTACTTCATCCGGGCCAACGACGAGCCCGACGCTCGTGCCGAGCTTCGCCTCGTCGTCAACGCCGGCAGCATTCTCGAGGACGATGACCAGCGCGGGATGGCTCACGTCGTCGAGCACATGGCGTTCAACGGCACCCGAAGCTTCGGGCGGGAAGAGATCGTCGGCTACTTCGAGTCGATAGGGATGCGGTTCGGCCCCGACGTAAACGCCTACACGAGCTTCGACGAGACCGTCTACATGCTCACCCTGCCCACCGACAGCGCCGGCGTCCTCGAGACCGGGGTCCGCATGCTCGAGGAGTGGGCCTGGGGCATCGCCTTCGACTCCGTCCAGATCGAGCAGGAGCGGGCCGTGGTCATCGAGGAGTGGCGCTTGGGACGTGGGGCGGGGTCCCGCGTGCAGTATCAACAGTTCCCCACGCTGGCGCAGCGCAGTCGGTACGCCGAGCGGCTTCCGATCGGCACGCGCGAATCGCTCGAGACGTTCGATCAGGAGGCGCTGATCCGGTTTTACGAGGACTGGTACCGTCCGGACCTGATGGCCGTCGTCGCCGTCGGAGATTTCGATGCCGACGAGGTCGAAGCCATGATCCGCGAGCACATGTCCCGCGTGCCGCCCAGGCCCGACCCCCGGCCCCGCCGCGTCTACGACGTGCCGTCGCATCGCGAAACCCTCATCTCCGTCGCGACGGACCCCGAGCTCACCTCGGGCTCCGTCAGCCTCTATCTCAAGCGCCGGCCGCGGATCTGGGAAGATACGGATGATTTTCGGCACTGGATCGCCCGGTCGCTGACCGCATCGATGCTGGTCAATCGATTGAGCGAGCTGACGCAGGTGGCCGACGCACCATTTCTGGACGTTTCGTCCTTCCAGGGTCGCTTCGTTCGCAGGCTGTCCACCTTCGCCCTGACCGTCAGAACGCCGGAAGATGGCACAGAGGCCGGGCTGCACAACCTGCTCATGGAAGTCCAGCGGGCCGCCCGCTTCGGCTTCACCTCCACGGAACTGGAGCGTGAGAAGCGGGAGATGATGCGAAACATGGAGCAGCGGTACGCTGAGCGGGATCGGACTACCTCCGGCTCCTACGCCGCCGACTACGTGGCGTACTTCCTCTACGGGGGTACTGTGCTCACCACGGAGCGGCAGTACGAGCTGTACAGGGAGATGATCCCACAGATCGAGCGTCGCGAGGTCCACCGCATCGTTCAGGACTGGACGGCAACGCCCGACCGGGTGCTGCTGGTGAGCATCCCCGAAGAGGACGACGTCGAGCCGCCGAACGAGCAGCTCCTGCAACACATCGTCGAGCTCTCGCACTTCCAGCGGATCGCACCCTATCGCGATTCACTTTCCGGTGCGCCGCTGGTCCGCGACCTTCCGGAAACCGGCGAGATCGTAGCCGAGACGCGCATCCCCGAAGTCGGAGTTCTGGTTTGGGAGCTGGGGAACGGGAGCACGATCGTGCTCAAGCCGACGGACTTTCGCCAGGACGAGATCCTATTCGCCGGCAGAAGCCCCGGGGGAACGTCGTTGTTCAGTGATGAGGACTACATCCCGGCGCTCACGGCAGCGGCGGTGGTGCAATCGGGGGGGCTGGGGGAGTTGAGCTCGAATGACCTGCGCAAGCGGCTGGCGGGACGGGTCGCCGGTGTCGGTGCCGATATCGGCGATGTATACGAAGGAATCTCCGGCGCAGCGTCGGCGCGTGATCTGGAGCTGCTCTTCCAGCTCGTCTACCTGAAGTTCACGGCGCCCAGAGTGGATTCCGCGGCATTTCTCGCCTATCAATCGCAGGCCCGCTCATCGGTCTCAAACCGCTCAGCCAGCCCCGACCTCGCGTTCCAGGATACGTTGCGGATCACACTCGCACAGGACCATCCCCGCGCTCAGCCCCCATCGGTCGAGATGTTCGACCAGCTCGACATGCACCGCTCGTTCGAGATCTATCGCGATCGTTTTGCCGACGCCAGCGACTTCACCTTCTATATGGTCGGCAGCTTCGATCCGGAGGAGATCAGGCCGCTGGTGCGGCGCTACCTTGCTTCCCTGCCTGACCTCGGCCGTGAAGAAGAAGGTCGGGACGTCGGGATCAGGCCGCCGCGGGGCGTGGTCGAAAAGACCGTCTACCGCGGGATCGAACCCCGCAGCGCGACTCAGATCGTCTTCACCGGCGGCTTCGAGTTCACTCGCGACAACGTCATCGCGCTGCAGTCGCTGAGCGATGCGCTGCGAATGCGGCTGCGGGAGCGCCTGCGGGAGCAGTTGGGCGGAACGTACGGCGTAGAGGTCCGTGTGTCGGCGTCGCGGCAGCCGATCGAGCAGTATCAGCTGTCTGTCGGGTTCGGCTCCGATCCCGGCCGCGTGGATGAGCTTGTCGATGCCGTGTTCGAGGACATTGCGGACCTGCAGGCCCGCGGGCCGACGGGCGAGGACCTCGCCCGGGTTCGCGAAATCCAGTTCCGTACGCGGGAGACGAACCTCAGACAGAATCACTTCTGGCTGACACAGTTGATGACGTACAAGCAGCACGATTGGGATCTGGCCGAGATCCCCGCCGCGGCAACCCGCGCCTCGGCGCTGAACTCGGCCGTGATCCAGCAGGCTGCCGCGCGTTATCTCGATTCCGGCAATTACGTGCAGGTCTCACTCCTTCCGACGTCGGCAGCGGCTTCCGGAACGGATGTGGGCGGTACGGAACTTCCCGACTGACGTTCGGTAGTAATGTTTCTGTCAGCAGACGTTCGGGTGGCGGCCGCGAACGGCCGGCGCCGCGCCCGCAGTGGCCGGCCGGAGACCGCCTATCTTCATTCACTCCCAGATGTCAGGAGGGGTTTTGGGTAACCATCAGAAAACAGATCTGGATCACGCCCGTGACGAATTGATGAGCCACATCCATCGATGTGGTGTCTTGAAGGCTTCGACGGACCAGCAGGATCAGTGGCTCGAGGAGACGATGCAGTTCATGGGAGAGCGTTACGCTGGTCTCAGCGACGCGGACCTGAACGAGCTGCGGGAGATCGGTCGGCGCTTCTGCCAGCCAGTGATCCCGCACGGGAAGGGCAATACCGCGATCTCGACCGCGGACGAGGCGGATCAGGAGCCGCCCGAGAGTGATTCCGAACGGGAGATGGCCGGCGTAGCCTGAGTAGTATGCCGGCCTCCCGACGCTGGGAGGATTCGGGCAGAGGAGTGGCGGGCATTTGCCCGCCATTTTTTACCTCTTCCGGAATGGGTTGGCTCGAGGCAGCGCCGATCGTATCTTGAAGGTGAGGGGTCGCCCCCGGGCACCGCTCTCGCGGCAGGCTCGTCCGGCATTCCTGAAGGGCCCTCATGAGAATCTCTGGAGGACTGCTCGCCGCTTCGGCCGCCTTCTGGCTGGCGGGGTGTGACGTGGGCGGGGTGGGCAACGTCGAAGTCGGCGGGCCTGCCCCGGGCTACTCCGCGGTGGACCTCGCCGGGGACTCGGTCCGGTTGAGTGCCTCTGACGGCAGACCCGTTCTGCTGAACGTATGGGCGACGTGGTGCCTCCCCTGCCGGACGGAGATCCCCGAGCTACAGCTTCTTCACAGCCGCTATGGGGCGAACGGTCTGCGCGTCATCGGCGTGAGCGTCGACGGTCGCGGCCGGCAGGAAGTGGTGCGCCAGTTCGCCGAGTCCCTTGGCGTGTCGTACGCGATCTGGCACGATCCGGGTTATGTCGTCGGCACCCGCTTCCGCACCGTGGGCATCCCCACGACTTTCCTGATAGACGGCGATGGCGTTCTGCGATGGCGACACGCGGGGCCCATCGGAGCGGACGATCCGCGGCTGAACAACGTCATCGAGCAGGCCCTGCATCGACTACCGTAGCCCAGAGGTGACCATGCGTAAGCTAGGCTTGACCCTGCTCCTCGCTGCGGTTCTTCCGCTGGCGAGCTGCTCCAGCAGACAGGTGCAGGAGGGTCCCCTCCCGCCGCCCGGCCCACGCACCACCGTCCGTGTCGACAATCGGAACTTCAGCGACATGACCATCTACGTGCTCCGGGGCCAGCAGCGATCCCGGCTCGGGACCGTCTCCGGGGTCTCAACGGCGGTCCTGGAGATTCCGGAGCATATCATGTTCGGGGCGACGGCCCTGAGGTTCCAGATGGATCCGCTCGGTGGCGGAGGCCGGCCGGTCTCGCACGAGATCATGGCCCATCCGGGGGAGCAGGTTCTGTTGATCATCCCCTGACGTGCCGAGTCGCTCGGCGGCCGATGACGCTGGTAAGGACCGGGGGCTCTCGCTAGATTGAACGAAGGACCCGATCAGCGCGTTGTCATGGAACAGACTGCCTCGCACTTCGCACCACCGGCGCACCTCAGCCTGCGCGCGCATCGCTCCGCGCCGGCCAGGGTCGAGTTGGTCTATCGACCAGCTTCGCGGCGGCTGTTCCGGACCTGCCTTTGGCTGCTCGTCACATGGGGGATGACCCCCATCCTCCTCTGGATTCCACCCCACTATCCCTGGATCACGCTGGCCGTGGTAGCTGGCGCGTTGCTCTCCTACAGAGAGTGGACGGGGCGTTACTGGGTTCAGAGCTTTGCGGGCGTCTGTCCGCGATGCGGGGCTCCGCTCGCGCTGGGGCTCGACCGAATGATCGATCTCCCGCACGTGCTGACCTGCTTCACCTGCCACTTCGAACCCCGCCTGGAGGTCCAGCTCGCGGGCCAGGACGAGCGGCACTTCCCCGACGAGCCCGAACATCAGGAGGAGGATTGCGTCGGCCACTGGCGGACTCGGTGGCTCGCTGACGCCGCGTTCCTGTACTGTGACGAATGCCACGCCGGGGTTCTCGCGTCGCCGCAGGCCACCCAGCTCGCCGAGGCGGAGAACGAGCGCGCTGAGATCCTGCGCCGACTCACCGACGAAGGCCAGCCGCTGATCTGACCGCGGACTCGACGGCCGTCAGCCGATCGAACAGCATGACCCGCCAGTCGTATCGATCCGCGCCGCCGCAGCGCGCGCCAACCGACTGATCAGGCGCGTCATCTCCCGACGAACGGCCGGCTCGAACTCGGCCAGCAGGCGCTTCTCGTCCAGAAGGATATCCTCCCGGATTCGCTCCAGCAGCGACGCTCCCTTCGGGGTGACGCTCAGCCGCAGAGCCCGCCGATCCTTCGGGTTCGGCTCACGCACAGCATACTCCTTCCGTTCCAGCGCATCGATCACCCTGCTGGTCGTGCTCTTGTCGAGAAAGAGCCTCGCCGCCAGATCGTTGAGCGAGGCCGGACCACTCTGGTGGAGGATCTGTAACGCGTGGCACTGCGTGACCGAAAGGTCATGGCAGCAGATCCGGTCCCGATCCCGGAACTGGTATACCCGCACCAGCTCGGAGATGGCCGCATGCAGATCAGTCGCGTCGCGCCCCAAGCGCGGGTCGTCGCGTAGGGAATGCATCGCCGGAGCGCTGGGCGTGTCCGTCCTCATCAAGCCTCCCTCGTGGGTGATCCCGGCGGCTGTGATCGGCCGCTCCTCTGCGGCGATGGGAATGCCGTTGTCAGGGGCAACGGTAGGGCGATTGGGAGCGCTCGTCAAGCCGGGTCCGCCTGACGTTGCGATCCGCGGTGCGCTTCAGTGGGCGGCTGCCGACCGCCGCATCCTCCCGGCCGGTAGCGGGGGACGGGTCGGGAGGACACATTTGCCGTCGGCCCACGAGACGTTTGCAGGCACTTCCTCCGGCGGGAGCGGGATGAATCGCTCGCTGACACATGCGGCACTTGTCGCCGTTGCCGCGGCGCTGCTGACGATCGCGCTGAAGGGTGGCGGTTATGTGGTCACCGGATCCGTGGCGATCCTTTCGGACGCCCTGGAGTCGCTGGTGAACCTGGTGACGTCGCTGATCGCGGTCGTAACTCTCGCGATCGCGGCGCGCCCGGCGGACGAGGAGCATGCGTACGGGCATACGAAGGCAGAGTATTTCGCGAGCGGCTTCGAAGGCGCGCTCATCCTGTTCGCCGCGGTCAGCATCGCCTACGCATCCGTAGGTCGCTTCCTGGAGCCGCAGGAGCTCGCGTCCGTAGACGTCGGCATCGGGATCACGGCGGCCGCGAGCCTCGTCAACTACGGCGCCGCCCGATTTCTCTTCCGCGCGGGTCGTCGGCACCGTTCGATCGCATTGGAGTCCGGTGCACACCACCTGATGACCGACGTCTGGACGTCGCTCGGGGTGATCGTCGGTGTAGCGGTGGCCTCGTGGACAGGATTCCTCTGGCTCGACCCCGTCGTCGCGCTGGTCGTGGCCGTAAACATCGTCTGGACGGGCGCCGCGTTGATCCGTCGGTCGATGCTCGGCCTCCTGGACACCGCCCTGCCGGAAGAGACCCGGCGCGCCATCGCCGCCGTCCTCGACGAGCACCGGCCAGAGGGGGTTCAGTACCACGCGATCAGGACTCGCCAGGCGGGAACGTGGCGCTTCATCTCACTGCACGTCCTCGTTCCGGGGCACTGGAGCGTTCAGCGCGGTCATGATCTGCTCGAGCACATCGAGGAGAGCCTCCGAGTGGCGGTACCCGACAGCACCGTCTTCACGCATCTTGAACCTGTCGAAGATCCAGTTTCCTGGCAGGATACCGATCTCAAGCGCGATCCGGGGTCGTAAAGGCTTTATTAGCAATTGTATGGCACGCCGGCTGCAAGCGGGTGGGGTGCGGAACGCCCGTAAGCGGCATCATTGGAGGCCGTTGCGCGGCCCAGGGCGCTGGAGCTCCACTTCAGAGTCCACCCGGCAGGGGTCGATATTCCAGTGTAGCAGCGGGGCTGAAGCAGAGGATCGGGACGGGACTGTGGGTTTGGGCGTTTACTTCCTTCAGTGACGGAGGTCCCATGATTCGACCGAACGTGAGAGCGTCCTTCGGGAGACGTGAGGCGGAGATCCTGCTATCGCTGGCAGGTCCGGAGGGGGAGGAGCAGTTGCGAGCTGAGGGGCTGGACGCGCTGCTGGACGACGCGCGGCTGCTACGGGCACTGCTCCAACGGGGTGGGATCGACCTCGCACCGGCGCCGCTCATCTTCTACCTGCTCGTGCGGCACGCGCTCGTCGAGCGTGAGATCCATGATCGGCAACTGGCGGATTACACGGCAGCGCTCCTGCTCGAGTTCGGGCGAATCGGTCGCCCGCGGCCGGCCGGAGAGGAGCCCCTGCCCGACACGATCTACCTGGCGGACATACTGGAGGAGATCGACCAGGCGCGTGGCGAGCGCGAATTCGCCCTGCGAGCGCACCTGGGCAACGTTGCGCTCTGGATGGGAGGCATATTTCCGGATTTCATCACCCATCGCGTGCAGCGGCGCGGGGCGCCCCCCATCTCGTACTATGACGAAGTGGGCGCGGCGAGCTTCCGGATGGCGGGGGCCATGGATCTCGCGCTGAAGTACGACGTGGGCGACCTGTTCCTGAACTTTGCGGACCAGTTCACGAGCGTCCGTTCAGCCCTCAACGGGCTCTCCGATGCGCTCTTCTTTCCGCATCCGCCCGATGCCGTGGAGCGGCTGCTCCGCGAGGTGGCGGATCGATTCCAACGCAACATAGATCCCCGCTGAACCTGCCGACCGACCCGACCGACGATAGAATGCCAGCGGACGCACCGCGGAAAAAGAGGCTGAGCGAAGACACCGCCCGAGCCCTGTTGGCGGCTGCCGAGCGTGCGCGGCAGTCCGCCTACGCACCCTACAGCGGGTTCGAGGTGGGGGCTGCACTGCTCGATGCCGAAGGTCGGATCCATACCGCCGCCAACGTCGAGAATGCTTCCTACCCGCTGGCGACGTGCGCTGAGCGGGTGGCGGTCGTCACGGCGGTGGGGCAGGGCGCGCGCGAGTTCGACGCGATCGCGGTGGCGGGGCCCCGATCCGGTCAGCCCTGTCCGCCGTGCGGCAGCTGCCGGCAGATCCTGCACGAGTTCGGAGCCGACATGATGGTGGTGCTCGCCATATCCGGCGGAGGCCACCGGGTGGTGCCGCTGGCGGAACTACTGCCGGAAGCGTTCGACGCTTCGCAGATCGGCCCGTCCCGCGGAGGCGCGAAGTGAGCGGAGCGCCGGTCATGGTGCGACTGATCGAGCGCAAGAAGGATGGTGACGCGCTGACCGGCGCCGAGCTCGACTGGCTGTGCCGTGGTTTCCTGGCCGGCGAGATTCCCGATTACCAGGTCGCTGCGTGGTTGATGGCTGTCCGCTGGCGCGGGATGAGCGAGGAGGAGACCCTCGCGCTGACGCGGGCGTTGGTCGCGAGCGGTCAGTCGCTCGAATGGCCGGGCGACCGTCCGGTCGTCGACAAGCACAGTACAGGGGGCGTCGGAGATAAGACGTCCATCGTCCTCGTGCCGCTGCTCGCCGCGGCGGGCCTCGCGTTCGTCAAGATGTCGGGCCGCGGCCTGGGGCATACTGGCGGCACCATCGACAAGCTGGAATCTATTCCCGGATTCCAGGTTCAGATGGCGTTGGGGCGATTGCGCGAGCAGGTCGAGCGGATCGGCTGCGCACTCGTCGGCCAGAGTCCGGAACTCGCCCCTGCGGACGGGGCGCTCTACGCGCTGAGGGATGTCACCGCGACGGTCGACTCGACGCCGCTGATCGCGAGCAGCGTCATGTCGAAGAAGCTGGCCGCGGGCGCCCGCGCGATCGTCCTGGACGTCAAGTATGGCGCGGGGAGCTTCATGGCGACTGAGGGTGCGGGCGAGGAGCTCGCGGAGACGATGATGCGGATCGGGGCGGGGGCGGGCCGCCGAGTCTCGGCGGTCCTGAGCCCGATGGATGAGCCGCTCGGTCGCGCGGTAGGCAACGCCCTGGAGGTCGCAGAGGCGATCGAAGTGCTTCAGGGCGGCGGGGTGCCTGACCTTCAGGAGCTCGTCCTGATGCTGGGCTCGCAGCTCATGGTCCTCGCCGGTTGCACCTCGGACGCGGACGACGCGCGCGGTACCCTTCAGCGGCTCCTTCAGGACGGCCTCGGTGCACGGAAGCTGGAGGAGCTCATCGAGGCGCAGGGCGGGGATCCCGCAGTCGTCGCCGACCCCCGCCGACTTCCCAAGGCTCCTCGTGTCGGGCGCGTAGCGAGCCCGAAAGGCGGCTGGGTCGAGCGCGTCGACGCCCGAATCGTAGCCGACGCCGCCATCGCGCTCGGCTCCGGGCGGCGGCGGAAGGGGGACGCCGTGGACCCGCGGACCGGCGTGCGCCTGCTGGTAAGGGCCGGCGATCCCGTAGAGGTGGGGGATCCGCTGGCGGAGGTCCACGCCGCTTCGGCCGATGCGGAGGCCGCCGCATCCGCCCTCCTCTCCTCGGCAATCCGGCTCTCCTCGTCGGCTCCGTCTGCGCTCCTGCCAGCCCCGCGGGTGCTCGCCCCCCGCTAGAGCTCCTGTCGCAGACCTGGTGCACCGCCCGGGCTTAGCTCGCGCCGGGTGCCCCATCGTCTCACTCCTTGGCTCCCTCCTGCACCGTCGGCTGTTCGTCCGGCTCATACCGCTCACGGCGAAGAATCACACGCACCGCCCCTCGTTCCGGCTCGATGGGCTGACCGCGGCGGCGCATCCAGACCTGTGTGAACTCCGCCCCGATGAGAAGGATCATCGACGAGTAGTAGATCCAGATCAGGACCATCGCGAGCGAGCCGGCGGCCCCATACGCGCTGCCGGGATCGGTGCTGCCGAGATAGTAGCTGATCGCGAGCTTGCCGGCCGTGAAGAGAGTCGCCGTGACCAGCCCGCCGAAAAGTGCGGGCCCCCAGCGGACCCGGGCGTCCGGCAGGAGGCGGAACATCCCGGTGAAGAGGAATACGGTGACGGTGAAGGTGATTGCGGTTTCCAGGACCCGAAGGATTGAGCCGGACGGGAGGCCCGGAGCGAGCAGCTCCAGCGCGGTGCCGAAGGCTGCGAGGGCGGCGCTCAGCAGGAAGGAGGCGAGCAGCATCACGCCGATCACCAGGATCATCAGGAACGAAAAGAGGCGCTTGAGGAGAAAGTTGATGACGTCGCCCCGCTGAGGGTCGGGGCCGACCTGCCACGCGGCGTTGAGCGCGCCCTGTAGCTGTGCGAAGGCGGCGGTGGCGCCGAACGCGAAGGCGGCGATCCCGAGTGTCGCCGCCAGCGGACCGCCCTGGCCGGGCCGGGTGACGTTCTCGAGGAGCATGTCGAGCTGTGCTGCCCCCTGCGGGCCAATGAGGTTCCCGACCTCGCGCTCGATCAACTGGAGCGCTGCGTCGCGCGCGAGGAACGGGTCGACCAGCATGATCACCACCACCAGCAGCGGTGGGAGCGAGAACAAGGTGTAGAACGAGATCGCAGCCGCCATCTGCGGGCAGCCGTCCGAGAGGAATTCGTTGATGGTCTGCCAGACGAGCTGCGCGGGCCCTTTCACGCGGGACCTGTAATCAGGCGTCACTCCGCCCCCAGCCCCCGCCCCCCGGCGTCTCGATGACGAGGCGATCGCCCCATCCGACGTCGCAGCCATCGACACTGGAGAGCTCCACTTGCGCGCCATCGGCGCGCAGCACGCGTTGCCGGCCGACGGCGCCCGCGCCGCCGCCATCCATCCCGAACGGCGCGACCCGGCGGTGCTGCGTGAGGACCGACAGCGACATCGGCGCGAGGAACGTGACCTGGCGGAGCAGACCGTCGCCACCCGAGAAGCGGCCCCGGCCCCCGGTGCCACGCCGGATACCAAAGCTCTCGACTCTCACCGGATAGCGCTTCTCCAGGATCTCCGCATCGGTGATGCGTGTGTTCGTCATGTGCGTGTGCACTCCGCTCGCCCCGGAGTAGCCCGGCCCCGCACCCTCCCCGCCGCCGATCGTTTCATAATAGCCGAAATCTTCGGTTCCCCAGATCACGTTGTTCATGGTACCCTGACTGCATGCGGCGATCCGCAGTGCCTTCAGCAACACGTCGACGAGTCGCTGGCTCACTTCTGTGTTGCCGCCCACCACCGCCGGCGCCAGTGCCGCGTCTTCCGGAAAGTCGGGGCATAGAAGTGAACCGCGCGGGAGCTGGATCTCGGCACACCTCAAGAGCCCTTCGTTCAGTGGCAAATCCTCTGTCGTCAGCAGACGGAGCACGTAAAGAATGCTGCTTCGAACGACCGCAGGAGTGGCGTTCAGGTTTCCCGGGTGCACGGGCGACGTCCCCGCGAAGTCGAAGTCGATACCGTCCGTGGTGATCTCGATCCGGACTGCGATGCGGCTGCCGTCGTCCAGATGCTCCTCGGCGGTCCGCGACCCCGGAGAAAGCTCGGTGAGCGCCCGCCTCAGCCCTCGATCGGCTCGCGCGGCCAGCGCGCCCATCTGAGCCATGAGCATCTCGCGGCCGTGCAGGTCCCCCAGCTCGCGGAGCAGCGTCCCCCCTCGATGGTTCGCGGCCAACTGCGCCCGGAGGTCGGCCAGGTTCTCCCGCACGGCGCGCGACGGGTGCGGCCCGCCATTCAGAAGCGCCTCCACCCGGCCCCACCGCGCACGGCCCCCTTCGACCAGAAGGGTCGGCGGAATCACGACCCCCTCCTCGACCAGCGTCCGAGCGTCGGGCGGCATGGAGCCCGGCACCGAGCCACCGATCTCGGCATGATGGGCTCGACTCGCCACGTACCCGAGAAGGGCTTCAGACCCGGTGTACACGGGTGTTATCACCGTCACGTCCGGCAGATGCGAGCCCCCGAACGCGGGGTGATTGGTGATGACAACATCGCCCGGTGCCAGGGGCATCACGGCCGCCACGCTACGGACGCAGAGGCCGAGGGCGCCGAGGTGGACGGGGATGTGGGGCGCGTTGGCGACGAGCTCGCCCTGAGGGTTCAGCAGAGCGCACGAGAAGTCCAGTCGCTCCTTGACGTTCGTCGACAGCGCCGTGCGCTGCAGTTGCGCGCCCATCTCCGCGACAATCGCCTGGAAGCGGCTGGTGAAGAGCTGCTCGCGGACCGCAATCGGCGAGTCGGCACCGTCCGCGAAGGAATCATCGTCGGGCGTGGACGCGGCACGATCGGAGATGAGCAGTGCGCCCGAAGGTGCGACGGAGGCAGACCACCCGCGCTCGACGAAGATGATGCTGTGGCGATCCTGAACGAGGCAGGGGCCGTCGAAGCTCGCCTCATCGGATATCTCACGACGCTCGACCAGGGGGAGTCGGGAGGTGGGGTGGGGCTGCGGATTCTGCGGCGCCGGGTCGCCGGGGGCGGACGGGGGTGGGTCGGCCTCGGGCATCGAGTCGGCGGGCGGGGCGGAAGCGATGACTCGCAGCGACTCGATCTCGATCGAGAGCGAGTCGGGGACGTGGCCGAACACCTCCGCATAGCTGGTGATGAACGCATCTCTGATCGCCAGTTCCGGCGCAAGCTCGATTGGAAGCGTCGACTCCTGCCCCGCGAAGCGCAGGTTCGCGATCCGGCGGCTGATCGTCACCCGGTTGGCGGGGAGCCCTTCGCGAGCTACGGCGGCGGAAGCCTCTCCGGCCAGCCGGTCCACCTCCTCCTGCAGCCACGTTTCGTTTCCGCTCAATGGCCGAAGGACCTGGCGCTGGGCCACCCGTTCGAGACGGGCGCGACCGAGGCCGAAGGCGCTGAGGAGGCCGGGGTCCGGGGGCACGATGATTCGGCGGATGCCAAGCCTGCGAGCGACCCCGCAGCCGTGCTGCCCGCCGGCGCCTCCGAAGACGACGAGTGCGTACTCCGCCGGGTCGAAGCCCCGACGGATCGAGATACTTCTGATGGCGTCCGCCATCCGCTCGTCGGCGATCTCGACGAGCCCGGCGGCGAGCGCCATCGGATCCGGCGGCTCGCCCGTCTCTCGCGCGACCTCGCCGCTGAGCCGCTCGAGCGCACGCCGCGCGGCCTCCACGGACACCGGAATTCCAAAGCGGGCGGGATCGATACGCCCGAGCAGGAGATTGCAGTCGGTGATGGTCAGCGGACCACCAGCGCCGTAGCACGCGGGCCCCGGCACGGCGCCAGCGCTCTCGGGCCCCACCGCTAGCCCGCCGGCCCGGAAGCCGCAGATCGAACCGCCCCCCGCGGCCACGCTGGAGATGGCGAGCGCGGGCGCCAGCAGGTCCACGTCCCCGACCTGGTGGCGCCAGACGTAATCGTACTCACCGTCATACCGCGCGACGTCGGTGCTCGTCCCACCCATGTCGAAGGTGATCAGGCGTTCGTGGCCGGTCAGGCGGGCTGCCGCGGCGGCGCCTACGACGCCTCCCGCGGGTCCGCTGAGGAGGGAATCTTTCGGGCTGAACTCGCCCGGGCGCACGAGCCCGCCCGCGCTCGTCATGACGTGCAGTGGAGACGGGTCACCCGAAGGGCCCCTCGGGAGCGCCGATTCGACCCCCTTCAAGTAGCCGACGAGCGTCGGCGCGAGATAGGCGTCGGTGACGGTCGTGATTGCCCGGTCGAGGAGGTTGATGGAGGGTGCGATGGCCGACGACCGCGACACGTGCTCGAAGCCTGCTTCGTGCAGGAGCGCCTCCACCGTGCGCTCGTGCTCGTCGTTGAGGTAGGCGTGCATCAGGACGATGGCGGCCGTGCAGATGCCGGACTGCCTCGCCGCCCTGGCGGCCTCGGCGACAGCCGCCACGTCGAGCGATTGGACGACGGCGCCGTCGCTTCCCAGTCGCTCCTGCACCTCCACTACACGGGCATGCAGCGGCTGCCGTCGCTGGATCCCGAGCGCGAACAGGTCCGGGCGCTGCTGGGTGCCGATCTCGACGAGATCCGCGAATCCACGGGTGACGAAGAGCGCAAGAGGGGCTCCGCGGCGCTCCAGGAGAGCGTTGGTGCCGCGGGTCGTCGCCAGTCGCATCCGGATCGGCGGAAGGGGCTCCGCCGCGCCTCTGAGCGTCACCATTCGAGCCGCGAGGATGGGGGCCTCTTCGGGCGACAGGAGCTCGAAGGAGGTCCCGCGCTCCACCCCGGCGACCTCGGAATCCAGCACGAGCGTGCCGGTGACAGCCCGGAACGAGACGACCCGGGCGGTAGCCTCTGAGCCGAGCCGACGGAAGCGGAAACCTTGCACGAGCGCGTCTGCGCCTCGCCAGTGCGGCTGAACGTGAAGCGACGTTGCGTTCCGTCGCCCCCGGATCGTCCCCCGTACGGCGCTCGTGCTCAGCACCTTTGCGCGGTGAACCCGCCCGGCGGGATCCCGGGCGAGACAGTCGGTGAACGTGCCGCCCGTGTCGATGAGAATCTGCCACGGTGACGACGGTTCGTGGCGGGGGGTCACGGCAATATCGCTGGAGGGGGCATGTCGAGGGTCTCGGCGGTTGCGGAAGCTACGGCTACCGAGGTGGTGCGGCAATCGCCCGCCGGGCGTGCGCAACCTCCCTTGCAGCCGCCGTTTCCGATTTCTAGGTTCATGACCGGCCGGGCGTCGTCCCGGAGCGGTTTACGCGATTCTCGAGAGCAAATGCGAGCCCTGCTGGTCGTTCACGACACCGCGTCCAGAGAGTCTCTGGAGCGCGTCCTGGTGCGGCGGCGGTGCACGGTCACGCGCGGCGACCATGCCGGCCAGGCCGTCGCTTTCTGCCGCGAAGCGGCGGAGTCGCTCGTGCTCGTCGATGAAGCCGCGCTCGCGGCGGATCCGCACGCACTGGGCGTGGCCGGCAGCCAGACGGGCGGGACGGCCCACTTCCTCGGCATCGTCCCCGCCGACGCGCCCGACGCCCTCGAGCGAATGATCGGGGCCGGCGCCGACGATGTCCTCACTTACCCGTTCGCCGACCATGAAGCCGATGCGCGCGTTGCCGTGGCCCTGTCGCGCCTCGGGCGAGGCAATCGTTCCACAAGCCAGCCGAGCCTCCCTGACCTGCACACCGAGGACCTCGAGCGTGAGCTCCGGGTGCAGCAGGCGTTCCTCGAGAGCTTGTTCGAAGCGGCGCCCGAAGGCGTGGCCATTCTCGACAGCGAGAGTCGCGTCGTCAGACTCAACGGGGAGTTCACCCGCCTCTTCGGGTATTCGAGCGCCGAAGCCGCCGGCCAGCCCATCAACGACCTGATCGTCCCCCCGGACCTCCGCACCGAGGCAATCGAGCTGGACGGCGGAATCAGACGTGGCCAGGGCCTCATCGTCGAAACCGTGCGCCGACATCGTGAGGGCCATCTCATCGACGTCTCCGTCCTCGCGACGCCCGTGGAGGCGAACGGCCCGGCCGGGGCTTTCGCAATCTACCGCGATATCACGGAGAAGAAGCGGCGCGAAGCTGCGGTCCGGGAGAGCGAAGCGCGCTACCGTGCCCTCTTCGATCAGTCGCCGGTAGGCGTATTCCTCTGTGACGAAAACCTCCGGATCACTCACTGTAACGATTATCTCTCCCAGGTGGTCGAGGCCCCGTATGAGGAGATCGTCGGCGCCGGCCTCCAGAGTCTCCGCAATAGTCGTCTCCTTCCGGGGCTGCGGGCGGCACTGCGCGGCGAGCCGGCCTTCTATGAAGGGCCGTACCGCACGCCGTCGGGGAAGCAGCTCTATGTTTCTGTCCAGTATGCGCCCCTTCGGGACGAAGCGGGTGAGGTCATCGGTGGGATCGGTGTCCTGGAGGACATCAGCGATCGCTTGATGGCGGAGAAGCAGCGCCGTGCTCAGGCCGCGGAAATGGAACGGGTCAACTCCGCTCTGCGTGAGCGAACTCTCGAACTCGAGGCGGCGATCCAAGCACGGATCCGCTTGTATTCGGCGATGAATCACGAGCTGCGGACGCCCATCAGTGCCGTCATGCTCTACCAGGAGCTGCTGATTGCCGGGAGCCTCGGTCCGCTGGCGGAGGAGCAGCGGCGCGCTCTCGAGCACTCTCACACCGCGACCCGTCACCTTCTGGATCTGGTCAGCGACATCCTCGACCTCAGCAAGATCGAGGCTGGGAAGGTGACGGTTCAGCCCGTCGAGGTCGCCGTCCCCGAGGCTCTCGCCGAGTTGCAGGCTGCGGTCAGCCCGCTGACCGAGCGCTACGGGTCCGAGCTGCGTCTCGAAGTGGCTCCCGGCGTGGAGACGATCGTCACGGACCCGCAGCGGCTACGGCAGATCCTGATGAATCTGGTCTCGAATGCGGCGAAGTATGGCCGTCGGGCGCCGATCGACGTTCGGGCACGCAGCGCGGCGGGCAGCGGGCTGGTCATCGAGGTGGAGGATCGTGGTGTGGGCATCGCCGAGGCGGATCTTCAGCAGATCTTCGACGAGTTCGTTCAACTCGATTCCGAACACCAGGAAGGGACCGGACTGGGCCTCGCCATCTCCCGACGTCTCGCCGGGCTGCTGCACGGGCGTCTGGAAGTAGAATCGGAGGTGGGAGTCGGGAGCCTCTTCCGCCTGGTGCTTCCGGACATGGCCGAGGAGGCGAAACGGCGGCAGGTCGAGGTCGCATGAGCGAGATACCGCCTCGCCCCGATGGGGGGGGCGACCTCGACGAACGGTACTCCGGCGAATCAGCGGCCGACGCCCGGCGACGACGCAAGCGAGAGCGTACCGAACCGGGTCGGGGGCGGGTCTGAGAGCCTGGGACTGATTACACTCACGAGCTGTTCGTCCCCTCTCGGGGGCGTTCGAGAGCCCGGCAAATCGACACAGGTGAGAGTCGCATGGTCACAGTCGAAGTGGGGAAGGAAACGGCAGATGGGGAACGGCGGGTCGCGCTGGTCCCCGAGAGCGTAGCCCGGCTGGTGCGGGCGGGGGTGGAAGTCCGGGTCGCGCGCGGGGCCGGAGATGGCGCGTTGATCCCCGATGCGGCTTACGAGGAAGCGGGGGCCACCCTGGTCGGCCCCGGCGGCGCGATCGACTCCTCCGCGGATGTAATCGTACGGGTACGGCGGCCTTCGGCGGCGGAGTGCAGCGAGCTCCCGAAGGGAATCGCCCTGGTTGCGCTGCTGCAGCCGGGCGTCGATCCGGAGGTCGAGGCCGTCCTCCGGGAACGAGAGGTTCGGGCGCTCGCACTCGAGCGCGTGCCTCGGATCACGCGAGCCCAGTCCATGGACGTACTCTCTTCGCAGAGCACGGTAGCGGGCTATCAGGCGGTGCTCATGGGCGCGCGTGAAATGACGAAGTTCCTGCCGATGCTCACGACCGCCGCCGGCGCCATTCCGCCGGCCAAGGCGTTCGTCATCGGTGCCGGCGTCGCTGGCCTCCAGGCGATCGCGACGGCGCGGCGGCTCGGGGCGATGGTCTCTGGTTTCGACATCCGGCCCGCGGCCGCGGAGCAGGTGCGGAGCCTCGGCGCCACTTTCGTCTCCAACGAGGCGCTCGCCGAGGATGCCGAGACGTCGGGCGGCTACGCGAAGGCGCAGTCGGCCGAGGAGCAGCAGCGTACGCTTCAGGCGATCGGCAGCCACATCGCCGACATGGACCTGGTCGTTTCCACTGCGCAGATCCCGGGGCGCCCCGCCCCACGCCTGATCACGGAGGAGATGGTCCGATCGATGCGCCCGGGATCGGTCATCATCGACCTCGCCGCCGAGACGGGCGGAAACTGCGAGCTCACCCGCCCTGGCAAAAATGTCGTGGTCGACGGGGTCACGCTCGTAGGGCCGCTGAACATCGCCTCCTCCCTACCATTGCACGCCAGCCAGATGTTCAGCCGCAACGTCCTCACCCTGCTTCAGCACATGATCGGTGAGGACGGCCTAAACGTCGATCCCGAGGACGACATCGTCGGACCGATGCTCCTGACTGCCCCGGCCGCCGCCGGGTCCTGACTCCGGCTCTATGAGGATCTCATGACCGAAGCGCTCATCGTCGGACTCATCGTCTTCACCCTCGCGACCTTCCTCGGCTACGAGCTGATCCACCGCGTGCCGCCGACGCTGCATACGCCGCTGATGTCGGGGGCGAACGCGATCAGCGGCATCACCATCGTCGGTGCCATCATCGTCGCGGGCAGCGGGCTGGGCTGGATCTCCAGCGTTCTTGGTTTCCTGGCGATCGTCTTCGCGATGATCAACGTCGCCGGAGGATACGCGGTGACAGACCGGATGCTGCGGATGTTCACACGGGGGCCAAAATGATTCCCGATTCGCTCGTCGCCATCATCTATCTGGTCTCGGCGGCGTTGTTCATCCTCGGGATCAAGCGCCTCTCCAGCCCCGTCACGGCGCGGCAGGGAAATATGCTTTCGGGCGCGGGAATGCTCATCGCGCTCGTCGTGACCCTCTTCGACCGGGCCATCGTATCCTACGGCATCATCGTCGCCGGGATCGTCGTCGGGACGGCAATCGGGATCTGGATGGCCCGCGCCGTCCAGATGACCTCCATGCCCCAGATGGTGGCCCTGCTGAACGGCTTCGGCGGCGCTGCCTCCCTCACGGTCGGCGGGGCGGAGTTCCTGCGCGCGGAGCTCGTCGGCGATATCCTACCCGCCGCCGCGTCGACGACGATCCAGCTCGCGGTGCTCATCGGAGCCGTCACCTTCACCGGCAGCCTCGTCGCCTTCGCCAAGCTCCAGGAGCTGATGACCGGCCGCCCGATTCTCTTCGTCGGGCAGAAGGTCGTCAATCTGGCGATCGTCCTCGTGATCGTCGGGCTCAGCACGTACCAGGTGCTCACACCCGAACCCGTGCTGTGGCCGTTCTATTCGGTCGTCGGGCTCTCGCTGCTCATCGGCGTTCTCCTCGTCATCCCAATCGGCGGGGCCGACATGCCCGTCGTCATCTCCCTCCTCAATTCCTACTCGGGCCTCGCCGCGGCGATGACGGGGTTCGTCATCAGCAACCATGTGCTCATCATCGCCGGCGCTCTCGTCGGCTCCTCCGGGCTCATCCTGAGCCAGATCATGTGCAAGGCGATGAATCGCTCGCTCGCCAACGTGCTCTTCGGCGCGTTCGGCGGTGCGGCCGCCGCCTCGCAGAGGAGCGCCGAAGGCCTGACCGCCAAGGAGGTGAACATCGAGGACGCCGCGATCCAACTGGCGTACGCCCGCCTGGTAGTCGTGATCCCCGGCTACGGGTTGGCGGTCGCTCAGGCACAGCACCAGGTGCGCGAGCTTGCAGAGCTGATCGAGAAGCAGGGCGGTGAGGTCCGGTATGCCATTCACCCCGTGGCCGGCCGCATGCCCGGCCACATGAATGTGCTACTCTCCGAGGCCAACGTCGCGTACGACCGGCTCATCACGGACGTGGACGAGGCCAACAGTACGCTACCGCGCGCCGACCTGGCGATCGTTGTAGGTGCCAATGACATCGTGAATCCGGCCGCGCTCGAGGATCCCGGCTCGCCGATCTACGGGATGCCGATCGTGCGGGCGGACGCGGCGCAGCGGGTGATCGTGCTGAAGCGGAGCATGGCGAGCGGCTTCGCGGGGATCGAGAACGACCTGTTCTTCCGCGACAACACGTACATGTTGTTCGGGGATGCGAAGCAGACGATGACTGCGCTGATCGGCGAGATCAAGCAGGAGGTCGGGGTGGGGGTGTAGTAATTGGAGCGGATCCAAAACAAATCGCACCCGCTCAGTGCTGTGCGGGTGCGATTTGGGGAAGCCCGACCAGTCGGGGACGATTTAGCCCTGACGTCACGTTGCGGCCCCTGGCACCGCAGCCGCGGCCCCAACCACGCGCATGCCCTGCTTACGTCGAGCTGACGTGCTGATTCACCAGCTTCGTCATCTCGAACATGGAAACCTTTTCCTGCCCTCCGAAAACCGGTCTCAGCTTGTCGTCGGCCCGAATGGTCCGTCGATCCTCTGGATCCTGCAGGTCGTGCTTCTTGACGTAGTCCCAGACCTTCTTCGTCAGCGCGGCCCTGGTGATGGGTTCGCTCCCCACGATGGGGGCCAAAGTGGCGTCGGGCTTTACCGGCTTTGCCAGCCCCCCCTGCGCCTTACGAGCACCGTCCTTCCCTGCCTTGCCTTCAGTCTTTCGTTGTGCGGCCATTTGCCTTCTCCGGGGTTCGGGGTTCTAGAGCGCGCCGCTGTGCGGTCGCGTCCGGGCAGGTGCAAGGCCTACGCCGCGCCGTACTCGTCCTCGTCTACTTCGTCGAGCCAGGCCGTCTCACGCGGGTCCAGGTTCACGGCTATGTGCTCCATCGCCTCGTCCGGACCGGCACCGTGCCAGTGGCGAACGCCACCCTCGAAACGGACACTTTCGCCGGCGGCGAGCTCGGCGACGGGCTCGCCTTCCCGCTGGTACAGGCAACGTCCAGCGCAGACCACCAGAATCTGAGCGCCCGAATGCGCGTGCCAGAAGGTCCGGGCGCGGGGCTCGAAACGGACGTAGTACAACTTCATCGGCACCTGCTCATCGGCCGCGCCGATCTGGCGGGTGTAGGCGGTGCCGGTGAAGGTCCGCGCGTCGGCGCGGCTCAGCTCCCACGTGATCTCATGAGGCATACGATAGTAGGTGCGGGTGTCGGGTCAGGTCGCCAGGTGCCTGCGCAGCTCAGGCGGCAGCTCAGTCGGCGGCTCGGGAGGGCTCGTCCTCTCCGGGAGGGCGGCCGAATTGAAGGTGTTCCAGAAGAGCACCGTGCGCTCCGCGTCGGATCGCCGGCACAGATCGAGACATGACGCGAGTGCCTTGCCGGAGTACGTCGGCTCCAGCACGAGGCGCGATTCGGCGCGCGAAATCGCGTCTTCGGCTTCCGGGGTCGGGTGACCGTAGCCGGGCCCGAAGTGGTCGGTGACAAGATCGAAATCGCGCAAGCCGATCCGGAGACGGGGGACCGCCGGGTCGTGTTGGTGCAGGAATCCCAGGACTCGCTGGGTGAGGTGACGCAGAACGAAGCCATTCGCGGAAATGGGATCGGCTACCCGAACGGCGACGACGCGGGTCCGGAGGCCGGCGAGCCTGAGACCGGCGATGAGGCCAGCGGCGGTTCCGCAGGTGCCCAGCGGAACGACGACGCGGTCGGGCTCGGGAAGCTCGCCGCGGCGGACCTGTTCCGCGAGCTCGAGCGCGGCCGAGACGTGGCCGAGGCACCCGAGCAGCGACGTTCCGCCCACCATCACGAAATAGGGAGCGTCGCCGCTGCGTCGCCGCGCGTCGTAGAGCCGACGTGAAGTCAGAAACGCACGTACGATGTTGCCGGCGTAATGCGGCCGGGCCCCCGCGGCGAGGCAAGCATGGAGGTTCCGGGTGACGAAGGAGGACGGCGGCTGGTCGTAGAGCGCGAGATCCACCTGCATCCCGAGCAGACCTCCATGGATCGTCGTGGCGAGTGCATGATTGGAGCCGATTCCGCCCAGCGTGATCAGTGTCCGGCAGTCGTAGCGCGAGGCGTCCGCCAGCAGGAACTCGAGTTTGCGGACCTTGTTGCCCCCGTAACGAGGCGATGACAAGTCGTCGCGCTTGACGAAGAGGCGCGCCCTGGTGCCTTCCGACAGCGCGGTCAGCGGCTCCACGGGGGTGGGAAAGGCGCCCAGCGACGTCCAGGGAAGACGCCCCGCCAAACGCGGAAAGGCCTCGAAGAGGCTATTGGGGCTGGTGGATGCTGATTCTGACATCCTCTATCGAGCTGGCGGGCAGTCTCTCGCGGTCGACAGCGGAAGGTTAGTCGCGGCAAGGCGATGCGGCAACGGCTGAGGAGCGGCAAGCCTCTTGCGACGAGCCCGGTCCCTGGAAAGCCGAAGCCGGCCGCACGAGGCGCCGAGCTTCACCGACGCCAGAGACCGGGAGAGGATCGGATGGAAAAGATCGCACGTGGTTGCCTGGCCGGCTGGGGCGCGAGCCGTTTCGGTGGTGGCTGTCTCGGAACGATCCTCGTCTTCATCCTGCTCTACTGGCTCCTTGGATTCATCTTCTGATCACGAAACCTTCGTTTGCCATGCGAACCCTGACAGCTAGCATCCTTCTCCTCTTCGGCGTGGTACTGCTTCCCGATGCGGGCCATGCCCAGTACCTCGAAAGCCGCACGCTCAGCCTCGATGGCGCCCGGCAAGTGCTCGAAGGATCGCTTACGGAAGCGCGCGCAAACGGCTGGGACGTCGCCATCTCGATCGTCGACCCGGCTGGAGGGCAGATTCTGTTTCAACGATTCGACGGCGTGGGGCCGCTCCCGCTCGAGATCGCTCTGCGGAAGGCCCGCACCGCCGCGCGCTTCGGGCAGCCGACGAAGGCTCTGGCCGACATGGTCGCCGGCGGTGGCATCGGCTTTCTCGCCCTGGAGGGACTCATGCCGCTCGAGGGCGGACTCCCGATCCTGGTGGACGGACAGATCGTGGGAGCCATCGGCGTGAGCGGCGTGAGGGGCGACCAGGACGCGCAGATCGCGCAGGCGGGGATCGACGCGCTCCTCCAGTGAGCCGATCGTGAACAAGCCGATCCGCTGCTCTGTCGCCGCAGTCGTTCGGGGCGGCGAGGAGGGCGAATTCCTCGTCGTGCGTCGCCCACCGGACGATCAGTCCTTGCCGGACGTCTGGGGATTGCCCGCGGTGACGCTTCAGCCCGACGAGCTGCCGGAAGCGGGTCTGCGCCGTGTCGGTCGCGAGAAGTTGTGCGTCGGGCTCGACCCCGTGAGGCTTCTGGGGATTCGCGCGGCTGATCGAGGCGACTACGAGCTGATCCTCATGGACATCGAGGCGGATGTCGTCGACGGCAGCCCGGACGTTCACCGGGCCGACACGACCGCCACCCGTTACGTCGATCAGCGCTGGACGGAGGATATCGAAATCTTGGTCGATGCCGCCACTCGCGGATCGCTCTGTTCTCAGATCCTGCTGGACCACTTCGGTTTTCCATACTGAGACCCGGCCCGGCCGCGCCCGCAGCCCGCGGTCCGCCGACCGGATTCGGACCCGGAC
>JBBDRL010000084.1:0-16631 GCA_040905505.1 Gemmatimonadota bacterium | reverse complement strand
CCCGGACGGCCGCCCAACGTCAAATTGATCGTCACACTTCTCACCGATTTCGGAGCCTCGGACTTCTACGTCGCGGCGATGAAGGGAGTCATTCTCTCCCGTGATCCATCGCTGCGGATCGTGGACCTCAGCCACGAAGTGCCCCGGCACGACGTGGAGGCTGCGGCTTTCCTTCTCCTGGCGGTCTACGCGGAGTTCCCCGACGAGGCTGTGCACATCGCCGTCGTGGACCCCGGCGTCGGTTCTGCCAGGCTACCCATCGTCGTACGAGCGGGCAGTCGTCGCCTCGTGGGGCCGGACAACGGGACTTTCAGTTACATCCTGGATCGGGAGGGTTCCGCGGTGGCGCGAGCCATCACGGCGCCTGAGCTGGTCCGTGCCTCCGTGGGAGCCACGTTCCACGGACGGGATATATTCGCTCCCGCGGGCGCGGCGCTCGCCGGCGGCTTTCCCTTCGAGTCCGTTGGCCCGACCGTGGCGGCGCCGGTTCGCCTCCGCTCGATCGATAACACCCGGGGTCCGGACGGCAGGATCCGGGGCCGGATCCTGCACGTGGACCACTTCGGCAACTGCGTCACGAGCTTCACTCCGGAGGACGTGGGCCCGCGCATGGACGGCTACCACCTGCGGGGTCGCGCCTCCACGGTCACCGCACTCCGGGGGTTCTACGCCGAAGCGGCCGCCGACGAAGCGTTTGCGATCTGGGGGAGCACGGGATACCTGGAAATCGCTCTCAACCAGGGGTCCGCCGCAGCGCACCTCGGACTTCGCAGGGGCGACGAGGTCTACGCCGAGCGGTGATCTTGACGCCCCCTCTCATCTCTCGCGCCGCTCGCGCGGGGATGTTACTTTTCGAGCTTACATGACGCGGTTTCGTGCGGACACCACCGTCCGTTCGCGCCACTCGGCACCGATCGGTGCGCTCGATCTTCCTGGAGGTGTGACACGATGGAAACGCAGCAGGAACGTGGGTCGGACCTGAAGGTCGCGTTCGTCGGGCTCGCGCTCGGCATCGTATGGATTCTCATCGTCTCCGCTTTCGCATACTCCCTGGCCGCGCATTGACGCTTCGCTCGCAATCGGCGGCCGCCTAGCACGCCCCCTGCTGTTCCCGCCCATCCGTCCGTCCCTCCCATGGAGGAGCGCGCATGAACGATCGGGAAATCGCCACGGAAATCGAGCGGCGGGGGCTGGAGGTGGAGTACCTTCGCGAACTCGCCGCGGCTCTCGGCTTCGCGGACGAGGAGGGCTGGAGCGAGACCGTCTTCCTGGCGATGGAGAATGCACCCCATGCGCGGCGACGGGAGGCGGCAATTCGCACGCTTGAACTGGGAAGCAGCAATGAGTGAAACGGGAAAGTCAGAGCTCGCCGACCGCCGCCAGCGCCTCTCGCGGACGTCGTCGAAACGAAGGATCAGATCCGCGTCGTACTGGAGATGCCAGGCATTCGGCCCGAGGACCTCGACGTAGGGATCGAGAACAACGTGCTCGCGATCAGCGGCGAGAAGCGCGAAGCGTGGAGGGGTGAGAACGACCGCAACACATGGCATCTGACCGAGCGCCGTCACGGTCAGTTCAGCCGATCGTTCGTTCTGCCTCGCGACGCCGGTCCGATGCACAGAAAGAGCGCCGCGGCGCTCTTTCTACACCTAGCCCGTCATCTGCCGATCAGACCGGCACCGGGAAAAGCTGCTGGAACGCGTTCCGAGCGCGGAAGAGTCGGCTCTTCACAGTCCCTACCGGAACACCGATCGCCTCGGATATCTCCTCGTACGTTCGGTCCTCCACTTCCCGCATCACGAACGGTATGCGGTGATGCTCGTCCATCCGCTCGATCGCGTCGCGAATCGCTTCGCGTAGCTCCCGTTGATAAGCCGCCCGCTCCGGATCGGGCCCGTCACTCTCGAACTCGATCGGTCGCGACGGCGCACTCTGCGTCATCGACTCCTTGCGCATGTCCGTGAAGCTCGTCTCGCGCCGCCGAGAGCGGTTGCGATACTCGTTCTTCAACAGATTGCTCGCAATCGTATAGATCCAGGTCGAGAACTTCCGGCTCGCATCGTACCGCTGACGCGCCCGGTGAACCCGCAGAAACGTATCCTGCGTCAGATCCTGAACCCGCTCCTCGTCCTTCAACCGCTTGTGAAGGAATCCCTTGATGGAGGGCTCGTAGCGGCTTACGATCTCGCTGAATGCAGCCTCGTCCCCACCCTGATAGCGTTCGAATAGCTGCTCGTCCGCCATCTCGGCGAGCGGCTGTCTCGTCTCTTCGTCCACCGTCACAATCCTGGACCCCCGCCCCGCAGGACGACGCTCCGCGAATCGCCGCGGACTGGCCGTGTATCGACGTGTGGTCTTTGTATTCATACGATAAACTTAACGATAATCAGCCCTGACAACCACCGTTCCTGCCCGGCATTAACCAATACTTAACGAACGGCTCGAATCCTCCCTGTACGCCCAATCCACGCGATTTTTCGCTTCTGCCCAGCCGTGTTTCGCTGCTATGTTGCTAGTCGCAAGAATCAGGCGAGCACGACAGCAGTTTCTTACGAATTTCCGGAGCGCTCGACCGTTCGGAACGCCGCAGGGCGCTGACGAGCTGGATATGGCCGGGGGTATCAGGTTGAAGCCGGGAACAGGACCAGGTGCTGGGGGTCGAGCTCGAACGCGACGATTCCGCCGCTGATGGCGCGGCTACTCGGGAGGGTGCATTCGGCCTGAAACTCGAGCTCGTTGAGGCGCAGGTGAAGGCGCACCGTTCCTGGAGCGAAGTGGACATCGAGGACTCTTGCCTGAAGAGATCCCTCGCCTGTGACGCGCACGGCCTCTGGCCTGAACAGGAGGACGGCGGGTCCGTTGAAGTTGGTGGGCAAGGGCAGTGCAAGGGGACCCGCCCGGAAGATCCCGCCATCGTCTATGATTCCGTCCAGCCGATTGCTGAAGCCGACGAAGGAGGCGACGGCCGGTGACACGGGGCGGGTGAAGAGGATGTCGGGGGAGGTCAGCTGAGCGAGGCGGCCGTCGAGAATGACGCCGATCCGGTCCGCGAGCCAGCCGGCCTCGGCAAGGTCGTGAGTGACCAGGATCACGGCTGGCGCGTAGTCGTTCGTGGCGTTGAGGATCGCGTCGCGGGCCTCGGCTCGAAGGGGCGGGTCCAGCGAGGCGAGCGGCTCGTCGAGAAGCAGAACGGGCGGTTGAGCGGCGATGGCCCGGGCGAGGGCGACCCGATGACGCTGGCCGCCGCTGAGGGAGGCGGGGGTACGCGCGGCGAGGTCCGCGACTCCGAGCGCGTGCAGAACGTCCCGAACGCGCCGCTGGATCACGGCCCGGGGGAGTTTCCGGACGCGCAGTGGGAATGCCACATTGCCGCTGACGTTCAGGTGCGGAAAGAGGAGCGGCGTCTGATGAAGGTACACGGAGCCTCGTCCTTCCGGAGGAAGGTCGGTGCAGTCCCGACCCTCGATGAAGACCGAGCCGGCGCCGTGGGGCTGAAGACCCGCGATGGTCCGGAGTAGAGAGCTCTTACCGGCACCCGAGGTACCGACGACGGCAAGGCGCTCACCGCGCTTCACGGCGAATGAGAGCGGTGCCAGGCCGGGCCGGTCGCCGAAACGAACTTCGAGGCCGTCGAGTCGGAGCGCCGGGTGACGGGTCATACCGGCACGGCTTCGACACGGCGAATGGCGAGCGCCGCGGCCATGAGCATGAAGATGGCCGGGATAATGAGCAGTAGGGACCCGGTAGCGGCGAGGGCGTCCTGGCCGGACTGGACGAGGCCGAGGACCTCGACGGCGAGGGTCGGCACGAGGCCCTGGCCGACGAGAATCGTCAGGGGCACCTGGGCCCACGATACGAGGAACCCCAGGAGAGCTGCCTCGAGGAGCGGGCGGCCGAGGCGCGGCAGGGTGACGCGCCGGAAGACCTGCGTCGGCGAGGCGCCGAGCGTGCGTGCCTCGTCCTCGAGGCGGTCGTCGTATACGGCGAAGACGCCGAGGAAGTAGAGAGTGGCATAGCCGAGGGCCGGAACAAGATGGGCGAGGAGGACTCCCATGAAGGATCCGCCGAGGCCCAACGTCAGAAACGTGAACTGGAGGCCGATGCCGAGCGCGATGGGAGGCGCGGCGACGGGCAGGAACGCGGCGCCCGCACCCAGGCTGCGGCGCCAGCCGCGCAGGCCGGCCAGTGCACGGCCGAGGGGGAGTGAGAGAGCGCTCGCGAGCAACCCTGTCGCGAGGGCCAGGGCGAGGCTGTTGAGGGCAGCGCCGGAGAGCCGGCCGCCGCTCGTCCCCGCGATCAGCGCCGCCCAGGAGTCAGCGGAGGGGACCGGCAGCAGGGCCGGCCAGAACCAGCTCCGGGAGATCGACGTAATGAGCAGGAGCAGCAGCGGAGCGACCGCGAGAATGCCGAGCCCCGTGAGGAGCAACGATCGCAGGGGGGTACGCGCAGAGCCGAGCGTCATCAGCCGGCGACCTCCCAGCGGCGACGTCTCAGGAGCTCGTGAGCGGCTACGGCAGCCAGGGCGAGCACGAGGGCGAGGAGGGAGAGCACGAACGCGTCGGCCCGCTGTGCCAGCGAGGCCCCGGCATAGCGCTCCATGGCGAGCACGGGGAGCGGTGTCGGTCGCGAGGGGCCGAGCATGGCGGCGGCCTCGTAGGTACCGAAGACGAATACGAAGACCGCTACGGTTGCCGGGAGCAGACCTCGCCACAGAAGGGGAAACGTGACGTGTCGGAACACCTCGAGCGGACCCGCCCCGAGGCTCCGCGCCGTCTCCTCGAGCCGGTCGGTCTCTGAAGCCAGGAGGGAAAAGGCGATCAACGCCAGAAAGGGCAGCTCCTTCGCCGCGAGCGTCATGATGAAGGCGGTCCCGGCCGGGTCGTAGACGAGTGCCGGGAAGTCGGCCGGTGTCGCGATCCAGCCGAAGGCGTAGGAGATCCGCGCCAGAACCCCGCTCTGGCCGAGGATCAGGAGTCCGACGAACGCGGCGGCTACGTGAGGCACCGCCAGCGGGAGAGTGGCCAGTGCCCGGGCCAACGCGTCCGTCCGGCTGGACGAGCGGAAGAGGCTCGCGATGAGAACCGCGCCCGCGAACGCGAGTACGGTGGAGGCGGCGGCCGCCCAGAGCGACCAGGCCAGGCTCCGCCAGGTCGTCACGTCCGTCAACACTGCATGGGCGCGACCCCAGCCCGGCTCGATCCCCGCCAAACCGGTCAGCCCGAAGGCGGCGAGCATCGCGTGCGTGATGCCGACGAGGACCGGCGCAGCCACGATGAGTGCTGCGAGGAGCCCGCGACTGGAGGTGGTCACGGGCGGTCGCGTATTCGGCTCCGCCAGTCGGAGGCGAGTCGCTCGTGATACTCCGGAGCAACTTCGGGGACGGCGTACCTCCGCAGAGAATCTCTCGAGAGGGCGCGCGGGTCGTCAGCGACATCCGCGAAACGTTCCCGCCACTCGGGGTCGAGTCGGTCCACGTCCAGGACGGTGCCGTCCGCCCACACCTCCGGCCGCAGCTTCTGGAGCTGCGCCTCGGGCGACAGGAGGAAGTCCGCCACGAGCATGGCGCCCGCGGGATTGGGCGCATTGAACGCGATGCCCACAAAGTGGGTGTTCGCGATCGTGCCGTCGCGCAGCAGGAGTGGCCGTGCCGTTGACGGCAGCGTTCCTTGCCGCACTTTCGTGATCACCTCGTTCTCGTTGTTGGACATGGAAAAATCAACCTCGCCATTCGCGAACAGCCGGTGTAGCTCGGCAACCTCCTGCGGGTAGGCCAAGCCACTTCGCCAGAAGGCGTCCCGTCGCATTTCCACCCATCGCCAGACGCGCTCGCTCGCCACCGCGTAGCTCTCCTCGTCGAATCCCCCCTGAAACGCCTCCACGCCGCCGCCCAGGGAGTACATCAACATCTTCAGGAACGTGATCCCCGTGAACGACTGGTCGTGGGTGAACCGCCCGGGATTCTCCAAGATCCACAGCCCCAGATCGGCGAAGCTGCGGGGCGGATCCGGCGTGCGTCGAGCGTCGTAGATCAGCGCGAACTGGACACGTCCCCACGGCGATTCGAAGCCGGCCGGGTCCTGCTCGAAATCCCGGGCGATGATGGGCGACGTCGAATCGACGGCTGCCGAATTCGGTAGGGACCCGGACCACGGACCGTCGAGCAGATCCATCCGGCGAAGGTTGTGAAAGGTCTCCCCGTTGATCCACAGCAGGTCCGATGCGCCCCGAGCCTCCGCTTGCCGCTCGACCGCCAGCTGATTGACCAGCTCCTGGCCGCTCCCTTCGACGGCGATCAATTCGATGCCGTAACGGTCGCGGACGCGGGGCGCGACCCACTCATCCACGAATGCATTGATGGAGGGATCCCCACGCCACATCCGCCAGACGACGCGAGTTCCCTCCGCCGCCAAAACGACGTCCTCCCATGGGCCCGCGGCCAGATCGGCGGCCGATGGCCCCGCCCGCCTCGCATCGCCACATGCGGTGAGGAGCACGAGCAGGACGCCCAGCCACGCGCCTCCTCGGCTCTTCCTGGCGAGCGCCGCTCGCGGCAGCCGCGGACCCGCGCCCGCGGAGCTCACCACAGCCAGCGCAGTGAGAGCTGAAACTGCCTTGAGGGCCCCCCGTTCGTGTACGTGATGGGATCACCCGGCCGACCGACCTGCGTTCGCGGGCCGCCACCCGGTATCCCATTCGCGAATCCTGAGACCAGTCGCGAATTGAGCGCGTTGAACACCTCGAGGCCGAGCTCGATCTGCCCCCCGCCCGATGGGATCACGAAGGCAGCGGAGCCGTTCAGCAGAAAGGCGTCGGGCAGGCGCTCGGCGTTCCGGCGAACGCCTGGGAATCGGTCGTAGTTGCCGACGAATCCCTCTCCGTAGATCGGCCCCGAACCGTCCAGGTCGCGAAAATGTGCGACCCGGTTGATCGGCGACCCCGTCTGGTAATCCGCCACCACCGCGAGGCGCGCCCGCCGAACCGGCTCGAGGATCCCCCGGATCGTCACGTGGTGCCGGCGGTCGTTGATCCCATCGGCCCATTCCGCCGCGAAGTCGTTGCCGCTCGTGGCGTTGAAGTTGATATCCTCTGTATCGTTACGGGAACGCGAGAGCACGTAGCTGCCTTCCATCGCAAGCCGCTGCGTGACCCGTCGACGTCCGTTGATATGGAGGGCGAGGTGACGCGCGCGGCCCCCCGTATCCGTCGTCGTGAGGCGGCGATACGAGTTTGACACCGGCGTCACCGGCCGCCACTGATCGCCCCATCCGACCGATCGGTGGACGGTGTCCGCCGCCGTCAGCGGGCGTGTGATCGCGTTCAGATCCCAGGAGCGCGGCAGGTCGTACGTCTCGATCCAGATTCCATCCACCGAGAACCCCCACTCCTCCCGGTAGTCGTACTGATAGCCCAGAGCCGCCTGCACGCTGTAGGGCTGCTCGAGCCCACGGGCGAACAGTCGCCGGATCTCACGTGGTGGAAAGGGACGGCTCGCCGGATCGAGCTCCGATGCATCCGGCCCAGCCCCAAAGGCGGGCGGGGGATGGTCCTCGCCCTCGAACGTCAGTACCGCGTTGCCTTCCGGTCCGAACTGGACCGCGTCCGAATACACCGCGTACGGGAGCTTGCCGGTGTACAGACCCAGACCACCCCGGATCACGGACGTCGGACCAGCCAACCAGTTGAAGCTGCCCCGCGGCTGGAAGTTGTCCAGGTCCGGATCGCTCTCGCCCCGCGAGGTGATGTCGTCGTAATCCCACCGAAGCCCCAGGTTCAGGGTGAGCCGCGGAGTCGCCCGCCAGCTATCCTCGACGAACGCGCTCCAAAGCGTCTGCGTCAGGTCCACCTGCTGCGGCCGAGCGTCGATGGTGTACCGCAGTACCCGAACGTCCGCGGGGATATTTCGAATGGACGGGAGAGCTCCCGTCGCCACGATGTTCCCCTCGTTCACCACCGTGTACGATCCCCTCGGACCGGTCGATGCCGCAGACAACTCGAAGCGCGACGCTACCACGTCTCCCCCCAGTCGAATCGTATGCCGCTCCCCGATCCGCGCCTCGAAAACGTTCCTCAGCTGAAGTTGAGTCTCGCGCTCGTCGAAGACGTAGTTGCTACTGCCCACTACCGCCTCGACCGTGACGAGGTCGGGCGATACGATCGTCACCTGCGGGATGTCGAGGGAGCTGCGCGTCGGTGGGAAGTCCCAGTGAAAGGTGCCCAGCAGTGCGGTGAACCTGTTGCTCGCCGTGCCGTCTGCGAAGGTCGTGGAGTGGGTGGCGTTGAGCAGTGAGCCGACGCGTCGGGTGGTGATGTCCGCCTCGGGGACGATGACGCCGCCGCCCTGGCCGGCGCGGTTGACGTCGCTGAGGGCGAATCGCACCGTCGTGGTCTGAGCATCCGACCATCCGTGGTCGAGCCTGCCGAACAGTTTCCAGGTCTCGCGAAGCTCGCTACCGAGAAAGTCGGTGCGGGCGGTTGATCCGATGCGATCCTCGCGTTCGTTCGAGTATTCGGCGGCGCCGAAAAGGAAGGTACGGCCGACACGGAGAGGCCCGCCGGCGGAGCCGCCGAGCTGAAACCTGCGGAAGCCGTCGGGGTCCACCCCCGCGGGCGTAAAGCGTGGTGATGCGTCGAGCGGGACGCCGGGGCGACCGAACACGAACGTCTCGCCCGTCCAGCGATCGGAGCCGCTACGGGTTTGGGCGACCACCAGGCCGTCCGGGCTTCGCCCGTGGAGAACCGAGTAGGTGCTCGTCAGCACGGAGAGGCGGCTGATCGCCGCGAGCGGCAGATCGACCCGCGGGCCGCCGAGGAAGCCCTCGTTGTTGTCGAAGCCGTCGACCGAATACTGCGTGTAGAGCGCATTCCCACCACCGATCGTGAGGGGCGGGGCATCACCGAAGAAGCCGGTCGATTGGGCGACGCCGGGCACCTGAAAGGCCAATCTGAGCGGATCCCGGGCGTCGACCGGCAATGCCGTGAGCTCGCGCCCCTCGATGGTCCCGCCCGTCTCGCCGTCGCTGGTGTTGAGCAGTGGCCGCTGCCGAGGCGTCGTGACCGCCACGGCGTCGAGCGAGTAGAGCTGGGCGAGCGTCAGCGCAATCCGGCGCGTTGCACCCGGATCGAGCGGGTCCAGCTCGAGCCGCTCGCCGACGAAGCCGGGGTGGCTGAGCCGGAGCGTGAGGGGGCGGCCGCTAGGGACCTCCAGCGAGAAGCGGCCTGCTTCGTCGGACGAGCCACTGGCCCCGGACGTGGTTTCCAGAACGGTGACGCCTGAGACGGCGGCGCCGCCCTGCGCCCGGACCGAACCGGTGACGTAAGCCTCCTGGGCCGAAGCGGGCGAGCTGAACAGTACCGGAAGTGCCACTGACAACAGGGCTGCGATGGCATACCCGCTTGCTCGCCACAGTCGGACCGTGAGATGGATCGCTGAGCTCAACGCATTGTGCGGATCATCCAGAGCGGGCGCTGGGCGGCGGTGACGAGGACGAGGCCGGCCATCGTCCACATCAGTGGTGCCGTCCATGCCGGCAGTAGAATGATCAGAGAGAAGAAGATGATGGTTTCCGTGCCCTCGATGATCCCCGTCGGCATGACGAGGCTCGTCGGACGCTCGCCCGCCGTGCCCGCCTTCTCCAACAGCGCGGCCAGGAAGAGCCAGGACGCCGCGTTGATGTAGAAACTGCCCAGGAGGAAGGCGAGCGCGATAAATGCGGAGCCCGACTCCGGCCGGGGTAGAGCGAGAACGGCCACGATCGGGATGATGGCGTAGAGGCAGAAATCGAGGAGCAGGTCCAGGTATCCGCCGAGGTCGCTCTGGAGACCGGAGCTGCGGGCCACGGCGCCGTCGAGTCCATCCAGGAGCCGATTGAGGAGCCATAGGGCAAACGCGATCGTGTAGGCGCGCTGGGCGAGCGCCACTACGCATGCCCCCCCGACGAAGAAGCCGATGGCCGTTATCCCATGCGGGTGAACGCGGCGGCCGAGGGCGGCGACGGCGGGCCGGAGCATGCGATCCACCACGGGCCGCAGGTCGGAGTCGAGCATGGACGTCGAAGATCGACAATCCGGGCGTTGCCGGCAAGCGGGGCCCGGAGAATCCAGACTTCAGGAGAGTTCGATGGTAGAGACCGGACCGGAGGCCCCGCAACCATCCGAAGGCGCCCTGGACCACCGGGTGGTCGTTCGAACGGGGCAGGCGCGCTATCGCTCGGACGTAGCGGTGCGCGGTCACGAACTGGTCGCGGACGAGCCCGCGGAGCGGGGCGGAGGGGACTTCGGGCCAACCCCGTTCGACCTGCTCTGCGCTGCGCTCGCGTCCTGCACGACCATCACGCTTCGGATGTATGCCGACCGGAAAGGCTGGCCGCTGGAGGAGATCGTCGCCCGGGTCGAACACAGATCCGGGGGAGGAGGCGGCAACGTGGAGGGCGGGCAGACCCGTGATCAGATGGTCGTCACGCTCGCCCTGGAGGGGGACCTGGAGGCCGGACAGCGCGATCGACTGGCGGAGATCGCCGCCCGCTGCCCTGTCCATCGCACTCTGCTCGCGGGACTCGACATCGAGACGGGAATCGAAGAGCCCGAGTAGCTTCTGGACCGATTCGTGCCTCGCCCGGACCCGTTCGCATGTGCCACCGTAGACAAAAACTCAGCCCGGTTGCCTACGAGATATGATGACGATGAACATTCGCGGCTCTCGAATCCTCACCCCCCTCGTCGTGGCGGGGCTGATCGCCGGCTGCGAGACGACGTCCGGACCGGAGCGGCGGGACCTGAGCGGGTCCTGGATCGGTGAGGAAGTGTCGGGTGTGGTGATCCGCATGACTCTCGCCGAGACGTCCCGCTCGGTTGATGGTGCCGGCTCCTGGGCGGGCATCGAAGCCACGGCAGCGTTCAGGGTCACCGGTGCGATGGCGATGGACGAGGTTTCTCTGTACCTCGATTTCGACGCCCGCGAAGCGATGAACTTCCAGGGGGTCTTCGAGGACGAGGACACCATCGTCGGTACCCTCTACGGCGCTCCCGTGGATCAGGCGCAACTCACCTTGTCGCGCGACGACCTCCTACCCTGAGCAGCCCAGGACGATGGCGGGGACTTCACCGACCGATACGGGAGAGGGTGGGAGCGCGTCCGGGACGAGGCGCGCGAACGGATCGGCCGTGGATATGACCGAGGTCTGTAAGCTTAGTGAGAACGGGACGCGGTAGGCGTTCGCTTCGTCGCTCAATGCGTGACGTTCGCGTGCGCCTCGATGATCTGCGCGATTTCCGCCAGCTCGAAGGGCTTCTGTACGACGGGCAGGTCGAACTCCTGAAGCGAACGGGCCACGTCGGGACTGTCGGCGTCGCCGGTGATGAAGATCATGCGCCTCTCCAGCCCCTCCCCGCGTTCTCGCAGATGTTCGAGGAGTTGCACCCCACCGATCCCTGGCATTCTGAGGTCGGCGAGGATCACGTCGAACGAGGTGTCGGCCTCGAGCATCGCCAGCGCCTGCTCACCGCGGGAAGCATCCTCCACTTGGTGCCCTCTTCGTTCCATGTATCGGGCGAAGGAGAATCGGATCGGGCCTTCGTCATCCACCACCAGAATCCGGAGTGACTTTCGAGCGGGTGTCTGTGCAGGCATTTTGCTATCGGGGCGCACTGCGCCGTTGGCATCGGGGAGCTCCATCGTGAGCGTCGCTCCACGACCCCAACCGGCGTCCACCAGGAGCCGGCCTTGATGGTCGGTCACGATACTGTGGGCGAGACTCAGGCCGAGACCCGTGCCGTCGCCAGCCGCCCACGTCGTCCAGAAGGGATCGAATATGTTGTCGACATTTTCCGGTGCGATTCCGGGACCCGAGTCGGCAACGTCCAGCCCGATTCCCATCTCGCGTTCGTACGTGCGGATCCGCAGAATCCGCTCCTCGGCCTCCCGCATGGCCCGGATCGCGTTACTCAGTAGCTGATCGATCACACGCTGGAGCTGCGAGCGAACGCCGTAGATCGACGGCAGCTCGTCCGCGAGTTGAAGCTCGAGCGTGATCCCCCGGGACTCCATTTCGCCCCGGCGGGTCGCGCAGCAGTCGCGAACGAGCTCGTTGATCGCGAAGGCCGTCGCGGTCGCTGCCTCGTCCTGTGTCTGTCGGGCGACGAGCCGGAGGTCGGAGACAATTCGGCCGGCGCGAGCCGCTTCGCGTTGAATGATCTCGAGCGCTTCAGTGTCCTCGGGAGGCCTCTCGTCCAGGAGGAGGAGTTCGGCGAAGCTCTTGATCGACGTGAGCGGGTTGTTCAGTTCGTGGCAGACGCCGCTCAGCAGCGGAGCTACCGTGGCAAGCCGCTCGGCCTGCCGTAGCTGCAGGTCGCGGGCCCGCTCGTCGGTGATGTCACGGGCCGCAAAGTACACCCCGGCAATACCCTTTTCGTCGACGATCACGGAGGAGCAGGCCTGGAGAAGGCGCCGTTCGCCGCTGGCTCGAACTAACCGGATCTCCTTTTCTCGCCGTGCGAAGTCCCCATTGATGCGCCGCTCGAACTCCCCGACCGCCTCCGCCATGTCCTCGGCCGCGATGAATTCGCGAAAGTCTCGCCCCACGAGTCGATCCGCCGGTTCGTCGAGGATCTGAGCGGCCACGTGGTTTACCTCCTCGATGAGACCTGAGGTGCTGATCACTGCGACACCGCTGGCGACCGTTTCGGACAGCTCCTTGTAACGCGTCTGGCTGAAGTTCAGCTGCTCGACGAGCTGGTCGGCCCGAAGCTGGCGCTCGGATGATTGCAGGACCGCGCCGAGGCTGCGGTGGAGGTCGGCGAGAATGTCCTCGTCCGGTTGGAGGTCGGCACCTCCGAGCAGTGCGAGCGCTCCCACGATCTCCCCACCTGCGAGGACCGGCTCGACGATGACGCCGCAACCGTCGACGAGGGCGGTGTGTCGCTGACCGGTGCTCAGTGCTTGCAGGGCAAGGCGACCGCCGGCCACCGGAAGGGCGTTTCCGATCGTGGAGCCGGCGACCTGCAGCGCCGACTCGCCAGCGCGAAGGACGAACGCGGCGTGTGCGCGGCACGAGAGCGCGGCGAGTCGCGCGAGTGCATCTAGAGGTGCGTCGCTTCTGACCGAAGCAGAATCAACGTGAGCGTCGCCGGGGTGCAGGAAGGGCATGTATCTTTCGAGTCAACGGACCCCAAGAGGTCCGGCGTACTGATCGGTCGTGCGCCGCGGGCCGGACTGGCTTACGCGCTCACACATGGGAATCTCGGCACCTCGGGTGCTCGCCGTTAGCGATCGCCCTGTGGCCCCGCCATCAGCCGCAACCTTTTCGCCTTCCGCATTATTTTCGGGTCCGGTTGCGAGCCACAAGGTCAGAAGCCCAGGCGCGACGCGCGTTCTCGGTCGGGCACCATTCTTTCGTTCAGGCTGGCTCCGCTCGTTGCATCGCCCGCTCACTCGATCAGCCAGGAGGGCATGGAATGCACGACAGGCGCCGGTTCTTCGCCCGCTGGACCGCCCCAAAGCACGAACACGGTCGCTCCGCAGGCAGCGCACAGCGCGCGGATGTCGGGCGGGTCGAAAGCGAGATGGCGTCCGCGCTTAGGTTCGCCCTCGAGTTCAGAGAGGGATCTTCTCAGATCGTGGAGCACTCGTCACGCGTGGCCAGACTGGCTTCCCAGGTTGCGTCACTCGTGGACGTCGACTATGGCGAGATGGCCTGGCTCCGAGCCGCCGCGCAGCTGCACGAGATCGGCATGGTGGCCGTTCCGGCTGATCTCCTCACCCGCTCCTCCCGGCTGACCCCCGAAGAGCTGGCGCGCGTCCGTGCGCAGGCTGCGATAGGGGCGGAGATCGTGCGGCCCACCCACGGCGCGGTCACGGCGCGCTTGATCGAGCAGCAGTACCACGACTACGAGGAGCTTAGGCAGGAGACGTCCGACACCCGCACCCTCCTTCTCGCCGGCATTCTCAGGGTGGTCGATGTCTTCGATGCGATGACGGCACCCCGGCCGTACCAGACTCCCGTTCCGGAGGAGCGGTGGAGGCAGGTGCTCCGGTTCGGGAGCGGTGCGAAGTTCCATCCCGCTGCGGTATACGCCCTTCTCCAGCTCGTCGGATCCGCCGGCCCGGTGAGTTCTCAGTAGCGACCGCGGCATGCGCAGGGCGCGGTCAGTCCACACCCCCGATATCCACATAGCCGCGTTCGATGGCGCGCTGCAGCGCCTCGAACGCATCGCGCGCCTCCTCGTAGGCGACCCTGTGCGGCTTCAGCGCCGAGCACAGGGCGGCGGGCTCGGACAGGTCCGGGACCCCGCGACTCACCTCCAGCGACGCCTGTAGATAGCTGGCGCGTAGGCGGGCGACCACCAGCGCGAACTCGACGAATCGCTCCCGGGTCAGCTCGGGGATCCGCTCGTGGATGATCTCCTGATTTGCCTGCCGAATCCCCTGCTCGATGTCGTGCAGGAACTTTCGCTGCCGCAGGAGCAGCTCCCTGTCGTCGGTGGCTTCCATGGCCGCCCGCTTTCGATTGGGTTATCTCTGATGCGTATAGGACCTTCCGTACATAGTATCGGACGGATCACCCGGATTGCTCTCTTCCACCCCTTCGCCCTATGCTTCTGGACTCGATTCGCTCGCTATTCGGCGGTAACCGCGACACACCTTCAGAGTCGGCGCCCAAGACGGAACCGGAGGAGCAGGACCCCTCGGTGGATCCCCTTCATCTGGCCGCCTGCGCCTTGCTCGTCGACATCGCCCATGCCGACGGCGAGTTCTCCGACGCCGAGCGCGACCACGTCGAGCGCGTGCTGGAGCGCCACTTCTCGCTTCCACCCGAAGCCGGTCACGCGCTGCTCGAGCTCGCCGAGCGCGAGCGGTCGGACGCGGTGGACTACTATCGGTTCACGTCGCGCCTGCACGAAGAGTACGACACCGGGCAGAAGATGGTTCTGGCAGAGATCATGTGGGGCCTTGTCCTGGCGGACGGGGAGATTGCCCGGCACGAAGAGTACCTTACACGGAAGATTTCGAACCTGCTCGGTCTCAAGCCGGGGTATCTCTCCGCGGCCAAGGCAGCCGCTGCGGAGAAGGGCCGGTAGCTTCGGGGTCCCGATTCTTGCCAGTAAGTTGCTGCGTCCGCTCCAGGATTCGTGAACGACGAACCAGCCAACAGAAACGGAGGTGCAGGTGACGGACGACAAGAGTCAGTTGCGCAAGGAGATCAGGTATCTTCAGAGTGAGTCGGTATGGCTCCAGAAGGCGCTCTTCGCACTGCGCAAAGCAGAAGCGGCGCGCGAGAAGCAGACGGACGACCAGGGGGAGCCCGAACCGTATGCGTTCTCGCTCGGTGAGCGGACGGTGGTCCTCGAAGATCTGGAAGAGGCGCTGGACAAGCGGGTCGAGCTGCTGATGCAGACCGTTCGCGATATGCGGCAGACCTTGCGCTGAGCCGAGCCGCGCCACGTGAGATCCCGACATATCAGGTTTTCTGAGCGGGTGTAGCGACGTATCGCTCGGCGAGCCGGACACTCACTCCTACCCCCCCGGAGGTAATCGATGCTTTCACTGACAGAGCTGTGGTTACCGATCCTCGCGTCCGCGGTGATGGTGTTCGTGGTGAGCTCCATCATCTACATGGTTCTGCCGTATCACCGCTCAGACCACGGGGGCGTGCCTACGGAGGATGAGCTGATGGACGACCTGCGGAAGGCCAATCTTCAGCCCGGGGAGTATGTCGTACCGCACGCATCGACGCCGAAGGACATGGCCGGACCCGAGTACGTGGACAAGATGACCCGTGGACCGGTGGCGTTCATCACCGTGCTACCCAGCGGACCCCCCTCCATTACGAAGAACCTGGTCCTGTGGTTCTTGTACGCTCTGCTCGTCAGCATACTCGCTGCGTACGTGGCCGGCCGCGCGCTCGGCCCGGCTGCGCAATACCTCGACATCTTCCGCTTCACCGGCACCACGGCGCTGGCTGCGTACGCGATGGGGGTCGTGCAGCAGTCGATATGGTACGGTCGTCCCTGGGCGACCACGCTGAAGGCTAGCTTCGACGGGGTGGTCTATGCGCTCGCCACCGCCGGGGTCTTCGGCTGGCTCTGGCCGATCTGACCTCCGGGGGGCGGCCTGCGGACGCGCGCGACGCGCAGAGCATTGCGGGCGGAGGCGACGATCAGGGCTCGTGTGGGGCCGACCCCGCATCGCGGTGCCAGGGGAGCCTTCCGCTGATCTCAATCTCGAGCGCGAGGCTGAGGAAGGTACGGATCACGACGATCGTCCCCAGAACCGACAGGCTCTCCATCGTCGGATTCACCGCAACGGTCCCGATGATGTCGCCGACGACCAGGAACTCGATGCCGAGCAGGATCGCGCGGCCGAGGTTGGCGCGATACCTGTGATAGGCCTCGGTCAGATTATCGGTGAGCCAGTCACGCAGGAACGCGCCGCTGGAGAGCACTACCCCAGCGAGGAGCACGAGGATAGCGGCGATCTCGATCCCGCGCGCCAGTCCGGTCAACAGGGTGTCCAGTTCCATGCCGGCGCAGCACTGCAGGGATTGTGCGCCGGTGTACGATCCGACCGGGTAGTGCTACGGGTGGAGCGCCATTAACGGCGGATGCCCCGGCCGATGGTTCGGCCGGGGCATCCCTGT
>JBBDRL010000083.1:0-23268 GCA_040905505.1 Gemmatimonadota bacterium | reverse complement strand
AGGGAATAGGGAATAGGGAATAGGGAATAGGGAATAGGGAATAGGGAATAGGGAATAGCCGGCAAAAGCTCCCTACGTCTGTTTCCCGCAGGATATCTGGGCGGGGTGCCGTTGTCGGCTATTCCCTATTCCCTATTCCCTACTCCCTGCCGTTACCCGCTGGCGCCGACCTGAGCGGTCTCGCTGGTGTCGGAGATCTGGCGATCCCGCTGACGCTCGTGGGAGCTCTCATCGCCTGGCGCGAGGTCGGCTCCTTCAGGAACGGCGGGCATGATGCCGCGTTCGAGCCAGGCATGCTCGCCGCGGACTACCTCCTGGGCGAGCCGGTAGGTGGCGTTGTCGGCGTTGTCGAAGAGTCGGTCGAAGAGGTCCTCGACTTTCAGGCGGGATTGCCGGCAGAATACGTCCGCCATCCGCACTGCTTTTGCGCCTTCTGGCGAGGCGCGCATCGACTGAGCCCGCACACAGGTCGCGGACATCGCGAACAGCTCGGCACCGATGTCGACGAAGCGTCCGAGTAGGGCCTGTTTGCGTTCGAGCTTGGCCTGATAGCGGGACATCGCGTAGAACATGCTCCGCGCGAGCCTTCTCGAGGCACGCTCGACGAAACGAAGGTGTTTGGCGAGCGGCCCGAACTCGCCGTATCGCGGCCACCGCCCCCACCCCACGTACTGCTTCGGGAGCCAGCCGGCGTAGAACGCTCCGGCGCGTGCGAAGGCGCTGGCCTTCTCGGCGGTCGTGGCGCCCGGGTCGATCAGCTCACCGGCGACCTCCAGGTGCGTGTCGACCGCTTCGCGCGCGATGAAGAGCCTCATGATCTCCGAGGAGCCCTCGAAGATGCGGTTGATGCGGAAGTCCCGCATCATGCGTTCGACGGGGATCGGGACCTCGCCGCGGGCGGCGAGTGAGTCGGCGGTCTCGTAGCCGCGGCCGCCGCGGATCTGGAGGGTGTCGTCCACGATCTTCCAGCCCAGCTCGGTCGTCCAGAGCTTGGCGATGGCCGCTTCGAGCCGGATGTCGTTCTGCCCCTGGTCGGCCAGCGCCGACGAGAGCTCCGCGACCGACTCGATCGCGAACGCGCCGGCCGACATCTCACCGATCATCTTCGCCACGGCCTCGTGCTTCCCGATCGGCGCGCCCCACTGCACCCGCTCCGCCGCCCACTTCCGCGAGATCTCCGTGCAGGCTTTGGTGCCCGCCGCAGCGCTCATGGGCAGCGTCAGCCGTCCGGTGTTCAGGGTGACCAGTGCCAGCTTCAATCCTTTGCCCTCACCCCAGAGGATGTTCTCCTTGGGAACGCGCACGTTGTCGAAGCGGATCACCGCGTTCTGAATCGCCTTCAGCCCCATGAAGTGGCAGCGATGGGTCACTTCGACGCCGGGCCAGTCCGCCTCGACGATGAAAGCGGTGATCTGCGGAATCTCCTTGCCGTTCTTCATCTTCGGCGGCGTTCGAGCCATGACGACCAGGAGCTCGGCAATCGTGCCGTTGGTGCACCAGAGCTTCTCGCCATTGAGGATGAAGGTCTCTCCGTCGTCGGTCGGAGTGGCCGTGGTGGCGAGCGCCGCGGGGTCGCTGCCCACCTCGTCCTCCGTCAGCGCGAACGCCGACACGGCCCCCGCGGCCAGGCGGGGTAGGTAGCGTGCCTTCTGCTCGGGCGTTCCGAAGAGCTTGAGGGGCTGGGGCACGCCGATCGACTGGTGCGCCGAGAGAAGCGCCGTGAGGTTACCGTCCCTGCTCGTGACGAGGGCGATCGTTCGGCCATAGCCGACCTGCGAGAGTCCGACCCCGCCGTGCTCCTCGCCGATCTTGATCCCGAAGGCGCCGAGATCGCGAAGTCCCTGGACCACGTCTTCCGGTAGCTCACCCGTGCGATCGATCTCGTCCGGGTCCACCTTCTCGCGAAGAAATGCCTCCATCTTCTCGAGATAAGCGTTGGTCCTGGCTTCGTCCTCCGCCGACTGCTGCGGGTAAGGGTGGATCAGGTCCAGCCTGAAGTTACCGAGAAACAATTCCCGAACGAAACTCGGCGCGGCCCATTCCGACTCGCGCGCTGCTTCCGCTACATCCCGAGATTGCTGCTCGCTGGGGACGCCCCTGCTGATCTCCTCACTCATTCTACGGCTCCTCTGGGTAAGCAATGACGGGCTGAACGGGTGCAAGTACTGGACCCTGGACCGCTCCCTGGTCCGAAATTTTCTCCGTCCTCCTCCCGGCGCTTTCACCGAACCGGCGACGCGTCTCGCTGAGCAGCCATCTGAACGGATCATACAACGTGTTAACCCGAATGGCACGACTGATGGCACCGGTGTCGGCGACGTTCGTCTTTTCGTCGCCGGCGTTCGCCCATCCGGGGCGGGAACTGGAGCCGGGGCAGTTCTGGGCGGCCTGGACCGCAGACCCATGGGTCCTTCTCGGCATCGGCCTGCCGTCGCTGCTCTATGCCCGCGGCGTCAATCGGGTGTGGGGCCGGGCGGGTCCCGGACGGGGAGTGAGTCGATGGCAGTTCAGGTCGTTCTGCGCAGGGGTCGCCGCGCTCATGCTCGCCCTGGTCACGCCGCTGCACGCGCTCGGTGGCGCCCTGTTCTCGGGGCACATGGTCCAGCACCAGGTGCTCATGCTGGCCGCGGCACCGTTGCTGGTGGCCGGAGCGCCGAACGTTGCCTTTGCATGGGCGCTGCCGCGGCGCTGGGTACAGGGCGCCGCGGGGGCCATTCGCCGGCAGCCGCTCATGCTCGCCTGGAGGACCCTTTCACATCCGGCCGGTGCGGGGGCGGTCTTTGCACTGGCGCTCTGGGGCTGGCACGTGCCGGGACCTTATCAGGCGACGCTCGAGAGCGACCTGGCCCACGCCGCACAGCATGCGAGCTTCCTCGCTGCGGCGGTCCTCTTCTGGTGGGTGGTCGCGCGCGGCTGGCGCGTCCGTGAGCGGGCCGGCACCGCACTGCTCCTGGTTTTTGCCACAATGATTCACGGCAACGCACTGGGCGCGCTCCTGACGTTCTCTGCTGTCGCGTGGTACCCGGCTTATGCCGAGAGCGCCGCCAGGTGGGGTGTTTCGGCGCTCGAGGACCAGCAGCTCGGGGGGCTGGTCATGTGGGTCCCCTCGGGACTGGTCTACCTGCTGGCGGCGCTCGCGCTAGTGACGGCTGCGCTCCGTGGCTCCGCCGCTTCCCGGCGTCTGCCGCTCGATTCGGAGCCGGGGCGGCCGGTCGCGAAGCATGCCGCTTGCATGCCGCCCTCCTGATCCGACGTCCTGCCGAACCCCTCTCTTCTCAGCCGACTGAAATGGAGAACGAATTCGCGGATGCACCGGACCGCTTGGAAGGCTGCCGCGACGGGCCTGTTCCGGCGCCAGGCAGTCAGGATCTCGGCCGCGATCCGAGGGCCGGCTTCGGTCGTCGCCGCTTCCTCGCGCTGCTGAGCATAGGCGCCGGCGGCGTCGCGGCACTCCTTGCCGGGATACCGGTGCTCGGCGCCTTCTTCTTCTCCGAGCCCGACGAGGGCGCCTGGCGACCCGTCGCGGCGGTGGACGACCTACCCGTAGGCTCCACTGCGAAGGTCGAGTTCGTCGACCCGGAGCCGCTACCCTGGGCTGGTGCCTCCGGCAGGAGCGCCGCATGGCTCCGGCGCGAGAGCGAGACCGAGTTCGTGGCCTTCTCCCTCTACTGCAGTCACACGGGCTGCCCAGTGCGCTGGGAGGAGGGCGCCGAGCTGTTCATGTGCCCCTGCCACGGCGGTGCGTTCTATCGCGATGGGACGGTCGCTTCGGGCCCCCCACCGGTTCCGCTCGAAAGGCACCCGGTCCGGATTCGGGCGGGGATGGTGGAGGTCCGGACGATCGGCGTGCCGATTCCTGGCGCGTGAGCCGCTTTCAAACCATGCCTACTTGATGGGAATCGCCAAACGAACCGGCTCCTGGCTGGTCGACCGCGTGGGTCTCGATCGGATCTATGCGGTGCTGGCGAAGCACAAGGTCCCGGCCGGAGCCACGGACCGGAAGAAGGGGTGGATGTACGTCTTCGGTGCCGCCACCCTCGTCGCCTTTCTGCTGCAGGTCGTCACCGGGATCGTCCTGGCGACCTATTACGTTCCCGCCCCCGCCGAGGCCTACGACAGCCTGATCTTCATCAACGAACGCGTGCGCTTCGGCGCGGTGATTCGCGGGCTCCACTTCTTCGGTGCCTCTGCGATGGTGGTCCTCGTCACCGTCCACATGCTGCAGGTGTTCCTGTCCGCTGCCTACAAGTTTCCACGGGAGGTCAACTGGCTGAGCGGAGTCGCGCTGCTCCTCCTGACGATGGCGATGGCCTTCACGGGTCAGCTCCTGCGCTGGGATGCCAATGGTGTCTGGGGGGTCTTCGTCGCGTCCCATTACGCCGGGCGTGTCCCCGGGATCGGGGAGGCGCTCAAGGAGTTCATCCTGTCCGGGCAGACCGTCGGCGGTGCGACGCTGAGTCGCTTCTTCGGCCTGCACGTGATCCTGATGCCGCTGATGATCTTCGGCATCGTTGGCCTGCACCTGTACCTGGTCTTCCGGAACGGCATCTCGGAACCTCCGGAGCCCGGGCGGAAGGTCGAGCCCTCCTCTTATCGCAGTTGGTACCGCTCACTCCTCGAGCGCTCCGGCCGGCCGTACTTCCCGGACGCAGTCTGGCGCGAGGCCGTTGCCGGCGCAGTCGTCGTCGGGGCCGTCGTGGTCCTGGCGATCACGCTGGGCCCGCGCGGGCCCGGCGCGCCACCGGACCCGACCTTCATCCCGGCGGAGCCCAAGCCGGATTGGTTCCTCCTCTGGTATTACGGGCTCATCGCGATCAAGCCGCCCGAGCTCGAGACCTTCGTCATGGTCTACCTACCATTGATCGGCATCGCCATGCTGCTCCTGCTGCCACTCCTCTTCGGCAAGGGGGAGCGAAGCCCGAGCAGGAGGCCGTGGGCGGTGGTCGGTGCAGTTCTGATCGTGACGCTCTTCGCCGTGCTCACGGAGCTCGGCGCGCGTTCGCCGTGGGTGATGGACTTCGAGACCGAGCCGCTCGGTGCAGCGGAGATCGGTCCCGCGAGCGCGCAGGTCATCGACGGCGCTCAGCTCTTTCACGAGCGTGGCTGCCAGTACTGTCACACCGTCGCCGGTCGTGGCGGCCAGTACGGGCCGTCACTCGACCGGGTGATGGGGAGGCTGCCACCCTCCATCGTCACGACGCGAATCGTCCAGGGTTACGGGAACATGCCCGGCTATCGGGCGACGCTGACGCGGGAGGAGCTGAGTACGATACTCATCTTCCTGCACCACCTGGAGGAACGATGAAGAGGCGGAACGCGCTGTGCCTGATCGCCATTCTCCTCCCGTTTACGGCGTGCAGCGGGCCGCAGTACGCGCTGGACCCCCGGAGCCCGGCGAGCAGCTCGATCGCGCAGCTCTGGTGGGTGATGCTGGCCATCGCGTCCGCCGTTTCGTTGACGGTCGTCATCCTCCTCCTTGTTGCGATCGGCCGGGCACGGCGGCGCGAGCGGGGGGAGGACGTCCGCGAGATCGCAGGGCGGCCGCTCGTGCTGACCGGCGGAGTGGTGATCCCCACGATCGTTCTCCTCTCGCTGCTGGTCTACAATTTCCGGCTCGGCGCGAGCTTGCAGTCGGCCGAAGCCGACGAGATCGGCGGTCTCACGATCGAGGTGGTCGGGCATCAGTTCTGGTGGGAAGTCCGGTACCCGGGCCATGGGATCACGACGGCCAACGAGATCACGATCCCGGCCGGGGAGCCGGTCCGGTTCCTCGTCAGCTCCCCCGACGTCATCCATTCGTTCTGGGTCCCGCAGCTTCACGGCAAGATCGACATGATTCCCGGCAGGCTGCACACCCTGATGGCCGAAGCCGACCAGCCGGGCGTCTTCCGGGGCCAGTGCGCAGAGTACTGCGGCATGGCGCACGCCCTGATGGCCTTCTGGGTGGAGGCTCTGCAACCTGCCGAGTTCGCTGCCTGGGTCGAAGCGCGAACAGCCCCGCCCTTGGAGCCGGAGGACGCGCAGGTCGAGCGCGGGCGGCAGGTGTTCTTCGAGGCTGAGTGCGGCGACTGCCACGCGACCCGCGGGGCGGCGGCTCCGGCCGGCAGCGGATCCGCGGCGCCCGACCTGGCCGACCTCGCCACGCGCAGGACCATCGGAGCGGGAACTCTTCCGAACACTCCCGAAGCGCTCGCCCGGTGGATCGAGGACCCGCAGGCGGTGAAGCCCGGCGCCCGTATGCCGCCGACGGCGCTGGAGGACGCGGAAATGCAGGCACTCCTGGCCTACCTCGGGAGCCTTCGATGAGCGGGCCCGCCGATCCCACGATGCCTGACGCCGCCGAGCGCGCCGAGCTCGCCGAGCTCGATCGGACCTGGGGTTCACCCCCCGGCTTCGTCGGATGGCTGAGTCAGGTGAACCACCGCGCGATCGGCAAGCGGTACCTCGCAACCGGGCTCGTGTTCTTTCTCCTCGCCGGCATCGACGCGCTGCGTATCCGCCTCCAGCTCGCCATGCCCGAGAACGCCCTTCTCGGGCCGGAGCCGTACAACGCGGCGTTCACGATGCACGGCACGACGATGATGTTCCTGTTCGCCGTGCCGATCATGGAGGGCGTGGGGATCTACCTCGTGCCGCTGATGATCGGCGCGCGGGACATGGCCCTGCCCCGGTTGAACGCGCTCGGGTACTGGGTCTACTTCATCGCCGGCACGAGCCTGTACATCGCCTACTTCTTCGGCCTCGCGCCCACGGGCGGCTGGTTCTCCTATCCCCCACTCACGCGCGCCGAGTACTCACCCGACAAGGGGCTCGATTTCTGGGCGACGATGATCACCTTCATCGAGATCGCCGCCCTCGTCGCGGCTATCGAGCTGATCGTGACCATCTTCAAGCAACGCGCGCCGGGGATGAGCCTCAACCGCATGCCGCTCCTGGTCTGGTCGGTTCTGGTGATGGCCTTCATGATCGTCTTCGCCATGCCCCCGCTCATGGTCGCCAGTGGCATGCTGGCGCTCGACCGGACCTTCAGCACGCAGTTCTTCAATCCTCTGCTCGGCGGCGAGGCGCTGCTCTGGCAACATGTGTTCTGGTTCTTCGGGCACCCGGACGTCTACATCATCATGCTCCCGGCGTTCGGGATACTCTCGATGGTGATCGCGTCGTCGGCGAGGCGGCCGATCTTCGGGTACACGGCGATCGTGCTCTCCTTCGTCGCGATCGGCTTCCTCAGCTTCGGGCTCTGGGTCCACCACATGTTCGCGACCGGGCTGCCTCTGCTCGGGATGAGCTTCTTCACGGCGGCGAGCATGATGATCACCATCCCGAGCGGGATTCAGGTCTTCTGCTGGATCGCGACGATCTGGAACGGGCGGGTGCGGATCACCACATCCTTCCTCTTCGCCGTAGGCGCCATCATCACCTTCGTTCTCGGCGGCGTGACCGGCGTCATGCTGGCGTCAGTGCCCTTCGATCTCCAGGTACACGACACGTTCTTCGTCGTGGCCCACTTTCACTACGTCCTGTTCGGCGGCGTCGTCTTTCCACTCTTCGCGGGCTTCTACCACTGGTTTCCGAAGGTCACGGGCCGGATGCTCGACGAGACCGTGGGCCGGTGGAACTTCGCGCTAATGTTCATCGGTTTTCACGTGACGTTCTTTCCGCAGCACCAGCTCGGCTTCCTGGGGATGCCGCGGCGGGTGTTCACGTATCTCGACGGGCTCGGTTGGGGGGAGCTGAACCTGATCTCGACGATCGGGGCGTTCGTGATCGGAGTCGGCGTCCTCCTGTTCCTGGCGAATGCGATCTCGGCCCTGCTGGCCGGGCGCCGGGCCGAAGGCGATCCGTGGGGCGCGGATTCCCTCGAGTGGGCCACCTCCTCCCCCCCGCCGCTCTACAACTTCCAGCGCATTCCGAACGTGAGCAGCCAGAACCCTCTCTGGCGGAGCGATCCGGACGAGACGCCGGTCGAGGTCGAGCTGCGCAGCGACCGACGCGAGACGCCGGTCACCGCGCTTCTCGACGCGCGGCCGCAGGGGCGGCTGGTCCTGCCCGGACCCACACTCGTTCCACTCTTCACGGCATTCTCGATCGCATTCGTCTTCCTCGGGCTGATCGCCAACCCGTGGCTGGTTCCGGTGGGCGCGCTACTGACGTTCGGGTGCATCGCCGCGTGGGCATGGCCGCGGGACTGGAATGTGGACGATACGGGGCGCCCCGGTGAAGGAGCGCGCTCATGAACGAGGTGCGACGGATCCCGCGGCAGGAGTTGCCGGTGATCCTCTCCGGCTCGCGATCGCCGATCTGGTGGGGCATGGTGATCCTGGTGATCATCGAATCGACCGTGTTCGCCACCCTCATCTCCAGCTACTTCTACATTCGCGTGAATTCTCCGGCCTGGCCGCCGGGCGGGCTGCCGAATCCGGACCTGTTGCTGCCCATCATCAACACCATCGTCCTGTTCTGTAGCAGCATGGCGGTTCTCTGGGGAATGGCCGGGCTGAAGAAGAACGACCTGCGTCGGCTCAAGATCGGCATCGGCGCCGGGATCGCGCTGGAGATCATCTTCTTCATCATCAAGATCATGATGGGGACGGGTGGGCCGTTCGACTGGAGCACGAACGCCTATGGATCGATCTTCTTCACCATCAACTGGCTACATACGGGGCACGTGTTGGTGGCGATCCTCATGGCGTCGGTGGCCGAGATGCTGGCGTTCCGTGGCTACTTCGATCGCGAGCGCAAGCTGGGCGTTCAGGTGGTCAACATCTACTGGCAGTTCGTCGCGGTGGTCTGGATTCCCGTTTTCATCGTGCTCTTCCTCACCCCACGCTGGTACTGAGGGCCGCTCTCAAAGGATGGTTCGACGAGTGAACAGCCGATCGACCGAACGCGCCGGTACTCTCTGGTTCGGAATCCTGGGACCGCCGCTCATCTGGGCGGTCCGCATCGCCGTCAGCTACGTGGCGGTGCCTCAGATCTGCGCGAGCGGCGCGGTCGGTGCCCTTCACCTGGTGACGCTCAGCGCCCTCGCGGCGGTCTCTGGTGCCGCCTACCTCGCCTGGCGAAACTGGGGCGCGGTCGGACGCGGTGCCGAGGTGGAGACAGGCGGCGTCGACGCGCGACGGCGCTTCATGGCCCGACTGGGGCTGCTCAGTGCCGCCTTCTTCTTTTTGGTGATCCTGGCCGAAGGGATGGCGAACGTGTTCGTCGATCCGTGCTTGAAGGCGGGCGTTTCGGTCGTGTGATGGCTCTGGCGAGAGGATGGTATCTCACAAACGCCTGACGCCTGACGCCTGACTCCGTCCCCGGGTCAGCGCTCCGGCGGCCCCTGGAAACGGTAGAGGAGGGCGCCGCCAGCCATTGCCAGCAGGACGATGAGCGCGGCGACCCCCGTGATCCAGTGCCCGCCGATGATCCAGCCGATTACGAGAAGAACCCCGGCGCTGCCGAGAATCATCTGCCACGTTCGGGTCTTCACCTTCGCCATCTGGCCTCCCATGCAGAGTTCATATTCGTTGAATTGCGCCCGCTACACCCATCGCCTCCCTCGCACGACGCGCGCCGCGTCGCCCGGGCGCTCGACCGCGGCGCAACTCCGCCGAACGTCCTTCGTCGAAATTCGCGTGCCCGCGTGACTCAGGTGGGGACGACTGGAATGCCCGAGGAATATGAATTGCGACTGCGACGGAGGTATCGCCAGCGGCAACCGGCGACCCCCGCATCGAGATTCACGCGCGTTACCCCGGAGGGCTCCCATGGCACATACAGTCGGCGATTTCCTGCTCGAAAGACTCCATGAATGGGGCGTCCGGCGCATCTTCGGGTACCCCGGTGACGGCATCAACGGAATCGTTGGAGCCCTGGACCGGCACGAAGACGAGATCGAGTTCGTGCAGACCCGGCACGAGGAGATGGCGGCCTTCATGGCGTGCGCACACGCGAAGTTCACGGACGAGGTAGGCGTCTGCCTGGCCACCTCCGGCCCCGGCGCGATTCACCTGCTCAATGGCCTCTACGACGCGCAGATGGATCATCAGCCGGTCGTCGCGATCGTCGGCCAGCAGAAGACGACCGCCCTGGGTAGCGACTATCAGCAGGAGGTCGACCTCACGACGCTCTTCAAGGACGTAGCCCATCACTACGTCCATCAGTGTGCCAGCCCCAGCGCCGCGCGACACCTCATCGACCGCGCCGTTCGGATCGCGCGGGCCGAACGAACCGTGACCTGCATCATATTCCCCAACGACATCCAGGAGATGGAGATGGAGGACCCGCCGCGGGCGCACGGGTCGACGTTCAGCGGGGTCGGCTTCACCCATCCGCGCGTGGTGCCCACAGATGCCCAGCTTCTCACCGCTGCCTCCGTGCTGAACGAAGGGGAACGTGTGGCGATGCTCGTCGGCGCGGGCGCGAAGGGCGCCGCCGATCAGGTGAGGCGCGTCGCGGACATCCTGGGTGCCGGTGTGGCGAAGGCGCTCCTGGGGCGGTCGGTGCTGAGTGACGACCTGCCGTACGTGACCGGCTCGATCGGGCTGCTCGGCACCGAGCCGAGCTGGAACCTGATGAAGGACTGCGACACCCTTCTCATGGTCGGCACGAGCTTCCCCTACTCGGAATTCCTTCCCGAGGAGGGCCAGGCGCGGGGGATCCAGATCGACATCAAGCCGCGTATGCTGGGCCTGCGCTATCCGATGGAGGTGAACCTCTGTGGCGACAGCAGTCAGACGCTGGAGGCGCTCATCCCGTACCTGGAGCACAAGCAGGACCGGTCCTGGCGCGAGAAGGTCGAGGGCGACGTGAAGCGTTGGTGGGAGGTGGTGGAGGACCGGGCGATGCTGGAGGCGGAGCCGATCAACCCACAGCGCGTATTCTGGGAGCTGTCGCCACGACTCCCCGATGGCTGCATCCTCACGGCCGATTCCGGCTCGGCGGCGAACTGGTGGGCTCGTGACCTCAAGCTCCGCGAAGGGATGATGGCGTCGCTGTCGGGGAACCTCGCGACGATGGGGCCGGGAGTGCCCTACGCGATCGCGGCGAAGTTCGCGCACCCGGATCGGCCGGTGATCGCATTCGTCGGCGACGGGGCGATGCAGATGAACGGGCTCAATGGGCTGATCACCGCGTCGAAGTACCACGAGCGGTGGAGCGACCCCCGGTTCATCGTGCTCGTGCTGAACAATCGGGACCTCAACCAGGTGACCTGGGAGCAGCGGGCGCTGGCGGGTGATCCGAAGTTCGAAGGCTCGCAGGAAGTGCCGGACATGGATTACGCGCGGTATGCCGAGATGCTGGGATTCCGGGGCATCACCATGCGTGGGCCTGAGGACATCGCGGTGGGCTGGGAGGAGGCGCTCAACGCCGATCGGCCGGTGCTGATCAATGCCTACGTGGACCCCGAGGTGCCACCGCTTCCGCCGCACATCACCTTCGAGCAGGCGAAGAACTACATGACGGCCCTCTTCAAGGGCGAGCCCAACGCCGCCCGGGTCGTCAAGCAGTCCCTGAAGGGGATGGCGCAGACCTACAAGAGTCGAATTCCAGGGCGCGGGGGCAACGTAGAGAAGTGACGCCGGCGACGCGTCCTCACGGCGAGCCGGTGCCCATCGATCGGGTGGAGGTCTCGGTCTGCGTCGTCCCGACGGACCAGCCCGAATCCGATGGCACGTTCTCGTGGAGGTCCACGCGGGTGGGCGGCGGGGGCTCGGCTATACCTATGCCGCAGCCGCCGTCGGTGAGCTGATCCGCCTCGAGCTCGTTCCGGTCCTGACCGGCCGCGACGCGCTTGCCACTCGGGCGCGCTGGGTCGACATGAACGAGCGGCTGCGGAACGCGGGGCGCCGTGACGCGGGGGCCATGGCGATCTCCGCGGTCGACGTGGCGCTCTGGGACCTCAAGGCGCGCCTGCTGGAGCTTCCCCTTGTCTCTCTGCTGGGGGCGGTCCGCGACTCCGCGCCGATCTACGGCAGCGGCGGGTTCACGTCCTATTCACCCCGCACGCTGGCCGATCAGCTCGAGGGATGGGGGCGGCAGGGGGTGCGAAGCTTCAAGATGAAGGTCGGGCGCGAACCGGATTCCGATGCTGAGCGCGTGCGGGTCGCGCGGGAGGCGATCGGCGCGACGGCCGAGCTTTTCGTGGACGCGAACGGCGCCTTTACCCCCAATCAGGCGCTCCGCTTCGCCGAGCTGTTCGCGCGCTCGGACGTGAGCTGGTTCGAGGAGCCGGTATCGGGAGACGACCGGGTGGGGCTACGCCTGCTCCGGGAGCGCGCCCCCGCCGGAATGGACATCGCCGCCGGCGAGTACGCGTCCAGTACGGACGACTTCCGGCTCCTGCTCGACGCGGGCGCGGTCGACGTGCTCATGCCCGACGCCACCCGCTGCGGTGGCATCACCGGCCTGCTGGACGCCGCGGCGGTCGCCCGGAGCTATCGGATCCCTCTCTCGACGCACACGGCCCCCGCGCTCCACCTGCATCCCGGTTGTGCCATTCCGGAGATCCGACACCTGGAGTACTTCCACGATCACGTCCGCATCGAGAATACGCTCTTCGACGGGTTCCCCGACCTGATCGACGGCCGCCTCGTCCCGGACCTCTCCCGCCCCGGTCACGGCCTGTCTGTACGAACCGGCGAGGCGGCGAAGTTCGCAATTTAAGGAGTTCGAAAGAAGATGAAGTTGATGGAACGGATGGCTAGCCAGCGACGCCCCTCGGGCAGCGGGCCCGACGATCTCCGGAAGGCCCTCGAAGGTGCCGTCGAAGGCGAGGTGCGGTTCGAGGCCGGCGATCGCGCGCTCTACGCTGCCGACGCGTCGAACTACCGCGAGGTCCCCATCGGGGTGGTGCTACCCCGAACGCGGGAGGACGTGATCGCCACGGTTCGGGTCTGCCGTGATTTCGACGTGCCGGTCCTGATGCGGGGCGGTGGGACGAGTCTCGCCGGCCAATGCTGCAACGCCGCCGTCGTGATCGACACGTCGAAGTACTTCAACCGCATTCTGGAGATCGACCCGGACCGCCGCATCGCCCGCGTCGAGCCGGGTGCTCGGCTGGACGACCTGCGAGATGCCGCGGCGCCTCATGGGCTCACCTTCGGGCCCGATCCGGCGACTCACCGATGGTGCACGCTGGGTGGCATGATCGGCAACAATTCCTGCGGCGTTCATTCGATCATGGCACGGTTTCACGGTCCGGGCCCCCGCACGGAGCACCAGGTGGAGGAGCTCGAGGTCCTGACCTACGACGGCGAGATCCTTCGCGTCGGTGAGACGCCGGAAGCCGAGGTCGACGAGATCATCCGGGCCGGCGGGCGCCGGGGCGAGATCTATCGGCGTATGCGCGAGCTGCGGGACAGGGAGGCGCCGCTCATCCGGGAGCGATTCCCGCCGATTCCACGCCGTGTCTCCGGGTACAATCTGGATCAGCTGCTCCCGGAGAACGACTTCCATGTCGCGCGTGCCCTCGTGGGCAGCGAGTGCACCTGCGTGAATGTGTTGGAAGCGACTGTCAGGCTGATTCCCGATCCTCCCTGCCGAACGCTGCTGGTGGCGGCGTACCCAACGGTGTTCGAAGCCGGTGACCACGTCCCGCAGCTGCTCCAGCTCCAGCCGCTGGCGATCGAAGGGATCGACGACCTGCTCGTCGAGTTCCTGCGGAAGAGCGATCTGCATGAGGAAGCCGCAAGCCAGCTTCTGGCTGACGCCGGCGCGTGGCTCCTGGTCGAATTCGGCGGGGAAACACAGGAGGAGGCGGATCGGCGGGCGGACGAAGCGAAGCGCCTCGTCGAAGGGCAGGAGGACGCTCCCGTCATCCACGTCTACGCATCGCCGCAGGTGCAGGAAGAGGTCTGGGCAATCCGCGAATCCGGCCTCGCCGCGACCGCCTGGGTGCCCGGTGAGGACGACAGTTGGCCGGGTTGGGAGGATTCGGCCGTGCCTCCCGAGGCCGTCGGGCTGTACCTGCGCGGTTTACGGAGTCTCTTCGACAAGTATGGTTACAGGGCGGCGCTTTACGGCCATTTCGGGGATGGCTGCATCCACTGTCGGATCAACTTCGAGCTCAGCTCCGACGACGGCGTCGCACGCTACCGGGCGTTTCTCGACGAGGCCGCCGACCTGGTGCTGGAGCACGGGGGGTCGCTCTCCGGCGAGCACGGCGACGGACAGGCCCGCGCGGAACTGCTCGAACGGATGTACGGGACGGAGATCGTCAGGGCGTTTCGCGAGTTCAAGTCGATCTGGGATCCGGACTGGCGCATGAACCCGGGCAAGGTCGTGCAGGCGGATTCGCCGACCGAGGATCTCCGTATCGGCCCGGAGGTGACCCTCCCGGACGTCGAAACGCATTTCAAGTTTCCGAATGACGACGGCAGCTTCGCCCGCGCCGCCCAGCGCTGCGTCGGCGTGGGGCAATGCCGCAAGACCGACGGCGGGACGATGTGCCCGAGCTACATGGTTCTCGCGGAGGAGAAGCACACGACGCGCGGCCGGGCGCATCTCCTCTTCGAGATGCTCGTCGGGGATCCCGTCCGGAACGGATGGGGAGACGAGTACGTGAAGGAGTCGCTGGACCTGTGTCTCTCCTGTAAAGGCTGCAAGAGCGAGTGCCCGGTCGATGTCGATGTGGCGACCTACAAAGCCGAGTTCCTCGCCCACTATTACGAGGAGAATCGCCGGCCGCTGTCTGCCCATGCGTTCGGGAACATCGACCTCTGGTCGCGGCTCGCGGCCACCGCGCCCGATCTGGCCAATCTCCTCGTCCAGATGCCCGGGGTGGCGGATCTGGGCAAGGCCGCGATCGGGGTTGCACGCGAACGGCGGATTCCGCGCTTCGCCGCGCGGACGTTCAGGCAGTGGTGGGAGCAGCGGCCCGCGGCCGGCGATGGCGGTCAACGGGTCATCCTGTGGCCGGATACGTTCAACAATCACTTCCACCCTTCGACTGCGATCGCCGCTGTCGAGGTCCTGGAGGACGCGGGGTGCGCGGTGGCCCTCCCGGAAGCCGTGCTCTGCTGCGGGCGACCCCTCTACGAGTTCGGTATGCTCGGACGGGCCAAGCGACTCCTCCTCACGATTCTGGACACGATGCGCGACGACATTCGCGCCGGCATTCCCATTGTGGGGCTGGAGCCGAGTTGTGTGGCGGTCTTTCGCGATGAGCTCTGCGAGCTCTTCCCCGACGACCCGGACGCCCGCCGGCTGAGCCAGCAGGTCTTCACGCTGGCGGAGTTCCTTGGGACCCGACTCGACGGGTATAAGCCGCCGCGTATGCATGGCAAGGCGATCGTACACGGCCATTGCCATCACAAGTCTGTACTCGGCTTCGATTCCTACCCCGAGCTTCTGGCCAGTGCCGGCCTCGACGTGGACGTGCTCGATTCCGGCTGCTGTGGCATGGCCGGCGCCTTCGGCTTCGAGAAGGAGAAGTACGACGTTTCGATCGCGGCGGGTGAGCGCGTCGTCCTTCCCGCCGTCCGCGCCGCCGATGCGGGGACGATGGTGGTGGCGGACGGGTTCAGCTGTCGGGAGCAGATCGCCCAGCAGACCGAGCGGCAAGCCCTGCATCTCGCGGAAGTGCTGCAGCGCGGAATCCGCGATGCAGCGGGCACCGACGTGCGACGTTCGGTATCCGCAGGGACTCCCGAGGCGATTCGAGGGGCGACATCTCCGGTTCTGGGGGCGGCGGCGCTATTCGGTGCCGTCGTCGTGGGATCCGCCATTACCAGGCAGCTCAGGCGCCTCCTGTGAGTCCCGGTGAATCGTGCGCTTACGAGGTCGGGGTTTGCTGTGAGATGGTTCAGGGTGTGCATGTCCCCGGGGGAGGACCTCTCTGCGAGGAGTCACGATGACGAAGGCGAACGACGGGAGGCGGGTGATGGCGGGTAGTCTGCTCGCTGCCGGGTTCGCGTACATGGGCTTGCGAGCGTTTCGCCGCACAGGCGAATCGCTGGAAGAGAAGGTCGTGCTCATCACGGGTGGAACACGCGGGCTAGGCCTTCTGCTTGCCCACGAGTTCGGCCGGCGGGGCGCCAGAGTCGTCATCTGCGCTCGCGATGAGAGCGAGCTGGCGAGGGCGGGGATCGAGCTCAGGAATGCCGGTGTCACGGTCCTCACCGTCCCCTGTGACGTGGCGGACCCCGAGCAGGTCCGCCTCATGACCGCCCGTGCGACCGACCACTTCGGCCGGGTCGACGTGCTGGTCAACAACGCCGGAATCATTCAGGTCGGCCCGCTGGAAGCGATGAAGGTGGAGGACTTCCGCCGCGCGATGGACGTCATCTACTGGGGCAGTCTGTATACGACCCTCGAGGTACTTCCGCAGATGCGCGCGCGGGGGAGCGGGAGGATCGTCAACATCACGTCCATCGGGGGGAAGGTGGCCGTGCCGCATCTGCTGCCGTACGACGCCGCCAAGTTCGCTCTCGTCGGGTTCTCGGAGGGACTTCGTGCGGAGCTGCGGAAGGATGGGATCTCGGTGACCACCATCGTGCCGGGGCTGATGCGAACGGGCTCGCCGGTGAACGCGCTCTTCAAGGGAGATCACGAGAAGGAGTTCACGTGGTTCAGTCTGGCGAGTGCGACGCCGGTCACCACGATGAGTGCTCGGCGCGCAGCGCGTCGCATCGTCGAAGCGAGCCGCCGGGGCGAGGCGCAGGTTACGCTCTCGTGGCAGGCGAAGCTCCTTCGTCTATCGCACGACCTCGCGCCCGGAGTGACGAGCGGATTGCTGGGGCTGGTCAATCGGTTTCTCCCGACCGGGAGCTCGCCGGAGGAGCGACGTGGAATGCACGTCTCCACCGCGCTCAGCCCGTCGCCAATGACGTCGATGATGAACCGCGCAGCGCGCCGCAACAACGAGTTCGGCGGTCGGGGGCGTCCTTCGGCCGAGCACGCGCGGAAGGTCGGACTGAACCGAGGGGAGGATTGAGATGGAGCAGACGAACGCACAGGTCGTGGTCGTGACCGGGGCATCGGCGGGAGTCGGACGAGCCACGGTGCGGGCGCTCGCGGCCCGCGGAGCGCGCATCGGGCTCGTCGCCCGCGGCAGGGCGGGCCTCGAAGCGGCGGCTCGCGAAGTCGAGGCTGCGGGCGGTGAAGCAATCGTGATCCCCACCGACGTAGCGGATCCCGATGCGGTCGAAACCGCGGCCGAGGCGACGGAGCGGCGGTTCGGCCCGATCGACGTGTGGGTCAACAACGCCATGGCCTCGGTTTTCTCGCCCGTCCGCGAGATGACAGCGGAGGACTACCGCCGCGTCACGGAAGTCACCTATCTCGGATACGTCTACGGAACGTTGGCGGCGCTCAAGCGCATGCTGCCGCGGGATCGTGGGGTGATCGTCCAGGTCGGCTCCGCGCTCGCCTACCGCGGCATTCCGCTACAGTCGGCGTACTGTGCGGCCAAGCACGCGATTCAGGGATTCGACGATTCTCTACGTACCGAGCTGATGCATGATGGGAGCGGCGTCCGTGTGACGGAGGTGCATCTCCCGGCGGTGAATACGCCCCAGTTCGGGTGGGTGAAGAGCCGCCTACCGGGGAAGGCGCAGCCCGTACCGCCCATCCATCAGCCGGAAGTCGCCGCGAATGCAATCGTCCATGCGATCGACGAGGACCGTCGTGAGGTGTGGGTCGGCTGGCCGACAGTGCTCACGATCATCGGCAATCGCCTCGCGCCCTGGCTGGCCGACTGGCATCTTGCCCGAACCGGCTTCGACTCTCAGCAGATCGCCGGAGCGCCGGAGGATCCCGACCGGCCGCACAACCTGTGGGAGCCGGTCGACGCGGCAGAGGATCACGGTGCCCACGGAAACTTCGATGCGGGTGCCGCAGGCAGTACCTCCCAGCTCTGGCTGTCGCGACACCGAGACGCGCTTCTGGGGGGTGCGGCCGCGGTCGGACTGGCCGTTCTGGCAGCGGGGATCGGCGCCGCGGCCAAGCACGATGCGGATGCGGATGATGATGGGGAGATCGAAACCGAGCTGACGCGTCTGGAGGACCGATTCGGCGCGGCCGCCCACTGAGCCGCCAGAGCCTCCGGTCCCCAAGTTCCGTGGGAGCCCCGCTCACGGGGGTGGGCTACGCATTCCGAAGCTTCTCTTCAGCGCCGACCTCGCCGCATGGAATCCGCACATCCCGTGAACCCCGCCGCCCGGAGGCGTAGACGCCGAGCAGATGTAAAGGTCGCCTCCCGGTATCGCGTAGGGGTCCAGACGCGGGACAGGCCGAAGCAAGAGCTGCCCGAGATCCGGCGCCCCGCCGTTCACGTCCCCTCCGACCAGGTTCGCATTGAGCTGGTTCAGCCGTGCGGGAGAGAGCTCACTACGGGCGAGCACGACGTCGCGAAAGCCCGGCGCGAAGCGTTCGACCTGCGCCTCGACGCGCGCGGCCATGTCTGCCGTAGAGCCGTTCGGGACATGACAGTAGGCCCAGGCGGTGTGCTTTCCCGCCGGCGCACGTGACAGATCGAAGAGCGTGTGCTGAGCCAGCAGTACGAAAGGTGTATCGGAGAGTTCGCCCGCGGCCGCGAAGTTCATCGCCCGCACGATCTCGGTGAGGCCGCCGCCGAGATGCACCGTGGCTGCGCGGCGGCAAGCGGGGTCGCGCCACGGGATCGGTTCGTCCAGAGCCCAGTCGAGCTTGAAGACCCCGGCCCCGTACCGAAATCGGCCCAGCTTCGATCGATACCGGGAGGGGAGGCGGTCACCCGCGATCTTCAGGATCTGAGCCGGAGTGAGATCGAGGAGAACGGCCCGCGCCGGGGGAAGCTCCCGCAGGTCACCGACCGGTACGCCCGTACTGATCGTTCCGCCCAGGGACGTCAGGTACGAGGCCATCGCCGCCGTGATGCGCTTCGCGCCGCCGGCCGGAAAGGGCCAGCCCACCGCGTGACCGGCCGCAGACAGCACGAGTCCGAAGGCTGCCGACCCGGGGCGATCCAGCGCGAGACCTGAGTGGGCCGCGCTTCCGGCGAACAGAGCCGCCGCCCTGCCACCGTTCAATTTCTTCTCAGCGACCGACTGCGCCGAGCGAATGGCCAGGAGCCCGAAGCGGGCCAGCGCCAACGGGGAGCGGGGAAACCCGATGGGTGAGAGGATATCTTCGGCGAGCTCCTGCCACTCGTCGACGATTGGCCGCACCAACGCTGCGTATTCGGCTCCGTCACCTCCCAGATGTCGCGCCGTTTCGTCGATTTCCCTTTCCAGCACCGCGGCACCTCCCTGGTCGAACGGGTGCGCCAGCGGGGCCGGCGGATGGACCCATCGGAGGCCGTGCTCGGCGAGCGGTAGACGGCTGAAAAAGGGTGAGCCCGCCGTCAGTGGGTGAATCGCGGAGAATGGATCGTGGACGAACCCAGGAAGCGTCAGCTCCAGCGACTTGGCCCCGCCGCCGATCTCCTCGCACGCCTCGATGACGTGCACCGAAAGCCCCGCTCGCGCCAGCTCGATGGCCGCCGCGAGCCCATTCGGGCCGGCCCCTACGATTACGGCGTCGAAGGACACAGAAGCGGAAGTACGGGTGACGGGAGATAGGAGAACAGAGATACGGCCACTGCCATTCACGCGCCAGCGGCGGTCGGGCCCCTATCCCGGGTATGCCGACCTGTGGCGCGGGCCTCGTTCGAACCGTGTCACACACGGGCGGGTATATGCGTTCTCTCCTACGAAAGCAGCCACTACCGGGAACGTGGAACCACAATCGCCTGAGGACGGAGTCCGATTGACTGCGCAATCTCCAGCCGCACAGCGCGGATTCGATGCGCTGTACGAGTGGCTGCAGCCATCGCTCTGGCGTTACGCTCATCGGCTCGTCGGTGATAGCGATGCCGCCGACGACATCGTCCAGGAGTCCTTCGTGCGACTCCTCGCCCGTCCCGACCTGGATGGCGACCCCGCGCGCCTGTGGTTGTTCACGGTGGCGACGAACCTGATCCGAGATCGCGGCCGAACCTCGTCCCGGCGCAAGCGCCTGCTGACGGCGGTCCCGGTCACACCGACCGCCACGCCGCCTCCCGACGACCGAGTCGAGCGCGAGGAGCAGGTGCGGGCAGTCAGGTCAGCGCTGGACCGCCTCAGCGAGCGCGACAAGCAGCTTCTGATGATGCGGGAGGAGGGGTTCAAGTATCACGAAATCGCCGAGGTCGTCGGAATCGCCCCCGCCTCGGTCGGAACGCTGATCGCACGAGCGGTCAAGCGGTTCACCCAGGTCTATACGCAACCAGAGGAATGATGCAGCATCTGGATGACGGAGTCCTGCTTGCCATGTTGGACGGCGAGCTTGACGACGTCGAACGAAGGGAGGCACAGCAGCACCTCACCCAGTGTGAGAGCTGCCGCCGCGTCTATACCGAGACACAGTCGGCCGCCAGTACGGTCGGGGCGGCCCTCACGCTGCTGGACCGGCCCGCGCCCGCGCGGCAGCGACTCGCCCCTGCTCCGTCAGCCACGGTTCGGCGGCGCATCCGGGGAGCGGCTCCCATGCGCCGCGCGGCCGTGCTCCTCGTCTCGTTCGCGGCGGCCGCGTCGGCGACGATTCCTGGATCGCCGGTTCGCCAGTGGATCGGGGAGCGGCTCCAGCCGATCCCGGCGCCGACGGCCATCGATTCAGCCTCCGAGCCGCCGCCGAGCGTTGCCGCTGCGTCGTCGGGCGCCGCCGATCTGGAGTCCGGGGTCAGCGTCGCACCTGCCGAGGGACGGCTGCGGATCGTGCTGACCGGCGCTTCTACCGCGTTGCAGGTCCGTGCCCTTCTGACCGATGGGCAGCGGGGCGGCGTCTATGCCGCGGGGGAGGCTGCGAACGCGCGCTTCGATACCGGCGTGGGGACGATCGAGGTGATCGGTGCCTCGGCCGGCGAGCTACGCATCGAGATCCCTCGCGCGGCCGCCACTGCCACGGTCGTGATCGACGGCACCACCTATCTCGTCAAGGACGGCGATCAGCTACGACTGGCGGTGTCACAGCAGGATAGTGCCGCGGCAGAAGTGTCCTTCAGGGTGCAGCGATGAGCGATCCCCAGAGACCTCCGGTGACGACCGCTGAGCCACCGCTGCTGCGGCCTGGCTGGAGGTTCACTCTGGCGTGGCCGGTGCTCTTCGCCATGGCCCTTGTCATCGTTCCGCCGGCCGCCCAGGCTCAGGAGACAGGCACGCTTCGAGGCGCGGTCCGCAGCGAGTCCGGTATGATTCTGCGTGATGCCGTGGTCGAGGTGATCCACGCCGGCTGGCGCGGCGGGGCGACCGCGGACGCCGAAGGCCGCTATCGCGTGGAAGGTGTCCCCGCGGGGCGGAGTCTCGTCCACGTGCGATACATCGGGCACGCGCCCCTCGAGCTCGAGGTCGTGGTCGCCCCGGACCGCGAGATCGTCCTGGATGTATCGCTTGCCGTGCGACCCATCGCGCTCGCCCCAGTCCGCGCCAGATCATCCGAGATCGCCGGTCTCGATTCGATTCCCGCGCCGGCCTCGGAGCTCAGCATCGTCCGGGCGCGTGCGATCGAGGCTTCGCCGGGACTCGCCGAGCTCGGAGTCGCCGACGCGATCCGAGGTGTTCCCGGTCAGGAGCCGCCGGACCCCGGGAGCGTCCTCTACGTCAGAGGGGCTGCCGCCGATCTCAAGCTCGTCTATCTCGACGGCGCTCCGGTCTATGCGCCCTTCCCGCTCGGCGGCCTGATCGAGCCCTTCGCTCCCGAGATGCTCCATCAGGCGGATATCTATCTCGGCGGTGCGCCGGCACGGTACGATGGGGGTCTCTCTTACGTGATGGACCTGCGGACGAGGGCGGGGCGGGGAACGGGCGTGCGGACGAGCGGCTCGGTGGACCTGCTGGCCGCCCGGATGATGGCCGAGGTCGGGCTTGGTGAAAGCGTCAGTGTCATCGCGTCCGGCCGCGGCATCCATCCGCTCGCGTCGGGTGCGATCTTCGACGATCCTCTGCCTTATCGCTATCGGGAGGGACTGCTCCGCACCGATCTCCGCCTGGGTGAAGCGGGCCGCCTCACCGCGACGGGGTTCTCCAATCGCGAATCGGTGCGGATGGGCGCGGCCGCTCAGGGCGATAGCCTGATTCGCTGGGGCAATACGGCGGGCTCCGTCCGCTTCGCTGGCACCTTCGGTACGACTTCCGCCGAAATCACGGCTGCGCTCGGGGAGTACTCGGCACAGCTTCCGCTCAGCGGCACGCGGCCCCTGGTCGCAGACGGGACTGCTCGGCGTTCCCGTCTCTCCGTCGATTTCGCTCGACCTCTGGATCTCGGACTTCAGCTCCATTATGGCGTTTCACTCGACCGGCAGCGCTATGTCGCGACCGCCCGGACGGCGGCCAGTGGTCAAGTTACGGGTGAGGTGCAAGCGTCGGGCGACGTCGCGGGCGCCTATGCCGAAGGATCCGGACAGATCGGCGACCGGGTCAGAGTTCGCGGTGGTCTCCGGGTCGACCAGTTCTCCGGGCGCGGCCTCACCGCCGCGCCGCGCCTCGCGGCGACCTGGCTCGTCACCGATCGCGCCGCGCTGACTCTCGCCGCCGGCCGCTATCATCAGTTCCTGAGACCGCCGGACGAGATCCTGCTCAGTGCGCCGGAGTCGGTCGACGCCGGGCACCCGTCGCTGACCGTCGGCCGAGCTTCGCACTTCACCGTAGGGCTCGATCAGGAGCTCGGTGATTCGATTCGTTTCGGGATCGAAGGCTACTTCAAGGATTTTACCGACGTGCCGGGCGCGGTGAACTCGGCAGCCAACGCTTCGGGTGTGGATTTCTGGTTGCGGAGGTCGGCGGGCAGAGTGACGGGCTGGGTAGGATACTCACTTGCGTGGGTCTGGTCGGAATCTCAGGGGGAGACCGGGAACGACTTCGCCGGTCGCCACCTTCTGAGCGCGGGGCTCGGAGCTCCGGTGGGCGAGCGTACCCGGCTCGACTTCCGCTTCGCCTACGGTGCGGGGCTCCCCTATGCGGCCATTCCGCTCGGTACCAGCGATTTCGCGACCCGTGCGGAGTACCCGGGCCTCACCTCGATGACCGCGGCCGAGCGTGGCGGTACCGAGACGGCACCCCTGCTGCACACGCCTGAGGAACCATACCTGCGACTCGACGTGTCCATATCCCAGCTCTGGAAAGTTCAGAGAGGCGCTCGCGCCTTCGAGATCTCGCCCTACCTGCGCGTCCTCAACGGGCTCGGTCGCCGGGACGCGCTGTTCTACTTCTTCGACGGGAGTGCCGAGGATGGGCCACGCGCGATCGGCAGCCTCCCGATAATCCCCGTCGTGGGTGTGGAGTGGAC
>JBBDRL010000082.1:0-23600 GCA_040905505.1 Gemmatimonadota bacterium | reverse complement strand
GGGTTTCTGCACCGACTGCGTGATATACAGGCTCTCGACCGTCAGGTTGAAGGCCCGATACTGCACGCGAAGGGTCGCGGTTTCTCCGCTCACCACCGTCGCATATAGGATCCGCTGCTCCGTACCGTAAGTGAGCCCCTCCCGGGATACGTCTCGGATGGTCACTGGATAGGTTCCGGCCGGCAGGTCTGCGAATGTCTCTCCGGCGCGCACGACCGCGCTGAAGCCGCCCGGTCCGGTGATGCTCAGGTCCGCGTCGGCACCATCCGGGAGCCCTTCGACGACGATCTCCAACGACCCGGCATCGTCGGTCAAAGGCGGTTCGTCGATGATTTCGGTAGGCGAGTCGCCGCACGCACCCAGGAGTGCAGCGGCCAGCGCGGCGTGAACGGCCAGGCGGAGTCGAGCCAATTTCATCATGCAGCCTGCGAGTGGGCAGTTTTATCGGGCAAACCCGAAGGAGCTAACGCACTATACCCGTACCCCTTACGCCAGGATCCTCGCGGGGGCCACGGCCGTCCATAAACGAAACGAGGGCGTCAGATCGACGCCCTCGTTCGTTACCTCAGTGTTACTGCCGACCGATTCAGGTCTGCGTCGTCACGCACGCGGAGCGACTGAATAGCGAGTTCTGCTCCTCTTCGAACGGCACCGAGAACACCACGTCATTGCCGTACGGCTGGCCCTGCGTGCTCGTCCCAACAGGGTAGACGTCATCGATCGACCGACCGTACTGGTCGACGAGCCGGCGCATGTCGCCCAGCCGATGTCCCGTGAGATAGAGCCAGAACGCCCGCTCCCGGAAGAGCAGGTCCACCCGGCCCTCCTGCGTGCCGGGGTCGGTGAGCGGCTCGAGGCCATCGACAGTAGCCCGCAGGTCGTTCAGGAGTTGAAGGAAGGTGCCCGGGTTGCCCGCGTTCAGCGCTGCCTCGGCTTCGATCAGCCGCGCCTCGGTGCCGGTGGCCAACGGAACGTCGGCGTCTCGATTCGGATACTTCTGCTGCTCGTAGAGCGGCGTGGAGTCGTCGAATCCGAGGCGATTGCCCTGCGGCGTCACCTGGATGGTCACCTCGATCCGCGGGTCATCTGCGGTCCGGAAGGCGAGGCCGTTCTCCCCCTCGTTACCGAGGATCGTGAAGCGGCCGTTGTCATTGTTGAGGTTCCATACCGGGTTTTCGTACGTGTTCTCCGAATGCTCGATGAGGAACACGTACGAAGTCGGAACGCCGCTCACCGCTGCCGCGGCCTCCTGGTACTGACCCAGGTTGAGCAGCGTGCGGGCGCGCCCGAGCGCCGCCAGGTTGCTGGCGCTCGCGCTCTGCGCTGACTGGAATCGCTCCAGCGCAGTCTGAAAGAGCTGCTCCGTCGACCGCGGCTCGCCCTCGACGAAGTCGCCACCCTCGAGGGTACTCACCGGCACCGCCGAGCACCAACCCTCGCCGAAGGCGACGTATGTGAATCCGTTCAGGGCAAGCATCAACGCCCGGTCGGGATCGCTTTCACCCTCGACCTCGGCAACGGTCTCAGCCGCGTCGATGGTCGCCCGACGCGCCCGCTGAAGCCACTCGTACGCCAGATCCGATGGGTTGCCGAGCTCCGGTGGCTGTAGGCTCCGGGCATCGACAGCGTTCCGATCCACGAAGGTATCCGACGATTGCAGCTCGTCGGTGAGCAAGCCCGATGCGGTCAGATATCCCAGATTCGAGAGGCCGCTACCGCTGTAGGCTCGGTAGAATTCGCCGAGCGCCCCGCGAACGACCAGCGGCACGGCGTTCGGATCGGTGACCGATTCGTCGGTGACGAACTCGGGATCGTCCACCGACAGCAGATCGTCGATGTCGCAGCCGGCGAGTGACATGGCCACCGCCAAGCCCAGAGCGCACTGGCCCGTACGGGCGACGATCCCCCGAGAGGTCTTGTTTCCAAATACGATCATTGGGGCCGTCTCCCTCAGAAGGTGAAGTTCAGCCGCGCGGTCCAGTAGCGAACCGGAGGCTGCACATTGAAGTCAGAGAGGTTGAAGTTGCTAAGCCCACCCTCCGCACCCTCGGGGTCCGGACCTGGATAGTCCGTCCAGGTGGCGAGATTGCGGCCGGAGAGCATCAGCGTCGCGCCCTCCAGAATCCGGCTCGTTGCGGCCAGCGATGCCGGAGCCCGCAGCGATACCGAAAGCTCGCGCCACTTGATGAAGTCGGCCGGATAGATGTAGCCGATCCGCGTTCCGTAGAAGGAGCCGGCGATGAAGGCTGCCTGCTCCTCGAGAGTCGCGTTCGGATCCGCCGTCCGGGCGCACCCGCGGTCGCCGAGCCCCACCGCCGTGCGGCAACGGAACTCTTCCGACAGCGAAAGCTGGTGGTGACCGCCTCGGTGGTCGAACAAGGTCGACACGGTGACGATGTCGAAGAGAGTCAGGTCCGCGCTGAGTGAGTTCGTGAGGGTCGGCATCGACGGTCCGATGTAGTTGGGGAGGACCTCCTCCTCGTCGGTGCCCTGGTTGATCGTGTCCTGGACGATCGTCAGCTCTCCGGGGGCCAGCAGCCCGTCCCCGTCATCGTCGATCACGTAACGGTCCTGGAAGAATCCGCCCGCGGGGAAGCCCTCACGGTGTCGCTGTTCGCCACGGTTGATGACGATGTCGTCGACGCCGCCGATCGTGACGATCTCATTGTCGAGCGTCGTGGTCGAAAGGCGGAGGTTCAGCCTGGCAGGCTGGCTGTCGAGAATCTGCGCATCCAGGCCGAGCTCCACGCCGGAGTTGCGCACGCTGCCCAGATTGTCGATTCGGTTCGCGGTAAGCCCGAAAGATGGCGCGAGCGGCACGTCGATCAGCGCATCCTTCGACGTGCGATTATAGTAGGTCAGATTCGCGCCCAAGCGGTCTCCGAAGAAGCCAGCGTCGAAGCCGAGCTCGTACTCGGTGGTGCGCTCAGGCTCGAGGCCCGGGTTCCCGGTAACGTCCAGAATCACCGCCGGCTCGTCCGCACCTTCGCGCTGGACGGCGATCGGTTCGAAAAGCGTTATCGCGTCGCGAAACTGCGGCCGGAGGCCAGAAGTCCCATACCCTGCCCTTACGCGGAGGCTGGTAACCAGGTCAGTCTCAGGGAACCAGGCCTCCTCGTCGAGCACCCACGAGAGGTTCGCATTGGGATAGGTGACGAACCCGAAATCGGCGCCGAACGCGCTCGTATCGTCACCACGAATCCCGAGCGTGACGAAGAGTCGGTCGTCCAGCCCGAACTGCTGGCTCACGAAAGCACCGACCGTCCGGGTCTCCGTGAAGTGTTCGTCGAGCGTGAACTGGCCCGCCGCACCGCCGACATCCTCGGTCCCCTCCACGATGCCAGCACCTTCGTTGTAGAGACCCCGGTAATTGTCGCGCTGGTACGACGCGCCAACCGTTGTCGAAGAGCTGACCCGGTCGGACAGCGAGAACACCGCATTCCCGGACACATTCGAACTCCAGAGGAACCGATTGGCCCGCTGCGTCTCACGTGCGCCAACGCCGTAGTAGCTCGGCGCGACGATCCTAAGGTAACGATCGGGCTGCACCGTGAGCTGCCAGAGCCGATTGGTAAAGTCCAGACCGCTGTTGGCGCCGATCGATAGCCAACTGAGCGGCTGGTAGTTTGCGGACCCGCCGAGAGTGAGTCGGTTGATGCCCTCCATGGGCACGAACTCGCTCAGGGACTGCTGACTGAATGCGCGGTAGTTCTGGTCCCAGACTCCCGTCGTGGTGTCCGGATTGAAGAACGCCCGTCCGACATACCCGTTGATCAGCGGTGCGAACACCGAATTGCCGACTTCGGACACGGCCAGATCACTGTCGATGTACGCAGTGTTGACCTGCACCCGGAGCTGATCCGTCAGCGCAGCGTCCAGGTTCGCGCGGACACTCGCCCTGGAGAGCGTGTTGTATGAGATGACACCCTGCTCATCCTCGATGTCGCCGGAAATGTAGTACGTCGTCTGACCGCTGCCGCCCGAGACGCTCGCGCCGAACTTGCGCCGGAACCCATCTTCGAACGGCGTCGTGCGTGGGTCCTCGAGCGTGTTGAAAACAGCGACTGAATCCTGCTGACACGCCCCGGTCGCGGCCTGGAAGTTATAGCATGGCAGCCGCGCTGCCGTGCCATCGGCCGCGATATTCACCGAGCCGTTCGGATTGAAGAGTGGCGCCCCGGGTTCGAGCACCTCGTATGCGATATAGTTGGCGGGATACTCGTTGGGTTCGGTGATGATCCCGTACTCACTGTACGCATTCCAGCGAGTCGCCTCCGCCGTTCCGCGACGCGTCGTGATCAGGATCACGCCATTGGCCGCCGCCGTACCATACTGCGACGTTGCCGCCGGCCCCTTCAGAATCTCGACGCTCTCGATGTCGGCCGGGTTGATGTCGTTCAGCCGACTCGTCGCACTACCGGATCCCTGTCCACCGACAAGCGGCCAGCTCACATCGAAGAGTTCGTTATTGAACTGAATACCGTCGACGTAGATGAGCGGCTCATTCGACAGCGAGAGCGAATTCGCACCGCGAATCCGAATGCGCTGCGAACTGCCGGTCACGCCCGACGAGCTCATCACGTCGACGCCCTCGGTCCTCGCGGTAAGAGCATCCGCAACGTTCGTGATCGGCGCCAGCTCGAGGTCCTCCGCGGTAATGGACGCCACGTTGGTACCGATCTCACGGCGGCGCTCCGCCCGCCCCGTCACCGCGCTGACCACGACCCCCGCGAGCTCAATCGCGGACGTCCTGAGCTCGAAGTTGACGGTCTCGGACGCGCCCGCCGCCACGTTCACGGTCTGCTCGCCCTGCGAGAAGCCTATGAGTGAGGCGCGGACCGTACGCTGCCCCGGCGGCACGTTGGCGATGATGTAGCGGCCGAGGGCGTTGGTAAGCGTCCCTCGGTTAGTCCCCGCCACCTGCACCTGCACGCTCGCGAGCGGCCGCTGTGTATCGGCCTCGACCACGACCCCCGTCACCGTGCCCGAATCCTGCGCCGCGGCACTCAGTGGCAAGACAGCAGCCGCGCCGAACAGCGCTACAAACTTGATAATCCGTTTCATCAGCGAGTCTCCTGGTTTGGTCAGCCAGCGTAAAACAACCTTCTAACGTGCCGTGTGACCATCGAGCGCGGCGCACTCCACCACGTCCCCCGGTCCAACCCTTCCCCCCCGTTTTCGTTCCGAGCCCGGCCGCCGGCTCTAATCCTGCACTGCCCCGATGCATGGCAATGGGCCCCACCGCGTAACGGCGCTCGGGGCCTCCAATCGCGCCAAGAGCTCTTCGGCGGTAGCCCCGAACAGCGGATGCCGCCAGGCGGGGAGTATCTCCCTCAGCGGTACCAGTACGAAGCTCCGCAGATGCATTCTCGGATGCGGCACCGTCAGCGGCTCCGATGTAAGCGCGAGGTCTCCAAACGCGAGCAGGTCCACGTCGATCTTACGAGGACCGTTGCGGCGCCGGCGGTCCCTCTGAAGCTCGGCTTCCACTAATTGGGCCCGCCTATGCAAGCCGTACACCGTCGTCCTCGTATTGCCGGCCAGCACGAGGTTGAAAAAGTCCGGTTGCGGCCGGTAACCGACCGGCTCAGTGACGTATACGTCCGAGACCGTGTCGATCTCGACAATGTCACTCAGGCGCTCGACCGCCTGCCGTAGCTGAACGATCGGTTCGCCTATGTTCGCGCCCAATGCCAGGAGTGCCGTCAAATTGGGCAGCACGGATCTCCCCGGCAAGTCGGCGCATTGACCGGAGTTCCGTCGGTTATGGCCGCGGATCCGACCGCCAGTCCGTAGCGCCTGACAGGCTCACCCCACGCGGCGGCGCCGGCGGCTTGCCGGACCTCACCTATCCTCTCAGGTTGATCTCGCCTGATATTCATCACCGGAGCCGAAAGTTCGTGATCCAACGACCCATCTTCACCTTCGACACGACTCACCATGCCCTCTGGGCCGAGGAGGTCGCGAAGGAAGCGGGCATCCCGATCGAGATCGTTCCCGCGCCGCCGGGGTCGAACGCCCGATGCGACATCGCTATCGAGACGTTGACTGATGATATCGGCAGGCTGGAGGCAATACTGGAGCGCACGGGAATCGCGTTCCGTCTGTTCGCCGGTTCCTGATGGCCGCGGATGCGGCATCGACGGGGTTCAGGCGACGTCCGCTTCCCCCACTCCGGGTTCATCTACGGCATCCTTCTCGGCACCCCGCTCCGCCCGCTCGCGGGTAGCGGCGCCCCAGTCCGTGAAGACGCCTTCCATCCAGTCGAAGATGGAACGGAGCGACCCCTGCAGCGACGCCATCAGCTCGGCTCGCTCTTCGGGCGGGATCGCCAGGGCGTCGCGGATCTCGAGCGCCATCTGCTCCGGATCGTAGGGATTCACCAGCGTCGCCTGCGGCATTTCCTCCGCAGCGCCGGTGAAGCGGGACAACAGGAGGATTCCCTGGCGATCCACCTGACTCGCCACGTATTCCTTGGCGACCAGGTTCATCCCATCCTGAAGCGAGCTGACGATACAGAAGTCGGCCAGCCGGTAGAGAACGGCGAGGCGACCGGAGGGCAGAGACTGCTTGATCAGGTGGATCGGTCGCCACTCCTCGGTCCCGAAGCGATCGTTGATCTCTGCAACCTGCTTCTCCACCTTTCTCGTGAGCTCGTCGTACGCCTCGATGTCGCTGCGGCTCGGCACGGCCACCTGGATGAAGGTGATTCGCTCACGAAACTCCGGGTACCGCTCCCAGAGGAACTCCAGTGCCTTCAGCTTCTCCGGGATGCCCTTCGAGTAATCGAGTCGATCGACTCCCAGCCCGATCGTCCCACCGGTGGGCGTGTAGCGGTCGCGGATGCGCTTCATCTGCACCTCAGCGTCCGGTCCGGATGCCGCGGATCTGAACGCCTCGACGTCGATCGAGATTGGAAACGACCGGACATGACAGCGGCGCCCGTCGAGCATGACGCTCCGCGAGCGCCAGTCCACATCCGCGTCGGTCATGGTCTGGACGCAACGGAGGAAATTGTCGGCGAAGGCGGGGAGCTGAAAGCCGACCAGGTCGTTGGCCATGAGGCCGGAAAGCAGCCGCTCGCCGTGCGGTGCAAGCCGGAAGATATCGACCGGCGGCCACGGGATGTGCCAGAAGTGAGCGAGCGTGAGGTCCGGGCGACGGGACCGTACGAACTCGGGGGCGAGCGCGAGGTGGTAATCCTGGAACCAAACGGCCGCGGACGTGCCTCGCACTTCATCGAGAATGGCGTCCGCAAAGCGCCGATTGACGCGGCGATAGCGTTCCCAGTAGCGGGCTCGGATGCGCGTCAGGTCCGGCCGCAGATGGCAGAGCGGCCAGAGGAACTGGTTCGAGAAACCGAGATAATAGCGGTGGATGTCGTGATGCGTCAGCCAGATGCGTCGTAGGGAGTAACGCGGATCGTCCGGCGGGACGCGTACGCAGTCCCCCTTGTCCACCACGGTGGCGTCGGCCTCGCCGCTGCCCCAGGCGACCCAGGTGCCACCCAGCGCCTGCATGAGCGGATCGAGCGCCGAGGTCAGGCCGCCGGTGGGCACCTGCACGCTGATCTCGCCCACTTCCTCGGCCCATCTGTGCTCATATGGCTCGCGATTCGATGCGACCAGGAACCGCCTTCCGGGAAACTGCTCTCTGAACAGGGCCCCCAGCTGGTCGCCCGACCTCAGAGGTTGGTGCTCCTCGCCCATCCCTTCCCTACCTTCTTCGTAGTTTGCGGAGTTGCTCCAGCGGGTTCGGGCCGGCGTCTCGCAGAGCTGCCCGGGTGCGCGCCAGGCGACCGCCGGCACCGCGGCGCACGGCCGTGGCCGAGTCGCGAATCCGGCGCGGCTTACGGAGGCGTTCTCGCGACGGCAGGAGCAACGCGAGCCCGGTGCCCAGCACTGCACCGAGAACGAGCCCACTGACGAAGTTGAAGCGCCTGGCTTCGTCGTCGTAGTACATGACCGGAATCGGGCCGGTTGGAGTTCGGAGAAGCGGATGCGGTATGATGCCTAGCCCCTGGGGAGCGGCGCAATGGGCATGCCACGAATCGCGCCTCGGCAGGTGCGCTGCCGCACGGATTGAGGTGGGTTTCGGGGAGTGCGAGCGGCCGACGCGACACTGCCTTTGCGCCGGAGCGGGTCACAGGTTGCTGGGGCATAATCCGTGCGCTGGGTCCGCCCGCCGGCCGCGCCGCGTCACTTGCCCGGCTGCGCGACGTCGCTATCTTCTTACGCACCGACATCTTGAACGCATCCGCGGCATGCAGGGCCGGTTTCGGCGTGCCGCGTCTCATAGAGGAGGCTCCACTATCATGCCCGACGAGACCAAAACGGTTCTTCTGGTGGAGGATAATGAGGATAACCGCACCGTATATCGCACGATCCTCGAGCACTTCGGATACAACGTCGTCGAGGCGCGCAACGGTGAGGACGGCATTCGGATGGCTCGTGACGAGCACCCCGATCTCATCCTCATGGATATCTCCATCCCGGTCATCGACGGCTGGGAGGCGACGAAGATCCTGAAGGCCGGAGATGAAACACAGCACATCCCGATCATCGCCCTGACGGCGCACGCACTGGCGACCGACCGGGCGAAGGCTGAAGAGGTTGGCTGCGACGGCTACCTTGCCAAGCCGTGTGAGCCGCGCCGGGTGGTTGCCGAAGTCGAGCGCTTTCTCGGCGCCGGCAAGCGGCAGGAGGCCTGAGCGGGGCCCGGGAAGTGAGCGACGAAAGGCCGCAGCGGATCCTGGTGGTGGACGATCACCCCGACAATGTCGAGATCATCGACGCGCGACTCTCCAGCCGCGGGTACGTCATCGAATCGGCGAGCGACGGCGAGGAGGCGCTCGCGCGCGTCCGGGAGGATCCTCCGCACCTGATCCTGCTGGACGTCATGATGCCCCTGATGGATGGCTTCGAAGTTTCCCGCCGCATCAAGCAGGACTCATCCCTCCCATTCATTCCCATCATCCTCGTGACCGCTCGGGGCGAGACTCAGGACAAGGTCGAGGGCCTGGACGCCGGAGCGGACGACTACCTGACCAAGCCGATCAACTTTCCGGAGCTCGAGGCGCGCGTCCGCTCGATGCTGCGGATCAAGAAGCTCCAGGATGAGCTGGACAGTAAGAACCGGCAACTGGAGGAAGTCAATCTGCAACTGCGGGAACTGTCGATCACGGACGGGCTCACGGGTCTATTCAATCACCGCCACGTCCATGAGCTGCTGCACGAAGAGCACGGCCGGTGCAGGCGTGGTGGCGGCCCGATGGCCGTGACGATGCTGGACCTGGACCGCTTCAAGGAGCTCAACGACACGCATGGGCATCCCACCGGGGACATCGTACTCGCCGAGACTGCGCGGATCCTGCGCGAGAGTGCTCGCGAGATCGACATGATCGGTCGGTACGGCGGCGAGGAATTCATCGCCATCCTCCCGAACGCGGAGGAAGACGCCGCGCTTCATTTCGCCGAACGCGTACGCGCCGCGGTCGAAGGGTACGTTTACCGCGACGGCGATAAAGAGGTGCGCATGACGGTTTCCGGTGGGGTCGCCTCCGGGGCGAGCGAGCAGCTCAAGGAACCTGAGGAGCTGATTCGACTTGCGGATCGTGCGTTGTACGAAGCGAAGGATTCGGGCCGGAACCGAATCGTTCGCGCCTCCGAGATCGACCGCGACTGATGAACTCGGCGGATGCGGCGGATGCGGCGCGTGCGGCGGAGTTGCGAAAGATCCTCAGTCAGGCGAGCCACGAGTATTACGTCCTTGACCGCCCCACCACCCTCTCCGACCCCGAGTACGACCGGCTATTCAAGGAGCTGCGCGGGCTTGAAGAGGCCCATCCGGAGCTGCGGACGCCCGACTCGCCAACTCTGCGGGTCGGCGCCCCGCCGGCCAGCCGACTGGAGAAGACGAGGCATCTCGCTCCGATGCTGTCCCTCGACAACGCCTTCAACTTCGGAGAGCTCGAAGCCTGGGAGACGCGCAACGCGCGGATCGCGTCGGAGGTGCGTGACGCGGGTTATACCGTGGAGCCCAAGATCGACGGGATCGCGGTGGCGCTCACGTACGTCGATGGTGTTCTGGTAAGGGGAGCGACACGAGGGGATGGGGTGATCGGCGAGGAGGTGACGCGAAACCTCCGTACCATCCGCGAGATTCCGCTGCGACTGGACGGCGGGGGTGCACCACCACCGGCTCGCGTGGAGATTCGGGGAGAAGTGTACATGTCGCTGTCCGGCTTCGAAGAGCTGAACGCGCGCCGAGCCGCGGCGGGAGAGGCGACCTTCGCGAACCCCCGCAACTCGGCGGCAGGCAGCCTACGACAGCTCGACCCTTCCATCACGGCGGACCGACCACTGCATTTCTTCGCCTTCGGCCTGCAGACCGACCCCGCGGCGGGGGAGCAGGTCCCGGTGCAGACGCAAGGCGAATTGCTCGAGCTGCTGCGGTCATGGTGTTTCCCGGTCAACCAGCGGAGTCTACAGTGTGCGTCGCTCGCGGACGTCGAGGATTTCATGCGTGGTCTGGAAGCGGATCGGGCGGCGCTGGATTACGAGATAGACGGCGCGGTCGTGAAGGTCGACCCGCTGGACCTGCATTCCGAGCTCGGGGTCGTCGGGGGACGCGAGCCCCGCTGGGCTATCGCATACAAGTTCGCGCCGACTCTGGCGACGACACGGCTCGTCAAGATAGAGATCAACGTCGGCCGCACCGGAAGTCTGAATCCATATGCCGTTCTCGAACCGGTCGAGATCGGCGGAACGACCGTCCGACTCGCGACACTCCACAACGAAGAGGACATCCGTCGGAAGGACATTCGCGCGGGTGAGCGCGTGGTCGTGAAGCGTGCTGGCGACGTGATCCCTCAGGTCGTCGGGCCGGTCACGGAGGAGGGCGTTGAGCGGCCGGCGCCATTCCGGATGCCGGACCGTTGCCCGATCTGCGCCACGCCCGTAGAACGCCCGAAGGACGAGGTGATGAGTTACTGCCCCAACAGCGCCTGCCCGGCCCGGCTCTTCTGGGGTATCGTGCACTTCGCCAGTCGGGGTGCGATGGACATCCGCGGGCTCGGCGAGCGAACGATCGAACAGCTCCTCGGAGCGGAACTCGTGGCCGATGTCGCGGATCTCTACAAGCTGGATGCCCACGCGCTATTGACGCTCGAGGGATTTCAGGCCAAATCCGCTGAAAACCTCGTCGCTGGAATCGAGGCGTCCAGGGAACGCGGGCTGGCGCGCGTGCTCTACGGGCTCGGTGTTCGACACGTGGGCGAGACCGCGGCGCAACTCATCGCGCGGGCTCTCGGATCGATGGACCGGCTCCGGGCGGCGACCTCGGAAGAGATTGCCGGCATTCACGGCATAGGGGAAACCACGGCGGGCGCACTCTCGGCTTTCTTCGCCGAATCCCGGAATCTCCAGGTCATCGACAAGTTGGGCGATGCCGGGGTCCGGTTGACGGAGGAGTTGGCGAGACCTTCCGGCGGGGTCCTGTCGGGGCTTACCTTCGTTATCACCGGGACGCATCCTACGATGTCACGTAAGGAGATGACGCGCCTCATCGAGGACCAGGGCGGCCGCGTCACCGGCACCGTCACCCGCACGACGGACTATCTGGTCGTAGGCGAGGACGCCGGTTCCAAGCTCGTCCGCGCGCGTGAACTGGGCATCGGTGAGCTGAGCGAGGCAGAGCTGGTTGCCCGCGTCGAGACGCCGGAAGTTCCTCCAACCGAACAGGACGCCTTATGAGCAACCACGGGCAGGACTCCTCACTCATGCAGATACCGCCGTCGCTGCTCGCGGCGATCCAGACCGCCGTGGCGGCCGAGCGGAACGACGCCGAGGCGGCGATGCTCTTCCGGCAGGCGGGCCTTGCCACCGGTGGCGCCGTTCATGACGCGTTCCGCGCCTGGCTCGCGTCCTCCGGAACGATTGTGAGCGCCCCGGAAGACCTCGCCAGCGAGGAGTTCTGGAAGCGACTCGGCGATTTCTTCGAGCAGATGGGTTGGGGAAGGCTCGAATACGATTCGCCGCATCCAGGGATCATCGAGCTTTCGAGCGCCGACTGGGCAGAGGGCTCCGGCGGCGCCACGGGGCGGCCGACCTGCCATCTCAGCACCGGGATTATCGCGGAGCTGCTTCGGCGGATCGCCGGCGAAGACCTGGCCGTTCTGGAGGTGGAGTGCCGGTCCGCAGGCGCGGATCGCTGCCGGTTTCTGATCGGGGCGGCGCCCACGCTGGAAGCGCTCTTCGGACACCTGCAGGATGGCGCCGGCTATGCCGAGGCGGTGCAGAGTCTCTCCTGAAGACACCTTCGGCGGCAACGCAAGAGCGGCCGTGATGGCACGCTGCCCTCCGCCCGCGCCGTTCGAGAGCGCGCGCTCCCCCGCCCGCGCGTGGAATTTCCCGGCGCCGACGGAACCATGAGCCGCGTCATGGGGGTCGACTACGGTGCGCGGCGAATCGGCGTGGCGCTCAGCGATCCCACCCGGACCATCGCCTCACCACTCACGACGCTGGTTCGGCGAGTCGGGAAGCGGCCGCCGTGGGGAGAGTTGGAACGCCTGGTGCAAGATCACGAAGTGGCCGAGCTGGTAGTCGGTCTCCCGCTCGACCTGGCCGGAGGCGAGACGGAGTGGACCGGGGAGGTGCGCGAATTCGCGGCGCATCTGGAACGGCGTACGAACCGACCGGTCAGCCTCTTCGATGAGCGGCTCACGTCGGTGGAAGCCGAACGGGTCGTGCGGGGCAGCGGGCTGCGGCGATCGCAGCGGGAGGAGAAGGCGCGGGTGGATGCGGCCGCGGCCGCTATCATCCTGCGCAACTATCTGGCGAGTCGAACGACAGGGGCGGATGACGTCACGACGTGATCGAACCATCCAAGCACCGGCCGGTGCGTTCGAGCCGATCGCTCGCCTACCACGACGCGCGGTGCGCTTCGCCATCGTCGTTGCCATCGCCCTGTCAGCGTGCACCAGCGCTCCGCCAGGTGGTGACCCGGTCCGCTTCACGGTGCCTCAGGGCAGCGGTTTCGGTGCCGTGACCGACACGCTCGCCGCCCGAGGGCTGGTCGAGTGGCCATCCGTCTTCCGCCTCTACGCGCGATTCCAGGGAGCCGAGCGGTCGATCAAGCCGGGGGTCTACGAAGTTCAGCCGGGGATCGCATGGGCCGACCTGCTGGACAAGATGGTGGCCGGTGATGTCGTTCGGGTGACGGTCGTTCTGCCGGAAGGCTGGACCCTCGCGCAGATCGCGCCGCGGATCGCCTCCGCTACCGACGAGGCGGCGGACTCGATCGTTCAGGCGCTCCTCAGTGAGGAGGCTGCGGAGGCCTACGGGGTCCCGGGCCCGACGCTGGAGGGGTATCTCTATCCGGCGACGTACGTGCTCCCGCAGGGCTCGACGGCGGACGGGTTCGTCCGGACGATGGCGCAGCGATATCGCTCGGTCTGGACTCCAGAACGTGAGGCCAGGGCGGACTCGATGGGAATGAGTGAGCGTGAGGTCGTCACCCTCGCGTCGATCGTCGAGAAGGAGGCGCGGGTCTGGGCAGAGCGCGACACGATCGCGTCCGTCTTCCACAACCGCCTCCGGATCAACATGCCGCTGCAGGCTGATCCAACCGTGCAGTATGCGCTCGGGACGCATCAGAGCCGGCTGCTCTACGCGCATATCGATTCGGTCGCCGACCATCCCTACAACACCTATACACAGCGGGGCCTCCCGCCGGGCCCGATCGCCTCGCCGAGCACCGGGGCGATCGACGCGACGCTGGCGCCTGCCGAAACAGACTTTCTCTACTTCGTGGCTCGGCCGGACGGCACGCACATCTTCACCCGCTCGCTCACGGAGCATAACCGCGCGAGGGCGGAGGTCGCACGGCTCCAGGCGGAGCAATGAGCGACCCCACCAAGGACGCCGCCGATTTCCGGAGCGCCGACGGCCGCGCGCTTGCCGAGCGGCTGTCGCTGATGGTGATCACCGATCCCGGCGCGAGCGGGGGGCCGGTGGCCGCAGCCAAGGCAGCCCTCGAGGCGGGCGCACCCGCCGTGCAGCTACGCTGGAAAGACGGGGCGGCGCGCGAGCTACTGGAGCTGGCCGGGGAATTGAGGAGGGCGACACACGACGCCGGAGCCCTGTTCCTGGTCAACGACCGCGTCGACATCGCGCTCGCGGTGGGCGCGGACGGCTGCCATCTCGGTGATGACGACATTCCGCTCGAAGCCGCGCGCCGAATCGCCCCGCCCGGGTTCATCATCGGACGGTCGGTGGATACTCCGGACGAGGCGCGGATCGCCGAGGCGAAGGGAGCGACGTACGTCGGGATGGGCCCAGTGTTCCCCACCGGAAGCAAGAGCAATGTCGGCGCGGTGGTGGGGGAGGCGGGGATCACGGCGGCGCGAGCGCAGGTCCGAATTCCGATCGTCGCGATCGGCGGGATCGGCGCTGCGGAAGCGACGGGCGTGGCGCGGGCGGGGGCGGATGGGATTGCCGTGATCAGCGCTGTCATGCACGCGCCAGATCCGGGAGCGGCGACCCGACGTCTCCTCGAGGCCGTGCGGATGGGGAAGCGGAGCTAGGACAATTCCGGCGTCACGTCCCCACCTCCTCCGAATCGTACTTCGAGAGCATGCGGTGGATCGTCTTACGATCGATCCGAGCCTCACGCGCGGCTTGTGAGATGTTCCCCTGGTGCCGCCGGAGAAGCGCGTGCAGGTAGGCCTTCTCGAACGTCGCGATCGCCTCGGCCTTCGCCTCGTGAAACGGCTGCTCGGCGATATGCCCGTTGCTGCGCGGCGCACCGGACGTCTGTTCCTCTTCGAGTAGCTCGTCGGGAAGGTCTTCGAGCGTAATCTCGGCGCCCGCGGTGAGCGAAACGAGCCGCTCGATGAGGTTCTGTAGCTCCCGGACATTGCCCGGCCAGGAATAAGCACGGAGCGCCTGGATGACGGCCGGCGTGAGCTTCAGCTCTGACCGATCGTATTCGGCTGCGAAATGGCGAAGAAATTCCTGGGCTAGCGCCGGGACGTCGTCGCGCCGGGCGCGCAGCGGAGGCAACCGCACAGGCACCACGTTCAGCCGGAAGAACAGATCCTTCCGGAGCAGCCCGTTCCGGACGGCCTCGTCGGGGTCACGGTTGGTCGAAGAGACCCATCGCACGTCGATCGGAATTTCGACGCTCCCGCCCACCCGACGAATCCGCCGCTCCTGAACGACCCGCAGCATCTTCGCCTGGAGCTCCAGGCTCATCTCCGTCACCTCGTCGAGGAAGAATGTACCCCCCGTCGCCGTCTCCAAAAGCCCCTGCCGCTTACCGTCTGCGCCTGTGAAAGCACCTTTCTCGTAGCCGAAGAGCTCGGACTCGAGAAGCTGGTCCGGGAGCGCGGCACAGTTGATGGCCACGAACGGCTTCTCGCTCCGCCGACTCCGCGCGTGGAGCGCTCTCGCGACCAGCTCCTTACCGGTGCCCGATTCTCCCGATACGAATACGTTCGCCTCCGTCCGGGCGACCCGTTCCACCACCGACAGCACCTTCCGCATCTCGTCACTGCTGCCGATCAGGCCGCCGTCAGCCTCCCGTCGGCGCAGCCGATCCCGTAACGCCGCGTTGTCGCGCGCCAGCTGAACCTGCTGGGCCGCTCGACCGATCAATATCCGCAGCTGAGTCGCCGTGAAGGGCTTGGGGATGTAGTCGTATGCACCCGCCTCGATCGCCTCCACACTCGAGTCGACCGTGGCGAATCCCGTGATCATGATGACGAGGGTGTCCGGAGAGATCTTCCGGATCTCACGAAGTAGCTCGATCCCATCCATGTCCGGGAGCTTGAGATCGGCGAGAACGATGTCAGGGTGCTGCCGGCGCACCGCCTCGAGCGCGCTCCTGCCACGCCACTCGGAAGTCGCGCGGTAGCCTTCGTTCGCCAGGATCTGCAGGCAGCTCCTGGCGAGTAGCTCCTCATCATCAACGACGAGGAGGGATATCGGACGGTCGGTCTCAGCAGGTGCCATGACACCGGGAGGGAAGCGGCCGAACCAGAATATTTCAGGAAGATTGTTGTGACCGGAGTATAGCAAGGGCCCTGTTGCAGGGCAAGAAAAGGGGGAGAAGGGGCAATGAGCTATCGGCTATCGGCTATCAGCTATCAGCTGGACGACGGCACGGCTCCAAGGTCGGTACCACGATCCGGAGCCGATAGCCGATAGTTGATAGCCGATAGCTCCCTCACGCCATCCTCAGCACCGCTCGGACGCGCTCGGCATCCACTGCGAAGTCGCCGAGGGCGGCGCGGTGCGGCCCGTGCCAGTCGGAGCCGCCGGTGGGGAAGAGGCCGTGCGCGCGGGTTGAGGTTTCGAGCTTTGCGAGGTCGCCGGGGTCCGTGCCGGGGCGGTAGCATTCGACTCCATCGAGGCCCCACTCGACCATGAGCGGCAGGGTGTCGCCGAGCAGCGGCAGCGGAGGATGAGCCCAGACGGCGAGCCCTCCGGCGGCGTGGATCGTGGCGATGGCGTCGGGGGGCACCGGGAACCCCTCCGCGACGTAGGCCGGTCCGGAATTACCGATATAGCGGGCGAACGCTTCGCCGTAGAAACGGGTATGCCCCCCGGCATGGAGCGCTCGGGCGAGGTGGGGCCTGCCGAGCGAACGCGTTTCCGTCCCGGCCGCGACTTCGACGTCGGCGAAGCTTATCTGGACGCCCAGCCCCTGGAGTCGTTCCACCATGGCCTCCATCCTGACGCTACGACGGCGGCTCGCCTGCTCCTGATGCTGAACGATGGGCTGGGACTCCGGATCGATCCAGTAGCCGAGGATGTGCAGCTCGTTCGAGCCCCAGACGGTGCTTATCTCGATACCGGGCACGACCGACAGCGGCAGATCCGCCGCGGCGGACAGCGCATCCCCGACCCCGCCAGCGGTATCGTGGTCCGTGACCGCGATCACGTCCAGTCCAGCGGCTGCGGCGAGGCGGACGAGCTCGGCGGGCGGAAGGTCGCCATCGGAAACCCATGTGTGCAGATGTAGGTCGACTCTCATGCGTCAGGATGCAGATACTCGATTGAAGGAGTTGCGAACAAGATCAGCAAAAAGCCCCCCGGGCCGCAACGGCGGCCGGGGGGCCAGATCGCCAAACTGAAAAGAGGGTGGTACTTCAGCCCGCGGGGTCCGCCCGTTCGCTGAGAACCGTCACCACGTTATCGACCACCTGCACGAATCCACCATCGACGTTGAATCGCTCGGTGGCGCCGCCCTGGGTGACTCGCATCTCACCGGCTCCCAGTACGGCCATCAGCGGAGCGTGTCCCCGCAGAATGCCGATCTCCCCATCCCAAGCGGGAACGACCACGCCCTCCGCCTCCCCGTCGAAGACAGTCTTCTCCGGGGAAATGACCATGACGTGAAGCGCGCCAGAGGCGGGCGCGCTCGCCGGCGCGGCCATCAGTCGCCCTTCTGCAGTTCGCGGGCGCGCTCCTCTGCCTGCTCGATCCCGCCGACCATGTAGAAGGCCTGCTCCGGCAGGTGATCGAAGTCGCCATCGACCACGCGCTCGAACGACTCGATGGTATCCTCCACCTTCACGTACTCGCCCGCCCTTCCGGTGAACTGCTCGGCGACGTGGAACGGCTGAGACAGGAATCGTTGAATCCGGCGAGCACGGCCGACGATCACCTTATCCTCTTCGGTCAGCTCGTCCATCCCGAGAATCGCGATGATGTCCTGGAGCTCCTTGTAGCGCTGCAGGATCCGCTGGACGGACGAAGCGACACGATAGTGCCGCTCGCCGACGTACTGCGGGTCCATGATCCGCGACGAGGAGTCGAGCGGATCGACCGCGGGATAAATGCCGAGCTCGGAAATGGCCCGGGAGAGCACCGTCGTCGCGTCCAGGTGCGCGAATGCCGTCGCCGGGGCAGGGTCGGTGAGGTCGTCGGCCGGGACGTAGATCGCCTGAACGGAGGTGATGGACCCCTCCTTGGTAGACGTGATGCGCTCCTGCAGCTCACCCATTTCGGTCGCGAGCGTCGGCTGGTAACCGACCGCGGATGGCATCCGGCCGAGCAGCGCGGACACCTCGGAACCGGCCTGGGTGAAGCGGAAGATGTTATCGACGAAGAAGAGAACGTCCTGCTTCTCGACGTCACGGAAGTACTCGGCGATCGTCAGCCCCGTCAGCCCGACCCGCAGGCGGGCGCCGGGTGGCTCGTTCATCTGGCCGTACACCAGGGCGACCGACGAGTCGGCGAGGTTCTCATCGTTGATGAGCTTCGCCTCCTTGAACTCGAGCCACAGGTCGGTTCCCTCGCGCGTTCGCTCACCCACGCCGGCGAAGACGGAGCGGCCACCGTGGCCCATCGCGATGTTGTGGATCAGCTCCTGAATGACCACGGTCTTGCCGACGCCGGCGCCACCGAAGAGGCCGATCTTACCACCCTTCACATACGGCGTGAGCAGGTCGATGACCTTGATTCCCGTCTCCAGGATCTCCGTCTTCGGCTCGAGATCGACGAATCGCGGCGCCGGGCGATGGATCGGCCAACGCTCGGTCGACTCCGAGATCTCGCCCCGCTCGTCGACCGGATGCCCCGTCACATTGAGGATGCGACCCAGGGCGGCGGCACCGACCGGAACGGAGATGGGACCGCCTGCATCCAGCACCTCCATTCCGCGGACCACGCCGTCCGTGGACGACATCGCGACGGCGCGGACCATGTTCCGGCCGACGTGCTGCTGCACCTCCAGCGTCACGTCCGTCGCGCCGCGGTCCTCCGTCGCTGGGTGGCGGATGATGAGGGCGTTGTAAATGTCCGGGATCTCCCCTACGGGGAACTCCGCGTCGATCACGGGACCGATCACCTGGACGACCTTCCCGGTGCTGCCGGTGTTGCCGCTCGCGTGAACGGTCGCCTTTTCCGGGGCAGTGGATGCCATTATGAGTATCTCCTCTACGGAAGCGTAGTTACAGAGCTGTCAGTCGTCAGCTATCGGCTATCAGGCGCCGGCCATTGCCGACGCCTATTCGAGGGCGGCCGCGCCGCCGACGATCTCCGCGATCTCCTGCGTGATGGCGGCCTGCCGCGCGCGGTTGTACCTGCGCGTCAGGTCCTTGAGCATGTCGCCCGCGTTGTCGGTTGCGTTCTTCATCGCCGTGCGGCGGGCACCGTGCTCTGCGGCAGCCGTCTCGAGCAACGCCGTATAGACGGAGTTGCGTACGTAGAGCGGAAGAATACGCTCCAGAATCGCGTCAGCCGAGGGCTCGAGGATGTAGTCCTCGCCCGCCCGCGACTCCTCGCGAGCCGGCGCCTCGACGGGAAGGACGCGTACCGTGTTCGGCGGCGTCGAGAGCGCGGAGTTGAACTGGGCGTGGACGACGTAGACCGCGTCCAGGTCGCCCGACACGAATCGCTCCATGAGCGGATCGACGAGTGAACTGGCCTCCTCCGCGCTCGGTCGGTCACCGAGGTCTGTGCGCGCCGTGGCGATCTCCTCTCCCAGGAACCGGAAGAAGGCTATCCCCTTCCGGCCAACGATGTGCATCTCCGCGGTCACACCCCCTTCGCGGAGTTTCTCTACCTGCTGGCGCGCCATACGGATCAGGTTGGCATTGAAGGCGCCCGCTAGACCGCGATTCGAGGTGATGAGGAGCACAGCTGCGCGGCGTACCTCTTCCGGCTGCCGCAGGAGCTCGTACCGAGCCGCGAGCTCCGGGTTCAGGAGCCGACGGATCACCTCGCGGAGCTGCTCCGAGTAGGGCCGCGCCGCGCCGAGACGGTCCTGCGCACGCTTCAGCTTGGACGTGGCGACCATCTCCATCGTCCGAGTGATCTTCCGCGTGTTCTGGACCGAACGTATTCGGCCCTTGATCTCTCTCGCTCGGGACATTGAAAGCTATCGGCAATAAAAAGCTATCGGCTATCAGCTATCAGAGACTGATAGCGGCGACGTTCGTTCGTCCGGAGCTAACCGCGATCGGTCGTCGGCTATCGAAGCAGCGCGGGTTCCGCGTCATACTGATAGCTGATAGCCGATAGCTGGTAGCTGCGTCTAGTAACTCTGGCGTGCCTGGGAAGCGCCGGACTCGGGGCGCTGTGCCAGGCGGAGCTGGTCTTCGGACATGTGCCGGTCGCGGTCCGTCTCCTTCAGAATCGGGGAATCCGCGTAATCCTCCGTTCCGACGGGAGACTCGGGATCCTTGAAGAGCTGCTTGTAAAGCTCGATCGCTGCGACCAGCGCCTTCTCCGTCTCCTCCGTCAGCTTCTTCTCGTCGCGGATGCTTGCGAGCACCTCGGGATGGTTCGCCCGCAGAAACACGTGATAGTCACGCTCCCAGGTCGGGATCTGCTCGGCTTCTAGATCGTCGAGATAGCCATTCGTCAACGCGTAGATGATCGCCACCTGGTTCTCGACGGGCTCAGGGGCGTACTGCGGCTGCTTCAGGACCTCCACCGAGCGCTCGCCTCGGGCGAGCTGCCGCTGTGTCACCGCGTCGAGCTCGGAGCCGAACGCGGCGAAAGCCTCCAGCTCGCGGTACTGCGCCAGCTCGCCCTTCATCTTACCGGCGACCTGCTTCATCGCCTTGATCTGCGCCGCTCCACCGACGCGCGAGACCGAGATACCCACGTTTACCGCGGGTCGGACGCCCGAGTAGAACAGGTTCGACTCGAGGAAGATCTGGCCGTCGGTGATGGAGATGACGTTCGTCGGAATGTACGCCGACACGTCACCGGCCTGAGTCTCGACGATCGGCAGTGCGGTCAGCGATCCACCGCCCATCTCGTCGGAGAGCTTCGCCGCGCGCTCCAGGAGACGCGAGTGGAGGTAGAAAACGTCGCCGGGGTACGCCTCGCGCCCAGGGGGGCGGCGCAGGACGAGCGACATCTGCCGGTAGGCCACGGCCTGCTTGGAGAGGTCGTCGTAGACGCAGAGGGTGGCCTTGCCCTTGCCGTTCTCGTCCTTCGTGTACATGAAGTACTCGGCCAGCGCGGTGCCGGCATAGGGCGCGATGTACTGGAGCGGCGCGGGATCGGACGCGGTCGCCGACACGATGATCGTGAAGTCCAGCGCGCCGGCGTCGTCGAGGCGCTGCACCACGTTGGCGACGGTGGAGGCCTTCTGCCCGATCGCGACGTAGACGCAGACGACGTCCTTCCCCTTCTGGTTGATGATCGCGTCGATCGCGATGGCCGTCTTTCCGGTGCCTCGGTCGCCGATGATGAGCTCGCGCTGGCCGCGGCCGATCGGGATCAGCGCGTCGATCGCCTTGATCCCCGTCTGCAGCGGCTCGCTCACCGGCTGCCGCAGCACGATTCCGGGGGCCACGATGTCCACCTCTCGGCGCCCATCGTCCCGGATCGGTCCCTTGCCGTCGATCGGTTCACCCAGCGGGTTGACGACCCGGCCGAGATAGCCCGGGCCGACGGGAATGTCTAGAACGCGCCCCGTGCGGCGGACCTGGTCTCCCTCCTGCACCTTCGTCCAGTCGCCCAGGACCACCGCTCCGATGTTGTCCTCTTCGAGGTTCAACGCGAGGCAGACGACGGGCGCGCCACCCTCGCCTACGGCGATTTCAAGCATCTCGCTCGCCATCGTTCCCTTCAGGCCATAGATGCGGGCGACGCCGTCCTTCACCTCGAGGACCTCTCCTACTTCTTCGGCGTGCAGGTCCTCCTCATACCGCTCGATTTCCTCGAGCAGAATGCCTTTGATCTCGCTCGCTCTGAGCTGCGTTTCGACCGGAGCCATTTTTTCCTAAATGATGTTGAATTTTGAATTTTGAATTTTGAATTTTCGAAAATTCGCCATATCTAGCAGGCGTACCTCAAAATCCAAAATTCATAATTAATAGCTCGTCTCTGCCGTCGTTGCCGCTGGGAGCCTGGCCTTGAGGAGCCGCTGGCGGAGACCTGCGGCGCGCCGGCGTACCGAGCCGTCCAAGATCTGGCCACCGGCACGAATGACCACGCCCCCGATTAGCGAAGGATCGACTTCGAAGCTCGGCAGCACCGTCTTCCCCAGCCGGCCCTCGATACTGCTGACGATGTCCTCGCGCAGGTCCACGTCGGCCTCGCGGGCAAGCCGGATCTCGGCGCGTACACGGTTGCGGGCTTCATCGACGATGTCGTGATACTGCTCCGCGATCTTCCGCAGCGCCGCTTGGCGCCGCTTTTCGACCACGATCAACAGGAATCTCAGAAAGAGATCCGGAACCCGACCGCCGAACGCGCTCTCGATGACGCGCTTCTTCGCGTCGACGTCGACGCGCGGCGTCTCCAGGAATTCGCGCACGCGCGGCTCCCGCTCGAGCAGCGCCGCGACATCGTTGATGGCGTCGCCGTACTGGTCGACCGTCGTGTCCCCACCGTGGCGCGTCGCCAGGGTGTAGAGGATCTCGGCGTAGTTTCGGGCGACGATTGTCGAAGCCATCCGTCAAGCTCCCGCGCCGGCCGCGGCCGCGCTCTCCGCGCTGAGGTCTTCCAGATAGTCCCGGACCAGGCGGCGGTTGTCGTCCGAGTCGAGGTTACGATCAACCAGCTTGCCCGCGGCGGCCATCGCCAGATCGACCGCCTCCAACCGCAGTTCCTGCAGGGCGCTGTCCAGCTCCTGCCGGACCTCGCGCCGAGCACGCGTTGCGATCTCCTCGGCCGTGCGCCGGGCCTCGGCTATGACCTCGTCGCGAACCCGCTCGCCCGCGGTCCGGCCTTCCGCCACGAGGTCCTGAACACTCGCCCGCGTCTCCTCGAGCAGGTGCGTCTGCTCCGCCAGCGCGGCCTGCGCCGCCTCGCGATCCCGCTCCGCCTCCGCGATGAGATCCCGGATCTGCTGCTCCCGTGCCTCGACCGCGCTCAGAATCGGGGGCAACGCCATCTTCCAGAGGACGACCAGAACGACCACGAAGGTCAGGATCGTCCAGAACATCAGCCCGGAGCTCGGCGTCAGCAGGCCACCCTCCGCTGCCGAAGCGTCAGTCGCGGTTCCGAAAAGCAGGAACGGCAGCAGCCGTAGCGATTTTGCAGACATGATTGCGTCGTTTAGAAATCCATTTGTGGGCCTCCACGGGACGGGATCGCCCGCCCCGTGGAGACTTCCGTCATCAGCCCGCCGCCGCGAGGACGCCGCTCTGAATGAGGAAGGTGACCACCAGCGCGAACAACGCCACGCCCTCGACAAGCGCCGCAAGAATGATGGCCGCAGTCTGAATGCTACCGGCCATCTCCGGCTGCCGCGCCATCGCCTCGACCGCGCGACCGCCGATCATCCCGATACCGATACCGGCACCGATGATGGCGAGCCCCGCGCCGATCGCGGCGCCCATGAGACCGAATGAAAGGAACTCCATCGTCTCTCCTCCGAGAGTGCGATTTGACAAATCGGGCCAAGCTCCACGCATAGCTCCTTCCGGAGCTCGTAGGTGCTACAAGGCCGTACCGGCCACACACCCTTCCCCGAGCGCCCATCTCCCGGGTACTGTACGACGCGGAGGGAGCGATCCGCGCCGGAAAAAGCTATCAGCTATCAGCTACTGAATCCTGAATCCTGAATCCTGACCCCTGCTCAATGCGCATGCATGATCAGGCCGATGAACACGCTGGTGAGCAGCGCGA
>JBBDRL010000081.1:14575-25371 GCA_040905505.1 Gemmatimonadota bacterium | reverse complement strand
TCTATAGAGGGGAAAACTAAAAGGCACTCTCATCACCTGTCGCTCCATCGCCGTTCCAACCCTCGGGACCCGTAAGGAGCCAATACGTATGTCGAAGCCTGCCAAGATGTTGTTGTCGCGCAGAAGAACCGAAAAACAAAGCGACAGCCAGTTTGCTGTAGTCACGGCCATCGTACCTGAATCAGGAGAGCACCTACCGACGCTGGTCCACCAGAAAAGTTGGTTGCCGCTCCCACTTGCCTCCCGTTGGGTGGTCACACACCGCCGACACCGGGCGCTCGCCACCCTCCGCCGTGATGTTCAGGCGCTGAAGTCATTTTACGGCTGGGCTGAGGGAGCAATTGCAGAGGGGCTCGAGACCCGGATTGAGAGCGGCGGCCACCTCGACACTGCCGAGTTGCTCCAGTTGGTGGAAGCGATTCGCAGGCTTGATCCGCCCGACACTGACGGGCCACTCGCCGAAGCGTCGACCGTCTTCCACCGGGCCATTGGTATTCGTGATTTCCTCCTATGGGCGCTGACGCCCGCGAATCGGGGCCAGCCCGGACCGCCCCTCTCGGATTATGTCGATCGCGAGAATGCGATCTACGCCACCTTTGGCGTGCTCCTCCGGGACCGCCAGGAGGGTGATCGCTACCAACCCCTCTCTCCAAGTGAAGTTCGACAGGTCGAGTCACTAATCGCCCCCATCACCGACGAACAAGGCTCCCTCCTCAGGCCACTTCGCTGGAACGCGAAGAACCCCTTCCGGCCTGCCAGCCGCCTTCGGAACTGGCTTATGTGGTGCGTTGCTTACGACTGCGGCTTTCGACGCGGCGAGTTGCTGAAGCTGACGCTCGCCGACCTTCCTCGCCCGACCGATCCGACGTCAGCGATGACGCTCCGCCGCCGACCGAACGACCGGAATGATCGGCGGCAGGTGCGCCCGGCCGTGAAGACTACCGAGCGCACCGTCGCCATCTCCTTCCGAACTGCGGCGGCCCTGCGGGCCTACCTGACGGAGCGACCGCCAGTCGGCCGTCGCACCGGCCAGCCCTATCTGTTCTCAATCCGAGCTGGCACGGCGCTGGGGATCCGCGCCTCGAACCGGATCATGGAGGTCCTCGGCAAGGCGTCCGGGATCCCGCACCTGACCGGGCACGCGATCCGGCACACCTGGGCAGAAGACCTCGCCGCCGAACTCTACGAATGGAACCGTAGCGAAGATGCGGTTCTGCCAATTCTCCGCCGCCTTGGCGGGTGGTCCCCCACGTCCAAAACCCCGATGCGTTACATCGCCACAACCCTCGAGAAGGTCGGAAACATGGCCCTCCAGACTCGCAATCGGCGGATCCTCGGCGAAAGCGAGCTCTCATGAGCGCACAAGTGCAGGCAGGTGTGCTCCCTTCGCAGAACGCCGAAATCATCCTTCCACCCCTGCCGGATTGGGGCACAACGCGCCACGGCCTCAAAGTCGATCTGCGTGATGAGGTTTGGTACGTACCGACCTCTCCGGATGGTGGAGCGATCATGCAGGTCAACTTCAACGCCCTTCGGTGGGAGGAGGGGCGGGTACTCCTCCGGGCGTCCGAACGGGCGATCCACATCCTGAAGCTGTACCTCGCGGCACACCTCGCTTCAAAAGCCGCCTCGACGCTTGAGAACGACCGTAAGGCCGTCAGATACATGATCCGCTACTTCGCGGACAATCCAGAAGCGCTTCCTTGCGATAAAGGGCAAGCGTTCCAGTTCGAGGCACTCTCTGAGAGTGCGATGCGCGCTTTCCTCGCTCACTGCCTCACAACTCCGAATCAGGGGAATGACTTCAGCCGGATACGAACGATCTACCGCTGGTGCACCCGTGTGGGACTTCCGGGCTTCAGTGCCTCCCTGGACCTGGCGCTTCGGTCCATTCGTTCACCCGGTAATTCCAAAGGCGACTCCGTACGGGCTCGTGATCCCCTGAAGGGTCCTCTGTCGCCGGACGAGCGGGATGCAACTCCCACCAGTTTCGACACTGGGTGACAACGAAGGCTGTGGAAGCAGGGGCACCGGATGACGTCATCGCTCGGTGGCAGGGCCGCGAGCAGGCTGGCGACTTGTCTTTTTACAAGCACCTGACTCGAGAACAGAAGCTGTCCGAGCTGAAGACGGCGCTCTCCGCCAGCCGGCTGAAGGGCGACTTCGCCAAGGTCTACTTCGCCCTTCACGAGGACGTACGCGATATCTGGCTCGAGGATCAGCTCCAGGCCGTCCACGTCACTCCGCTGGGTCTGTGCATCCACGACTTCACGATCTCTCCGTGTCCGCACGCTCTGAACTGCCTACGCGGCTGTTCAGATTACGTGTACGACTCGAAAGACCAGAAGGACCCGGGTCCAACTCGTCCAACTCCGAGGACGAACCCAGCAGGCGCTCGATCAGGCGAAGTCCCAGGCCGCACTTGAGCAGGATGATCTCGCCCACGAGTGGGTCGCGGATCAAGAGAACACGCTCCGGAACATCGACGAGATCCTGGGCAAGAAGCAGAACGCGGGGATGCGCCAGCCTTTCGCGGGCCGCGCATCGCTGTTCCAGTCTTTCGACGGAAGCGAAACCATCGGGCCGGGCGAACTCGTCGCGATCTCATGAAGGGCAAGCCCGCTCAGCCAGCTGATCTGCGCGAAGAGATGAAGAGCTTCTTCGCCCTGGCCGAGGAGAATCCCGAAGCGTATCCCCTGACGGTCACATCGGTGGCCAAACACCTCGGGGTCGACCGAACCGTCCTGATCCGGCACGGCCTCAACGAAGAGGTCAAAGAAGAGGCGGCCCGGCAAGCGGGTGAGCGCAACGTCTCACCGAAGGCGGCGGAGCGCCGCCAGTACGCGGATCAGCTCCGGAGCCTGGAAGAGAAGCTACAGCAGGCGGAGCTCCGGAACCGGGAGCTTCTTGGACGCATTCAGCTGGCCGAGTACAACGCGCGAGTCGAAGGGTGGGATACCACGAAGCTGTGGCGTCCGATGCCGCCGACTGAGCGGTCGGCGCCTCGCACGCATCCAAGGAGAAGATGATCCGGTCTCCTACTTCATCGTCATCGCGATGCGGATGATCGCGGCGCTCGTATAGCCCACGGCGATGGGACGTCAGGCCGCTGATGATGATGGCGAAGATGGTTCAGGCGCCTGCACCCCGACGGCATGGATCCGGAAGGTGGCACTTCCGGCGATCCGATCGTAGGTTTCCGGACCTTAACGAGGAACCCCCAGCAACGGCTTGCGTCGCTGGGGGTTCCGAACCTCGGCGTCTTACTGCACCCGAAGGCTTACGCAGCATAGGACGACCCGAGGAATTACACTCCGATAATATCGACATCCCCTTCCAAATGCAACACCCAACCCTCGGGGGAATCCGGCGTGCGCTCTCCGAGACCCGGATCCGAGCATACACCGCACCAGGAGATCAGGACGAATACGATGCGATCGCCCGCTACCTCTGGAATGGGGCGCTGTGCTTCGCGTTAACCCCCGCCCTGCACGCGGTGGAAATCACCTTTCGTAACGCGATGTATGAGTCCTCGGTCAAGGTGATGTCCAAGAAAGGGATCAGCTTCAAGCATGACGAAGTCCCCTGTTGGCTCGATGCGACGCCCACAATGCTTCTCCCGACCGAAGAGGCTCGGGTTGAAGAAGCGAAGGAGGACCTGCGCCGCCGACGCGACTACCCCCAATGCATGACTACTGACCGCCTGATCGCGAAGTTGGGCTTCGGATTCTGGACAGGCTTGTGCAAGTCTCCCTATGAGCAAGGCCGCAAGGACGGTCCCCAACTCTGGCCTGGGCTAACAGAGTACCTTTTTCCCTTCGTCGACAACAAATCACGCTCGGAAGTTTTCCACCACATGCGGGCCATCCGCGACTTCAGGAACCGGATCGCTCATCACGATCCGATCTGGGACCACAAGGTCGTGGAGTTCGAGGCCACGCTTATCGAGAAACTCCGCTGGATGAACCAGCATATCGCTCTCGCGGTTTTGGGGATGTCCACCGATACAGGGTATCGTCGATGCGGGCCCCGAGGCGTGGCGTTCGAGAGCGCTCAGGATTTTCGGCCAGGAGGACTCCGGAGCGTAGCCGGGAAGATCCTCGTGGTAAAGTCAGGCGAAGTGCCCTAGTATCTGATTATGTCGCACAAAGCGACACGTGGTGGGTGGGTCTGGTCTCATCCAGATCCACCGGAACCGTCCTGACGCTCTGGCGCCGTGGCCGATCCTCTCCAGAGATTCCAGTCGCCAGAGGCGATATGGTGTGGCGGTGAACGCTCCGCTACCGTGTGTCGCTGCTAGCGTAAGCTTCCAGGTCTCGACTCTCTATACTCGCTCGTTCGCCGGCTGGCGTCCCCGGCAAGAGCCCCCGGTTTTCAGGAGCGAGTAGATGAGGGGTGACGCCGTGCGGGCGGGCCGCGGCTTCAGGGGGACGAAGCCCGCCTTTCCTCCTCCGCACGGCCTGTACAGGCAGCATCCGAGCTCTCGACCGCGGGGGCAGCCGCTTCATACAGTTGGCCGAGTCTGATGACATCGCGAGCGGCCGCCAACCTCTTACAGATCTCCATCGCTTCACGGAGCAGGATTCTGGCGGCGCCAATTCTCTTTTGCGCGAGGCGAAGCCGCGCCACCTCCTCGAGCGCCTCTGCCCGCTCGAGAGCCAGATCATCTCCAGCACAGATCTCGAGGGCTCGAGCAAGGTAGGACTCTGCAGCGTCATAGTCGCCTGTAAGACGCGCAATAATCCCGCGATAACGGTTCACGTCGGCCTCGGTGCGCACATCCCCCGTCCTTGCGGCGAATTCTGCCGCGACACTGAGAGAGCGCTGTGCGGCCGCAAAATCGCCGACTCGAATAAGGGGCTCGGCGCGATTCCCGTGTAACTTGGCCAGCATGGTGATGTCCGGGAGTTGCTCGGCGATCTCGATTCCGCGGGCAAAGTACACTTCTGCCTCCATCCACTCCCCGAGGTCGGTGCACACCATACCGAGATTGTTGTACGCGGTCATCGCCGCTTCTCGATTACCGGATCGGACGAAAGAAGCGATCGTTTCGAGATACAGAATCCTCGCCCCCCGGTAGTCCCCGTGGATGTTGGCAATGACCCCGAGGTTCTGGAAGACGATACCGGCGGTGGAGGCATCGTCGGCCTCGAGGGCCAGCTCCAAGGCGCTCTCGTACAGGGCTGCGGCTTCGCGCAGATCGCCGCAGGAGTGGCGAATGACCGCCAGCACGTTCCAGGCGCGTGCGGCCGCCGCACGGAGCCCGCTCCGCAAGGCGATTTCAGCACTCAGTTCCGCGAGTTCGGCGGCCTCCTCCGCCTCGGTATGACGGAAGCGGACATTCGCCATTCTGCGCAGCCCGTCGACCATCGCCGCAATGTTGCGTTCCTGGACTGCCAACTCATAGGCCTTGGCGTAGATCCGGTCCGCTTCCAGCCACTCCCCCGCCCGCTCGCAGGCAGCGGCGGCGTCTCTGAGGAGGGACACTTCAGACATGGAGCCGGTGACTCACTCCCATCATTGTCGGTTGGTGGCCAGCGCATAATTGCTCAGTCGATTCAATGGGACTGCGATCGCGGTCCTGTCCTGAGTGACCTCGCCACCAACGTCGTCGTGCGCCCCGTCCCGATTCACGCGAAATACCCGGGCGGTGAGCGAGTCCTCCGGAAATGTACAGCGACCCGCGACACTCATGGTCAGCATCACAGGTTCCGGAAACTCGACGCTCGGGCGGACCTGCGCGATCACTTCGAGGTGTGGCGATGGTGGCACGATGAGTACGAAGACGTGATCCTCACTGACGGCGCCCTCGGGCACGAGAATCGAATGTCCACTCGGATGCCGGACCGTGCCTCCCTGCGGCCCGATCGTGGTATCGACCTGTATGATCTGGAGGTCACTCGAGGGGCACGGGTGCCAACTCCACCCCTCAGGCGCGGGCGTTCGTGGCGTCAGGAGAAGTCCCTCCTGGACGCTGCAGGACGCGCCTAGCACGGCTGCAATCCCGCCTACCACGAATACGAGCCGTCGACACGTACATCTCATGGCGTTGTCGGTAAAGAGGACGGGTCAGGTGAATCTGGCAGGGTTCGCCGCTGACGATGCACTATTCCAGGTTAGCGGGGGGTACGAGTCGAAGCACGAAAGTCGATCCCTCGCCGAGGGTGCTCTCCACCCAGAGGTCGCCGCCCAGAAGGCGTGCAAACCGGCGTGAGATCGGGAGGCCGAGGCCCGTCCCGCCAACCGTTCCCTGCACCTGTTCGAACTCCTCGAAGATCCGCCCCAGGTCAGCCTGTGGAATACCTCGGCCGGAGTCACGGACGAGGAGTTCGACGCTCATGGGCGGCGCATCTGGATCGCTACTCGTTGCATCCGGCGAGACAGACCGTACTTCGAGCTCTACATCGCCTCCCTCCGAGAATTTCACGGCATTGGACAGCAGGTTCACGAGGATCTGCTGGACTCGCTGAGCGTCCGTCGTGATCGACGGCAGATCGTCCGCAGTCGGGCCCCGAAGCGCGACCCCTTTCTCGTCGGCGAGCGGCTGCATCGTATCCAGTGCCTGCTGAACGATGTCCGCAATCAGGCAAAGCTGCAGGTCCAGATTCATCTTTCCGGCTGCGATCTTCGACAGGTCCAGCAGGTCGTTGATCAGAACCCGTAAGGTATTGGTCGCTTGTATCGCCTTCTTGAGGTATCCCGCCGCCTGTTCCGGTAGGTCGTCGGTGACCGAATCCTCCAGCAGAGTCAGATAGCCGAGCACTGCGCCGAGCGGATTACGAATCTCATGGTTGATCGACGCGAAGAATCGCTCCTTCGCGGCCGTGGCGGCATGCAGCTCATCGTAGGCTTGCTCCAGCTCCTGCGACCGCTGCTCGACCCTTTCGTGAAGTCGCGCATTGGCGATCGCGACCGCGGCGTGTCCCGCGAGCGTGAGCGCCAGGCGGATGTCGCGTGAGCCGACCTCGGTCGCGTTCCGATAGCCGACGATCAGTGCGCCGAAGGTCTCGCCGAAGAGCGACAGAGGCAGTCCGATGCCGACCTTCATCCCTTCGCGCTCGTGGAACGGGAAACTCTCGACGTCGAGGCTTCCATCGTCACCTCCAATGACGAGAGGCTTTTCGGCTTCGACCACGCAGCGGGCAAGTTGGTGATCGACCTCCTGGCTCGTCATCTGCCGAAGGCCGACCGATGCGACTGTCTCTGGAAGCCCCTCGCTGCTCGTGCTCACCGTGACGTATTGGGCACCGAGCAGAGTCCGGGTAAAGCGTGTGACCAGGTTGAGGACCTCATCGATCGCGAGGGTTCTGTTTGCGGCAAGCCCGAGTGTGTGTAGCGCCTCGCTCTCCTCCACCCGTCGCCGCAGCTCCTCGCAGCTCTTCTCCGCCGTCCGCAGACGTTCGCAGCGACGCTCGACTGACTCGAGCGTCTCGCTCATTCGAATCCAGGGGTCCAGGTCGGCACTGAAAGCACCGGCGGGTCCGATCAGAAGGCATGTCGCCCTCGACCCCTCGTTCCGATGAAGGGGGAGGAGGACCATCTCGCACTCGGGGAAGCGCGAGGCGTCGAACGGAAATTCGGAACCGAGTGGAAAGGCCTCCGGGCGCGGGACGTGAAGCGCGGTATCGAGCAGGTCGTTCGTGAACTGCGCCTGTGGTGGCCAGACGTCCCGGGGTGTTCCATCGCTGCCCCGAACATAGACAGCGGCCTTGAGCATACCGGCGGAGGCGAGATCGCTCACCATGCGGTCGAATGCCTCCGTCGGATCCTCGGCTTCTGATACGCGAAGCAGGGTCGGCAAAAGGTCCATGGAACGGGTGCGCCAAAGGTACGATCCGATCGGGGCCGAGCTGCTCGTGCCCCAATCCGGCAATCCACGGACGTTCCGGTGCATATGCGATCGCATGTAGGATGCCTGACGCAGCCCTTCGCGCCCGCCGGTCGCACCCCCTCACAGCTCGTGGCGAGCGGGTAGGATGAGCGGCACCCGCCCCGGTCGATTTTTACTCGCCGAAGAGACGCTCTAGCACGCGAGAAGTCGTAGCGCCGGGTGTTGCAGTGATGCGCTGGGGCGTGGATGAGGCGTGGTGTTATTCGATTCGACTGGCAACACCTGTCGCTTCCGCGCGACACCTCCCATCCCTAATCTGCGTGCCTGCTGATCCTGCTCCTCCCGTGGCGCTCCCATGCGGCGCGCGAAACGTTCTCGCGAGGAGTCACACAGGCTGGCCGCCGAGCGCAGTGCGACGCCAATCTGCTGCCGCCGCCAAGGGACAGTACGCGCGATCGAGGCGTGGATGCCCGAAGCCGCGAGGAGGAGGACGGCGGCCAGGACGAGCAGGACGATCATTGGCAGGTGAACCAATCCTCGGCGGTCCAAAGTGCGCGCTGGTCACGGCTTAGAACGGCCCCTGTCCCCCCGCGGAGATGGCCGCAAAGGGTTGACCCTCCGGACGGCGGATGGTATATGTCAGTGTTCCATTCCCACAGGTTGATCCGGTGAGCGGCATCGTCACTCTTCCCCCATACTGCGTACGATCGTGCATGGACGCGACGGTCGGGATGAATGGGCCGTTGCGGGATGCGGTACGTACCGAGGTGCTAGCATGAGAATCCTTGCGCTCGTCGGCGTGATCGCCGGACTGTCGCTGCCGCTTGCCGCCGCCGCTCAGGAGGTCGTGGCGGACAGTACACAGGTGCATGTGGTCAGACCGGGCGACACCCTGTGGGATCTGGCCCGGCAGTACCTGAGCGACCCCTACCGCTGGCCGGACATCTTCACGATCAATCGGGGGACGGTCGCCGATCCCCACTGGATCTACCCGCAGGCACGTCTGCTGATTCCGGGTGCGGGTCGGCTCGCGGGCACGGGCGCAGCCGTGGGCGAGCCCGCTGCCGATGCGAGGACCATGAACGTCGCGCGTGCGGGCCGCACGGCGATAGCGGGGCGCACGGTTTTCTTCGCTGGCGAGCGCGAGGCGGCACGCCAGCGGAGCGCGGTTCGGCAGACGACGCCGGCGGAGGTTCCGGTCGTGCCGGTCGGCCGCTATCTGGCCGCCGGGTTACTGGTTCCCGACGCGGATATCGATGCGATCGGCAGACTGGTGGAGGTCATCAGCCCGACCGTCGTGGATCGCGCGTCGCCGCCTCAGATCCAGCCGTACGACAGGGTCAACATGGTGGTTACGGAAGCCGTCGCCGCGGGTGACCGCGTGCAGTTGCTGCGGCCCGGGCGGCTCGTCGAGCCGTACGGCCGGATCTTCCAGCCGACGGGTAGCGCGCGGGTCCTATCGGTCGATGCGGGCGTGGCGACGGTCGAGGTGGACGAATTCTACGACCGCGTCGAGCCCGGCGACATCGCGGTGGCGCGGCCGGAGTTCGAAGCGCGCTACGGAGCGTCCCCCGTTCCCGCGACCGGCCTCGATGGCGAGATCCTGGCGCTCGCCGAGCCCCAGCCGGTGGTGAGCACCGAGGATGTCGCCTTCGTGAACCTCGGTGCCGCTTCAGGGGTCGTAGAGGGTGACGAGTACGTGGCCTATCTCCCGGCAACGCAGGTGGATTGGGGTGAGCGCCCGGAGGTCGAGGTCGCGCGTCTTCAGGTCGTCCGTGTTTCGAACCTGACCTCGGCGGTCCGGGTCCTGAGCCTGGAGCAGCCGGCCCTGGTGGAGGGGTTGCCGGTGCGATTGGTTGCGAGGATGGTAGGGAACGACGGTTAACAGTTGACAGTTGACAGTTAACAGCAGTTGATCGCTGAGCGCTCAGAGTGTTTATCGCCCGATTACAGTCCCCCTGTTAACTGCCAACTGTTAACTGTTAACTAGCCGCCCCCATGATCCCGATCCTCCACGTCGCCTCCTTCGCGCTCTACGGCATTGCCGGAGCGCTGCTGGGCGTCTCGCTGGCGCGGGAGGCGCGGCGGCTGACGGTAGTGGCGATGGTCGTGTTCGCCGTCGGTCTCGGCGTGCACGGCCTCGGGCTGGCCGAGTTCGCGTCCACGTGGGACCAGCTCCCGCTGGTCGGGTTGGGCCCGTCGCTCTCTACGCTGGCGTTCCTGGTGGGTCTGGGTTGCGTCGTGGCGGCGACGCTGGGGCACGCGTCGACGGTGGGGCTGGTGCTGGTGCCGATCGTCGCCGCGCTGACGGCCGTCGCGGCGGCCGTTGGCATCGCGCCGAACGGGGACCCGACCGCATATCGGGGCGGATGGGGCCTGCTGCACGTGATCTTCGCCTTCGTGGGACTCACGGGCCTCGCGGTCGCCTTTGCGGCCGGCCTGATGTACCTGCTGCAGTTCCGGGAGTTGAAGAGCAAGCATTTCGGCGCGGTGTTCCGGTTCTTCCCGCCGCTCGAGACCCTCGATCGGCTGGGCCGCCGCGGCCTCCTCGTCGGATTCCCGTTTCTGACGCTGGCACTCGTGCTCGGCTGGGCCTGGACGGTGAGCTTTAACGAACCTTCTGCGCCCGGGACGCCGAAACTGGTGTGGGTAGCCGCCATCGTGGGCGTCTTCCTCTCGTCGCTGCTGGCCCGTACGGGAGCCGGCCGCAAGGCAGAGCGCGGCGCCCTCGCGAGCGTCATCGGCTTCGTCGTGGTCGTCGTCCTCTACATGATCCTCCGCGCGCAAGCGGCGCCGGAGGGAGCGTTTTTATGATGCAGGGAAAACAGCAGGGAATAGGGAATAGGGAGCAGAGAGTAGCCAGCAACGACTCTCCGCTTCGGCATCTTGTACGCTCGAGAGATCGGAACTCGGGCGCCGTCGTCCGCTATTCCCTATTCCCTATTCCCTATTCCCTGCCGTCTTC
>JBBDRL010000081.1:5986-14475 GCA_040905505.1 Gemmatimonadota bacterium | reverse complement strand
TAGCCGTCATAGGCGCCAACCACAAGACGGCACCGATCGAGGTGCGCGAGCGGTTCGCGATGGGGCGAACCGAAGCGCCGGTCGTGCTCGCCGATATGGTGGACGCCGGCGCGGCTGCGGAGGCGGTGCTGCTGTCGACGTGTAATCGCACCGAGATGTACCTGTCGCTGGCCGACCTCTCGCGGGGGGACGGTGCCTTCCGGGCGCTGCTCGCCGATCGGCTCGGCACCCGGGTGGAGGGGCTCAATGGATACCTGTACGTCCATCGCGACCGTGCGGCGGCCCAGCACCTCTTTCGCGTCACCGCGGGTATGGACTCGATGGTGCTCGGCGAGCCGCAGATTCAGGGACAGGTCAAGGAAGCGTATCAGATCGCGCAGGAGACGCACGGGCTGGCTGGCCAGGTCGTCGGCCCGACGCTGAACCGACTCTTCCAGACCGCGCTCAACGTCGGCGGCCGGGTCCGCTCCGAGACCGAGCTGGGGCTGGGTGCGGCATCGATCTCGACCGCGGCCGTGGAGCTGGCGAAGAAGATCTTCGGTTCGCTGCGGGGCCGGCGTGCGCTGGTGATCGGGGCGGGTGAGATGAGCGAGCTGACGTTGGAGCTGCTCCGCGCCGAGGGCGTGCATAGCTGCCTGGTCACGAACCGCACCTACGCCCGCGCGGCGGAGCTGGCCGAGAAATGGGGCGGACGGGCGGTACCGTGGGAGGAGCTCGGCCGTGTCCTCCCCGCCGCGGACGTGGTCATCTGTTCGACCGCCGCGCCGCACCCCGTTCTGTCGCTGGAGAAGTATCGGCAGGCGCATCCGAAGGCCGCGTCGAGCCCGCTGTGCATCATCGACCTGGCGATGCCGCGCGACGTGGACCCGCAGGTCGGTGACGAGCCGAACGTCTTCCTGTACAACATCGACGACCTGCAGCAGATCGTCGAGGACAGCCTGGAACGGCGGCGGAGCGAGATCCCGCGGGCCGACGAGATCATCGACATCGGCGTGGCGGAATTCTGGGCCTGGTACTCGAGCCTGGCGGTCGTGCCCACGATCCGTGACCTGCGCACGCGGGGCGAGTCGGTGCGGCGCTCGGAACTGGATCGAACTCTACGGCGGCTGGCGCACCTGCCGGCGGAAGACCAGCAGGCGATCGACGCGCTGACGCGATCACTGCTCAACAAGCTGCTCCACACCCCCACCGTCCGGCTGCGCGAGGCGGCCGGAAATGGCCGCGGCACATCGATTCTCGATTCGGTTCGGTACCTGTTCGAGCTCGACAGCGACCGCGAGGCCGGGGAACAAACCGCACCCGAGGAGGAGTAGAAGGCATGCCCTCCATCGCGCTTCACACCCAGAGACCGGAAAATCAACCGTCGTGACCGCTCACTTCATCTTCGCGCAGATCGCTCCGCAGGAGCCGCTGACTGCCTGGGGCATGATCGTCGACGGCACCGCCTCGACGAAACTCATCCTCTTCGTGCTCGCCGTCTTCTCGCTGATGTCATGGGCGCTCATCTTCTGGAAGTACTTCGTTTTCCGCAAATTGTGGAACCAGGCGGGCGGCTTCATGGACCATATGGAGAGCGCCGGAAGGCTGGAAGAGGCCTACCGTAGCGTGCTCTCGCTGCCCGAGTCGCCGTTCACCCGCGTGTTTCGCCGCGGCGTGAACTTCTTCTCCGAGCTGAGGCCCGGCGCGCTCCGCGAGGGTGTGACCGTCGCCGGCCTGAGCACCGCGCAGCTCGAAGTCCTGCGGCTCGTGCTGGAGAAGGAAGAGGGCGAGGAACGCGACGAGATCGCCCACGGGCTTCAGTGGCTGGCCATCATCGCCACCGTGTCACCGCTGCTGGGGCTCCTGGGAACGGTGCTGGGGGTGATGAACTCCTTCATCGGCGTCGCGGCCGCCGGCTCCGCGAACATCACCGCCGTCGCGCCGGGCGTCGCGCAGGCGCTGACCACCACGGTGGCGGGCCTGACGGTGGCGATCCCCGCCGCGATTGCCTACAACTACTATGCAGGCCGGCTCCAGCTCTTCATGAGCGAGCTCGAGGGTTTCTCGAGCGAGTTCATCGGCACGCTCGCGCGTGAAGGGAAGGTCTGATGCCGCGGCGTCGCGAGTCGCACGAGCTGACGGCGAACGCCGAGATCAACATGACCTCGCTCGTCGACGTGGCCTTCACGCTGCTCGTCATCTTCATCATCACCGCGCCGATCCTTCAGGGCGGGGTGGAGGTGCAGGTGCCGCGGGCCAGTACGGAACCCATCGCGTCGCCGGACGGCGTGATCGTGACCGTGACCCGCGAAGGCGGCATCTACATCGGCGACGACGAGGCGAGCTGGGAGGAGTTCGAGCCGGCGCTGACCGACATCGTGCGTGAGCGCCAGGCGAACAACATCTATCTGCGCGCAGACGCCGGGGCGGAATACGGAAGCGTCCTGCGGGTGCTCGGTGCCATGAAGGCCCTCGACATCGCGTCCGTGGGGCTGGTCGCGGAGCCCGATGGACAGCTCCGAGGGGGTGGGGGCGGGCGGTGAGCCGCAGTGACCGAGGGCGGCTGAGGAAGGCCTTCCTCCTGTCGGCTATCGTGCACGCGTTGGGCATCGTGGTCGTCTGGGGTCTGACGTCCGGGACGCAGCAGCCGCCGCCGATGCGGGTGTACGCGGTCGACATCGTGTCGCCACCGCCGCAGGAGGCCGGCCCGCAGACCCCCGAGCCCGAGCAGCCGCCCGAGCCTGAGCCGGAGCCGGAAGAGGAGCCGGAACCCGAAGAACCTGAGCCGGAGCCGGAGCCGGAGCCGGAACCGGAACCGGAACCGGAACCGGAACCGACGCCGCAGCCGCCCGAGCCGGAACCGGAGCCCGAACCCGAACCGGAGCCCGAGGAAGAGGAGCCGCCGCGCTCGACGGGTCCCGAGCCGGACCCGAGTTCGACGGGCGGCGAGAACATCGACATGCAGCTCCCGGGCGTTCAGTGCCCGACGCCGGAGTACTGCAACAACATCGTTCGGCAGGTCAACCGCTACTTCAGGAGCCCGGGAGGATCTACGGGTGAGGCGGAAGTGTACTTCGTCATCAACCGTGACGGTTCGGTCTCCGACCTTCGTCTCCAGAGGAGCACCGGCGGCACGGCGTTCCGGTTCGCCGTCCTGGAAGCCGTGGAGCAGGCGGGCCTCAACCGCGCGTTCGGCCCGCTGCCCCAGGAGTACCGCGCGGATCGATTGCCGGTGAGCTTTTCATTCCGGCCGCAGAGGTGAGGGACGACGACACGTTGCCCGTTACCAGTTGCCAGTTAACGGCAACTGCGACGGCAACGGCTGAGGCGACCGAATCCGTCGGCGCTGGTGGACTGGCCCATCGCACGAGATCGATGACTTGCCGGGTAATCAACTGGCAACTGGTAACTGGCAACTGGCAACCTCATAATGCATCTCATACGCAGCAGCGCTCTCACCATCATCTTCGCTCTGGTCCCCACGTTCCTGCCCGCCCAGGAAGTCGAAGGCGTGCGGCTGGGGCTGCGGTATCAGCCGGAGTATCAGCCGGGGCTGGTGGTGCTGCCGTTCGCCGGGGCCGCCGATCAGGGACGGGTGCTCGAGCCGGTGCGGGGGATCATTCGCCAGGACCTGGACTTCAGCGATCGGTTCGAGATGCTGGAGGCAGGCGTGGGAGTGGCGGTCGACGACTCGGTCAACCTGGACCTCTGGAACGAGCGCGGCGCCGACTGGGTCCTTCAGGGCGAGCTGGGGCCCGATCCTGCCGGTGGGTCGCAATTGCGGCTCGTGCTGCACGACGCGGTCTACGGCACCATTCGCGGCGACGAGACGTTCCTGCTTCCGGCGCAGGGCGATCCCACCTTCCGCATGTCGGTCCACGCGGTCTCGGACGAGATCGTCCGTTGGGCGACGGGCGAGGCGGGCGCCGCGGCCACACGCATCGCATTCGTGCTGGAGGGGCGGGGGTCGAAGGAGCTCTTCGTCATCGATTACGACGGCGAGAACGTACAGCAGCTCACGAACGACGGCTCGATTGCATTGTCGCCCGCATGGTCGCCGGAGGCGGGCCGGATTGCGTACACGTCGTACCGCTCGGGCTCCCCGCTGCTCTACGAGCGGGACCTGGGCGCCGGTCGGGATCGGTTGATCTCCGACCGCGACGGCGTCAACATCACGCCGGCCTACTCACCGGACGGTGGAACGATCGCTTTCGCGACGAGCGTGGCCGGGAACACCGAGGTAGCCACGTACAACCGCGACGAGAACTGCTGCCTCGAGCAGCACACGCGCGGCCGTCGCTTCGACTCACTCTCACCGAGCTACTCACCGGATGGGCGCCAGTTCGCGTTCGTCTCCAATCGTCTCGGCGAGCCCCACATCTATATCATGACCGTCGGCGGTGGCGAGCCGCGCCTGCTGTCGGACTACTCGTACGGTGGCCGAGGCTACAATACGTCGCCCGACTGGGCGCCGACCGGCCGTCAGATCGCATATCACGGCCGGGTCGACGGGCAGATGCAGATCATCGTGGCCGATCTGGAGACCGATCGGCGGCGCCTGCTGACGGCCGAAGGCAGCAACGAGGACCCGAGCTGGGCGCCCGACGGGAGGCACGTCGTGTTCGCATCCCGTGACAGAGAGGGCGGCGGGTTGTATATCGTGGATAGTGTCAGCGGCCGGGTGAGGCCGCTGTTGCGGGGGGCCGGCTATGGTCTCCCGGACTGGTCGCCTGTGCTGGAGCGGGCGGGACCAGGGCAATGAATCAGCCGAATCCGGCGGTCTCGGGTGTCGTGGGGCTAGGTACCGGGCCGCATCGCAGGCGCAATGGCGCGCCAATTTCACGTCCCAGGAGGTAAGATGAAGCTCCGTCTCGCAGTCGCACTCGCCCTCGTAGTGTTTGCCATCGCGGGGTGCAGCAGGAACACGCCCGAAGCAGCGCCAGCACCGGTCGCGTCGAACAATGACGCTGACGCGGCGGCTCGAGCGCGCGCCGATTCCATCGCTGCGGCGGAGCTCGCGCGTCGGCAGGCGGAGGAGCGCGCGCTTCAGCAGCAGATGGCGCGGGCCCAGGAGATCCTGTCTTCCGTCGTCCTGTTCGCCTATGACAGTGACGAGCTGGACCCCGAAGCCGAGGAGCGGCTTCGCACGAAGGCCGCGATCCTGCGCGCCAATCCGACGCTGGAACTGCGCGTGGAGGGGCATGCCGACGAGCGTGGCTCGACCGAGTACAACCTCGCGCTCGGCCAGCGCCGCGCCGAGTCCATCCGTAGCTTCCTCGCGGGCTACGGCATCACGGAGAATCGTCTTGCCACTATCAGCTACGGCAAGGAGCGCCCCACGGTGATGGGATCGAGCGAATCGGCGTGGCGGCAGAATCGCCGTGGCGAGTTCGCCGTGACGGCGGGTGAGATCTCGGCGATACCGCCCGAGGTGCGTTGATGGCGAGACGCCTCCTCGTGGTCGCGCTGGCCGCCGCTGTCCTGGGCGGCTGCGCGACGAAACGCGACCTCCGGGATCTGCAAGCCGAAGTCAGCCAGATGCAGGTGGAGCAGGACCGACTGCTGCGTGAGATCCAGCGGCAGAACGCCGCGCTCATGGACACGCTGGCGATGCAGTCCGTACGACTTCGCGGCGATATGACCAATCAGCTCGTCCAGATCGAGCGGCAGTTGGTGCAGATTCAGGAGTTGACCGGGCAGGGTCAGCAGCGGCTCGCCGAACTTCGAACCGCCGTGAACTCTCGCGAGGAGGCGCTCCAGCGTGCCGAACAGGCACTGCTCGCGCAGGATGCCGGGGATCCGGAGGAACTGTTCGAAACGGCGGCGGCCGCGCTCGAGCGGGGGTCGACCGCCACGGCCCGCGCGGGATTCGAGGAATTCACGGAGGTCTTCCCCGGCCACGAGCTGGCGGCCGCGGCGCGCCTGCTTCTGGCTGGTATCAGCGCCGACGAGGGCGATGAAGAGGCCGCACTGGAGGAGTACGCGCGCATCCTCGAGCTGCACCCCGACGCTCCGGAAGCCGCGACCGCACTCTATCGATCGGCGCTGCTGGAGCGCGATCGCGGCAACGAGGACCGCGCCAGATCGATGCTCAATCAGCTCACCGCGGCCTATCCCGGCAGCCCGGAGGCCGCCGATGCACGCGACGAGCTGAGGAGGATGAGGTGAGGGCGGCTGACGAATCGCCGGGCGATTCGTCAGCCGAGCTATCGGCTATCAGCTATCGGCTATCAGCTTACGACTGAGCCCCGCGGGCGTTACGGAACAGGTCAAATTCAGGCGGGCCGGGGGATAGGTAGCGCGGGTGAAACTCGGATCGAGGACCTTGGGTACTACCCCTGGCTCCTCGTCCGTTTTTCGTTAACGGCCGGGCGGTCAGGTGCCGGATCCCACACCCGCAGCCATCGGCCCGCACGCCGTAAGCTGATAGCCGATAGCTGATAGCCGATAGCTTTCTATGCGCTGCCCCTTCTGTAGCCACATGGAAGACCGCGTGGTCGATTCGCGTTCGGCCCGGGAGGGTCGGGCGGTGCGTCGGCGTCGCGAGTGTCTGGAGTGTGGGCGGCGATATACGACGTACGAGTACATCGAGGAGCGGCCGCTCCAGGTGCTGAAGCGCAACGGCGAAGTCGAACCGTATGACAGGCGGAAGCTGCTGACCAGCATCGAGGTCGCGGCGGCGAAGCGGCCGATCGCGGGCGGGCAGATCGACGAGATCGTCGAGGACATCGAGCGTGTGCTCGATCGATCCGACGCGACGGAGGTCGCGAGCGGCGATCTCGGCGAGATGGTGATGAACCGCCTGAAGGCGCGTGATCACATCGCGTACGTGCGCTTCGCGTCCGTCTACCGGAATTTCAAGGACCTTACGGAATTCTTCGACGAATTGCGAGAACTGGACGAACGCAACGTGCGGCCGGAGCTGCGGCGCTACCAACGTGAGCTGCCGCTCGGCGCCAATGGCGATGCCGCCGCACCCGCGAAGAAGGAAGTAGAAGAGGCCGGATGAGGTATTTCCGTACTACGAGCGGCGAGATGCCCTTCCTGGATCACCTGGAAGAGCTTCGCTGGCGTATCCTCTGGTGCCTGCTGGCGGTCACCATCTTCACCCTCATCGGGCTGTATCTGGTCACGCGTTTCGACGTGCTCGGCCTCCTCATCGAGCCCATCACCCCCTTCCTGGACGGCGGCCGACTGGGGTTCCTCAGTCCGACCGAACCCTTCTTCGTGACGCTGAAATTGGCGCTGCTCGTCGGCGTGATCCTCGCCGGGCCGATCCTCGTCTACCAGACCTGGGCGTTCTTCTCGCCGGCGCTCCACCACGACGAGAAGAAGGCGGTGATCCCCGCGCTCTACTTCGGCCTGATCCTCTTCTCGGCGGGCGTGGCGATGGCGTACTACGTCGCGCTCCCCGTGACGCTCCGCTTCACGATGGGCTTCCAGACCGAGAGCCTGGAGCAGGCGATCGTGATCGGGGAGTACCTCAGCGTGGTGACTCGGCTGCTCCTCGCGTTCGGCATCGTCTTCGAGATGCCGGTCGTGATTCTCGCGCTCACCGCGATCGGTCTCGTCACTCCGGAGTTCCTGGCCGACAAGCGCCGGCACGCCATCGCCCTCATCACCGTCGTTTCGGCCGTGATCACGCCGGGCGACGTCATCACGATCACGCTGCTGATGATGGTGCCGCTCGTGGTGCTCTACGAGGTGAGCATCACGCTGTCGAAGGTCGTCGTGCGAAAGCGGAGGATCGCGGCCGCTACGGCGCAGAGCTGAGTCATGGGCGCCGTTGCAGGTTTCATCGACGGCTTTCGCGGCCGGTCCGGGGAGAAGACGTTCCTGGATCGGCTGGATGACGTTCGCGGTCGGCTGATCTCGTCGCTGGTGGTCATCACCATCACCACCCTGATCGGCTTCTACGCCGCCGCCTGGCCGGTGACGCTCAACATCCCCGAGTGGACCGTCGGCTTCAGGGACCGGATGCTCCAGTTCGGCGGCTGGACCGTCGATCTCGATTTCCTCGCGCTCTTCGTGGCGCCGATCGAGCCCTTCCTCAACGGCGAGCGGCTGAAGTACCTGAGCCCTACCGACCCGTTCTTCATCACGTTGAAGCTGGCGTTGTGCATCGGCGTCGTGCTCGCGCTGCCCTACCTGATCGTGCAGGCGTGGCGGCTGGTGACACCACTCATGCGGGAGGACGAGAGGCGGCTGGCGGCGCCCACGATCTTCGCCGCCCTGGTGCTCTTCACGGCCGGCACGGTCTTCTGCTACATCCTCGTCCTTCCGCTGATGCTCCGGTTCACCCTGGGCTTCCAGACGGAGAGCCTGGAACAATACATCGTCATCGGGGAGTACCTCTCCCTGATCATCCGGATGCTGCTGGCTTTCGGACTGGCCTTCGAGCTCCCCGTCGTGATCCTGGTGGGGACGCTGCTGGGTGTCGTGACGCCGGACATGCTGGTGGCGCGGCGACGGCACGCGCTCGCCATTCTCGTGGTGATCAGCGCCATCAT
>JBBDRL010000081.1:0-5886 GCA_040905505.1 Gemmatimonadota bacterium | reverse complement strand
GTCGCACAGGAGTCCCCCACGATGCGGGGCGGGCTCGACGAACCCGCGGCGGATACCCTTCCCACCGCGCCGTCCGATACGTTCCCGGCTGGCGTGGCCGCCGACCCCGACCCACAGCCGGCCGCGGTGTCCGGGGCGCCGGCCGATACCCTTCCGGGCGCAGACGACCCGGTGATCACGGCGGCGGGCGACACCATCCCGGCGGACAGCGTACCCGCGCGTCCGCCGCTGTCGGAATCGGCCGACTCGGTGCTCCGATCCCTCCGTCAGCTCGAAGGGTTCACGGTGACGGAGTACCGCGGGAACGACGCGGTCTACCGCGCGAACGAGGGCGTGCTGCGGCTGGAAGGCGATGCGGAGGTCCTGCGTGAAGGCGACCGTCTCACGGCGGACACCATCGTGTACCGCGATCGGGAGGAGCTCGTCCAGGCGTACGGCAGCCCGCGAGTGGTGGGCGAGGCGCAGGAGATCGAGGGGAACGTGCTCTTCTACGATCTCGCGACGCGCAGGGCGACGGCGCTCGGGGCGCGCACGGAAGTGCGGCAGCAGGCGACCTGGTACGTCAGCGGCGATATGACGGTGGAGGGGTCGGATCGCATCTTCGGGAGTCACGCCCGCTTCACGAGCTGCGACCTGGAGATACCGCACTACCACTTCGAATCCGACCAGGTGATGGTCGTGCGTGACCGCATTCTCGTCGCCCGCCCGGCGCGGCTGTATTTCGGCAACGTGCCGGTGATGGTCCTTCCCTTCGTCGTCCACAATCTCGAGCAGGGCCGCCGGAGCGGGTTCCTGACACCGCGCTTCGGCGTCCACGACGTCGTGCGCACCTCGTCCGGTTACAACCGGCAGATCTCCGACCTGGGGTTCTACTGGGCGATCAGCGAGTACGCCGGCGCGCGGATCAGCACGACGTGGCGGAGCGGCGCGTACACCGCGCTCGATGGGACCCTCGACTACCGCTGGCGGCGTCAGTTCCTGGACGGCAACGTCGGCGTGCAGCGGTACTGGCGGGCGGACGGCGGTCGCGAGCTCAGCTTCAACACGCGGAGCTCCTGGCAGCCGGACGAGGTGACCAGCCTCTCGATGACCGGTCGCTACGCCTCATCCGCCGACTTCGTGCGCGACGCCAGCTACGATCCGCGCGAGGTGACGCAGGACCTGGCCTCGAACTTCTCTCTCAGGCGCCAGTTCGGCTGGGGCTCGGCCTCGCTCGGTGCACAGCGCCGTCAGTCGATCGCCAGCGGGGACGTCTCGATGACGCTCCCCAGCTTCAGCATCTCCCCCCGTCAGATCACGCTCTTTCGAGCCCCGACGCCCGAGCAGGCGCGTTGGTTCAGCAACGCGACGTTCACCCCGGGTGTGATCAGCGGCTCGCGGTCCCTCAATGATTACGCCGATGACCTGAGCCGCAACCGCGATCGCCAGGAGACACAGCTCCGGGTCCAACCTTCGTTCTCGATCGGTAACTTCAGGCTCAACGCCGACGGCGAGCTCAACCGGTCGATGATCGAGGAAGGGCTCGGCACGGGGCCGGACGAGGATGTCGTCGAGCTGCCAGGCTACGATCACGACGAAGCGAGCTGGTCCGCGTCCGCGCAGTATCAGCAGTCGCTGATCGGGACGACCAATATCGCGCCGAACATCCGCCTGGGTCAGGAACTCCTGCGCGATCCGATCACAGGGGACGAGTTCCTCCGGGCGCCGATGCGCCTCAGCTTCGGTGCGTCGTTGAACTCCGATCTCTACGGCTTCTTCCCCGGCGTCGGTCCCTTCTCGGCTATTCGGAACCGACTCTCGCCGCGCGTATCGTACAGCTACGCGCCGGAGGTGCAGCAGACGGCGCTCCAGGAAGAGGTGTTCGGCCGCGCCGGCGGACGGGCGCAGAACCGGATCTCGATCGGAGTCAATCAGACGTGGGAGGCGAAGCTGTCCAACCCCCGGCCCGTCGAAGAGGAGCCGGTGGACACGGTACCGGGCGATTCCATCGGCGATCGGAGTCGGGCGAACGCACCGAGCGATCCGGAGAAGGTGACGATCCTGTCTCTCACGACCAGTGCCCTGGAGTACGACTTCATCCAGGCCCGCGAGGAGGGGACGGGGTTCGTCACGAACGTCGTGAGCAACTCGATCGACTCGGACTACCTGCGCGGCCTGCGGGTGAACATGCAGCACGAGCTGTTCGATCGCCGCGACCTGGACCCGGACGACCCGGCGAACGCGGGTCAGCTCGGCAGCTTCGCGCCGCGACTCTCTTCGCTCAGTACGTCCTTCAACCTCGGTCCGCAGAGCTCCGTCGTCCAGATGCTGGAGCGCTTCACGGACCGCCTCGGCCTCGGCGGCGACCAGGTCCCGGAGGACGACGCCATTCTCCAGGGCACGCCCGAGGAGGAAACGACGCCCGACGGCACCGGAACCTCCACCGCGAATCCACAGGGGACCGGTGGCGGGCCCTGGCGGGTCGGCATGTCGTATCAGTTCTCTCGCCCGTCGCGCAGGTTCACCCGGAACGCGGCCCTGACCGACCAGGCGATCCAGACGCTCAACGCCGACATGGACTTCCAGCTCAGCCCGAACTGGGCGGTGACGTGGGCGACGAGCTACTCCCTCACCGACGGGGAGTTCGGGTCCCATCGCCTGAACTTCCGCCGCGACCTCCACGAGTGGCAGGCGAACTTCAGCTTCTACCAGACGCCGAACGGGAATACGGCCTTCGAGTTCTACGTGGAACTGCTCCACAACCGGGATCTGAGGTTCGATTACTCCGAGAGTGACCTGGGCGTGGATCGGTAGGGTCAGGGGTCAGGGGTCAGGGGGACGAAGTCATCCCCGCGATAGCGGGGATCCAGTAGCAGCTCGCCATCACGAGAATGGAGCTATCCACTCGACCGGCTGACGCGGCGATGAATCTGTTGCTCCAAGGCCTTTCGCCGCCCTGAATCTCCCCCGGCCCTTGACCCCCGGCCCCCGACGCATCCCCTGTCCCTCCCCGCCTCAGCGGGGTGTCGCCTGGGGGTGACGACCGGCAGCGGTGCGGGCCCGCGCCGCCCGATCGTAACACGTTGGGGTACAGAGTCTTCCCGCAACTCAAGGGGGGTGGTCTCGCTGTTGCACCTGGATTGGCGGAAATGACTCCAGACACAGTTGGGTGAAGCGTATGACGAGGAAGATCAAGGTCGCGCCGCTGATGGCGCTGGTGATGGCGACGGTCGCGATGGCCGGGTGCGATTCGGATCCCACGGGCGTCGCGGAGCGCTTCGACCCGCGCGATCTCGAGGCCGCGTACACGTGGGTCTTCCTCGAGCAGTGGGATGAGGCGGCCGCCCTCGGCTACCCGGCCGTCGAGCTGACCTGGGAGGTGCCGGCGAGCTTCGGCGACGAGGTGTTCCGCATCTACGCGCGTCGTGCCGGCGGATCGTACGGGCTGATCGCGACGGTCACCTCGTGCCGCTCGGCGGTGTGCACCTACCTGGATACCAACGTGGCCGGGGGTCGGAGCTACGACTATTACGTCGCCACGGTCGACGAGCGCGACGGAACGGAGGTCGGATTATCCGATGCGGTCGCCGTCGACGTTCCGGAGCGACCGGCGCTGACCACGCCGGGGGCCGCCGCGGCGGTCGCGCTCGATGGTGCGGCTTACCTGGAGTGGGACGCCACCGGCGCCGCCCGGTACATCGTTCTCGCACAGCCGGAAGGCGAGGGTATCTTCCTCATCGGGGAGACCGACGGGACCAGCTATTACGACGATCGGGCGGCGAACGGGGTGCGCTACTCCTACTATCTGGCTGCGGTCGACGGCGCGGGGCACGTCAGTGCGTTGAGCCAATCCGCCCGCGTCATTCCGCGGCCTGACTTCCACGCCGACTTCGTCTATGCTCACGCCGACGACCCGGCCGCGAGCGGGTTCCGATTCGTGAGTCACGAGGACGACGACCCGATCGTCGCCGGCGATTCGCCCGACGCTCAGTGGCGGCTGGAAGAGGTGAACGGAGAGTTGCGGATCCGGCCGCTGGGGCAGACGGTGATCGACAGTGGCACCTTCACCACCGAGCTGACCTGCGGGCCCGGCAGCGACGTCAGTTGCGTCGACGTCGAGGTGGCGCCAACCGCGGGATTTGCCAGTACGGCGGTGCCGGCCACGACCGGGATGACGTACGTGCTCCGCGTGCGGGGCTCTGATGGGCAGCAGCACTACGCCAAGCTGCGCGTCCAGGGGCAGACGCAGGATTCGCAGGGCCGACGCCTCGTCGTCTTCGATTGGGCTTACCAGCTCAGGGCGGACGAGCCCAGTCTCAACGTGATGTAGGCAGCCGAGAGGTCTGCCCATCGAGGAGCCGCCCGGTCGTTCCCGGGGCGGCTCCTTCGTGCGTCGGCCCCTCCGCTCCCCACCCCTCGACCTCCGCTTCCAATCCTTCTCCTGGCCATCTCGCCATTCCGACGCCGGCAATTCGGTCTCTTCACGCGAGACCGATGGATCGCCAAACCGACCGCTGTATTGCGGGGATCGCTGTCTCCGCTCGTCAGTTCGCCCGCCGGGAACTTTCGGTACCCCTCTCGCTACTATTGGGCTAATTCCTGATGCTGCGGCCGACGGCGATCGTGCACCCCCGGACCGGCGGCAACTCCGGTTGAACGCGGCCCGTTCGCGAGCCATCGGCTGACGGGCACGGTACCGAACCCCCCACGCGCCAAGCGTCGAGATGATCGCCTGGGACAATGGCGTTCGAGGTGGCTGCGAGGGTCTCGGCGGCGGGGGTCCGCACGCCCGGCGGAGCCGGCCAGGCGGCCATCGGGTGAGCGGTGCGCTTGGCCGGCGATGGAAATCGGCTTCCCGTTGGGAGTCCGCACGGACCACCGGTGACCGTAGCGACTTTTACGGCTGATGTTGTTCAGCGCCATCCCCGGTACTCTATTCGGTACGCCGATGCAGCCCCGCTACCGACCGACTTCGAGTTAGGATCGAGTCATCGTTGTGAATAGCCAGCGCTTCCAATCGCTCGACCCGTCTCGCCGTTTCGGCGGTTCGACGGTAGGCCGGCTCGCCGACGTGCGGGCGCGGGAGGACGAGCGATGGCGGCGCGCGAGGTCGATCGGCATCATCGGAACGGTGATCGTCCATTTCATCATCCTGATCCTCTTCCGCGGTGCGAATCTCCCGCCGGTCAGCGACACCAGCGCCGCGGGTCCCAATGCCGGGGACGTCCGCGCGGCGGAGGCGGGCGGCTCCGGTCTGACGATGGTGGAAGTGCGGCCGGAACAGCCCCCGACTCCGGAGGAAGAGATCCCCGAGCCCGTGGTCGTTCCGGTGCCGACCGACGTCGTCGTCGAGCCGGAGGAGGTCGAGGTCGCGACGCCAGATCCGGGACCCGCGCCTGAGCCGTCGCTCCCGGGCACTGGCGGCCCCGGTACGGGTGGCGCGGAGGGCCCCACGACGGGGCCGGGCACCGCCACGGGCAGCGGCGAGGGGGGCGGTGGAACGGGCGAGGAGGGCGCCTCGCGCATCATACCTCCGACCCTGCGAGGCCTCTTCATCCCGCCCTCGGGCCGGCCGAACAGCGCCCGCGGCCAGGAGATCACCGTCTGGGTCTTCGTCCAAGAGAGTGGCCGCGTCGACCCCAACACCATCCGCCTCGAGCCGCCCACCTCGGATTCGAGATACAATCAACGGCTCATCCAGAGCGTCGCCGAATGGGTCTTCGACCCCGCCACGCAGGGCGGCGAACCGGTGCCGGTGTGGTATCCGTTCGAGATAATTTTGTAGGGAGTTAGCAGTTAACAGTTGACAGTTGACAGTTAACAGCAGGTGCGGCAGCCAGATCTGCGAGGTTTGCGGCCGTCTTGCCTACGAGTATCGTCCGCAGCCGGCGCGTTTCCTGTTAACTG
>JBBDRL010000080.1:0-26107 GCA_040905505.1 Gemmatimonadota bacterium | reverse complement strand
TCTGGGATCGCGTCTGGGGCGGCGGTCTACTGGATGCCGGCATTCGCGGGGATGACTTTTATTGCGGGATGACTTTTATTGCGGGATGGCGACGGTTGATGGGGGACGACGGTTGATGGGGGACGACGGTTGGTGGGGGACGACGGTTGGTGGCGGGGCGGCTCTTGCTGGCGGGCGACGCTTGGTGGCGGGATGACGGGTGGTGCCGGGATGCAGTTGGCGGCCAGTCGGGGGTCGAAGCCCGAACGGGCGCCTGGTCCAATTAAGCCGTTCTACTCGGCCGGGAATCGGAACGGGGCGCGGAGTTCGTAGTCGGTGTCGGCGATCGGGATCTGCTTGCCGAGATGGCTGGCCAGATTGATCGCGACGGGGCCCTGGAGGTTGGCGGTCGGACCGTCTTCCGCAGTGCGGGGAAGGGTGACGATCGCCAGCACGAGGAGCTCGGAGCGGTCCGGATTGCCGAGGTCTCTGAGCTCCGAGTCCGGCAGGTCGACGGCGTACTCCTCGAAGAATCGGAAGGGATCGACCATGACGAATGCGAGCGGCGAATGCTCCGTGGATTGGAGCCAGTACAGGCCGTCCAGTTCGGCTGGCAGCAGGAGGAAATCGCGGGAGTCCGGAAAGCCGAAGAGGCCACCGGGGAACCGAAAGATCTCACTGGGTTCCACCTCGAGCGGCCCGAGCAGGTCTGAGGCTACGATCATCTTGTGCGGTTTTTCGGCGAGGGCTGCGCTTGAACTCATCGCAAGTAATTGGCGAGGGTCAGGTTCATCACCTGCGAGGTAGCGAGAAGGGCGGCCTGGAAGGTCGTCTGGCGCCCGACGAGCTCCGTGATCGCCTTTTCAATATCGACTTCCTCGATCTCCGACTTGAGCGTGAGGAGATTCGTCTCGAGCGCGTCGAGGTTGGCCGAGGTCACATGCAGCAAGCTGCTCCGGGACCCGACGTCGCCAATGAGGCTCTGAACCGATTCGAACGCGCCGTCAAGATCGTCCATTACCCCGCGAATCCCGTCGGGATCGTTCGCGCCGAGCGCGGCAGCGAGATCCCGGAGCCCCTCAAGGAGCCCGGTGTCCTCGAAGACCTCTGTGCCGTTGTGATTTGCGATCACGCGTTGGTTCTCCGATATCTCCACGTATCGCACCCCTGTCGGGCCGGTCGTCGTGAATTCGAGAGTCGGCCCCGAGTCGTCGATCCCGTAGGGCGGCGCGTCGGACGTGAGCCCGCCGAAGAGGTAACCGCCATCGGTTCGCGTGTTGGCGAGCGAGACAGCCTGACGCAGGAGCCCCTCCACCTCGACCTTCCCCGCCTGCCGAGCGCTCTGATCTGCCGTGTCACTGGCGAACATGGTCGCCAGCTCGCGAGCTCGGATGAGGATGCCAGAGGCCTGGTCGAGGGCCTGCTCTTCCGAGTCCGCTCGGGAGATCGCCGTCTCGACGCCGCGCCGGTACTGTTCCAGCGCCCGGATCGATCCGCGGGTACGCATGCTCTCCGCGGCGCCAACGGGATCGTCCGAGGCACGCTGCATCTTCAGCCCGCTCGAGACGCGCTCCTGCGCAGCGTGGATCTGCTTCAGGTTACGCTGGACGTTGTTCAGCGAGGTCTGCTGGATGAGGTTGTTCGTGATCCGCATAGATCGACCCTGGAAGATTGGACCACCCGGCAATATTTGCCGTGAGGCGGAGGCGCATTATCTTGAGAGCGAGTATCGACGGGCGGCATGGCAGACTTTAGCGCGTAGATCCGACCCAGCAGTTCACCCATACTGCGCGACCCTGCGCCCTCCTGGCGTTGTCGCGTAGAAAGCTGTTCGCTCGCGGTGAATTCCGTCCGCGGCGACCCGTTGTCCCCCCCGGAAGGCGAACTGAGCAGATGGCCACGATCCTCCACGTCGACGACGAGCCTTCGATCGGACTGATCCTCCAGGACACGCTGGAGCGCGCCGGGCATAGCGCGGTCGGTGCGCAGAGCGTGCCGGAGGCGCTCCAGGTGCTGGCGCAGGAGGAGATCGACCTGATCGTCTCCGATTATCGCATGCCGGGATTGACGGGGCTCGAGTTCCTCTCGCTACTTACGCGCGAGGGATACGACACGCCGCTGATCATGCTGACCGGCTATGCGAGCATCGAGCACGCCGTGGCGTCGATCAAGGCGGGCGCGGTCGACTACATCACCAAGCCCATCCGCCCGGAGCAGCTGAACCTGGCCGTGGATCAGGCCCTCGAGTTCGTGCGGTTGCGCAAGGAGAACGAGGCACTGCGGCGGGAGGTGATGGAGTTTCGCAACGAGCGACAGATCGTCGGCGACAGCCCGACGCTGCGGCGCATCCAGCAGACGGTCGCAATGGCGGCTCCGACACGCGCCACGGTGCTACTCCAGGGCGAATCCGGAACGGGTAAGGAGCTGTTCGCCCGAGCGATCCATGACCAGAGCGAGCGGCGCGACCGCCCGTTCATCAAGCTGAACTGCGCCGCGCTTCCCGAGGGGCTCGTCGAGAGCGCGCTCTTCGGTCACGAGAAGGGAGCGTTCACGGGGGCGATCAAGAGAGTCGAAGGCGCCTTCGAACGAGCCCATCGCGGGACGCTGCTGCTGGACGAGATATCGGAGATGCGGCTGGACCTGCAGGCCAAGCTCCTTCGCGTGCTGCAAGAACAGGAGTTCGAGAGAGTCGGGGGGACCTCGCCGATCCGCGTTGACGTGCGCATCGTCGCGACCACGAACCGCGACCTCGCCGCGGACGCGGCGGCCGGTAACTTCCGTCAGGATCTCTTCTTCCGCCTGAGCACCATACCCGTCCTCATTCCACCGCTCCGTGAGCGGGCCGACGACATACCCGTCCTCGCGTACCGGTTCGCCGTCCGAACGGCGCAGGAGATCGGGAAGGAGATCCATGGGATCTCGCCCGAAGGCATCCAGCTACTCCAGAGTTACCCCTGGCCGGGTAATGTACGTGAGTTACAGCACGCTGTGGAACGGGCCGTGATTCTCAGCACGGAGCCGATGCTCCCCGCCTCCGCCTTCGATTCGCAGCGCTTCGGGCTCGCGCCCGGGATGGGAATGGCCGGCGTCCCCACTTCGCCGATCGGGGGCGGCGGCGCCAATGGCCCCGCGCTGGGCGGTGGGCCCCCCGGCGCAAAGGTCAGCCTCGACACGTTGAACGTCGCGGAGGTCGAGCAGGTGTTGATCGAAAAGGCACTCGAGGAGACCGGCAACAACCGAACGAAGGCGGCCGAGCTGCTGGGCATGAGCGTGCGAACCCTCCGAAACAAGCTCAACTCACCCGGCAACGACTAGACGCCGATCGCGCTCCCCGCGTGATCTCCTATTGGAGGTGATCTCCTATTAAGAGAAGTGTCGCCTAGCAGGCGTGCAGCTCGCCTGTGGCACCTTCTTCCGGAAGATCTCTCCCCCCGAGAGCGGCAGAACCTGCCGGATTCGCTCCGCCACGTCAGGTCTCGCCGCGGCGGTGCTCCCACAAAAAAGACATAAAAGCTCGCGGTTACGAACGATGCTAAGTCGTTGTCGTACAGCGTCGTATGCGCGGGTCCTGGAATCCTGAAAAGGCACGTATTCATCCTGGTGGCATATGCGGAACACCCATTGCCTCCACAGGGTCCCGCACGGCACACGAACCTCACGGCCAGGGTCGAGATGCTTCACGGATTCTTCGGTCGCGTTACAGAGAGCGTCAATCTTCGGGAACAGCTCGACGCGAGCACACAGCGTTCGCGCCTGATCGCCGATCGGGTGTCGAAGGCGACGCTCCTCAATGGCGACGGGTTCGCGATCCCGGAGGCCGAGGCCGAGCCGGGAACGCTGCAGGAGGGTCCGGTCGATCTGGAGGCGGAGATGGTGAGCCTCGCAGACGAGCAGCTCTACTTCGAAGCGACCGCACGCCTGTTACAGAAGGCGTATGAACAGATTCGCACCAGCCTGCGTAGCCGCTGATGATCAATGGATTTCCGCCCGACCCGTACCAGGGTGTGAGCCGCCCGATGTTCCGTTCGCTGGGGATTGCGGCGAGCGGGCTGTCGGCGCAGAGAACGCGCCTGGACGTGATCGCGACGAACATCGCGAACGCCGAGACGACCCAGGGGGAGGAGGGGTTGCCGTACCAGCGCCGGGTCGTGCAGATGCAGGAGCGCGGGGATCCGTGGCAGCCGTACGAAGTCAACGCTGCCGGGCAGCCGACGGCGTTCCGCCTGCCATCGGGCGATCCGCTGGACGCGATGCACGGGGTGGAGGTGACGGCGATCGAAGCGGACCCGACCGAAGGGCCGCTGGTCTACGATCCGTCGCACCCCGATGCGGACGAGGCGGGATACGTCCGGTTTCCGAACGTGAGGATCACCGACGAGCTGGTGGATCTGATGGACGCCCGCCGCGTCTACGAGGCCAATGCCACGGTGTTCCAGTCGGCTAAGGCGATGCTTCGGCGGGCGCTCGAGATCTGATGATGCTTTGCATACCACGCTTTGAACCTGTGCTTCTGAAGACGAAATGAGCTTGAACGGAGTCAGCGGCATTCCCGCGACGTTGCTGCGCCCGCAGGAAGGGGTGCGGCCGCGCATCGATCAGGATCGGCCGGCGCCTGCCACCCAGACGCCGCCGCCGGCTGTCGAGACCACTACCCGGACGGGGCTCCTGGCACCGCGGCAGGAGACGCTCCCGGTCGAAGCCCCCGAGGGGACGGACCCGGAGCTGTGGGAGGTTCTCAGTGCCGAAGAGCGCGCCTACTTCGCAAAGATGACGGCGATGGGCCCGCTGACCTATGGCGCGCCATCGCGACCGGCGACGTCGGCCGAGACGCCGATGGGGCGCGGCGGCCGAATCGACGTGAGGGCATGAGATGATCGATCCAATCCAGTCCGCGGCGCTCCGCTTCGCCCAGGCGAGTCAGGCGCAGGCGCCGCTTCAGACCCCTTCGACCGGGGCCGACAGCGCCGGAGGTGCTTCGTTCGGCGACACACTCGAGCGGGCGCTCGAGAACGTGTCGGACGTGCAGGAGGGCGCCCAGGATACGATCCAGGCGTTCCTTCGCGGCGACCCTGTCGAGCTGCACCAGGTGATGGCGGCGACGGAGGAAGCCGGCATCGCGCTGGAGATGCTGGTCGAGGTGCGGAACAAGTTCACGGAAGCCTACCGAACGATCATCAATATGCAGAGTTAGCTATCGGCTATCCGCTATCCGCTATCAGCTACGGCTGGAGTGGATGGCTGGGTGGCCGTACCGCTGACCGCCGGGAAGTAGCGCATTCGCTTCGTACAGCCTGATGTCCAGGCTGATTGCTGATATCCGATAGCCGATAGCTCCAGAATATGCTCAACGGAACCACACTCCCGCCGCTTCTACAGCAGTGGATCGACCGAATCGGCGGCCCAAGACGCGTCGCGCTCCTGGGGATCGGCGTCCTCGCGGTCGTTGGCATCCTGGGCATCGCGCGGTGGGCGACGGCGCCGACCTGGGTGCCGGTCTACTCGGACATCCCGCTGGAGAACGTCAGCGTGATCACCGAGCGGCTGGACGAGCAGCGGATTGCGTATCGGCTCGGGGGAAACGGATCGGAGCTGCGGGTGGCGACGAGCGACCTCGCCAGGGCCAGGGTGGCACTCGCGAGCGAAGGGATGCCGCAGGCAGGCCGGCCCGGCCTCGAGTTGTTCGACCAGCCCGCCTGGGGGATGACGGACTTCACGCAGCGCGTGAACTACCGTCGGGCGCTCGAGGGTGAGCTGGAGCGGACGATCGCCAACATGAGCGGTGTGGAGGCGGTGAAGGTGCACATCGCGATGGAGGAAGCGGCGGGGTTCAGGCGAAACGGCAACCCATCCGAGGCCTCGATCGTGATGCGGCTGCGCAGTGGCGCGAGCCCCTCGCAGGACATGGTGCAGGGGATAACCCACCTGGTCTCGAGCAGTGTCGACGGTGTCACCGCCGACCGGGTGATGGTGCTGGACGACTCCGGCCGGCTGCTCTCGAGTCCTTACGAGGACGGCTCGCCGGCGGCGTTGGCGAGCCGTGAGCTCGAGATGCGGAGCGAGGTCGAGGAGTATCTGGCGACGAAGGCGGAGCAGCTCGTCACGCAGATCGTAGGTCCTGGCAACGTGCGGGTGCAGGTCTCGGCCGAGATCAACCTGGACCGCGTGGAGCGGACCGTGGAAACGGTCGATCCGGAGCGGCAGGTCCTCAGCAGCGAGCAGCGGTCCGAGATCATCCCAGGAGCCGAGGGTGGTGCCGGTTCGACGAGCGTCACCTCGACGTATCTCAATACGCGCAGCATGGAGACGTACAGCGGTGCGGTGGGCAACGTGAGGCGGGTCACCGCGGCGGTGCTCGTCAACGACAACCTGATCGTCGAGGACGGCGTCGGGAGGTACGAGCCGCGGGCGCCGGAGCAGATTCAGCAGATCCAGACGCTGGTGGCGAGCGCGATGGGAATCGATCCCGGGCGCGGTGACGTGATCAGCGTGGTGAGCTTTCCGTTCGACGCCGGGATCGAGATCGAGCCGGAAACGACGAGCGCCTGGGAGATCATCAGCCAGTTCCAGAAGCCGCTCATCGCCCTGGTCGCGCTGGTCCTGACGTTCTTCATCGCCATGCGGCTGACGCGAACGCTGAAGCAGCCGGAGGCCCCGGCCAGCGCGGCGCTTCCTGCCGGTGACAAGGGTGCGACCGTAAACGTGCTCGCGGGTGGCGGCGAGTCGGGTGCTCCGGAGCTGGGTGCTCCCGAGCCTGAGGCCATGCTGCCGCCGGCCGGTCCGACCACACGTGATCTGGTGGCTACCCAGGTCGAGCAGCATCCCGACGTTGCCGTCAAGATGATTCGCAGTTGGATGAAGGAGGAATAGATGCCCGCCACGAAGACGAAGGAGACGCAGGGCGCGCTGAACGGCAAGCAGAAAGTCGCCATCCTCTGCATGGTCCTCGGTCGAGAGGCCGCGTCGAAGATCACCGAGCGCCTGACGCCCGATGAGGTCGAGGGGATCTCGTACGAGATCGCGCGCATGGAGAACGTGAACAGCACGATCTCCGAGGCGGTTCTGCATGAGTACCTGGAGACGGCCCGGGCAGCCGAGTCGATCGCGGTCGGCGGCGTCGACTACGCGAAGGAGATCCTGGAGCAGGCGTTCGGGAGCCAGCGTGCGTCGTTCATGTTCAAGCGCCTCCAATCTCAGTTGAACGAAGGCTCGGGGCTGCATCGGCTTCGCAAGGTGGACCCGCAGCAGCTCGGCGGGATGCTGCGCAACGAGCATCCTCAGACGATCGCCTTGATCCTCGCCCATCTGGATCCCCCGCAGACCGCGTCGGTGCTCAAGGAGATCGGCCCCGAAGTCGGCAAGTCGGTGATCTATCGGATGGCGTCGATGGAGAAGGTCTCTCCCGAGATGCTGGAATTGATCGAGCGGGCACTCGGACCGGAGACGGAGCTGAATCTGAACCAGGGCCTGAGCACGGCCGGCGGGCCGCAGACGGTAGCGGCGGTGTTGAACCTCACGCCGCCTTCGATGGAGAAGGAACTCCTCGATGGTCTGCTGACGGAGGACCCGGATCTCTGCGAAGAGGTGAAGAACCTGATGTTCGTGTTCGAGGACATCATCGCCCTGGACAGCCGCGCGATGGCGCGGGTGCTCCGCGAGATCGACTCGAAGGATCTGGCTCTGGCGCTCAAGGTTGCGAGCGACGATCTGAAGGCGCACGTGCTCGGCGCGATGTCGAAGCGAGCGGTCGAAGCGCTCGAGGAGGAGATGGAGTTCCTCGGGCCGGTGCGGCTGCGTGACGTCGAGACCGCCCAGGTGATGATCGTCACGAAGGTGCGTCAGCTGGAAGAGGCGGGCGAAATCGTGATCAACGCGGGAGGCGAGGATGAGGTCATCCAATAGCGCCCTGCTGGGCATGAGCGCGACGGTTTCGGAATCGCCCGATGACCTCTCGTCCTGGACGCCGGAGGCGATCGGCCGCGGCGACGCGCCGGAACTCGCCAGCAGGGTGGTGCGGAAGGCGATCGACGAGGCCGTGAGGGCCGCGGTAGATGGGGCGGAGGCGCAGGCGCGGGAGCGTGAGGAGGAAATCCGCCGTGAGGCTGAGGAGCGTTGTGAGCGACTCGTACGTGAGTCGTACGACTCGGGTCACGAGGAGGGGCGGGCGGAGGGGGAGCTCGCCGAAGGCGCGCGGCTCCGTACGGCGGTGGCCGCGACTCGCGAGGCGCTCGACGAGCTCCGCGCGGGTGAGGTCCGGTGGAGCGGGACGATCGAGGAGAACATCTGTGCGCTGGCGGTGGTGATCGCGCGGCAGGTGCTGGGTCGCGAGCTGACGCTGGACATCGAGCCCGTCGCCGAGCTCGTCCGCACGGCGCTGCAGGAGTTCCCGATCGATCAACCCATTCGGATCCGCGTAAACCCGTCGGACCTGACCGCCCTGTCGTCGGTCGACGCGATCGATGCCAACCCCCTCGCCGCGGTCGTCGAAGACCGCGACGCGCGCTGGCTCCCGGATGCCTCCATCGCGCCGGGCGGCTGCATGGTCGAGGGACGTGAACGAATCATCGACGGCCGTGTCGATACCGCGCTCGAGCGCGTCTACCGCCGACTGACGTATACCAATGCTTGATGCCCTCGCACCGCGTGTGAACAGCGTGCCACGGCTGGCCTACTTCGGCCGCGTCACCCGTGTGGTCGGACTCGTGATCGAGGCTTCGGGCCTGGATGTGGGGCTGGGTGAGCTGTGCCGGATCACGAGCCTGGTCGATGAACGGTCCTGCCTCGCGGAAGTCGTCGGCTTCCACGAGCGCGGCGTCCTCCTCATGCCGCTCGGCGAGATGGACGGCCTGCATCCCGGGAGCAGTGTGCAGCCCCTCGGACGCTCCTTCGGCGTCGACGTCGGGCCGGGACTGCTAGGCCGCATCGTCAACGGCCTGGGACGCCCGATCGACGGAAAGGGGCGCATCGAGGTGGAAGAGCGGCGGGCGCTACTCTCGGAGCCTCCGAATCCGCTCGATCGCGCACTGGTGGACCAGCCGCTCGAGACGGGCGTCCGCGCGATCGACGGCGTGCTGTCGATGGGTCGCGGGCAGCGTGTCGGCATCTTCTCGGGGTCGGGGGTGGGCAAGAGCACGTTGCTCGGAATGATCGCACGCCAGACGGCCGCGGACGTGAACGTCATCGCCCTGCTCGGCGAGCGTGGGCGCGAGGTGCGCGACTTCATCGAGCAGTCGCTCGGACCGGAGGGCCTCGCACGCTCCGTTATCGTCGTCGCCACGGGCGACCAGGCGGCGCTCGTCCGGGCCCGCGGAGCGCTCGTCGCCACCGCGATCGCGGAATACTTCCGGGATCAGGGGAAGCAGGTGATGCTGATGGTCGACTCCATCACGCGTGTGGCCATGGCATGGCGCGAGATCGGGCTGGCCGTCGGCGAGCCGCCGACGACGAAGGGGTATCCGCCGTCCGTGTTCGCCAATCTCCCGCGGCTCCTGGAGCGCGCCGGCAACGCCGCGACCGGTGGCATCACCGGCATCTACACCGTCCTGGTGGACGGTGACGACTTCAACGAACCCGTGGCGGACGCGGCGCGATCGATCCTGGATGGGCACATGGTCCTGACCCGGAAGCTCGCATCGGCGGGACACTTCCCGCCGATCGACGTGCTGGAGAGTAAGAGCCGGGTGCGTGATCAGGTGATCGATCCCGATCATCAGCGGGCGGCCGACGCGCTGTTACGTGCAGAGGCGTCGTACCGTGAGAAGGAGGACCTGATCCTGGTGGGTGCATACCAGAAGGGAAGCGACCCGTCGGTGGATCAGGCGCTCGAGCTTCGACCGGGCGCGCTCTCGTTCCTACGGCAGCGGCCGGATGAATCCTCGACCTTCGAGGAGACGCGCGAAGAGCTGCTCGCACTCACGTCCGAAGTTGCCGCACCGGTTCAGAGGAGGAGCGCATGAAGCCGTATTTCTCGCTACAGCGAGTACTCGAGTTGAAGGAACGACGCGAGCAGGCGACCGCGCAGCGGCTCGCAGCGGCCCGCCAGGCAGCCGAAGCCGCGCGCGAGGCGCTCGATCTGCTGGCCGATCAACGCCGCCGTGGCGAGGCACAACGGGCGGAGATCGGTGGCGTGATCGCGACGGTCGGGCAGCTTCAGAACGCGAGTTACGTACTGGACCGCCTCGACCAGCGGCTGGAGGAGGCGGCGACCGCGGCACGCGAGGCGGAGGCTCACGTCAACGTGTGCTTCGCAGAGTTTACGATCGCTTCGCGCGAGCGCCAGATGCTCGATCGGCTGAAGGAGCGCAAGGCGGCGGCGGCGACCGCGGAGGAAGCGGCGCTCGACCGTAAGACGATGGACGCCGTGGCGCTCACGCGCTTCACGCGTGGCCGAATGCACCCGGAAGGGAGTACGTCGTGAAGAAGTTGTTGATTCCATTCATACTGGGAGCCGCGATCGGACTCGGCGCCGCGACCGCGGCAGTCGGCTATTTCGATGACGAGGAGCCGACGATCGAGGACGGGCTGAACTCCGCCATGGCCGGGGACGACAGCGTCGCTCTTGATGCCGAAGTCGCGGAGCATTCGGACAGCACCGGCTCGGCCGAGGTAGCGCCGGAGCGGGATACGACCGCTGCGCTGCCGGAGCAGCTCGACGATGCGGCCGCGGCCCTGATCGAGCCGGGAACGGCCGCATCCATGGGCGATGAAGATGCCGCGCAGTCCGCTAACGCGATGGGCAGTACGAGGCTCGCAGAGCTTTTCGCCTCGATGCAGGCGCGGGAGGCAGCTCGAGTGCTCGAGCACATGGACGATTTCGAGGTCCAGACGATCCTGACTCAACTGGGGAACCGAGAAGCCGCGGCTATCCTCAGCAATCTCACACCCGAACGGGCGGCGGTAATCAGTCGTTCGGTGATCCGCGGTGAAAGGAGCACTCCGTGACAGGACTGATCGGTTCGCTGGTTGGGGCGGCATCGACAGCAGTCGAGCGCCTGACAGGAACCTTCAACACTCAAGCTGGCGCGAGCTCTCAGGGAGCTACGCCGGCGGGCGAGTTTGCAGCACTGCTGGCCGCCATGTCGAGCCCCGCAGCGATGCGCGCTCAGGGGACGGGCGATTCGCGTGAGGTGCTCGACGAGCTTACAGAGCTCATCGACGTCGCCGAAGCCGAGGGCGAGATCGAGGAAGGTACCTCGCTACGCCTGGCTGCAGCCCTCGCTGGATTGCTCCAGGCTCAGGGCGAGTCCGGCGTGCCGCAGCCGGCAGGGGAGCTGACGGAGGCGGCGGTGGCCGCGATCGCGGCGGGTGCCGGCCGGCAGAGCGAAGGAGCCGAGCTCGAAGCGGAGGCCGAGGCGGCCGCAGTGGATGAAGTCGCCGCTTCCAGCGCAGCGAACGAGGTGAACAACGATCTCGAAATGCTTCAGCCGGAGTTCAGGACGCGTCTGGATCGTGTGATCGAACGCATGGAGGCCGAGTTCGGCCACTCCGTCCGGGTCGTCGAGGCGCACCGCAGCCAGGCCCGCCAGGACTTTCTCTACGAGCAGGGCCGCTCGCGCTCCGGCGATGTGGTGACCTGGACTCGCAACTCGAATCACACACAGGGCCGTGCGGTGGACGTGATGATCGACGGGACCTACAACAATCCCGTCGGCTATCAGCGCCTCGCCCAGATCGCGGCCGAAGAAGGCCTCAGGACCCTCGGTCCCATGGATCCGGGCCATATCGAGCTTCCGAAGTCGGCGGAAGGAGCAAGCCGGATCGGCCGCCTGGCAGCCGAGCCGGTGACCGCGCCTCCGGCTCAGGCAGGGGGCCTCGCCCGCGTGGCGGACGTGGCTCGCGTCGCCGAGGTCGCGCAGATCGCCGATGTCGCGCGAGTCGCGCAGGTTGCCCGCGTCGCCGATCCGGCCCGACCCGGCGCACCCGTGCAGGCGCCCACGCCGGCTCAAGCGCCCACGCTGGCTCAAGCGCCGCCGACCGTGCAGCCACACTCACCGGCTAGCGTGCAGGAACCGGCCGTTGCCGCTTCGCCGGCGGCGATGTTCGCCGCGCGAGCCGGTCAGGCCGGTCTCGATGGTCAGGGGTTCGGAGGGTCGGAGAGCCGCCGGCAGGGCCAGGGCGAAGCCAAGGCCGCAGCCTCCCCAGAGATGGAGATGCTGCGCGGGGATTCGGGGTTCGGGCGCACCTTCATGGGCGGGCCCGTTGCGGAGGCGCAGCTCACGAGTGGTAGTGACGCCGTGCAGCGCGCAGCCCAGATCCTGGCGATGAAGGAGGGGGCTGAGGCCGCGCCGGTCAACCACCTGCTCCTGCGCCTCGACAGCCCCAGTGGTGGGCAGGACCGGATCCGCGTCGACCTCCGCGGCAGCACCGTCGGCACCACCCTGAACATCGAAAATTCGGCCGAGGCGGACCGCCTGGCATCCCGCATCGGTGAGCTGCGCCAGTCGCTCGAGCGGCAGGGATTGGAGCCGGATGCGCTGCGCGTCCGTACGGCACAGGTGAGCGGACTCGAGCGCGCGGAAGTGACGAGAGCCGCGCTGAGCGCCGCCGAGGCCGAGGCCGGCCGCGGTGGCAACTCGCGGTCCGGCTCCGACCCCTCGAACCCACGCGATGGCTGGAAGGAAGCCGAGGAGCAGCAGCGCCGGGATTCCGCCGAGTCACGCAATCGTTCACGCAAGGAACAGCAAAAGGAAGGTAACTCGTGATATCTGACGTCATGACCACCGGGGTCGGGACGGAGTCGATTCCGCCCGTGAACCCCAAGGGGCAGCTCGGGAAGGAAGAGTTTCTCCAGATGCTGGTCGCTCAGCTCAAGAATCAGGACCCGATGAACCCGATGAAAGGCGACGACATGGCGGCTCAGCTCGCCCAGTTCTCGAGCCTGGAGCAGCTGACGAACATCAGCAAGCAGCTCGAGGCGCAGGCCACGGGACAGGACGGCCTGATCGGGAGCATCAACGACACGACTGCCATGAACGTGCTCGGCAAGACGGTTCTCGCTGTCGGCGATCACGTCGAGGTCCCCGGCGACGGCAGCGGATCGGTGCACTTCGAGGTCGGCGGTGACGGCGGCCTCGCGACGCTCACGATCATGGACGAGACCGGCCGTGAGGTGGGTTCGCGTCCGCTCGGATTCGTGGGCGCTGGTCGCCACGACGTCGAGTTGGGCAGTGCCGCAGAGGACCTGCCGGCCGGCTCATACAGCTATGCCATCGATGTGGTCGATGCCGCGGGTAAGCCGGTTCCGACACAACCCTTCGTCACCGCCCGGATCGATGGAGTCGAGTACGGTGAGCATGGGCCCGTACTGACCTCCGGCGGTCTGCTCATTCCGTTCGGGACCATTCTCCAGATCCGGACCGAGTGAACCACCGGCCACGACTTCGCCGAGAGGCGTAAATGCACAGCACGGATTCGACACGGTCGAATGACGGATACGGACAGGACGACGAGAAGGCTGCGGGCAGGATGACGACGTTCGAGACGACGAGACCAGGAACGGCCCGAGCACGGGCCACATACTCAGGAGAACCGCCAGATGATGAGATCGCTTTTTTCCGGCGTCGCCGGGCTGAAGAACCATCAGGTCCGCATGGACGTGATCGGTAACAACGTGGCGAATGTGAACACCGTGGCGTTCAAGTCGGGCCGCGTCACGTTCAAGGAGGGATTCGCGCAGCTGCTCCAGGGCGCGAGCCGCCCGCAGGACGCCCAGGGCGGCATCAACCCGAGGCAGGTGGGGCTCGGGATGCAGGTGGGTTCCGTCGACACCATCTTCACGCAGGGTAACCTCGAGACCACCGGAGTCCTGACGGACCTCGCGGTGCAGGGCGATGCGTTCTTTGTCGTGTCTCGCGGCTCGCAGAACTTCTACACGCGTGCCGGCAACTTCGAGCTGGACGGTGAGGGCCGCCTGGTCAGCGCGACCAACGGCTACCGCGTCCAGGGCCGCATGGCAACGGACGGGGTGCTCTCGCAGGCGCTCTCGGACATTACGCTGCCGACCGGCCAGAAGGCTTCGGCCTCCGCCACCGCGACTGCCGACATCAGCGGAAACCTGGATTCAGACTCCGAGATCGGCGCTGCCGGATCGGTCGAGACGAGCATCACCGTCTACGACTCGCAGGGTGCCAAGCACGAGCTGAAGGTGGCGCTGACGAAGACGGCCGCCAATACCTGGGAGTGGGAGGTCGACCCGACGAGCATGGGGCTCGTGGCAGGCGACGTCACGGACGACGACGGTGACGGGATCGACGGCGGTGGTGAGCTGCAGTTCGACGGCTCGACCGGCCTGCTCACCTCGCCGGCGACGAACCCGACTCTTTCCTTCACGCCTCCGGGCGGTGGTGCCGCGATGTCGGTGGAGATCGACTTCGGGGGCGCCGCGGTCAACGGACTGACGCAGTTCGCGGGGATGTCCAGTGCGGCTTTCCAGGAGCAGGACGGGTATGCCGCTGGCGAGCTTCAGAGTTACAGCATCGACCGGACGGGAACGATCATGGGCGCCTTCAGCAACGGCAACAGCATCGTTCTCGGGCAGATCGCGCTGGCGGAGTTCAACAACCCGGGCGGTCTGATGCGCAACGGCGACAACCTCTACACGCTGTCGGCCAACTCGGGCGAGGCGCAGGTCGGGTACGCATCGGACAACAGCTCCTCGACCGTTGCGAGCGGGGTGCTGGAGATGTCGAACGTCGACCTGACGCAGGAGTTCACGAACATGATCGTCGCCCAGCGCGGCTTCCAGGCGAACGGGCGGGTCATCACCACGACAGACGAGATGCTCCAGGAAGTCGTCAACCTGAAGCGTTAGTGTTCCTCATCACCGACGCGTAGCGATCTCACGACGCGCCGTCGGCTCGGACCTCGGATGAACGCGAGCCCGGCATCTGCCGGGCTCGCGTTCGTCGCTTAAGGTGCCGATGATCATGGCGGTGCATGAAAAAGTCTTCGCCGCGCCAACTTCCATGTCATTCCCGCGCCAACTTCCATGTCTTCCCCGCGCATGCGGGGATCCAGTTGGATCTCACCCATTGCTTCAAAGGAGCCATCGTACTGGATCCCCGCTCCCGCGGGGAAGACCGAGAGGGGTGGATCCCCGCTCCGCGGGGATGTCCGAGTGGAGCGGATCCCCCTCCTTCGGCTCACGGATTCGGGACAGTGGCCGATACTCACAGGTGTGACCCATGAACGTCAGCACAGAGGAGATATGGCTAGCACGGACGAGCAGGAGACCGAGGGCGGCGGAGCTGGCCGCGCCACTATCGTGATCGCTCTCACCATCGGCCTCGCAGTCGGCGCGGGTACGGGCTCATTCGTGGTTGGGCCGCTGCTCGCCGATGCGCCCGGGGCCCCCGTCGACGAAGCTGCCTGCGAGGCGCTCTTCGCCGAGTGGGAGATTGAAATGCGACCTCCCGCGCCCGCCGCGATCTATACGATCGAGGATGTCATCCTCAATCCCGCCCAGTCCGGCGGCACGCGGTTCCTCATGGCGAGCGTCGGCTTCGGCATGCGGGAGGCGACCGGCGTCGACGAGATGACCCTCCGCGACGCGGAGATCCGGGATATCGTGATCGGTACACTGGGCGCCAAGACCGTGACGGAACTGGCGGACACGGGGGTGCGGACGGAGATCAAGGAAGAGATGCGGGCGGAGGTCGCTAATCTGCTCGGCCAGCGCGCGGTCATCGACGTCTACTTCCCGAAGTTCGTCATCCAGTAGCCTGGCCGTCGCCATAGCGGGTGCCGAGCCGCCCGCGCGAGCCGGCGGCCGACCACCCGGTCCTGGTGCCGCGACTCGTGCTTCATGTCGCGACCTTCCTCCGCGCCTTTCGCCGCCGCTCCATGCGCGCCCGAACGGGGCCGGTGAAGCGGCTCCTCTGAACAGTCACTTCACCTCCTTGCGCACCGGTCCGGAAAAAAGCTCCGCCGCCCCCCCGGCAGAGAATGCCGGTCCAGGCGCCCGGTAGCGGCCACGTCCGTCCTCCCCTGCACTCGACACAATCCCCATAAGTAGTGACATCACAGTCACTTGTGAGATTCACTCCGCGCCGGTGGCCGAGTGGCTCCGAGTGGTATACCCCGTGCCTCTACCCTACCCCGCCGGAGCTCGTGTCTTGAGCGAGCCGACTTCGTCGACGCACCCAATCGATCTTCATGTCAACCGAAGCCCTGACGGAGGAGAACGTCGAGTCGCAGGCCGAAGAGGCCGCTGACGAGAGCGTAGCGCCGAGGCGGGGAGCCGTGGCGACCCGCGAGCCGACTCCATACGACTTCCGCCGGCCGCATCGCGTGTCGAAGGAGAGGCTCCGGACGCTCGAAGCGATGTACGAGCGCCTCGTGAAGTCCGTCGAGGGATGGATGATGGGACGCGTCCGGGGCCAGGTCGAGCTGACGCTCCAGGGAGTGGAGCAGTTGAGCTTCGCCGACTTCACGCTCTCCCTGTCGACGCCCTGCTGCTCGTACCTGATCGAGATCAGGGATTCCGGAGGCCAGCTCGGGGTGATCGACTTCGGGTCCGAGTTCGCCTTCTACCTGGTCGATCGGCTGCTGGGCGGCCGGGCCAAGGTCGAGAAGCTCAATCGGGCGCTGACGCCGATCGAACGGATGGTCGTGCGCACCGTGGCGGAGCGGATCACCAATGGGGTTCGCGAGATCTGGGAGGATTACATCCGCCTGGAGCTGGGCGTCTCCGGATTCGAGTCGGTGCCGGAGATCCTGCGCGCGACGAGCGGTGACGCACCGGTGCTGGTCGCGACCATCGGGATCACCGCCGGAGGCGAGGAGAGCACCATCTCGGTCTGCCTGCCGTTCGCCGTTCTGGACACCTTCTTCGCCGACGCGGCCGTCCACCGGCGGGTGAGCGTAACCGGTTCGGAGGAGGAGCGTCGAGCGAATCGACGGGTGGTGGAGGGGTCGCTACGCGTAACCCACCTGCCGCTGTCGGCGCGGTTGCCGGAGTTCCGGATCTCGATGCGGAATCTGACCTCGTTGGCGGAGGGGTCGGTTCTCGCCACCGGACTGACGCGGGAAACGGAGCTGGAGATACATGTCAGCGGAAAGGCACGCTTCAGCGGCAAGCCAGCGCGGGTCGGGAAGAAGCTGGCCGTGAGCGTGATGGATACCATTTCGGACTTACCCCTCGATCTCGAGGGCGAGAGTAATGTGAACCTCTTTGAAGAGGAGCTGTGAGCATGGAAAACCCGACGGAGGAGCAGGTGATGGAGCCTGCGACCGAGGCCGCGACCGAGCCCACGACTGAAGCGTCGATGGCACAGTTCGAGGAGCTGGCCGGCGCCGTCGCAGAGGGTGCTTCGGCGCCGCTCTCGACGCTGTACGGGCTCTCACTGCCGATCGCCATCGAGCTCGGCCGCACCTCCATGAAGGTGCAGGAGGTTCTCGATCTCGGCCGCGGGTCGGTGATCGAGCTCGACCGTCTGGCCGGTGAGCCCGTGGACGTGTTCGTCGGCGACCGTCGATTCGCCGAGGGTGAGGTGGTTGTGCTGGGTGAGAACTTCGGCGTGCGGATCACGCGCATCCTCCCGGCTGGCGGCGGAGAGGCGGCCTGATCCCCCCGATGATGGGTTTCCTCGCCGCATTCGGCGTCGTCTTCCTCCTGCTCGGCCTCTCGCTGCAAGCGCTCAAGCGCTACATGGCGCGAGGGAGCGGGCGCGGGGGATTGAGAATGGAAGTGGTTCAGCGCATAGCGCTGGGACCGAAGCAGGGGATCGCGGTCGTGCGCATCGGCGAACGCCTGGTGGCGGTCTCGCTGGGTGACGGCGGCGTTCGGCCGGTGCTGGAGCTGGGCGAAGCCGAGCTCGAGGCGCTCGCAGTCGAAAAGGAAACTCCCATCGATGGAGCGGGTCCGCCGGCGACGAGCTTCCGAGCGCTGCTCGATGCCACGACCGATGTGCCCGGCGGGCGCCAGATCCGCGCCGTTCTGCGGGCCGCCACTCGCACCGCAGCCTTGGTCCTGCTCGGGCTGGCCTTCGCCGCCGCGTTCGATCCGGCGATCGCGCTCGCTCAGAACGCCGACGCGGTCGCGCAGGCCGATACGATGCTTACCCGCCTCGCTCCACAGATCGACGTGCAGGTGGGTGACGGGGGCGAGGGGCTCCGGCTGAGCGGTACGGTGGGCGTGGTGGTGATGATGGGGCTGCTGACGCTCCTGCCCACGCTCATCCTGATGATGACGAGCTTCACCCGCATCTTCATCGTCCTCCACTTCCTTCGTCAGGCAATCGGAACGCAGAGCGCACCCCCCGCCCATCTGATGGCCGGGCTCGCGCTTCTGCTCACCGGATTCGTGATGGCCCCGACGTTCGGAGAAGTCAATCGCACGGCCCTTCAGCCCTGGATGGATGGGCAGATGGAGCAGGGCGAGATGCTCTCGACCGCCAGTGGGCCGATGCGGCAGTTCATGCTCGGCCAGACCCGCGATCGGGACCTCGGCGTCTTCCTCGACATGAGCCGGACGCCAGACGTGCAGAGCGCCGACGACGTACCTCTGGTCGTTCTGATGTCCGCGTTCGTGACCAGCGAGCTGCGCACTGCGTTTCAGATCGGCTTCGCGCTCTTTCTCCCTTTCATCGTGATCGACGTGGTCGTCGCCTCGGTGCTGATGAGCATGGGAATGTTCATGCTGCCGCCGCCGATGATTGCACTGCCGTTCAAGATCCTGCTCTTCGTGCTGGTCGACGGGTGGACGCTGATCGTTCAGGGCCTCGTGTCCAGCTTCAACTAGAGGGATATGTCACACGCAATCGTCGTCGACCTGGCACGCAACGCCGTGATGCTCTCGCTCTTCCTGGCGGGGCCGCTGCTGGTGGTCGCGCTGGCTGTCGGCGTGGTCGTGAGCGTCATCCAGGCGGTCACGCAGATCCAGGAGCAGACGCTGTCGTTCGTGCCCAAGCTCTTCGCCGTCGCCGCGACCTTCCTGGTCGCACTCCCCTGGATGCTCCAGCTCGCGATCAAGTACACGGTCGAGTTGTTCAGGAGCTTCCCCGTCCTCATCGGATGATGAGGACGGAAAAGCAGCTATCGGCTATCGGCTATCAGCTATCGGCTCTCAGTGGCCGCCGGCCCCTGAATCCTGAATCCTGAATCCTGAATCCTGAATCCTAGCTTGGATCTCTTCGCCCCCTCTGCCGCCCCGGTTCTGGCGCTCCTCGGCTTTCGCCTGGGAGGGCTGGTCCTGATCGCGCCCGTGTTCGCATCGCGGGCCGTGCCGATGATGCTGAAAGCTGGCTTCATCGTGGTGCTGACCGCGCTGATGCACCCGGTTGCGATGGCGTCGGCGGTCGACGGGGTTCGGATCACCCCCGCCACGGCGTTGACGGAGACCGTCATCGGCTTCGCCATCGGGCTCGCCGTGGCCGTGATCGTCGGAGCGGCTGAGGCGATGGGTGACCTGCTCGCGGTTCAGATCGGCCTTTCCGGCGCCGCGGCGCTGGATCCGCTGACGAATCACTCCGTACCCGTTCTCGGCACCTTCGCGAGTCTCTTCTCGGTTACGCTGCTCCTTTCGCTGGATGCGCATGTGGTGATGCTCGACGCCGTCGGTGAGAGTCTCGCGCTCCTGCCGGTCGGGATGCCTCTCGAGCTCAGCGCCGGGCTGGCGACGATGGTGGGCTGGGGCAGCACGATCTTTCTCCTGGGCGTGCGGTTCGCCGCCCCCGTTATCGCAACCGTGCTACTCGCCAACGTCGCCCTCGCGGTGATGGGGCGCGCCGCACCGCAGCTCAACGTGCTCGCCGTCGCCTTCCCGATCCAGATCGGCATCGGACTGCTCGTATTCGCCGCGTCCATCCCCCTGATCGGCGCCTTCTTCACCGGCTGGACGACGCTGTACGACAGCATGCTCGGTGAGGCGCTCGGGGCCTTCGCACCCGCGGGAGGGCGCTGATGTCGGACAGCTCGATGCAGGAAAAGACCGAGGAACCGACCCCGCGGAAGCGCCAGGAGGCGCGTCGCGACGGTGAGGTCCCGAAGAGCCAGGAACTCAACACGGCAGTCCTGCTACTGGGTGCGGCGCTGGTCATCAATGCGACCGCACCGACCCTCGGCGGGACCGTCCTGACGGCCTTCGAGCACGGCATGCTCATGACCGGCGCGCCGACGATGGATGGGCCGAGCGTGATCAACTTCGTGCAGATCACCGGCTGGAAGGTTCTCGCGGGTCTGAGCCTTTTCCTCTGCTCGCTGGCCGGGGTCGCCCTGGCGATAACCGCCGTTCAGGCGCGCGGCGTCGTATCGGTCAAGCCGATCACGCCGCAGTGGGGCCGAATCAATCCGCTGCCGAACGCGAAGCGGATGCTCGGAACTCAGCCGTGGATGGAGCTGCTGAAGTCGATAATGAAGCTGGGGATCGTCGGGGTGGCGGTGTGGTTCTCGATCCGCCTAGCGTGGGACGAGGCGGTGACGCTGGCGCAGCAGGCGCCGTTCGCGCTGCTCAGTCTCGTCCAGCGCTACTCCGTTCGCATGATCCTGACGGCTGGGCTCGCCTACCTGCTCCTCGCCCTCGTCGACTACGCCTACCAGCTCTGGCAGCACGACAAGAAGCTGCGGATGACGAAGCAGGAGGTGAAGCAGGAGCACAAGCAGTCCGAGGGCGATCCGCTGCTGAAGGCGCGGAGACGAAGTCTCGGGCGTTCGATGGCGCGGCAGCAGATGTTCCGTGAGGTGCCGATGGCGGACGTCGTCATCACCAACCCCACGCACATCGCCGTCGCTCTCAAGTACGACCCCGCCAAGGCCGACGCACCTCTGGTCCTGGCGATGGGTCAGCGCAAGGTGGCCGAACGCATCAAGGCAATCGCCGCCGAAGCGGGCGTACCGATGGTCGAGAACCGGCCGTTGGCTAGGGCGCTTCTCGGGAGCAGCCGAGTCGGCGTGCCGATCCCCGCCGAGCTCTACCTGGCAGTGGCCGAGGTCCTCGCATTCGTCATTCGTGAGCGCTCCGGCGCCGGTTACCGGAAGGCCAGCGCATGAGTGCCGCGACCACCCTTCCGCCTGTGGAGAGCGTAGGGCGCCGCGGCGCGGAGATCGGCCTCGCGCTGGCGGTCGTACTCGTCATCGGCCTGCTGATCCTGCCGCTGCCGGCCATGCTGCTGGACCTGTTCATCGCGCTCAGCATCGCCATAGCGCTCGTGATCCTGCTGGTCGCGCTGTACACGAAGAATCCGCTCGACTTCAGCTCGTTCCCGGCGATCCTGCTGCTGCTGACGCTGTTCCGGCTCTCGCTGAACGTCTCCAGCACGCGGCTCATTCTCAGTGAGGGCAGCGCGGGCACCGTCATCGCCGCATTCGGCGAGTTCGTGATCGGCGGCAACTACGCCGTCGGGCTGATCCTCTTCCTGATCCTGGTCGGCATCAACTTCATCGTCATCACCAAGGGCGCTGGGCGCGTGGCCGAAGTGGCCGCCCGCTTCACGCTCGACGCCATGCCGGGCAAGCAGATGGCGATCGACGCGGACCTGAACGCCGGGCTGATGGATGAGCACGAGGCCCGCAGGCGGCGCGACGAGATCTCTCGTCAGGCCGACTTCTACGGGGCGATGGACGGTTCGTCCAAATTCGTGAAGGGCGATGCCATCGCCGGGTTGTTGATCACGGCCATCAACATCGTCGGCGGGATCTTCATCGGCGTCGTGCAGCGGGGTTTGCCGCTCGACCGGGCCGTCTCGACCTACACGATGTTGACCGTCGGCGACGGTCTGGTCTCGCAGATCCCGGCGCTGATCGTCAGCACCGCCGCGGGAATCATGGTGACGCACGCGTCCGCCGGATCGCGAATGGGATCAGCCCTGGCGGAACAGCTCGGATCGCAGTCGCGGCCGATGTGGATCGCCGCCGGAGTGCTCGCGACCTTCGGCCTCGTTCCCGGCCTGCCCTTCCTCCCCTTCATGGCGCTCGGCGGCGGTACCGCGCTGCTCGCCCATGCGGCGGCGAAGGGAGAGAAGACCCGACTCCAGCTCGCTGCGGCGGCGGAGACGGCGGAGCTCGAGGCGCCACAGGAAGAAAGCCCGATGCGCGACCTGCTCCAGATCGACCCGATCGAGCTGGAAGTCGGCTACGCGCTCATCCCCCTCGTGGACGAGGGGCAGGGCGGCGACCTGCTGGAGCGCATCTCCCTGCTCCGGAAGCAGGCGGCGCTCGAACTCGGCATCCTCGTGCCGCCGATCCGCATTCGCGACGATATCCGGCTCCCGGCCAACGAGTACATCATCAAGCTGCGTGGAGCGGAGATCGCGCGCGCCGAAGTGATGCCGCGGTTCCTCCTGGCGCTCGATACGGGCGGTGTGATCCGCGAGGTCGAGGGCGTCGAAACGACCGATCCCAGCTTCGGCATGCCCGCCCGCTGGATTTCGGCGCCGCGCCGCGTCGAGGCCGAGTCGTTCGGCTACGTGGTCGTCGAGCCCTCGACGGTCGTCGCCACTCATCTGATGGAAGTGCTCAAAGGCAATGGTGGCGAGCTGCTCGGCCGGCAGGACGTGCAGGAGATGGTCGACGCGCTCAAGAAGACCCACCCGGCGCTCGTCGATGACGTCGTTCCGGGCAAGATCTCCCTCGGCGTGCTACATCGCGTCCTTCAGCGGCTGCTCAAGGAACGGCTCCCGATCCGGGACCTCGTCTCGATTCTCGAGGCGCTCGGCGACGCGGCCGACCACACCAAGGACCCCGAAGCGCTCACCGAGCGTGTTCGCCTCGCGCTCTCACACGTCATCGCACGCCTCCACCTCGATGCGTCGGGCGGGATCCGCTCGATCGCGGTCGGACCCCGCCTGGAAGCGGCGCTGATGTCCCTGTTCAGCCCGCGTGGCGGGCAGGCTTCGAGCGGAATCATGAACCCCGATACGCTCGCCTCGCTGCTGCGGAATCTCAGTAGCATCGCGAGCGCGCACTCGACCGAAGGCCGCTCGATCCCTCTGGTGACGCCGCCGGGTCTGCGCGTCGGAGTCCGGCGGCTCATCGAGCCGGTCCTCCCCGGCGTCCCGGTCATCTCACTCGCCGAGCTACCCCCCCAGATCGCGCTGGACAGCGTGGCCACCTGGGAGATGGAATGAGCCAGGATTCAGGATTCAGCATTCAGGATTCAGGGGATTCGATCCCCGACCCTGAGCTGAGCTCCGAATCCCGAGACCCTGAATGCAGAATCCTGAATCCTGAATCCAGATCATGAACATCCAGACCTTCAAAGGCTCCGACATCAAGAAAGTCTCCCTCGCTGCGCAGGCCGCGCTGGGGGAGGATGCGATGATCGTGCGGACGCGAGTGATTCGTAGCCGGAACATGCCGCAGGTGGAGGTCGTCGCGGCAGCAGCGGGTGACGTCCAGCGGCTGCGCCGCCGGCTCGAGCCCAGGACGCTTCAGTCACCGGCCTCGGCCGCACGGCGCGGGCGCCCCCTGGTGCTGGCGCTGGCCGGGCCGACGGGCGCCGGAAAGACGACCACGCTGGCGAAGCTCGCGGTGCACCCCGCAGCGTTCGGAAGCTGGAATGTGGGCGTACTGACGATCGACACGTTCCGCACCGGCGCGGTCGATCAGCTCGAGAGCTACACCTCGGTTACGGGCATTCCACTCGAGGTCGTCTACGCACAGGAAGAGGTGGAAGGCGCGCTGGAACGCCTCGGCGCTTGTGACCTGATCCTGGTGGACTCGCCGGGGCGGAGCCCGCGGCATCCGGAGCGCAACGCCGTCTGGATGGACCTGCTGCGCGCGATCGGTCCCGACGAGGTCCACCTGGTCATCCCCGCCTCGATCCGGCTCGAAGCCGCGGTCGCCGCGCTCGACGCGTACGACCGCCTGGGCGTTACTCACCTCCTCCTCACGAAGCTGGACGAGGTTTTCGAGGACGCCGGCGTCGCGGACGCAGCCGTCGATCTGCGCTTGCCGGCGCGCTGGATCACCGACGGGCAGGAGATCCCGCTCGATCTTCACGCCGCCGTGCCGCGGATTCTCAGCTCGCTGGCCGGCTACACCGGCGGTACGGCAGCCCTGCGCATCCCGGCATGAGCAGCCAGCTCGACAGCCTCCGTCGCTACGTGGCCGCCCGGCCGCTGGCCCTGCTTCCGGAAGTGCCCGAGCGGGTGCTGCTGGTGGGCAGCGGAAAGGGCGGGGTCGGTACCTCGACGATCGCGGCGCTACTGGCCGTGATGGCGGCAGCCGACGGAGACGAGGTTCTGCTCGTGGACGCGGACGAGAGCCATGGATCGTTGCCGCTGCTACTCGGTGCCGAGCCGCGCGCCCCGCTGGGCCGCCTGCGCGGCGGCGACATCACGCCGGCCGACCTCCTCGTCACCATCGGGCATGGCCTCGCTCTGCTCCCGCTCGGTGGGACCGCGGACCCGGCCGAGCGCCTGCCGGCGGTCGAGCGGCGATCGCTCATCAGGCGTGTCTCGGCCCTCTATGGCCGCTACGACCTGGTCATCGTCGACGCCGGCTCGCGACTCGAGCAGGTGCTCAACGCGGCCTCCGGCGGCGTCAGCCGCTTGCTCGCCGTCACCGCGGCCGAGCGGGTCTCCGCCGCGGCGACGTACGCGCTCATCAAGACGATCGACGCCCGGCAACCGGGCGTCCCGGTCGACCTGCTCTTCAACCGCTGTCGTCTATCGGCGGCCACCAAGGGATATGAAGAGATGGCCCGGGCCACCCGCCACTTCCTCGAGCGGGGGCTGGACTTCGCCGGCGCCGTTCCCGAGGACGAGCGGTTCCGGACCGCTCTCGAAGACGGTATGCCGCTGCTGGCGGCGGCCGCTCTCGGAACGCCGGCCGCCGCGGCCTGCCACGGGCTCGCGGGGATGATGGTGCGTCAGTTCAACGATCGTGATACCGCGCGGACCGGCCGTGCGCTGGAGTACTCACCCGCGGCGGCCGCGCCGCGTCTTTCCACTCGGAGGTAGATCATGAAAAGTACCGCCCTCTGGGCCGAGTTCACCGACACCGGGAGCTCGACCGCACGCGACAAACTCCTGAACGAGCACCTGGGGCTCGTTCACCATGTGGCCAGGCAGCTCTCCAAGACGCTCGCCGCCGACGTCGATTTCGACGAACTCGTAAGCTGCGGCGTGATCGGGCTGATGAACGCGCTCGACACTTTCGATCCGTCGCGCGGGCTCGCGTTCAGTACGTTCGCCGCCCCGCGGATCCGCGGAGCCATCCTCGACGAGCTGCGACGCCAGGACCATGTACCCCGATCCATCCGGAAAAAAAGCCGCGATATCGGCGGCGCTCGGGAGGCCCTGACGCGTACGCTCGGCCACACGCCGGACGACCAGGCACTCGCCGCCCACCTCGGCGTCGACATGGACACGTTCTGGCGCTGGCAGGCCGATGTGGAGGGGATATTCCATCTGCCGCTCGACGTCTCGTCCGCACCGGCCGAGAAGAGCGCACCGACACCTGCCGAGCTGCTGTCGGGCGACGCCGACGACGGCATCGAGGACGAGCTCAACCTCGAGGAAGAGGTCGACGTGCTGCGCGAGGCGATTCTCGACCTGAAGGAGCAGGAGCGCGTCGTCCTTTCTCTCTATTACTTCGAGGAGCTCAAGCTCCACGAGATCGCCACCATCCTCGAGCTGACCGAGTCTCGCATCTCCCAGATCCGGTCGAAGGCGTTGCAGAAGCTGCGGGTCCGAATGGGCAAGCTGCGGGAGCAGGTTGCATGAGCTCGGGAAATTCCGTCAAGGCCCGTGGCGCCTGGCTCAACGAGCTCGTCGACGGCGCATACCGCGCCTTCGCCTTCAGGAGAGACCCGGCGCTGAAGCCTCCGGCCCGCCCGCGCCCGACCAAGCGCGGGAAACGCGCGGCGAGGAGCGCCGAACGCACGGCCTCCAACGTCGCGAAGCTCGCAGCCGCGGGAATCACGCGGCAGGAGATCGCCCGGCGAACGGGACTCTCGCAGGACACCGTCTCACTGCTGATGAACCTCAGCGGCAGTGAAGCGGCGGAATCTGCCGGATCGGGAACATTCTTCCGGACGCTGCAAGCGAAGCTCGCGACGTGACAGCGAGGACGAGTAGGGCGTAAGTAAGGTTGCCATATCATCTTACAATGTCGGACACGAGCGCTTGAGTCAGGGCATAGCGGTTGCCCCAAAGAGGTCGGGTGGAAGCAGGATTCAGGATTCAGGATTCAG
>JBBDRL010000079.1:12656-27762 GCA_040905505.1 Gemmatimonadota bacterium | reverse complement strand
ACTCACATCCCGCCGTCCTCCGGCTCGAGGCGCACGATCGGCGTAGTGGCCCCACCACGGGCTTCGAGTGCGACGTAGATGTATCCGTCGGGTCCCTGCCGAATGTCGCGGACGCGTCCCATGTCTTCCAGGAGCGTCTCCTCGCCCGTGGAACTGGCGCCGTCCAGGGAGACCCGGGCGAGTTGCTGCCCGGCGAGGCCTCCGACGAAAGCGTTACCGCGCCAGGCGGGAAACCGGTCTCCGTCGTAGATCATGAGACCCGAGGTCGCGATCGAGGGGACCCAGTAGTGGACCGGCTGCTCCATGCCCTCGCTCGCAGAGCTGGAGTGGATCCGATCGCCACCGTACTCGACACCGTAGCCGATCACCGGCCAGCCGTAGTTCCGCCCCGGCAGGATCCGGTTGAGCTCGTCACCGCCCTGCGGCCCGTGTTCAGTCTCCCACAACTCCCGTGTGACGGGGTGAAACGCGAGTCCCTGAGGGCTTCGGTGGCCATAGCTCCAGATCTCGGGGCGTGCGCCGGGAGTGTCAATGAACGGGTTGTCCGCGGGAATCCGGCCGTCGTCGTGAAGGCGGAGGATCTTGCCGCGCAGCGTACCGAGGTCCTGGGCGGGGTGGCCCGCGAGGTCGGCCGGGTCGGCCTGGAGGCCGCGGTCTCCGATCGTGATGAAGAGATAGCCGTCATCGTCGAAGAGCAGGCGAGAACCGAAATGGTCACGACCCGGACCCCATGCGTCGGCCTCGAGGATCTCGTCGACGTCCACGAGCGCGTTGCCTTCGAGACGGCCGCGGACGACGGCGGTGGTAGCCTCCGACGCCCCGGCGTTGGGCTTGGCGAAGCTGAGATAGACGAGGCGGTTCGTCTCGAACTCGGGATGGAGGGCGACGTCCAGCAAGCCACCCTGACCGTAGACACGGACCTCCGGAACGCCGGCGATGGGATCGGGTAGAAGCGCACCCTCCCGCACCAGCCTCAGACGGCCTGGCCGCTCGGTGACCAGCATGTCGCCGTTGGGGAGGAATGCCATCGACCAGGGATTCTCGAGACCGTCGACGACGGTGGTCACCCGATAGCTGTGCGTCTCATCGACCGCAGCCGCTTGGACGGCTTCGGAGGAGGCGGCGGATTCCGCCCCGGCGCAGCCGAGAGCGCCGAGCAGGACGGGAAACCCGGCGAGGATGAACGTAGGCGCGCCTCGGTGCATCGAAATCTCCGTAGTAACGGGTAGGCGTAGACTCCGCGGTTTGCTCGTGCGGAGGTGAAGATGTACTGTAGTCGCGACAATCCCGTAATGTATTCCGCCGTTCCCCGTTGGCAAAGCGCCATCGTGAGTCGGGAGGTCCCACGACGGGGAGCGGCATGGTGAGCCACTGGGACTGGCGCAGGAGGTCAGGACGTTTCATAGTTTGTCGTCTGTCGGTCTTACGGGCGGCCAATTCGTTGGCCCCGGGTCTCGCCGCAGGCCGAACCACCCCGGGCTCCGCCCACCCCGCTGCCTCACACACAAGTTACAACGGAGGAGTAGAATGATGAGATGGGATCCGGAAGGTCCCGGTCGTGCCACGGTGAGGGCGCTGCCCGCACTGCTGGTCGGCCTCGTCGTCGCGTCCCAATCGGCAGTCGCCCAGGTACAAGGGCCCGTCGGTGAGTGGCGGAACATCAACGGTGATGACCACTCGACGCGCTACACCCAGCTCGACCAGATCAACGCGTCGAACTTCGAGAACCTGCAGGTCGCGTGGGATTGGGTGGGCGATGAAGACGCGCCGATCGATCTTGCGGGGTCGGTCAATGCGCGGTCGCTGCCGATCTACGCGAACGGGAGGCTGATCACGACGGCGGGGCCGAAGCGAACGGTCGTATCGCTGGATCCAGCGACGGGTGAGACGCTCTGGGCGTATCAGGAGCCGGAGACGCCTCGCTGGGAGTACTCGATGCGTAACAACCACGGCAAAGGAGTCTCCTACGCCGAGATCGACGGCCGCGGTGTGGTCTTCATCTCCACGCCGGGCTTCTTCCTGCATGCGGTCGACGCCGAGACCGGCCAGCCTCTGGCCGGCTGGGGCGAAGGGGTGCCGATCGAGGGCTTCCCGAGCTCGGGAAGCGTGGACATGCTCGAGGACCTGATCGAGGGGTGGGAGCCGTGGGAGAGCCGCAACGAGCCGTACGATCCGTACGAGGGAATCCCGCTCGAGATCGGCTACATCACAACGTCCTCACCACCGATCGTGGTGAACGACGTCGTGGTCGTGGGGAATTCGGCCGAGCAGGGATACAACCAGACACGGCGGGAAATGATCCCGGGTGACATCCTGGCGTACAGCGCGCGCACGGGCGAATTCCTGTGGAAGTTCCATGTTCTTCCGCGTCCCGGCGAGTTCGGGCACGACACGTGGGAGAACGACGCATGGAAATGGACGGGCGACATCTCGTCGTGGGCGCCCATGTCGGCGGACGCAGAGCGCGGTATCGTCTACGTTCCGACGAATCCAGCCACCATGGACTACTATGGTGGATTCCGTCCGGGTGACAACCTCTTCGGGACCAGCCTGATCGCGCTGGACGTGCAGACCGGCGAGCGGGTGTGGCACTATCAGCTCGTTCGCCACGATATCTGGAACTACGACACGCCGGTCGCGCCGGTCCTGATGGACGTCACGGTCGACGGCGAACAGATACCGGGCGTGTTCCAGGCCACGAAACAGGCATTCCTCTACTCGTTCAACCGCGAAACCGGGGAGCCGATCTGGCCGATCGTGGATCGTGAGGTTCCGCAGTCGATGGTGCCGGGCGAACAGTTGGCGGAAATGCAGCCGTTCCCGACCTGGCCGCTTCCGTACGATCTCCAGGGCCGCACCGTCGGCGATCTGATCGACTACACGCCGGAGATCAGGCGGCTCGCGTTGGAGCAGGCGGTCGCCGGCGATCACCTGGCGCCGTTCTTCAACCCGCCGGCCCATCGCAGCAATGGTGAGAACCGGGCCGCCCGGTTGTGCCCGGGGAGCACCGGAGGCGTGAACATCACCGGCCCGCCAGCGGCGGACCCGACATCTGGCGTGATATTCATCACCTCGCACAGCGGCTGCACGAACGCGCTGGTGGTGCCTGGACACGAGGTCGACTTCGAGGGTCAGACGGGGACGAACATGGTCGACTGGGCGCGTGGTGGCGGCGGTGCCGAAGGGCCCGACGTCCCGGACGACATCGACGGTCTGTCGATCTGGAAGGGTCCGGTCGGCCGGATCACGGCGATCGACCTGAACACCGGGGAGCACCTCTGGGCGATCCCGAACGGGGACGCACCGGAAGAGCAGCAGCAGTTGCTCCAGAACCATCCGCTTCTTCAGGGCGTCGACGCGCCGACGAACCCCGGCCGCAGCGGGCACTCGGCGATGCTGGCGACGCCTTCGCTATTGTTGGCGACCGGCATGACGAGCGACAACACGCCGCACCTGTTCGCAATCGATAAGCAGACGGGGCAGCGGGTGGCGCAGGTAGCCACGCCGTCGCTCGGCCGCTACGGCATCATGACTTACGAGCACCAGGGCAAGCAGTACGTCGTGTTGCCGGTGCAGGGTGGGTATACGGCGTTGGCGTTGCCGTAAGCGGTATCAGCTACCGACTATCAGCTATCGCTTACGGCTGAGATGTTCTGGTTCAGCGGGGCTTCCGAGACGGTTCGGGAGCCCCGCTTCTCTTGCCCCTAGCGCCCTACCTGGTCGTCCCGCCGGAGGCGGTGACCGCGTCGGCACCGGCCTGCGAAATCTGGGCATCGTCGAGTGCCCGAACTCCGCTGGTTCCAACGGCCCCGACCACCTCTCCATCGATCACGATCGGTATTCCGCCGGGGAAGTTGATTCCGTTCGGAACCTCCTCGACCTGCCCCGCCTCCAGCCGCTCACCGTATTGCTGCGTCGAGAGGCCGGTGAGGGCCGAGGTCCTCGCCTTCCCCATCGCGATCTCGTACGAGCGCGTGGACGCGCCGGTGAGGCGCTTCAGGTACACCGGAATACCCGACGCGTCCGCGACGACGATGGTCACATTCCAGTCGTTTGCCCGGGCCTCCACCTCCGCCGCCTCCGCCGCCTGCTTAGCCAGATCGTATGTCAATGCCGCCTCGTCGGCCGGCGCCTGCGCCGCTCCCGCGGTGGCGAAGGCCGCCAGCGACAGCACGACGGCTCCAGATATCATTCCCAGCCTCATGTGGATCCTCTGTTCTCAGATATAAGTTACGAAGGGACGGCCCGCGTTCACGAGCCGCCCCGACCATCCCGAACGCTCGCCTTGTGATACCGCCGACTGCACCCCAGCGTTGGCCCCTCCACGGCGACACCCGACCCTCACCCCGGATCGGCGCGGAACCCCGCCCCAGCGTTCTACAGACGCCTGCGGCTCTCTTCCTTCAACAGCTCGAAGAGGCCCTCCACGTGTTCCGTGCGGGTGCGGAAGTTTACCGGGTTGATTCGAAAGTACGTCCTCCCCTTGAGCCTGGTGGTCGATATCCAGTAGCGCCCGCTCTCCTCCACCCGGCGCGCGACGTTGGCGTGGAGGCGTTCGAGTTCCTCCTCCCCCGCCCCGCCGGGCGCATACCGGAGGCAGACCGCCGACATCGGCGGCTCGACCGCCGCCTCGAAATCCGGCTCTTGGGCCGCGAGTTCGAAAAGCCGCCGTGCGTGCCCGACATTGGCGTCGACCCACGCTCCCATCTGCCGTGCGCCGTATCGCTTGAGGCTCATCCAGACCTTCAACGCGCGCAGGCGGCGCGACTGCTCGAAGCCGTGGACGAAGTAATCGTAGCGGACCTCTTCGGGGTCCATCTTGTCGGTCAGGTAAGCAGGTCGCATCCCGAACGAATGGGTCAGACGACGCTCTTCGCGGACGAGAATGGCGCCCGCGTCGAGGGGCGCGTAGAACCACTTGTGAGGATCGATCGTGACGGAGTCGGCGAGGGCGATCCCATCGAGGATATCCGGGTAATCACGGGAGAGGAGCATACCACCGCCGTACGCGGCATCCACATGCAACCACATGTCGTGGTGATCGGCGACCCGCCGCAGCTCGCGGAGGGGGTCGACCGCACCCGTGTTCGTACTGCCACCCATCCCCAAGATGCACATCGGTCGGAATCCGGTCGCCCGATCATTTTCGATGGCCTGTTCAAGCGCGCCGATCGACGTCCGGAAGCGATCGTCGGTCGGGACGATTCGCAGCTGTTCCCGTCCCAATCCGATCGAATCGACCGCCTTGTCGACGGAGACGTGCCGTTCCTCGGACGTGTAGACCGTCCAGCGATCGCGAACGCCCTCGTGCTGGGCGCGGTCACCCGAGGCCCAGTCGCGGGCCAGCTTCAGCCCGATGAAATTCGCCATCGTCCCGCCGCTGGTCAGATTGCCGCCCGCTTCGTCGCCATAACCGACGAGGTCGGTGAGCCAGCGCACCGTTCTCCGCTCGAGGGCCACGGCCGAAGGTCCGATCGCGTACAGCGCCACATTCTGATTGAGCGCCGACGTGATCAGGTCTGCCAGGATACCAACCGGGGTTGGCGACGGCGTGATATACCCGAAGTAGCCCGGATGATTCACCTGGGCGATGTACGGGAGGAGCTTCTTCTCCAGCTCGGCGAGCACCGCCGGCAGGTCTGCGGTGTCCTGCGGGATCGACTCGGCGAACAGCTCGTAGAGCTGGCGCGGCTCGACCTTCGGAAATACGGGGCGGTCCTCGACGCTTTCGAGGTGATCGGCAAGCAGGTCGATCAGATGATGCCCCGTCTCCCGGAACTCGTGCAGATCCATGAGTCTGATTGTTTGGTGACGATGTCGCGGCGATCGCGAATCTAGGCCGCGCCGGGAGGCGTCGCAAAGGGGGCGGGCACGCCGCCGATCGTCGCACGCCGTGAACACGTGGATTCGGATGAACTTCGAGCGGGGCGGCCGTCCATCGCATGCATTCCGGTCGACGCGCGACTACCGGTGCGCGAGGGACCCCGGAGGAGCCGCCCGTGCCTTCGATGGCGGCCCGCGTAGCCGAGCGACGCTGCTGAGGGCCGTGTACTCGTGAATCTGCAGCTCCATCAGGTCGCCCGGAGTCACGTGGATGGCCGGCGTGAGGAAGCGGGCATTTCCGCCGATCGCGCGAAGCTCGAAGCGTACGAGTCGCGGTATGGCCATCCTGAGGCTGAGGCGGCGCTGGCTCATCGCGGTAACGCTTCCGAGGCGGACGGGATTCCGATGCCCGTCGAGAACGGCATACACGATGGCTTCCTGCCAGCCTAGGTTCGTCACCAGGACCTGAGCACGGTCGTGATGCGCGGGTGGCGGTGAAAGCGCCGGGCGCCTCGGACCGGCGCTACAGCCGACGAGGAGGAACAGCCCGGGGATGAGCAGGACGGGGAGGAAGGTGGACCTTGCCATGGCGAGTCACCGGGGATCGCGAGTCAGCGGGCGAGGGGGCGCGTACAATATGCGTCGTCCGGGGCGCATCGTCATTGGGCCGGAGCGGGTCCTTCATGTCCGTCACGGCACGAGAGGCGGCGCCTGTGAGCTCCAGCATCGCTGGTGGCACCCCTCCCTTCGTGGACGCTCCCGCCGTCGATCGCTATTATGCTGTGAGAGATCGCCGGGCCGCCTGGCCTCAGTCATCCGGTCGAGCGCCGCGCAAGCGGTGCGGCTCGGCGGACATTTCCTTCACGGAGGGCATCGTATGGTTCGTCGTACCGGAGTCGGTATAGTGTTGAGCGCGGTGGCGGTCGCGATATTCGCGACGCTGGCGGTGGAAGCCCACGCGCAGTCGGTGACCACGAACCCGTACCGCCCCATCTACGGGTGGGGGGAGCTTCCCGAGGGGCGCGTCTGGGGATCGACGAGCGCGATCCATCCCGCCGCGGACGGCAACATCTGGGTCGCGGAGCGCTGCGGAGCGAATACCTGCGTCGGCTCTGATCTGGATCCGATCCTTCTGTTCGGTACTGACGGCAACCTCATCCGCAGCTTCGGCGCGGGGCTGGTCTCCTGGCCGCACGGCATGGAGGTCGATTCGCAGGGGAGCGTTTGGGTGACTGACGCCTATGCGTCGGGGGCCGAGACGACCGGCCATACGGTCCTCAAGTTCTCTCCTCAGGGCGAGCTGCTGATGACTCTCGGCACCCCCGGTGTCGCTGGGAATCCGCCGGCGAGCCTTACCCGGCCCTCGGACGTCCTCGTTGCGCCCAACGGTGAGATCTACGTGGTGGACGCACATGGCGCGGAGGGCATCAACCGAATCGTCAAGTACGCCGCAGACGGAACCTACCTCGACACCTGGGGCGAGACCGGCTACGGCCCTCTGCAGTTCCGTGATCCGCACGCACTCGCGATGGATTCGCAGGGACGGATCTTCGTCGGCGACAGGGCCAACAACAGGATCCAGGTTCTCGATCAGGAAGGCAACTTCATCGCGATCTGGACACAGTTCGGCCGCCCGAGCGGGATCTTCATCGACGAGGACGACCGGATCTACGTCGCCGACTCCGAGTCGAGCCCGGCGTCGGACGAATTCTGGGGAATGCGAAACGCCGGTTGGGAGAAGGGCATCCGGGTCGGGAGCGCTCGTACGGGATGGGTGGACTACTTCATTCCCGACACCCAGCCGAACGTGAACGGTTACAGCGGACCCGAGGGGATCGCGGTAGACGCTGAAGGCAACCTGTACGGTGCGGAGGTGTCGCAGCGGCAGGTTGTGAAGCACGTACGCTTCCGGGAGTAGGCCCGGCGACACCGATCCAAAGAAGGAAGGGCGGCACCCGTACGGTGGCGCCCTTATTTGTACCTGTGAGCCGACCCACAGAGAAATCGACGCAGGTCGATGCGCTGAGGCCCCACCACCATCCCCTCGATGCTCACCCGCTCGCCGCGCTCGAGGAGCTGGAAGAACTTGAGGTCGTCCGGCCTCGGCGTCGCCGAGAGGAAGACGGTATAGGTGCCGTCGCTCGTCTGCAGGTCGAACAAGCCACGCGCGTCGTCGACGGACAGCACCTGGCCGGAGAGCTGCTCGAACCCTCCGAACTGGCTGGTCCCAACCTGCCCCGTCCGCTCCTGCACGCTCTGCCGGACGTCGATCCGCGGCGTGTAGAGGCGATTGTCATCGATCTGTTGCACCTGCATCACGGCGATGTCGCCGCGCTCGAGCGCTGTGGGCGAGTACTGCTCCTGGCGGTAGATCACGACCGTGTTCCGGTCGTAGAGAACCGCACCCGTCTGACCATCGTCGGTGCGAACCTGGATCGCCTGCTGCTGAGCGTTCACCCCCTGCACCTCGACCAGGACCTCGCCCTGCTGTGCCCCGCCGGCGGCCGGGTTCGTGATGCCGCCGAGAATGTCGCCGAGCGCACCGAGCTCGTTGCCGGCGCAACCCGGCGGTACCATGAGTGCGGCCGCCACGGCCGTAAAGCGTCCGAATCTGTTCAACCTCATCGTGTTTTCCCTCTCGCCAGCGGTTCCAGGTGTTCGACGAATCTCTGCAATAGCGTGGCAAGAGGAGTGCCGCCTGTTCACATAAACCGTTGTCGTAATTTCGGATACGTCACTCGACCAGATCCCGTCTGCCACCCATCGACCCTTCTTTGCCGCAGGCCGGGCCGTACGTGCCGCCCCTCCGGCCGGCAAATTTGCTGGCTGAGTCGTCCGAATACACAAAAGGACGCGGGCCCGGAGATCCGCTCCAGGCCCGCGCCGCTCGTGTACTCTAGCTGTTCGGTTGTCGCGTCGATCCGATCACCCGGGTGCGCTTTCCGGAAGAACCTCAAAGAGGCGATCCGCGATCCTTCGCAGGTTGGTCCCGCGAGTTACGTCGGCTTGTTGCCCTATGCGCATCGCAGTAATCGCATCGACGCCGGTCTGGCCTTCGGTTCTGTCACTCGCCTCCTTGTTAAGGGTGGAAGCAACGGCCCGGTAACCGAATATCACGTATAGTGATGCGGCGCAAAAATGTCAATGAGCTCTTTTACGTCAGGAGAAAAGACCGTTCGCTCATGGAGTCGACGCCACTCGCACGTGTCCGTCTTTTCCTGGGCGACCGCGTGGGACGACGCCTCGAAATGGGCATGAATCGTGATGCCCGGGAGCCGCACCTCGCGATCTCCCCTTCCCTTCTTCAAGGACTCCCGTCATGAAGGATGAAACCGGCCGGCAGACGGCCCTGGTCACCGGCGCCACGGGCGGTATCGGACTTGAACTAGCCGACGAGATCGCGCGGCGCGGCTTCGACCTCGTCCTCGTCGCCCGCCGGGCGGCGGCCCTTCAGGCAACGGCCGCGCAACTTGCTGATCGCCATTCGATCCGTGCGGACACGGTTACGCTCGACCTGTCGCTGGCAGACGCACCCGAGCGCCTCGTCGACGAACTAGAGCGTCTCGACCGCGGGACCGACGTCCTCGTAAACAACGCCGGCTTCGGTCAGTATGGCCGCTTTGTCGAGACCGATCCGGAGGCAGAAATGCGGATGCTCTATCTCAACATCATCACGGTCACCCGGATCACCAAGCTACTGCTCCCCCGCATGCTCGAGCGCGGCGCCGGTCGCATCCTCAACGTTGCATCGACCGGCGCCTTCATGCCCGGACCGCTCATGGCCGTCTACTACGCCAGCAAGGCATACGTTCTCTCGTTTTCCGAGGCCCTCGCCGAGGAGCTGGATGGGACCGGCGTCACCGTTACCACGCTCTGCCCCGGCCCCACCCGCACCGGCTTCCAGGAGCGTGCCGCCATGCAGCAGTCCAAGCTCGTCAAGGACCGGCGGATCATGGACGCGGCTACCGTCGCGCGCGAGGGGATCGCGGCCATGCTGCGCGGGGAGACCCTCGTGATTCCCGGGCGCACGAACCGTCTCCAAGCCGCCCTCCCTCGCTTCCTGCCCCGCTCTCTCGTCCCGCGATTGGTGGGCTCGGCTCAGGCCCCCGTACACCCCTGAACGAAAGCCTGGCGCCCTTCTCGGGCAACGTCTGCGCAGGCCGAACCCACGGCAATAGCCGGCCGTGGCATATCCCCAACAAGACGGTTGCAATGCGCTCCCTTGAAGACTATCCTTGGGCGAGTGCCCCCTCCGATCATTCTCAGGTGCGGCGTCGAGCGCCTACCCCACACCGCCACGCGGTTCAGCCCGCCTCGAGTTGATCGGCCACATTTCGCCCGGGAGCTGTATCTATGCCGTTCGACGCGATCTTCGACGACCTCACGTTCCGCAGCGGGCTGACGGTCAAGAACCGGATATTCCGCTCGAACATCTCGGGCCGGTGGGACAACTACGACGGGTCCGGGAGTCAGACCCGGATCAACTGGGAGACGAAGTTCGCGCGGGGTGGGGTAGGGGCGATCATCACGTCGTTCGTCCCGGTGAGCGTCGCGGGCCGGATCATCCCGGGATACGCGACGATCGATCGGGATGACAAGGTCGCGTTCTGGCGGGCGGTGGGCGAGGCGGTCCATCGGCACGACTGCAAGCTGATCATGCAGCTCAGCCACAGTGGCCGGCAGCGGGACAAAGCGGGTGTGGAGAACGAGTTTCAGGCGGCGATGAGCTCGACGAGCGAGACGGAATCGTTCCACGGGCTCGTCTGTCGGGCGATGGAGAAGCGGGAGATCGGTGAGGTGGTGCGGCAGTTCGCCGAGGGCGCGCGCCGGGCGCGGCTCGCGGGTCTGGACGGGGTGGAGCTTCACGGGGCCAACGGCTATCTGATCACGCAGTTTCTCAGCTCGGGCATCAACGACCGGAAGGACGAATACGGGGGCAGTCTGGAGAACCGGGCGCGCTTCGTCCGTGAGATCGTACGGGCGATTCGTGCCGAGGTGGGCCGGGACTTCCACCTGCAGATGAAGATCAGCGCGATCGACTACGGCGACGCCCTGTTCCCGTGGCCACTGGAGAAGAAGGGCAACTCTCTGGAGGAGTCGATTCAGGTGTGCCGGTGGCTGGTCGACGACGGGGTGGACGCGATCCACGTGTCGGCAGGCAACATGTTTCCGCACCCGCGCAACCCGATGGGCGACTTCCCGATCGAGGAGGCGCTGCGTTGGTACGACGGGATGCTCTCGAGCGGGATCCACACGCACCGTAATTACGCGTTTTTCCGGTGGCGAATTCTGCGGCCGATCTTCCGTGCCCTGTGGGGCCGTACGCAGGAACCGCCGGAGGCGATCGAGGGAGCGATCATTCCACAGGCGCGGGCGATCCGGGCCGCGATTCGCGAGACCACCGACGACGTGCCGGTGATCTGCACGGGCGGATTCCAGACGGGCGAGCGGATCTGCGGGCACATCGAGCGGGGGGATTGCGACGCGGTGTCGATCGCGCGTCCGCTGGTGGCCAACAACGACCTGGTCCGGTACTTCGAGCGTGGTGAGGAGGTGCCCGCAGCGAAGCGCTGCACCTACTGCAACAAGTGCCTCCTGAACGTGCTGGAGAACCCGCTCGGCTGCTACGAGCTCTCCCGCTTCGACGGTGACTACGACGCGATGATCCGGGAGGTGATGTCGGTCTACGAGCCCAAGCCGTTCCGCGACGGCGTCGTCCGCTCGATGCCGATCTTCTCGGACGCGCCGACCGAGTCGCCGCTGCCGGGGGCACGGCCATGAGCGGCGAGGCGAGTGAAGGACCGCGGCTCACCGCGGTCGAGCGAGAGCGGCGCAGGCGGAGTCGGCGGCACCTGCTCACCTTACTGGGTGTGCTGGCCGTGGTAGCGGCGGCTGGGTACTGGTGGTACCTCCGGAACGTCGATGCGCCGATCGACTACGTGGCCATCGACGACCAGTTCAAGTACGGTTCGATCGGCAGCGACAACGCACAGCGCGGGCTGCCGCTGGCGGTCCTCGCCGTTCTGCCGCAAGCCTTTCCGCACCTCCTCCCGCCCGGCGCGCCGGCCGATTACACCGCGTTCGGACTCATCCAGGAGCCCGGGCAGACGCTGCCGATCGGCTTCTCGCAGCGGCAGAACGTCATTCCGCTGGCCGGACTGAACTGCGCGGTCTGCCATACGAGCACCGTGCGCGCGACACCCGAGAGCGACCCCGTCGTTCACGTGGGGATGCCGGCGAACACGGTGAATCTCGAAGCGGTCTTCGAGTTCCTCTTCGAGGCGGCGGCCGACGAGGGCTTCACTCCCGAAAGGCTGATGCCGCTCATCGAAGCGGAGATGGAGGTGAACGCGCTGGAGCGGTGGGTGCTTCGCAGGCGCGCCATCCCGATGATGCGGGCCGGCCTGCTCGCGCAGCGTTCGCGGCTCGCGTACATGTTCGACGACGATCGGCCGCGGGCCGGGCCGGGAAGGATCGATACGTTCGGACCGTACAAGGCCATCCAGTACCGGTTCCCGATGGGGGAGCTGCCGGAGGCGGAGCTGATCGGGACGGCGGACTTCCCGTCGATCTGGAATCAGGCGCCGCGCGAGGGGCTGGCCCTGCACTGGGACGGGAACAATGCCAGCGTGTTCGAGCGAAACTTCAGCGCGGCGTTCGGCGCGGGCGCGACGCCGTCGACGGTCGACATCGAGCGCCTGGAGCAGCTCGCCGACTGGCTGGCCGAGCTGCCGCCGCCCACCTACCCCTTCGCGATCGACGCCGATCTCGCCGCCGCCGGTGAGCCGATCTACCAGCAGAACTGCTACTCCTGCCACGCGGGGAGCGACTTCGGCCCCGATTCGCAGGCACGCCGCGAGACGAGCCTCGGCGAGGTGATGTCGCTGTCGTCGATCGGAACCGATCCCTACCGCCTCCGCTCCTTCACGCCCGAGCTGGCGGTGCACCAGGCGACGCTGATGGCCGGCACCCCCTATCGCCTGGAGAGCTTCCGCACGACCGACGGCTACGTGAACATGCCGCTCGACGGCATCTGGCTGCGCGCGCCCTATCTCCACAACGGCTCGGTGCCGACGCTGGCCGACCTGCTCACGCCGGCGGAGGAGCGCCCGCGGAGCTTCTACCGCGGTTACGACGTCTACGACCCGGTCGCTGTCGGCTTCGTGTCGGACGTGCCCGAGGAGGGCGGCCGGCAGTTCTTCCTCTTCGAGACGCACACGCCCGAAGGCGAGCCCATCCCCGGCAACTCCAACCAGGGCCACGAGTACGGAACTGCCCTGAGTGATGGCGAGAAGCTCGCGCTGATCGAGTACATGAAGACGCTGTAGCATTTTCGACTGATCGGATTCCCCAGTGGAGGTCTTCGCATGAATGGATACGCGCGCGGCTTCAGGGCCGTCGTCTGGATCGGCATTCTCGTCAACTTCGCCCTCGCCGGCGCGGCCCTCTTCGCGCCCGATCGGCTGCTGGAGGCGCTCGGCTTCGACATCGCCTATCCGAACCTGTGGCCGCGATTCGCCGCCTGGCTTCTCATCCTGCTGAGCCTCTTCTACATCCCCGGGGCGAACGACCTGAACCGATACCGCGCGAACGCCGTGCTGTCGGTATGCGCGCGTTTCGCCGGCGTCGCGTTCTTCGGCGGTGCCGTGCTGCTGGTCGGCTTCTCGACCCGCTATCTGCTCTTCGGCCTCATCGACCTCAGCGTCGCCGTGCCCAGCGGGATCCTGTTGTGGCTGGCCATACGCAGGCAGGAGCAGGACCGCCGGACGGAGATCGCCACACCCTCGAGACCTCACACGATCGGAGCGACGCATGTCGTGGCAGAAGAAGAAGTCGCGCCGGCGCCGTAGACTGATCGGCGGGTTGCTCGTCCTGGTCGTGCTGGTGGCGGGCGGTGCCTGGAACAGCCTCTTCCGGGTCGTACCGGTCGAGTACGCCGACGACGTGGAGAACTTCAAGCACGGGACGATCGGGATCGAGGAGAGCGCCGGAATCCCTTACTGGGTCTGGCTGGTACTTCCCCGCGTCTTCCCCGAGCACCTCCCCGGTCCGGGCGGCTATACATCGCTCGGGATGGTGTGGGAGGAGGGCTCGGAGTTACCGGTGGGCTTCTCGAAGATGGAGGTGGGATTCCCGCGTGTGGGAGCCAACTGCAGCTTCTGTCACACCGGCACCTATCGGACCGCGCCGGACGCGCCGCGCCAGGTGGTTCCCGGAGGCCCGTCGACCACGGCGGACACCCAGGGTTATCTGCGGTTTCTGATCGCGGCCGCGAATGACCCGCGGTTCACGGCGGACAACCTGATGCCGGAGATCGAGTACCTCGTGAGGCTCTCGCCGGCCGAGCGGTCGCTCTACCGGAACGTGCTGATCCCGCAGACGCGGCGTGGCATTCTCGAGACCGCTCGCGACTACGCGTGGATGGAGGCGCAGCCCCGCTGGGGGCCCGGCCGGATCGACCCGTTCAATCCAGTGAAGGTGGGGGTGCTGCGCCGGCCGATCGACGGGACGATCGGCAACTCCGACATGATGCCGATCTGGAGCCTGGACGAGCGCGACGGCAGCGACCTGCACTGGGACGGGCTGAACGGCTCGATCCGCGAGGTGGTGCTCAGCTCGGCGCTCGGCGACGGGACGAGCCGGTCAGTCCTGGACCTCGCGACGATGGAGCGGCTGGAAGACTGGCTTCGCACGCTGCGGCCGCCGGCCTATCCCTTCCCGATCGCCGCGGCACTGGCGGAGGAGGGCCGGAGCGTCTATCAGCAGAACTGCACCGGATGCCACGGGGAGCCCGGCAACTGGGCGGGCCGCATGGTTCCCGTGGCGGCAGCCGGTGAGTCGGAGGGCCTGGAGCGGATCGCCACCGATCCGTACCGGGTGCGCATGTGGGACCAGGCCTCGGCGGAAACCTACAATCGCTACGCCTCGGGATACGACTGGAAGTTCGAGGGCTTCCAGGACCAGGACGCCTACGCGGCGGTGCCGCTGACGGGCATCTGGCTGCGTGCCCCTTACCTCCACAACGGTTCCGTGCCGACGCTCTGGCATCTGTTCCGGCCGGAGGAGCGACCCGAGCGGTTCTACCGCGGCTACGATGTCTTCGACCCGCTCCAGGTCGGGTTCCGGTATGACGTGGCCGAAGAAGGGGTGCGGCAGTTCTTCCTCTACGACACGGCGCTGCCGGGGAATTCGAATGCGGGGCATGCGTACGGCTCGGCGCTGCCCGAGGAGGAGAAGGTGGCGCTGGTGGAGTATCTGAAGACGTTGTGATGTCCGACCAGGT
>JBBDRL010000079.1:0-12556 GCA_040905505.1 Gemmatimonadota bacterium | reverse complement strand
GAGGAGAAGGTGGCGCTGGTGGAGTATCTGAAGACGTTGTGATGTCCGACCAGGTGGTCCCGCGAGTGCGTGGATCCAGTGGCATGGCTACCGGAAGCTTTCGACGTCATCCCCGCGCAGGCGGGGATCCAGTGGCATGGCTACCGGACAGGGATGGTCGAGACCGTACTGGATCCCCGCATAGCGGGGATGACGGCAAGGTACCGCGGGGATGACGACAAGGTACCGCGGGGATGACGGACGAGGGGCCGCGGGGATGACGGCAAGGTACCGCGGGGATGACGGACGAGGGGCCGCGGGGATCACGGCAAGGTACCGCGGGGATGACGGACGAGGGGCCGCGGGGATCACGGACGAGGCGCCGCGGGGATGACGACCTGGGGCTGCCGAGATGACGGCGTGCGGCCGGGGAATGACGAGCAGCGGGCGTAGGATGTCGGCTGAACGCGGCGACCCATCACCAACTTCAATGGACGAGTCATGAAGTCCGGGAAGTCGAAGTCCGGCGAAGCGAGCGGCGCGGCCCCGCCGGAAAGGGAGCGCGTCCCGACGTTCGGGACGGTGCTCGACGCGGAACGGGCGGAGATCCGAAGGCGGCGGGCCGTATGGGCGGCGTCAGAGACCGTTGGGGAGGAAGCCGGCGTGCCTGCGGCGGCGGCCGATCCGGGTACGGCAGCGCCCCCCGCCGACCTGGTCGGCCTGGCCCTCTCCGGCGGCGGCATCCGCAGCGCCACCTTCTCGCTCGGGCTTCTCCAGGAGATGTCGCGGTTGGGTGTGCTGAAGCTGTTCGACTACGTGTCGACCGTCTCCGGCGGTGGGTACACGGGCGGGTGGTGGAGCGCGTGGCTCTCGCGGAAGGGGCGTGAGCCGCGGCGGATCTTTCCACCGTCAGAGCGGACCGAGCCGGAACGCTGGCCGGAGTACATCGCGGCCGGCCGAGCCGATGGCGAGGCCACGCCGGATGCATCGCTCAGCGCCAGCAGGCACGACCCGATCCACCATCTGAGGTTGTTCGCCAACTACCTCACGCCGCGGAAGGGACTGCTCAGCATGGACACGTGGCGCGGCGTCACGGTGATCAGCCGCAACCTCGTGCTCACCTGGCTCGTGCTGCTGCCGATCCTGCTCGCGGCGGTGGTGGCGGGTCAGACGTACTTCACGGTCGCCGTCGATCCCGAAGCGAACTTCCTGCGCGACTTTTCGGTCGCCGCGGGGAGTCCTGCAGCCGTGCAGGCCCGCGTCGCACCACCCGCCGATGCGGTGGCCGACGAGGCGGCGCTCGCCGTCCAGATCGAGGTCGCGCGCGAGCAGGCGGAGGACGCGGCGCGGCAGGAGCGGCTCGGGGCGATCCGGGAGCGCGCCGCCGCCGGCGCCCGGCCGCTGATCGTGCTGCTCGTCTGGATGGTGCTGCTGACGCTCGTCTGGGTGGTCCACGGCTCGGGCAGCGGGCCGTACCTCTTCCTCGCGACGCTCGGCGGGACCGCCGCCGCCCTGTTCATCGGCTGGACGCTGTACGGGGCCCTCGACGATTCTCCCGGCGGCTGGCCCCTCCCACGAGGGTGGACGTACCTGCTGGTCGCGGGCTCGGTGATCCTGATCTTCGCCTGCCGTGCCCTCCCGACGTATCTGCTGATGCCGCGGCCGGGCGGTCTCTCGCGGGCGACGGTGATGCCGGCGGACCTGCTGCGAAATCGCGTCGTGCACGCCCACGAACGCATGCTGATGACGACCGTCCTGCTGACCGTGATCCTCCTCGTCTCCGGCTTCTCGCACGACCTGCTCTGGTTTCTCTTCGACCCCGCATCGGGCGGACCGCTGCCGTCGTGGGTGAAACAGACCGGCGGGTGGGGGGCGGCCCTGGCGACCGTCGGCTCGATGATCTTCACTGGCCTCAAGGCGGCCCCGGCGGGGGGAAGTGGTGAGGGGCACGGGCAGCCGGGGCGCGTCAGCCGCGTGCTGTTCGCCGTCACGCCGATCCTGGCGATCCTGCTTCTGGCGATCCTCTCGGCCACGGCGGGACGCACGCTCATCCGCGGGCTCGGCGACATCGCCACGGACATGCCGCGGGCGGATGTCGCTCTGCTGGTCGCCATCGCTCTGTTCCTGGGTTTCGCTCTCTTCGAGTCGTCCGATGCAGCGGACGGCGCGGGTTTGTTGAAGAAGGCCGGCGTACCGCTGATCGCCATGGCCGCTGGCGCCGCCTTCTTCATCCTGGGACCGGAACCGCAGAACCTGACGCTGGGCCGTGTGGCCCTCTGGGCCTCCGTGGGCGGGGCGCTCGTGCTGGGCCGCTGGTGGAGCGTGCTCCGCGGAACCGCTGCGGCGGCCGGCACCGAAGACTCGAACGCGACGCGGGTAGATGATGATGACGACGGGGCCGCTCGCCGGCACACGGCCATCGTGACTGCCCTGTGCCTGTTGGCGCTCGTCGGGGGTATGGGCCTGTTGCTGAGCGATGCCGATATCGCCGCGGCCCCTCATTTCGTATTCCGCGGACAGGACTGGGCGGAACTCGCGTTCACCGGCGCGCCGGGCAGCTTCTCCCTCCTGCTGCTGGCCGTGGCGCTGGCGATCGGCGTGTTCGCGGTGGGCGAACAGCTCGTAGCACCTTCGGGCCGCCTGCGGGCTGCCGGGCTCCTGACCGTGGCGTTGGTCGCTCTCTGCGTACGCGCCGCCATTCCTTTCGTCCCGACCGACGCGGGCCGTGTCGCGTACACATCGGCGGCGATCACGATCGTCGTGCTGTCGATCGCGTGGGTGGTGGGCCTCGGGTGGATGGCGAATCCGAACATGCTGTCGCTGCACGCCTTCTACAAGGCGCGCCTGGTGCGGGCGTATCTCGGCGCCTCCAACACGGGGCGCCGATCCGAGGAGATCACCGCCTCCGCGGTGGGTGACGACGTCCCTCTGCAGGACCTCGCCAACTGCGATCGGGGCGCACCCTATCCCCTGATCAACACCACGCTGAACCTGGTCGGTGGTCGTGACCTGTCCACAGCTCAGCGCTCGGCCGACGCATTCCTGCTGAGCAAGCACTACTGCGGTTCGGCCCGAACCGGCTTTCGTCCGACGGCGGAGTACATGGGTGGCCGCCTCACGCTGGGTACCGCGGTCGCCGTCTCGGGCGCCGCGGCCAGCCCGAACATGGGGTCGCTGACACCGCCCGCCGCGCTCTCGATGCTGCTCGCCCTCCTGAACGTGCGGCTCGGCTTCTGGGCGCCCACCCCGAACCAGCCCCTGTGGCGGGACTCGCGCCCCCGGCTCTGGCCCTTCTATCTGCTCCGCGAGTTCCTCTCGCAGACCGACGATCTGGCACCGTACTGCTCGCTCTCCGACGGCGGCCACTTCGACAACTCCGGTCTCTATGCGCTCGTCGCGCGGGGCTGCCGCTACGTCGTCTTCTCCGATTGCGGCGCCGATCCCCTGCCCTGCTTCGAGGACATCGGCAACGCGATCCGCCGCTGCCGGATCGACTTCGGCGCCGAGATCGACCTGCAGATCGACCCCTTCCTGCGGTCGGACGGCAAGCCGCCGAGCACCCACTTCGCCGTCGGGACCGTCACCTATTCGGCGGCGCACGCGCGCGCCTTGGGGTGGTCGGACTGGGCGAGCGCCGATGCGCGGCGCGGCGTGGTCGTGTGGATCAAACCTGGGTTGACGTTGACGACCGAATCGGCGGACCTGCGCCAATACGGGCTGGAGAACCCCGTCTTCCCACAGCAGTCGACGACCGACCAGTGGTACGACGAGGCACAGTTCGAGAGTTACCGGAGACTGGGGGAGTTCACGGCGCGGCAGGTCTTCGGCGGCGCCAACGTGCCGGGATCGGCCGCACCGGGGCCGACGGGAGAGTTCTTCGAGAACCTCCGCGCACCCGAGCCGAAACGGCCGCCGCATCTCGAGATCGACGTCGTTTCCGTCGACGGGCACGACACGCTGCGCATCGTGGAGACGGCGGACCGATGAGCAGCGAACATGCGACCTTCCTCGCGGCGTTGCGGGACTACTTCCGGGGCGAGAAGCGGGAGAGCCTCGTGATCCTCGTTGCCTCGAGTGGACTGCTCGCGGTGGGGATCGGGGCGATCGCCATCGTCGGCGGGCCCTTCGCGCGAGGACTCGGGATCGTGGTGATCGCCACGGCCCTCGTCGGCGCGGTGGTCGGCGCGACCATCGTCCTGCGAACCGACCGGCAGGTGGCCTCCCTCGTGGATCTGTGGAACTCCGATCGTGACCGGTTCGCGGCGGAGGAAGGGCCCCGCATCGGGACCGTCGTGCGAAGTTTCCGGCTCTACAGGGCCGTCTATGCCGGTGCAACCATAGCAGCGATTCTTCTGCTCCTCCTCACCGACGCACCCCTCGCGCATGGCGTCGCCTGGGGGCTCTTGATCTTCGCCGGATCGGGTTTCACCGTGGACCATTTCGCGGAGTCGCGCGCGATCCGGTACGCGGCGCAGGTGCGGGCGCAGTCGGCGCTCGCGCCGGATCTACTGACCACTCGCAGGGAGTCACCATGAGCACCGATAAGACGGGGATCCGATCCGCTCGACCGTCCCGCTCCGTCAGCGAGGAGGCGGCAGATCCCACGGGACTGGAGGCGAAGTTGAAGCTGGCGAGCACGTTCCTCGCCCAGCGGCAATACACGGCCGCCGCGACGCAGGCCGGTCTGGCCGCCGAGATGGACTCCACGGGCGAGAGCGACGGCCTGCTCGCCACTGCGCTGTACTTCGACCAGAAGTGGGAGGAGGCGAGGGCGGCGTACACGGCGGCGCAGACGAAGTCTCCCGATCATCCGCTGGCAACGCACTGGGCCAACCAGGAACGGCTGTGCGCGAGCAACCTCGTCATGCGGCCTGAGGTCGAGGTGACCGACCCCCGCTTCGCCCGCCCGGATCCGACCAACACGAGCTTCCCGAAACCGATTCCGGACGCGCTCAAGGTTCAGGTGACGCTTCCCTTCACGCGGCCCACCCTGGCGGGGCTGTTGCGCGCCAAGGCGGGACGGGCGGCCGGGTGGTTGGTCGACGCTGCGCTGGGGACCATGACCGCCGCCATCCCGGACCGCATGCTTTTCGGCTCGAAGGAGCGGCCGCGCCACACCAACTGGTACGTGCAGAAGAAGGCGCTCGCGGCGCTGCGGATCCGTGGACGGCCCGCCGCGGACCTGCTCTCGGTCCTCAAGCTGGCCAGGACGCGGGACAACGCCGATCGGCGGAACCTCTTCGACTCCTACCGCGAAGGGGCGCGAGAGTCACTGATGGCCCAGGGGACCCGGCCGCCCGCGACGGCCGGGATCTACCGGCAGACGGACGGCAGCTGGACCGATCCCGACAGCCCGACAGCGGGTGCGTCGTTCACCCTTTTCGGGCGGAACACCGATCCGGCGGTCACGAAAACGGACGACGAACTTACCCTGATGGATCCGAGCCCGGCCGAGGTCGCGCGCGTGCTCCTGCACTGTGACCGCCCGCAGGGGCAGCTGGAGATCCCCTTCCTCAATCACCTGACCTCCTGGTGGATCCAGTTCGAGAACCACGATTGGGTCGTGGCGGGCGATCCGCATCCCACCGAGGTCCACATGGTGCCGCTGCCGGCGGACGACCCGCGCAGACGGCAATTCGGCCTGACGGCCCTTCCGGTGCCGAAGCGGGTGGAGTCGCCGCACCAGAAGCTGGCGAAGGATGGGATCATGCCCCGCACGAACGTGGTCACTTCCTGGTGGGACGGATCGCAGGTCTACGGCAACGCCGAGACGGACATCGAGCTGCCCGACGGCGAGGTCGTCGCCTGTGGTCTCCTTCGCTCGCGGAGTGAAGTGACGGGTGAGGCGGGCAAGGGCGCCTACCTGGACCTGCCCGACGGGCACCTGCCCGTGGATCCGAAGACGGGCGTCGAGCGCTCGGGCCTCGTAAACCGCACCTGGCATCTGGGCCTGTCCTTCCTCCACACCCTCTTCGCCAAGGAGCACAACGCCATCGTCGACATGCTGCGGTCGCGTTATCCGAGCAGTGGCGAGGAGGACCTGTTCCAGAAGGCGCGGCTGATCAACGCGGCGGTGATGGCGAAGATCCACACCGTCGAGTGGACGCCTGCCGTGCTGCCGAACCGAATTCTCAACGACGGGATGAACGGGAACTGGTACGGGATCATCGCCAACCTGTTCAGGCACGGGAAGCACCGCGAGGCGCTCAACGATCTCGCCGGGATCCAGATCCGAAACCGGGAGTTCGGCGGAATCATCGGCAACCCCCGCAACAATCACGGCGTCGAGTATACGCTGACGCAGGAGTTCATGTCCGTCTACCGACTCCACTCGCTGATCCGGGAGTCGATCACGTTCCGCTCGCTCGACGGCACCAAGGCCCAGGAGGTCGCGGTGGGCGAGAGTCGGATGGCGGCCGCCACCAGCCTGGGCCGGAAGATCGGCCACGAGAACATCGCCTACTCGGCCGGGACCACGCATGCCGGTCAACTGACGCTGAACAACTTCCCACGCGGGCTCACCGAGATGTCCGTTCCCGGCTTCCCGGTGGTCGACCTGGCAATGATCGACATCCTGCGGGACCGTGAGGATCGGGTTCCGCGCTTCAACGAGTTCCGCCGGCGGTGGGGCATGCCGGAGTTCACCACCTGGACGGACCTGACGGACGACCCGGACCAGATCGCGAAGCTGCGGCGGGTCTACCAGAAGGACGGCGTGAGTGAGCAGGAGGCGCTCGACCGCGTCGACCTTCTCGTGGGCACGCTGGGATCGGCCAAGCGCCCATCCGGCTACGGGTTCGGAGAGGAGCTCTTCACGCTCTTCATCCTCAACGCCACCCGCAGGCTCGAGGCGGACCCGTTCTATACCGACTATTACGACGCCGCACACTACACGCAGGCGGGACTCGAGTGGGTCGACGACGCGACCATGAAGGGCGTGCTCCTGCGGCATTACCCGGGACTCGCCGCGACCGGTCTCGCGAACGTCGAGAACGCGTTCGAGCCCTGGGATACGGACCCGGCGCAGCTGAACGACAAGTCCAGGCACCCGCTGATGCACGGCGGGGTCGACCCCATCGTCGAGTAGGAGGAGACGAACACCATGGCCACCACGAAGATCATCGAAACCGCGCCGCTGCATGGCATAGACCTTACCGTCTCGGACGTGCGGCTGCCGCACCAGGAGCCGGCACCGGTCCGCAGCGTCGCGCCGGCTCGGCTGGACGGCAGCGGGGCACTGGCGGCGGAGCCGGGTGCCACGGAGGCGATCTCCGACTGGCGTGACACCGCCGACTTCCCCGTGCCGCCACGCCTTCGGCCGGACGCCGAGCAGGAACGCGCACGACTCTCAAGCCAGAGCGTCGACATCATGACCGCGCTCCAGACGGCCGCGGCACTGAACGGCACCCGGGATCGAGGCTTCCAGCGCAAAACGCTCTATGCGACGACGACCGGCGTCTTCCGGGCGCCGTCGAACCTGCCGCGGGACCTGCATGCGGGTCCGTTCACCCCGGGCGCCGAATACCGGGCGATCGTCCGGTTCGCGAACGCAGCGTCGACAGCGCAGCCCGATACCGAGCCGGACCAGCGGGCAGTCGGGGTGCGGATCACGGACGACGCAGGGCGGGTGCAGGATCTGACCTTCACCTCGGGCGCGGCCGGCAATCACGCGCGCGATGCGCCCCAGTTCAACTCGACGATGAAGGCCACCCTGCGGATGACCGGCGGCGGTCTGGCGGGTCGAGTCATCGCGATCGTGGGACTTCTGCTGCGCGAGGGTCCGCGCCAGACCCTGCGGCTGGTCCGCGCGCGCCGGTCGGCGGTCGATTCCGGGGTGAGCCTGGCCGCGCTCCGGTACTACAGCCGCTCACCTCTGGAAATGGGGACCAAGCTGGTCCATCTCGCGCTGCTGCCGATCGACGACACGGCCGAGGCGCTGGTCCACGAGGCGCGCGGGGCCCGCGACGGGCTCGGGCGCGACCTCTGCCTGCGCCGCAGCGAAGGCGACGTCCGTTTCCGCATCGCGGCCGCCGAAGCGCCGGGTCTCGACGACATGAGCCGTCGCCCCCGGGGCCCCTGGGTTACGGTCGGGGAGATCACCCTGCCCCGTCAGCGCACCTCCGAAGCCGAGATGCTCAACGTGGCCGCCAGACTGCACGGCGAGCTCGCGATGCATCCCTTCAACGTCTGGGAGCCGGGGACGTTGGTGCCTCGAGGCGAACTGAACGAGATCCTTCGCGGGCCAGTCTACGCGGCCTCCGCCCGGAACAGCGGCCGCAGCGACGATCCGCCGGCCACTCCGAGCTACGGCCTCTGAGGTGGGAAGCGGTGCGACCCGTCGACATCCGCCATCATAGGGGGTGATGAGGTAACGCCCTTCCTTCCACGGGGGAGACCGTCCAAGGCCTCCTCCTCCATCCTCGGGCGCTCCAGACGCCTCAACGAACCGGACCAACCGGCCGCCGGAATTCAGAGCTCCGGCGGCCGGGATCTGTTACGCGCCGCGGATTCGATTCTGCGGCCGATCTCCGCGCGTTCTTCACCGAATGTGATCGTGGCGAAGCAGGTGAGGAACCGAGCTGGGCGAGGCACCGTGAGGTGATAGAGCAGTCCATCGGACGGGGAGCGGCGGATACGTGATCTTCGTCGATACGAATGTTTTCATGTACGCGGTCGGTCGCGAGCATCCCCTGCGAACTGAGGCGCGAGAGTTCTTCCTGGAGAGTCTCGAATCGGATCGAGTGCTCGTCAGCTCGGCGGAAGTTCTGCAGGAGCTGCTTTCGGCCTTTCGCGGGCGAAGTTCAGGTGACAGACTAAGGATTGGGAGTACGTAGGGAGTCAGCCATTCAAAGACACAGCAATCGACGATGAAAGCCGGACGCAACGACCCCTGTCCGTGCGGATCAGGCCGCAAGTACAAGAAGTGCTGCGAGGCCGCCGACCGTGCCGCCGATGCCGGCCTGGCCGGCGGTAAGTATGAGCGGGTGCCGAAGCATGAGGTTCTGGAGGCGGCGGCGCAGGAGGTCCTGTGGGAGATCGACGCAGTGCCGATACCGATCGGTATCGCGGACGGTGGGAGCCACCGCCCCGCGACCGTGATCGTCACAGCAGGAGAGCTAGTCGTCCGGGCGGAGATCCGCGACCGGTTGGGGGGCGAGCTCGAGGACCTTGCGAAAGCTTACGAGCGAGAGATCGTGATCGCAGCGCAGGGGGCCGGCACGTTTCCGGAACGCGTGGCGATCCGCTTCGAAGACCTACGCGAGCCGCTGCAAGCGCTACTCGACCCGCGCGAAATCGAGGTCCAGGTAGCCGATCATCTTCCGAACGCGGAGATGGCCGCGAAGGCCCTGATCGAGCATCTGAGCGGTGAGGTGCTCTGGCCGCCGTTCTCAGTGGCGGACACGTGGGCTTCCTGGCGCCTTCCGAGCGCCAGCGTCAGGGACCTCTTCGATGCCGCGGCTGATTTCTGGCGCCGCGCACCGTGGAAGTCGCTCGCTAACGAGCAAGCGCCACGCGCGACCTTCACATCCGGCCGCGCGTGGACGGCGGGCGTCATGGGAGACGGGGGAGAGCAATTCGGACTCTGCCTCTACTCGGATCCGGACGACCTCTATCGCGTCGCGGCGATCGCCGACGTGGAGAATGGGCTCGGGAGGATCCGGGGACGCGTTCTGATGCTCAGTCTCGATCCCGTCGCCCGCCTGCCGGATGCGATGGCTGTCGAAGCCCGAACCGCCGGGTGGCACATCGCCGGACCCGAGGCGTTTCCCATCCTGATGACCATCAACACCCCCGGCGGTGGGGTATCCCGGGCGGACATCGAAGACCTCACCGCCCTGCTCCGCGCGATTCCAGACTTCGCGGAAGCGCACGCCGCGGATCTGCTGCTCGAGCAACGCTCTGGCGTGCCGGCGCGGCTCCTCCAGTGGCGCGATGAAGCGACGGGGCTACTGTTGCAGTACGATGGCGAGATTGCGCATGAGCGTTCCCTCGCCGGCATGACCGGCAACGATCTGGACGAAGCGGGATGGTACGAGGCCCATGAGGACGACGCCGTCAGGCGACAGCTCAGCCGGATCGCCCGCGAGGTGACCGAAGAAATGGGACCGGATGCCGACCCGGAGTACGTGGTCGCGGCGATCACCGAACGGGCCATCGCGACGATCGACGGCCTCGAAGCGGAATCCATACCGGTGTTCGGCGGCCTCAACGCAGTACAGGTCACGGCTCTGCTCGAGGCCGACTGGAGCGATGCCACCGGCCCGATTCAGTTGAACCGCACCCTGCCCCCGGAGCGGCTCTCGAGTAGTGACCTGCTGGCGAACTGCCGCACGATCCTCGGGCTGGCCACCGAGCAGGACGGGCTGCGTGCCACGGAAGCCGGCAATCTCGGCCTCGCCGTCGTGCGGGAACTGATCGAGCGCTGCCGGCTGGAGCCGGTAACCGCCACGTACCTGCGCGAGCAGAAACGCGTTCGCGAGGACGACGTGTGGCCGATCCACCGCGCGCGGGTCGTCCTGGAGCTCGCGGGCGCGCTGCGGCGGGGAAAGCGCCAGTTCGCCGCCACGCGCGAGGGGGAGCGGCTCACGCGCGACGAATTCGTGGGTGAGCTGTTCGCACTCCTGTTCGAGACCTACTTCCGAAAGTTCAATATCGCCTATGGACGGCTGGGCGAATGGCCGCGACTTCAGATGCAGATTCCCTTCACCCTCTACCGCCTGAGCCGGATGCAGCCCGAGTGGAGCACCGCCGAGGAGCTGATGGCTGACGTCGTCCTGCCTTTCGCCTCGGATTCCGCGCCGGAATCCCCATCATTCGACCGCCCGGTCCTCATACTCGAGACGCAGGTGTTCGAGCCGCTCGTCGAGTTTGGGCTCCTCGAGCGGGAAAGCGACGTGGAACAACTCCTCTGGAGTGAGATGCGGCGTTACCGCACGACCTCGCTGCTGCGTGAGTTTCTCACCTTCGGCATCGCGGGGAAGATGACAGGGTAGCGAGCTTACTCAGACCTCTCTCATCTACGAATCGCGAGAAACCAGATCAGAGGGCGGACGGGCAAGCGTACCTCACTCCACCACCGGTGTCCCGAACGGGTATAGCTGATCGATCGGCCCGTGCTCGTACGGCAGCGCGTCGAGCCGCACGGTACCGAACCAGTCGCCGGGCGCGTCGACGATGATGCTGGTCGGCGCGTAGCCGGTCTCGTCGAACCCGCCGCGGAAGTGCACGCGGGTCTTGGAGACGAAGACGTCGAAGCTGTCCGGCTCGATGGGACCGAACCGGAGCTGCTCGGGCCGGGTCGTCTGCTGGTACGCGGGCACCAGGATCAGCATGTTCTCGTCACCGTACTCGATGACGGCTACCCGGTCGTAGCCGAAGCGCTCACCCCGCCAAACCAGCGTGCCCGTGATGCGGACCGGCTCGCCGGCCTGCTCGCCGGTGTACCCGCCCACCTCGTCATCGAACGGATCACCCGACTGAAGGTTCGCCTCCCAGATGCGGTCCAGCGTCGGCTCGGCGGAGAGGGAGGCGAAGAGCACCCGGCCGACGTCCTGCTCCATCAGCTCTCGCAGCGTCCACGTCCCATCGCCGGGCCGATCCCAGTAATCGGCCAGGACGACCGGCGTCTCACCGGCGGCGATGGCGGCACGCGCCCGGGCGACCGCGTCGGCCGGCTGGGGGAATTCGCCGCTCGCGAAGTCCTCGCGAACGCGCCAGATGAAGTCGGCCATGTCCCGGGCGATCTCGTCGGCCAGCTCCTGGTCGGCGTTCGTCATCACCTGCACCTGAGCGCCGATGTCCGGCACGTCGGACCAGGGGAAGCCATAGAAGACGCTGACGAAGGCGCCAGGAGCGCGGTCTTCCCAGCGCCGGGCGCGCTCCATGATGTCCATCGAGGGCGACTCGCCCGTCCACTGGAGCACGGTGCCGGTCAGGACGGGCGGCTTGGCGCTGGCGGTCGTCGGAACGTAGCGTCCGGCCATGACCTCCCTCAGGTAGCGCGCGGCCCGTTCGCCCTGCCGCCTGGAGTCGGCGTGCGGGTAGCGCTTGGTGACGAACGCGCCGTCCGCATAGCGAAAGAACTCGGCGTCCTCGTTGCCGTGCAGGTCGAAGGTCGCGACGATCGGGACGTCGGGCCCGACCACCTCACGGAACCGCCGCGCCATCTCGGCCTCTGGGCGGGGGATGTTGCGGACCGCCATCGCGCCATGGAGCGAGAGGTACACACCGTCGACGGGCATCGCAGCCTCGAGCTCCTCGGTCATCTGGCCGACGAAATGGTCGAAGACCTCTTCCGCGTTCCAGCTCCGCGACGAGCCGCCCCATACGCCGGCCGGCGACGTGAGCCCGATCAGCTCCACATCGCCGAACGCACGCGCCTGGCTGACGAAGCCGCCGACGTAAGAGCCGCCCTCGAGGACCTCCTCGGGGGACAGCGGCGGGCGCGAACGCGTCCAGTCCTCGATGGTGGGATCGCCGCCGGGGCAGAACGTGCACGTCTCGTGTGAGAAGCGCGCGACGACGACCCGGAACTCGTCGGCCGGCTCATCGTCGGGCGCGCCGCAGGCGGCGAGAA
>JBBDRL010000078.1:22739-27901 GCA_040905505.1 Gemmatimonadota bacterium | reverse complement strand
CCTGAATCCTGAATCCTGAATCCTGAATCCTGAATCCTGAATCCTGAATCCTGATTCATGTGTGGTATCGCAGCGGTTAGCGGAATTCCGGAAGCCGCGAAGCTCGTCTTCCTGTCGCTGTATTCGCTACAGCATCGCGGACAGGAGGCAGCGGGAATCGTGGCGCTCGATGGCGCGGGTGCCGGACAGAGCCGGATCCACAAGGGGACCGGCCTGGTGGCGGACGCTTTCAAGGAGCAGGACCTCGCGCAGCTTCCGGGCGACACGTCCGTTGGTCACATCCGCTACTCGACCGCGGGGGGTGCGGGGCTCGTCAACGCACAGCCGCTGCTCGTGCGCTACGCAGAGGGTGACCTCTCACTGGCACACAACGGAAACCTGACCAACGCGCAGGAGCTGCGAGACCGGCTGGTCGCCGAGGGTGCGCTGTTCCAGACGAGCATCGATTCCGAGGTGATCGTTCACCTGATTGCACGTTCGCGCCGGCAGGGCGTGGACGCGCAAGTGGACGACGCGCTTTCGCAGCTCGAGGGTGCTTTCTCCGTCCTGCTGACGGTCGGCGACACGCTGTATGCCGCCCGTGATCGCCACGGCTTCCGCCCCCTCGTGCTCGGCCACCGTGACGGCGGCTACGTGGTCGCTTCGGAGAGTTGCGCGCTCGACATCGTGGGAGCGCGGTACATCCGCGATCTGGAGCCCGGCGAGGTCGTTCGCATCCATAAGGGCGAGCTAACGCGTCTGAGGTCGCTGAGCACCTTCACGCCGCCGGCCCCGTGTATCTTCGAGCTGGTCTACTTCGCCAGGCCGGATTCCAGGCTCTGGGGCTATTCGGTCGATCGTGCCCGCCGCGCTTTCGGGCGGCAGCTCGCCATCGAGCGGCCAGCGGAAGCCGACTGCGTCATCTCCGTACCGGACTCGGCGAACTCAGCCGCTCTGGGCTTCGCTGAGGAGTCCGGCATCCCCTTCGAGCTCGGATTGATCCGCAACCACTACGTCGGCCGCACGTTCATCGAGCCGTCTCAGGCCGGTCGGCACTTCAAGGTTCGGATGAAGTACAGCCCTGTCCGCGAGGTTCTGGAAGGCAAGCGGGTCGTGGTCGTCGACGATTCGCTGGTACGCGGCACGACGTCCCAGGGGCTGGTCAATATGCTCCGAGAGGTCGGCGCGAAGGAGGTCCACTTCCGCCTCGCCTCCCCGCCCGTCCGCCATCCGTGCTATTACGGGATCGACATGCCGACCAAGGAGGAGCTGATCGCCTCGGAGAAGAGCCCGGAGCAGATCCGCGAGAAGCTCGGGGTGGACTCGCTGGGTTATCTCTCGCTCGAAGGGATGCTTGCCTGCGTGGACGAGAACGCCACATTCTGCTCGGCGTGCTTCTCCGGCGACTATGTGGCGCCGCTGGTCGATCTCGAGAAGGGCTACGCGGTGGCGAACTGCGCATAGGCGCAAGCGGCGCGGCAAGCTGGCGTTTTGCGGGGCGACTTCACTCGGGACTCGACCCCCGATGAACCGGCAAGCCTACCCCTTTCCTGACCTAATTCCCATCGAAGCGACACAGACCCGAGGTCTCACACGGACTCGCCCGCTGTTCGCGGATCGGCTCTACGAGGCGATCTTCTCCCGCATTCTCGTCTACACGATCCTCTTCGAAGACAACGAGCCTGATCTGGCATTTCTTTCACTGTCTGAAGGGGATCGCGTGCTTTCGATCGGGGGGGCGGGTTGCGGGATCGCCGCAATGCTGGCCGACTCGCCGGCTCGGATAGACGTCGTGGACATCAATGCGAAGCACCTCGCGATTACCGGGCTGAAGGTGAGCGCCGCACGGTCGCTTGCCCCCTACGAAGAGCTCCATGACCTGTTCGCGACAGGCCGACATTCGCGCCCACAGGCCATCGTGGCCCGCCTTTCACATGGTCTCCCGCCCGCGCTGCGTCACTTCTGGGTCGACGGCTGGAAACTGTTCCAGGACGACTTCTATTCCCACGGGCTCTACACGAGAAATCTCAACATCGTCCGCCGCTTCTGGCCCATCACCCCGGATTACCTCAAGCAACTCAACAAGCTGGCTCCCGAACAGCGGGCGTCGGAAGTGGCCACGCTGCTTTCGGATTGCTTGCGTCGAAACAAGCTGCTCGCCGCTCTGATCCGCTCCCCGCTGTCGATTCTGGCCGCCGGCATCAACTACACGCAGCGCGAACGAAACCTGCGCGCTGTCGGGGCTGATGACGTCGTAGACGGCGTGATCGACTACGCCTCCCGTCTGGCCCATACGGACATCGAGGAGAACTGGATCGCCTGGCACATCGCCACCGGCCGATTCAATGCCGAGCGGCCTCTCGCGCTGCCGGTGTACCTGAGGCCGCAGACGCATGAGCGCTCGCTCGGATCTTCTACCAGCGTGCACTTCTGGCGAACCTCGCTTCTGGCAAGGCTGCAACGCGAACCTACGGAACGATGGACTCACTTCTGTCTCAGCGACGTCGTGGACTGGCTGAGCGACGGAGATCGAACCGCACTCCTCATGGCCATCCATCGGGCGGCGGCTCCCGGTGCCCGCGTGGTGTGCCGGACGGTGGAGGACAGCACGATCATCGATGAGCTCGGCCTATCCAGCAGGTTCCGCCTGGTCGAGCCGGAATCGACCGAAGCTTCCCGTGTGGAGCGATCACGACTCTACCGCCGCGTGAACTTCTACGAGGTGCTCGAGTGAATGCCGACCTCGAGAGTCACCGGCGCTTCCTGAACGCCTACTACGGGAAGGTGAAGCACGTTTACGACGCGACGCGAAAGTATTACCTCTTCGGCCGCGATCGTGCGCTCGACGTGCTCCTCACCGAGGCCTGGGCAACCCTCGTCGAAGTGGGCCCCGGAACCGGCCGGAATCTGGCACGGATGCGCCGGATGCGACGGTCCGCCCGCTACGGCGGCATCGAAGCCTCCGACGCGATGCTCGAAGTAGCGCGCCAGCGGTGCCCGTGGGCCTCCATCATTCACGGGTTCGCGGAAGAAGCCGATTTCGAGAGCGTGCTCGGCACGCGGCCTCAGAGGATCCTTTTCTCCTACTGCCTGTCAATGGTTCAGGATCAGGCCAGGGCAGTCGCGAACGCGCGGGATAGCCTGGCCGCGGGCGGGCGGATCACCATAGTCGACTTTGGGGATATGAGCACGCTTCCGGGTTTTGCCCCTGCGATGCGACGATTTCTCGGTAGCTTCCACGTCGCCCCACCCGACCTCGACCTGCTCCGGGAGCACGGAGCGCAGGTGACGTGGGGGCCTGGCCGGTACTACCTGATCGCGACGATCCCGGGCAATGGGCCCAGCGGCGATGACACCCGATAGTCTGGCAGCCAACGGCAGAAAGGACCGCAGTGGCCCTGCAATCCTCTGGATGTGGGTGGCCGCGGTGTACACGCTCCTCTTCGTCGCGTCCCTGTCGATGGGAGCAACCAGCAGCTTCGGGTACTGGCTGCTCATTGGACTGCTCGCGATCGTTACCCTCGGCGTTCTGATCAAGTCGCCGTTCCCTCCGGGGTTCTATGGATTGACGCTCCGGGGATCGGGTGCGTCACTCGGATCCGCGGTCGCTTCGTTCGCCGTCCTGACCGGAATCGGCGCTGCAGCTCTCGTGGTCGGCCGTGGCGAGGGTGTCGTGCCTAGCGGTTTCGCGCTGCTCGCCCCGCAGTTAGATCTCGAGCTACTCGTCTATCTGGGAGTGGCAGTGCCGCTTCAGGAGCTCGTCTTTCGAGGCATTTTCCAGAACGGAGCGCGCTATCTGCTGCGCGGGCGTGACGGCGCCGGCGCGTTCGCAGTCGCCGTATCGACGACGGTATACGCCGCGAGTCACCTGCCCTGGGGCATGACGGCCGTCCTCGTGGCCGTGGTACCCGGGCTCATGTGGGGGATTCAGTTCGAGCGGGATCGCACCCTCGTGGGCGTGACGGCATCGCACGCCGCACTCGGCTTCGTGGTGTTCGGGCTGACGCCGGTCTGGAGCATGATCACCTCGAGCACCTAGCGCTTATTCGAAGGAGTAGCCGGAGGGCCTGTAAGCGCAACGGCCACGAGCCCGCCGTGGTGCGAGAGACTGAGGTCCCAGGACGGGATCGGCTCGGACGCACCTGGCCGGAACAATGTCGGCGGTCCATACGAGCGGCCACGTGGTTCACGAACGATATCGACCGGACCGAGTCCGGCCTCCACCGCCAGGTTCTTGGCGAGCCGCCTCACAACCGCCGAGGCGGGCGAGTGGATGGAAATTCGCTCGCGAGGCTCCCAATATTCGGCGTCCGGCGCTGGGCCCGCCTCGGCGCAGTCGAGGACGCTTGACCAGGTCCGCCACGCGTGGTGATCGGGACCGGCCCGCGCGATGCAGTGGACGAAGGAGTCCGAGACCTGCCAATCGACCCGACACGAGAGGCCTTCCCCACCCTTCCAGGCAAGAACATCCACGGTCCCGCTGACGGCCCCCCCCCTTTCAGCGCCCACCCGCGAAGCTACATCCGCAGCGAGCGCCACCTGGAACGAGCGGTGAGCGAAGGGAATCTCACCGACGACTTTCCGTGCGGCCTTGAAGGCGGCCTCCTTGGCCGCCCAGATCATCCAAAGCGCCAAGTCCGGCTCGGCCGTTTCGAGCAAGCAGCGCGCTTCCGAGTCACTGAGTACCCGCCGCGTGAAGCGTTCGTCTTCCGCCTTACCCGCGATCTCAGGTGCCCTGAGGTCGACGAGGTCGTTCCCGATCGGCAAAGTAGCGTTCCTCCATTTGAGCGAGCTTGTTGACGATCTGGGTCGCAAGGTCGCGCGCGCCGCGGAGCCCCTGCATCTCGGTCGTCGGTCGGAAGAGCTCGAGATCGATCGCGTACTCGTCCCCCTTTTCCGGAAAGTCGCTGTGCCCCTCCTGCGCCCCGCCGCGGAGATAGACGCAGAGCACCTTCGCCTCGGGGACCGCCTGCAGCACCTGCCCCACGCCGTAGGCGAAGTCCTCCGTGTCGACACGTCCGGTTCGGCTGCGCCCACCCTCGGGGAAGATCGACACCAGCTCGCCGGAACGCAGGAGATAGCTGATCTTTCCGAGCGTCTGCCGGACTTCCTCGCGGGGGCCGCCGCGCGTCACGTATACGCACTTGCCGAGGAACGACACGGCCCGCCAGAAGAGCGTGCCC
>JBBDRL010000078.1:0-22729 GCA_040905505.1 Gemmatimonadota bacterium | reverse complement strand
GAGAAGTTGGCCTTCTCGGGCACGCTCCATGGAAGCCGCGAGTATCGCTTCAGGTAATTGAGAGGGGAAACGAAACCCCACGCCAGGATCACCGAGTCGACCAGCGTGAGGTGATTGGAGCAGATCAGAACCGGGCTCGAGTCCGCGCCGACGAGCTCCTCGAATCTGGCGCGGGTGCGGTCAGGTTGGAAAAGCGTGAGCCTCCTGACCACTCTGATCCAGAATAGCGCCGCCAGCGCCATGATGGGAAAGAACAGATAGGAGATCTGCCGCTGCAGAGCCAGCACGCGGCGATCACGAACGGAGATGCTGTGCGGCACGGAGGCGGGCTTATTGTGACTTCTCCTGGATGACCGTGACGGCGTCGCCCAGCGTTACGACGCGGTCGGCTGCTTCGTCGTCGATCTCGATGTCGAACTCGTCCTCGAAGTCCAGGACGATATCCACCAGCCGGGCCGAGTTGACGCCCAGGTCCTCCAAGATTCTCGTCTGCTCGTTCGCATCTTCCAGCGCTTCGGTGTTCTTCACGAAGGGCTTGATAATGCCGACTACCTTCTCGAATGTCTCCTGACGATCCATTTCGATTTCTCCTCGAGAGTCCTTTGTTAGTCCCACTTCCGGAAAATGGCGCACCCGTTCACGTCCCCGAAACCGAAACTGGCCTTCGCCAGGATCCTGGCATCGAAATCGATCGCGGAGCGGGGGATCCTCTCACGATAGGCCTCCAGGTCCGGGTGCAGGTCCTCACAGTTGAGCGAGGGGTGTACGAAGCCGCGGTGCAACTGGAGCACCGACGCGACGCACTCGATGCCCCCCGCGGCGCCGAGCGCATGCCCGACCATGGACTTGGTCGAGTTGATCCAGGGGAATGTGTCGGGCGTCGTCTGTAGAGCGGCCGTCCAGCTCGCGATCTCGCGGGGGTCGGCGATCGTAGCCGTGAGGTGGCCATTGATCAGGTCGACCTCGCGACCATCGACCTCCGCGGCGCGCAGGGCTTCCTGAATGCACCGTTGCACGCCGGCCGGGTTCGGAGCGGTCATGCTACCGCCGCCCCGCTGACCGCCGCAATTCACCTGACCGCCGAGGATCTCGGCGTAGATCCGAGCGCCCCGGCGCTGTGCGCTCTCGAGGCTCTCGAGCATGAGCATCCCCGCGCCCGAGCCTGGCACGAAGCCGGCGGCGCTCGCGCTCATCGGTCGCGATGCCCGCTCGGGCTCGTCGTTGAACTTGGCCGACAGCACCCGCATCGCGTCGAAAGAGCCCCAGGTATAGTGGGAATCCGCCTCCGCGCCGCCCGCGAGCATCCGTTCGGCTCGCCCCGCTTGAATGTGCCAGTACGCCTGGATGACGGCTTCCGTACCGGTCGTGCAGGCGCTGCTGTTCGTCGTGACCTGACCGCCCAGGCCCAGAAGGCCTCCGATCCGGGCGCTCACGGCACTGCACATCACCTGCTCGACGATGGTGCTTCCCATGCGGCGGGCTCGGCCGGCATCGATCGTGGGCGCGGCATAGCCGCACATCAGGTCGTTGCCGCCGACGCCGGTGCCCACGATCGCCCCGGTCTCGAAGTCCGCTTCGTCGTTGGGGTCCGGTAGCTCGAGGCCGGCATCCTTCCAGCAATCGACCGCGGTGATCGCCCCGAACGCGACCACATTCGACTTCATCGAAAAGCGCGCCTCTTCGTCGAAGTAGCGCTCCTTGATGGCCTCGACGTTCTGCGGTACGCCGCCGACCTGGCAAGCGAACTTCAGCTCCCTGAGCTTCTCGTAGAACCGGATCCCCGAACGGCCCGCGCGCAGCGCCTCCTCGAAGTCACGCAGACCGTGACCATTCGGCGCGAGAATGCCGAGCCCTGTGATCACTACCCTCCTAGCCAAGCCTTACCCCCATTCCGGACAGCGTGCATGTGGCAATCAAGTCGTCGTTCTCCTTCCGCATTTCCACCGTGGATCTCAGCTTGTTGCGGCGCCAGAACACCTTCTCGGCACGACAGACGACCGCCTCGCCGGGCAGGACGCGGTCGAAGAATTCGACCTGCGCGTCGCTGAAGATGGACTTCCACTGCTTCAGCTCATCGAGATCGACCTCGAGCGCCTTGAGGTAGATGCCGAGTGCGACGACGCCCGTCTGCGCCATGGTCTCCAGTAGAATCACACCCGGTGTAATCGGCATGTTCGGGAAATGCCCGGGATAGAAGGTCTCCTCCTGCCGGAACTTGTACTTCCCGACGATGTGCTGGTCGTCCATCTCGAGGATCTCGTCGATGAACCGGAAGGGCCGCTGTTGCGGAACCAGCGCCAGCACTTCGGCCGGCGTCAGCTCCCGCCCCTCCCCGGCCGAGCTCACGGTCATCGCTTCAGCACGCCGCCCGAGGCGTTCTCGCTCCTCGCCGGATAATTGGTGTACCGGATCCCCTCGAACAGCCCCACCTTCGCGTCGGTGATCGTATAGATGTGCTGGTCATCCACGTAGACGTTGCCGGTACCGACCGCCATAGCCGTCCCGGTGCTCTTCAGCGCCGTGTAGCGACGGACATCCACCTCATAGCGGACAAGACGGTCGTGCGGCCGGATCTGGCCGAAGAATTCGACCTCCTTACACCCGAGGGCCCGGCCGATTCCCGGCGAGCCGCGGACCGAGCAGTACAGGCCGAGGAGCTGCCAGACGGCGTCTACACCGAGACATCCCGGCTGGACGGGATCGACGCGAAAATGGCACTGAAAGAACCATTCGTCGAAGCGTACATCCTGCTCGGCGACAATTCTACCGCGCGAGCCGTCGTTTCGCAGGTCCGTGACGCGGTCGAACATGAGGAACGGCGGCGCGGGCAACGCCCCGAAGTCGGTGCTCGGCGGATCCTCGACCAGGGTGCCCCAGCTGATCGCAACCAGTTCCTCTTTCGAGAATTGCGTGCGCGCCAGGTATTCCTCGTACTTCATTCGGACTCCCCGCCGAAGATTGTGAGTGCACCGCCCCAGGACAGCCCTGAGCCGACGGTGACGAGAGCGAGGACGTCCCCATCCTCGAAGCTATCCCAGTTCTGGGAGAGCACCGTTGGTGCCCCGGCCGCCCCACAGTTTCCGTAGGCATCCACGTTGTAGAGATGCCGCGACGGGTCGATCTTGGCACGCCGCGCGGACGACTGCAGCATGCCCAGGTTCGCCTGATGGCCGATGAAGCGAACCCGCTCGGAGCTCGCCTCCTCGAGGCCGTCCAGCAGCTCCAGCGCCGTCGCGGCGGTCTTGCGGATGGCGAATCCCTGAACCGCCGATCCCTGCTGTGCAAAGAAGCCGCCCGCGGGAATGGTCACCTTGTCCCAGCCCGTCGGATCCGACATGAAGGTGGTCTTGACGATCCTCGCCCGCGCCGGCACACGTGGCGAAATGATCGCTGCCGCAGTTCCATCGCCCCAGAGGACGGCCGTGCTCCGGTCGGTGTAATCGACCGTACGCGTGTTGTTCTCCGCGTTGACGATCAGAATGTAATCCGGCAGCGCCTCCGACCGCATCTTCTCCAGGAAGCTAAGATGCGCGACGAAGCTGGAGCAAGCCGAGTTGACATCCAGGGCCGGTGCGTCGATCCCGATCTCCGCCGCCGTCATGCAGGCCTCGGCCGGAATGAGGTACTGGGGAGAGCATCCGCCGGCGATGACCATCCCGACATCCGAAGGCTCGAGCCCCGCCCGGTCCAGCGCCATAGCGGCCGCACGCGCTGCCGTCTGTGGGTTGCTGTACTCCGATGCCTCACGCGCATCCCGCGGGTCCGCGTTGCGTGTCTCTCGGATGTAATCGAGGGGCAGAACCGTTCGACGTTCGCGGATACCGACCCGATCTATGATCCATGTCCCCGCCGTTCCGATGTCGAGCGACTCCAGAAACGCATTGTCTATGACGTTCTCGGGGTGGAAATGGCCAACGCCATGTATGTAGAGCATTCGTTACGCTGCTAGGGTCACATCGGGGCGATTCGCTCGCCGCCGTCAACCGGAATGATGGCACCATTTACCCATCCTGCGGCATCGGTGCACATGAGCGATATGAAGTTCGCCACGTCCTCCGGCCGGGTCAGCCGCCCGAATGGATTGCGCTGCTGGGCCACATCCTTCATCCGGTCGTGGCCCGGAATCGCACGCAGGGCACGGGTATCGGTCACGCCTGGCTGAATGATGTTCGAGCGGATGCCGTATGGGGCGAACTCGACCGCGATGGAGCGCGAGATGGACTCGAGCGCCGCTTTCGCCGCGGAGACTGCCGCGTATCCCCGCCAGGCGACCTGATTGCCCTCACTGGTGAGTCCGAAGACGCGCGCGTCGGAAGCGAAGAGCCCCCGGGCGAAGGCATCCTGAACCCAGCTCAGGAGCGTCGTACCCATGCTGTAGATGGTTCGGGTCATGTCCTCGTCCTCGATGAGGGGCTGGCCCTCGGCGGGCTCGCCGCCGTCATCGGGGCGCACCGGCGCGATCGGCTTCAAGTTGCCGAACGCGATCGAGTGAAGGAGGACGCGAAGTCGCCCGTCGGGCCCCATCGCCTCGTGTAGCTCGTCGAGCGTGCGGGCGCGCCCATCGGCACTGAGGGCATCGAGGTTCAGAGCGACGAAACCGTTCCCATGGGACCGGATCTGTTCGAACTCGGCTTCGATCGCGGGCATCGAGCCACGACGATCCCGATGCACGATGCAGATGCTCAACCCGTCGCGACTGAGGCGCTTGGCGGTCGCGAGGCCGAACCCGCTCGAGCCACCGAGAATGAGCGCCCACTGATTGCTATCGAACTGAGTCATTTGGCTCGGGTGTTGATATTCCGATCGTGATCGCCCGCGATCGCGCGCGCGATTAGCTCTCCGTGAAGCTTGCCGTTCTCGATGAAGATCTTGTTCGCATCGTACCCCGCCGCGAGAACGCCCGCGATGTACACACCGGGTACGTTCGACAGCATCGTCTCCGGATGGTGGCTCGGCACTCCGGTCTCCCGGTCGATCTCGACGCCGAGATCGGTGAGCAGGCGCGGGTTCGGAACGTAGCCGATCATCGCCAGGACCCAGTCGTTACGCAACGTCTGCCGCCTGCCGTCTTCCAGGCTCTCGATCTCGACCCCGTCCGCGCGTATCTCGCGAACGACGTGTCGCCAGAAGGCGGGGATCGAACCTTCCGCGATGCGGTTGTCGATATCCGGCCGCACCCACGGCTTCACGCCCTTGTCGAGCTCATCGAACTGATGGACGATGGTCACGCGCGCACCCTCCCGCCAGCAGGTGAGCGCCGCGTCGGCCGCGGAGTTTCCGCCGCCGACGACCACCACGTCCTGCCAGAAGTACGGAAACGGCTCCGTGAAATAATACTCGACCTTCGGGAGGTCGTCGCCCGGAATTCCGAGCTGGCGCGGGTTGTCGTAGTAGCCGGTGGCGATCACGACATTCCGCGCCCGGAACTCACGATGGAGACCGTTTGGCGTCTCGGCCTCGCAGACGAACTCACCGGCTCGCCCGTTGATCTCCGTGATCTCGTGATACTGCACGATCTCCAGATCGTAGAAGGCCACGACGCGCCGGTAGTACCGCAACGCCTCCCGGCGCGTAGGCTTGTCGCCCGCCGTCGTGAACGGGATTCCCCCGATCTCGAGCTTCTCGGGTCCGCTGAAGTACGTGGTGTAGGTCGGGTGCTCCATCATCGCCTGGGTCACGGCGCCGCGATCCACGAGGACGCACCGCAGGCCATGCTGCCGCGCGGCGATTCCGACCGCTATCGCGCATGGACCGGCACCGACGACGACCAGATCGAACCGCTCCCGCTCGGACATGCTTCCACTCACCCCGTTTCCTCGCCCTTACCTGTCGAGCCCACAACGGCCCCCATTTCTCGCGATCCGCGCACCTGGCCAGAGACACCGAAGGCGGCGTCGAGTGCCTCCCGGAGGTCCACGATCAGATCGTCGGCGTCCTCGATGCCCAGCGAGAAGCGGATGAATCCGTCCCGAATCCCCAGCGCCGCGCGTTCCTCCGCCGACAGTTTGACGTGTGAGGTGAAGCGCGGCTCCGAGACCAGTGTCTCAACCCCGCCCAGACTCGGCGCGACCGTGCAGATCCGTAGCGCCCGCACGAATTCGGTGGTGCGTTCGGCGCCGCCGACGAGCTCCAGGCCGAGCATCCCCCCGAAGCCGTCGAGAAGGCGGCTCGCCACCTGATGGTCGGGATGCGAAGCGAGGCCGGGATAGTGCACATGCTCGACCTCCGGCTGCTGCTCCAGCCACGCGGCAACAGTGACCCCGTTGGCATTATGGCGCTCCATGCGGAGCGCGAGGGTCTTGATCCCGCGCTCCACCAGCCATGCGGCGTGCGGATCCAGGGCGGTGCCGAAGAGCCGGGCCCGTTCGCGGGCGCGGTCGACGAGATCGCGCGAACCGCATACCGCCCCGGCTGTCACATCCGAATGTCCGCCGAGGTACTTGGTGGCACTGTGGACCACCAGGTCCACGCCGTGTTCGAGCCCCCGGAAATTGATGGGGCTGGCGAAGGTGACGTCCGTCACCAGCGTCGCGCCGCACCCGTGGGCGACTTCGACGAGGGGCGAGGGGTCGGTGATCCGCAGGAGGGGATTCGTGGGGAGCTCCGCGAGGATTACGCGGGAGCTGGGGCGTATCGCCTCCGCCCAGTCGGGGGCGGCGAGGTCCACGTACGTGGTCTGGATTCCGAGACGGGAGAGCTCACGGTCGAGGAAGGCCTTCGTTCCACCGTACAGCGCGGTCGACGCGACGACGTGGTCTCCGCTATCCAGGCATGACAGGAGCGCCGCCCCCATCGCCGCCATGCCACTCCCGGCGACGAGGCAGGCCTCGGCTCCCTCCAGCCGGGCGATCTTCTCCTCGAGGCGCCGGTGGTTCGGATTGTTCCCGTACCGGCTGTAGAGCACCTCGCCGGTTCCGAGCGGGTCGCTCTCGAAAGTCGTCGACTGCACGATAGCGCCCGAAATCGGCCGCCCCAGTGCCGCGGGTTCGGATCCGGCGTGCACAGCCATCGTCGAGCGTCCCATCCGCACGCCGTCGCCGACCGGCTCAGCCATGAGCGAGCTGCGGGACCGGACAGACACGCTGGCCCGGCAGGGGCACCACGACGCGCGCGGCCAGCAGGCGGCGCACGATGGCGTTCACTACCCCCTCGGTGAGCGCGGTGGCGGCGGCGAGCTCCGGCGGCCGCAGTCCCCCTCGCCGGACAAGCTCGTCCCAGCAGAGCCGGTCCAACGGCTCGGACGGACCGACGAGCGAGGCAGCCTCGTTCTCCGTGATGGCGGCCAGCAGCAACCGATGCCGGTCGAGCACCGCTTCCACGGATTCGACGTGGTGGTCCTTGAGCCCGCGGGCGAGAAAATAGACCTCTACGGATCCATTCCCCAGGCGCTGATTGAGCAGGAGCTTTGCGACGATCTCGTCCGCGCAGGAATAATCCAGCACACGGACCTGGGAGAAATCGAGGATGGACAGACAGGGGCCGGCGCCAGTCAGCTCCACGAGCTGCTGCTCCACTCCGACGCGCACCGCGCGGCCGGTCGGGCGCGTCACCAGGTTGCTGTAGAACGAGGTGACGGTGCGCCGGTGCAGCCGCGTCAGATCGATCTCGAGCGCGGATCGCTGCGGTCCCGCCTGCATCGGAATCAACTCGCTGCGGCTTCGTCGATTGCCACTTGCTCCATGCGGTCCCCCCGTTCCAGTGAATCGACTACGTCCAGCCCTTCGAAAACCCGACCGAACACCGTATGCACTCGGTTCAGGTGCCTCGTGTTGGCCTCGCTGAGGACGATGAAGAACTGACTTCCGCCGGTGTCCTTCCCGGCGTGCGCCATCGACAGCGCGCCGCGCTCGTGGGTACGCGGATTCCCTTTGGTCTCGCAGGGGATCGTATAGCCGGGCCCGCCCGACCCGACGCGAGGACTCTCCAGCGGGAGCTCCTTCGTCAGCGGGTCGCCGCCCTGCACGACGAAGTCGGGGATCACCCGATGGAAGGCGATGCCATCGTAGAAGCCGTCGCCAACGAGCTTCTTGAAGTTCGCCACCGTCCCCGGTGCTTCCTCGGGAAACAGCTCGATGCGGAAGGTGCCCTTACTGGTATCGAAAGTTACAGTCTCCATGCTCCCTCTGGTCTGCCTCCGGTCACAAACGTGCCGGAAGGACGATTTGGATCTGTGCGCCGGGAAAGTCGGCGAGCCCGTCCTGGGTGGCGGGCGAATCATCCCACTCGGGAATGTCGGCGACGCGCGCGGTGCCACTTCGAATCGAGATCTTGCCTCCCCACCGGCGGACGCGACTGCGAATCTGCTTGAGCCCCTGGCCGCGGCCGGGGTCGCGGAAGCGTGTCACTCCGTGAAGAAACGCCGCCTGCAGGGCGGTCAGGTCGTCCCAGCGATCGCCGAAGCGCGCCGCATGCTCCTTCGTGAGGGAGCCGCGAAATCCGACGCCCAGGTCGACGACTCCGATCACCACGACCTGTCGGCCGAGGCGCTTGGCCCAGTTGTAGGTCTGGATGCCGACCCAACCGCCGCTCTCGGCGTGTTCGATGATGTTCTGGCAGACCTCGGACAGCATGATGCTGAACGGGACTGCGTCGGACTGCGCGTAATTGAGCTTCTCGGTGAGGATCGTGCCCGCGCGTTCCTGGACATGGTCGATCACCTCGTGGACGTCGTCGTGCGATCGGATCTTGGTGATCTCCAGCAGGACGTTGGACGCGCCCGTATGCTTACGCGGCCCGACACCCGCCGGAATGTCGTAGATCTCCGCGGCTTCCCGCAGGAACTCCATGCGGCCGAGATAGCTCATCACCTCGGGCGATTCCGGAAGCTCGAGAGCTGGCGGCTGCTCGCCCCGTGCCCTGAGCTCCTGACCCACGGCGAGGAGGCCGACCATCCCGTACGGGTCGACCCAGCGGACGTGGCGCGCATCGACGAGGACGCTGCCGCTCCCTGCTTCCCCCTCCTCCGCCTCCTCGACCAGCCCGTCGAACCCGCGCTCATCGAGCGTCGGAGGTACCGCGATCACTCGCCTCATAGGCCCCCGGACTTTCGTAATTCTAGGTTGCACCCAAGCCATAGAGGCACGAAATCGCCCGCAAGGTAACACCTCCGGAGGTGCCGACGGAAGTGAAGTTCACGGAACGCGGCCGGCTGGGGCATGGCGGATACGAACGGGCCACGAGGGATGACCCGATCTGTCATCCCCGCACGGCGGGGATCCAGAAGCAGGCCGATCGCGGCCGCGCTCCCCGCGCTCCGAAGTCCATTCCCTCTATGCAGCCGGGCTACTGGATTCCCGCTGTGCGGGAATGACGGACGGGCCGGGGGTAGCGGTCACGCCGTGAGAGACGACGCCACCGCCTCCGGCAATTCCTCGATCCGCGGGGTTCGGATCCTGGCCGCGGCGGCGCGGTGCGCGCGCCGCACCGCGTCCTCCAGCGCCCGCCCCTCGAGGAGACCGGCGAAGAGAACGCTACCCCAGACGTCGCCGCATCCCGTGGGGTCGCCGCCAAGACGGCCACCCTCGAGCGCCATCTCGCCGGCCAGCGGTTCTCCTCTTTCCCCCTCGGGCGACGCCGGGTATCGATCGCCGGGGGCATGATCGCGACGCTGCGCGTAGGATGCCCCGCGGCCTCCACGGGTAACCAGCGCAACGGACGGGCGCGGGCCGGGGAGCGCGTTCAGGATGGCCGCGGGCTCCGACCGCGGGAGGCCGAGCAGCCCCGCTTCCGCCTCGTTCAGTTGAACCAGATCGAAGCAGCGTGCCCAGTCGTCCCAACGTGGCAGACGGCGAGGCGGCCGGGGGCCCTCGCCCGGCGCTCCGAGGAAGAGAGAGTGCAGGTCCGCGTAGATCGGAAGCGGCGATGCGGCGCGCAGCGCCATGGCCCCAGCGAGCTCGAACTCGTAGCCGGTGATGAAGTTGATGTAGAGAGCGTCCAGCCCGTCGATCTGCGGCAGGAGCGCGTCGGGAGTCCAAGGCGCCACCCCACCGGAGAGTCGCTCGGTACGCTCGGAGCCGTCGTGGTAGCGGAGCTCGACCCGATTGTTCGGCTCCGGGCGGATCTCCAGGCCGTCCAGGGCAGCGACGTTCGGAAGAGAACCGACGAAGCGAAGTGCCGAATCGGCGAGGTCTGCACCGAGTCGGGCTATTGGCACCACGCTCCAGTCTCCCCGGACCGCCCCCGCGAAGGCCGCGAGTGAGTAGGCGATCCCGCCCCACTGCTCCACCGGCTGACGCGAGGAACCGTCAGGATGCCAGATGCTGTCCCAGACGAATGTTCCGAGAACGCCCACGCGTTTCATCGTCACCCCGCTTCCGGCCGAGCGACAGCGGCGCGGCTAAACGCTCCCGTAGGTCTCCTTCTTGAAGACCGCGGCGGCCCCGACGACGCCTGCCGTGCCCGGCAGGACCCCCGAGACGATGCTGCAGCGCTCTTCGGCCGAGCGAAACGCGCGGCGGCGGACTTCGGCGCGGAGCGGCACGAACAGGTGGTCGCCAGCCCGTGTGACTCCGCCCGCGATCACGACCATCTGAGGATTGAGGATGTTGATGATGCTCGCTACCCCCGCACCCAGGAACTTCACCGTGTCCTTCATCACCTCCGTGGCGTAGGGATCACCGGCGACGACGCCTTCGTATACCGTCGCAGCCGTGATCTCGTTGAGGCGGCCGTCGACGAGCTCCGTCAGCAACGACTCGGCACCGGCCTCGATGCCCTCCGCTGCGCGCAACGCGATGGCGGGGCCCGATGCGTACGCCTCCAGGCAGCCGTAGTTGCCACAGTTGCAGCGCCGACCGGTCGAGTCGATCGTCATGTGACCGATCTCGCCCGCCACGTCGGAGATACCGTGATAGATCTCGCCGCCGAGCACGATCCCGCCGCCGATGCCGGTCCCGAGTGTCAGCCCCACCAGCGTGTCTACGTCCTTTCCCGCGCCGAGCCACCACTCACCATAGGTCGCGCAATTGGCGTCGTTGTCCAGCGTCGCCGGCAGGTCCACGCGAGTCGCGATCAGCTCCCGAAGCGGGAAGTTCCGCCAGCCGAGATTCGGCGTGTTGATCACCACCCCGGCCTTCCGGTCGAGCGGTCCCGGTGAGCCGATGCCGACGCCGGCCAGATCGTCGCGCGTGCCGCCGAACTCGTCGAGCACTTCCGCGATGGCCCCCTCCACCATTTCCACGATGCGATCGACGACGGACTTGGCGCCGCGATGGGATTCCGTCGGCAGCACCCGCAAACCCAACACGTCACCCCCCTCGATCGGCAGCAGCCCCACGACGATATTCGTGCCCCCGAGATCGACTCCGACGATCCACCGCTTGTTAGACATAGCTTAGAGAAATTTGAATTTTGAATTTTGAATTGAACTGCACTTCGGTCCGAAGCCAAGCTCGTAGCCGGCCCCTGGTCGTTCAACTCAAAACTCAAAATTCATAATTCATAATTACGAAAATATTTACTCCCCCACCTTCAGCACGGCCAAAAACGCTTCCTGGGGGATCTCGACCGTTCCCACCTGCTTCATCCGACGCTTCCCCTCTCGCTGCTTTTCGAGAAGCTTCCGCTTACGAGTGATGTCGCCCCCGTAGCACTTCGCCGTCACGTTCTTGCGCAAGGCCTTCACGGACTCTCGGGCGATGATCCGATTCCCGATCGTCGCCTGCACGGCGACCTCGAACATCTGGCGCGGAATCAGTTCCTTCAACTTCTCGGCCATGGCCCGGCCGTACTCGTACGCCTTGTCCTCGTGGATGATGACGGAGAAGGCGTCGATCTGGTCTCCGTTGATGAGCATGTCGAGCTTCACCAACGGATTCGGACGATACTCGGAAAGCTCGTAGTCGAAGGAGGCATAGCCTCGGGTTGCGGACTTGAGCTTGTCGTAGAAGTCGAGCACGATCTCGGCGAGCGGCAGGTCGTAGGTGAACTCCACGCGCGTGGGATCGAGGTAGTTCATGCCGATGAAGTCGCCCCGCCGATCGTGCGCCAGACGCTGCACGCCACCGATGTAGTCGGCGGGCACCAGGATGCGGGCGCGGACGTAGGGTTCCTCGATGCGATCGATGGTCGTCCGGTCCGGCAGGCTCGATGGGTTCTCCAGCCGCATCACTTCGCCGCTCGTGCGAATCACGCGGTACTCGACGTTCGGCACTGTCGAGATCAGATCCAGGTCGAACTCCCGCTCCAGCCGCTCCTGGATGATCTCCATGTGCAGCAGACCGAGGAAACCACACCGGAAACCGAACCCCAGCGCGCTCGAGGTTTCCGGCTCGTAGAAGAGCGAGGCGTCGTTCAGCTTGAGCTTCTCCAGCGCATCGCGGAGTTCCTCGTACTGGTCGGAATCCGAAGGGTACATGCCGGAAAACACCATCGGCTTGACCTCCTGATATCCAGGCAGCAGCTCGGGCGCCCGGTTCTCCGCGTCCAGGACGGTATCGCCGACCTTCGTGTGACCGACGTTCTTGATCGCCGCTGTCAGATAACCCACCTCGCCGGGCGCGAGCTCGTCCGTCACGAAATGGCCGAGCTGAAGGGACCCGACCTCGTCGACTTCATACTCGGCGTCGTTCGAACCGAACGTGATCGTCAGGCCTTTGCGAAGCACTCCATCCATCACGCGGACGCTCGGGATCGCGCCGCGATACTTGTCGTAGAACGAATCGAAGATGAGCGCCCGCAGAGGCCTGTCACGATGTCCGACCGGAGGCGGCACCTTCTCCACGATCGTCTCCAGCAGGGCGGGAACCCCGACCCCCTCCTTCGCCGAAACGAGCAGGACCTCCGCGGGATCGACACCGAGCAGATCCACCAACTCGTCGCGGCGGCGGTCCGGTTCGGCGCCCGGCAGGTCGATCTTGTTCAGAACCGGAATCACCTCCAGCCCGGCTTCCATGGCAAGGAAGAGGTTCGAAAGCGTCTGTGCCTGCACGCCCTGAGTGGCATCGACGACCAGAATCGCTCCCTCACACGCCGCCAACGACCGCGAGACCTCATAGGTGAAGTCGACGTGGCCCGGGGTGTCGATCAGGTTGAACTGATAGTCCGTGCCATCGGCGGCCCGATAGCGCATACGAATGGCATTCAGCTTGATCGTGATCCCTCGCTCACGCTCGAGCTCCATCGAGTCGAGGACCTGTTCCTTCATCTCGCGGGACTGGAGCGTACCGGTCGTCTCGAGGAGCCGATCGGCGAGGGTCGACTTCCCATGATCGATATGTGCGACGATACAGAAGTTTCGTATATTCTCGGTACGCACTGTCACTCGCTTGGAATCGCGGGCGCCGACTGTCGGCAGCCGGCCGGGTCGCGTCCCCGGCCGGCCCTGAGGGGTGGGCGACCGGGGTGGGCTAAAGGATGTAAAGATAGCCTTTTCCGACACCTGGAGAAAGACCCGTTGATGGGTGCCCGACCAGTCGGTGAACGGGATCGAGACGAATTCAAGACTGCCTCATTTACCGGAACAGTACCGATGATCAGGATTCGCAATCTGCTGTTGCTCGGCGCGCTGCTGCTGCCGATGTCTGTGGGGGTGGCCGGGGCCCAGGTGCCCGCGGCCCCGCGGGAGCTCGGAATGGGCGGTGCCTACATGGGCGTTGCCCGCGGATACGAGGCGGTGTTCCTCGCTCCCGGGAACTTCGGCCTCGCGGACGCGCCGGTATGGAGCTTCGGATTTCCGCAGGTCGCCCTCGGCAGCACGCTGGTCGGCCCCGAATTCACCGATCTTCCGGACTTTCTGGATTTCGACGACGTCGGTGAGAGCCGGCAAACCGAACTGCTCGCGCTGATCCCCAACAGCGGGACGGCCGGGGAGTTCTCGTTCCGAGCTCCGATCGCGGCGCTCTCGAGCGGCGGTCTGGGTGTCGGCATCGCTTACAACGCGGTTGGCCGGCACACCTTGAGCCGCGATCTGGCCGAGCTGCTGCTCGAGGGCTACGAAGAGGGCAGGACCGACTACGCGGTGGGCAACACCTTCGGTGAACGCGCGTCGTACTGGGACCTCGCCGTCGGCTACGGCCGCAACCTGGGCAGGCTTTCCGTCGGGGCGACTGCGCACTACATCCGCGGAGGCACCATCGTGCGCAGCCGCATGTTCGAGCCGCGGATCTTCCTCGCGACCCAGGACATCGAGGTCGACTACGTGGGCGTTCTGGCGCGCGGTGGGTCGGGGTACGGACTCGATCTCGGAGCCGCCTACATCGTGAGCCCCAACGTCACCATGAGCGCGGCGGTCTCGAACGCGGTCTCGGGGATGGATTGGTCGGAAGATCTGCTACTGCGGGACCTGACCCTGGACCGCGAGATGATCGACAACGCCACGCCGCGCGACCTTCTGAACCGCTACGAAGCAACCGAGCGGCCACTCGAACCGACTTCGGCGCCGTCCCGTGCAGTGCAGACCGCACAGGGTCTCTATGACGAGGCCGAGCCGCCGGCGGTCAGCCGGATCGGCGTCTCCTGGCGCCCGGCATCGGGCACGCACCTCGCCGCGGACGTTCATCACAAGCTCACCGACGGTCGCCTCGGAGATTCCTGGGATCAGCGGGTCTCGGTAGGAGTTCAGCAGGTCCTCCCCATCATCAAGCTCAGGGCCGGGTACGCGGTGGCGAACGACGGCGGGAACATGCTGACCGGCGGCCTCTCCCTCGGGCCGCTGGACATCGGCGTGGCGCGCTTTCAGCTCAGCGATCTGGACGACGTGCGGACCCGTGGCTGGATCGCCACGTTCGGGCTCGGGGTGGCGCAGCCGTATTAGGGACGGGGGGACAGTTACCGGTTACCAGTTACGGAGAAGGGGCACCCTCGGCGGTGCCCCTTCTCCTATGTGTTCCCACTGATCGGCCCAGGCTCAGGGGACCTCTCGAAAGCAGCTCTGAGCAGCAGGCAACTGGCAACCGCCCCCCTCCCTCAGCGCGTGAGCATTCTCACCTCGGCGAGGCCCTCGGAATCCCACTGCGGCTCACCGTCGGCGTTGGCGATCTCCTGGACTGTGTAGAAGATCAGTTTGGCGACCCGGGCGGCCTTATCGGGATCGATCTTGTCGACCGAGTCACTCGGACGGTGATAGTCTTCGTGGACGCCAGAGAAGAAGAAGACGGAGGGGATCTCCAGCCGGGCGAAGTTGAAGTGGTCGGACCGGAAGAAGAAGCGCTCTTCGGGCCAGATGTCGTCGGAAACGGTGAGGCCGAGCTCAGGATGATCGCGGCCGACCTGCTCGACGATCTGACCGAGGGTCGAGTAGTCCTTTCCGATGACGACCACCGAGTCCGGGGCGTTCCGGGCGATCATGTCGACGTTGATGTTCGCAATGATCTGATCGACCGGCACGGTGGGGTTCTCACTGAACCAGCGGGAGCCGAGGAGTCCGTGCTCCTCGCCGCTCACGTGCAGGAAGATGATGGAGCGTCGGGGCCGCGCCGCAAGGGAGCTGAAGGCATCGGCGACTTCGAGGAGGGCGGCGGTCCCGGAGCCGTTGTCGTCGGCGCCGTTATAGATCGAATCGCCGTTGACCGGCTGGCCGACGCCGACATGATCGAAGTGAGCGCTCAGAACGACGTACTCGTCGCTGAGCTCGGGATCGGATCCGGGCAGAATCGCCGCGACGTTCGGCGGATACCGCTGCTCGACCGTGATCTCCGGGCTCTCGGCGAGATTACCCCGGCGCGGGGCGAACGGGTAGCGTTGGTAGAACGACCCCTCCTCACCGCCGGGCTGCAGCCCCAAGCGGGTATGCTCGCTGGCCAGATACGCGGCCGCAGCTTCGAGACCCGGGCTCCCGGTATCACGACCCGCGAGCGCGTCGGATGAGAGAAAATAAATCCGCGCGTACATGTCCTGCGCGGTGATGACGGCCGCCCCTTCAGCGTCGCTCGTGGCGGAGGGTGCACCCCCCGCGGCCGACGACGGCGCGCACCCACCGAGCGCGGGAACCAGGATGGAGAGGGCAACGGCCGTTCGGAGGATCTGCATTTTGACTCCGGGTGTGTTGTCGGCTGGCTTCAGGGCCGCCCGATCGCGGGTCTGCGGCCAGGCGCGCTCGATGAGTCGTCGTCCCCCGCCGGGCGACGGGCGCCAGCGTCCGGATCAGCACCGGAACGGTCCGGCACCGCTCGTTCCGGCGGCTGCCGCTGTGGCGCCGGTCGGTCGCGCGGTTCCGCCGCGGGCCGCGCCGCGGGTCGAACGGGCGCCGGGTCGCGGCGATCTACGCCCGTCTCGGGGCGGGTGACCGGCGCGGCGCTGCCCCGGCCGCTATCCGTCCCCCTGACGTCCTGCCTCGCGCCGCCCCGAGTGACGCCGCGCGCCGGCTCCTCCGGATCTTCCTTGAAGCCGTGGCGCGGATCCAGGCGGTCGTACTGGCCGATGTAGCCGCGACGGTCACCGCGGAAGCGGCGGGTATCGTAATAATAGGGGTAGTCGCGAAGAAAGTAATCCAGCTCGCCGCACGACCCATAGCCAGGCGTCCAGCCCCAGCCATAGCCGTCGCTTCTATCGGAGCACGCATAGGACGGATAACGATGGATTCCACCCACGTAATACCCGTAGTAGTCCTCCACGTACGAACCAAAGGGGGATCGCGGCACCAGCAGGCGGGCGATCTGATCGAATGCCAGGAACGGGTCGCCGCGCACTGCACGACCCGCGTAACCCCAATCCCAGGGTGACCCACTGCGGCCACGGAAGGAACCGAAATCCAGCGGCGTACGAGAGGCGATCATGTAGACGTAGCCGATCCCCGAGGTGCCGCGGACGGTCCACCCCTGGCTCGCGCCGCGGCCCGGGAGAACGTGCATGCGTCCGCCGCGCACGTATTCGTTGTCCCACGGTGAGGCGGGAAACAGGAAGTCCAGGTTCCCGACAGGGTCGACGTGGACGATCGCTACGTAGGCATCGTCGCTGAGCGTGAAGCGTACGTCGAGCCGGTCCCCGTTTCTGAAATAATCCCGATCGTTCTCGATCCAGACGCGCGCGCCGGCCTGTCGATCAGACGGGAAATAGCCCTGCGCGGCAACTGCTGCGGGCATGACAGCGGCCGACGCCCCCGCCAGCAGGGTGGAGAGCAGCAGGTATAATCGCATGGTTGATCCCCCGGTTGAAAAACGTCACGCACTTGCGAATCTAACCCGACACCGGCCGGTCTTGTTCCGAATCGCCGTCCCTGGTAGCGCCCGTCCCGATCAGACCCGAACGCGCCACGGCGGCGGAGGGCTGGCCGTTCAGCCAGCCGCCCGAAGGCGATCTCCCCGGCGCATTGACGTGTCGCGTCGCCCCGCGATAGTTTTTGAGGTTCTCTTTCGAGTAGACGCCTGTGGGCATCGACGTTTCGATGGCCGGGCGAAGGATCGGCTCGAAGGAACCCGGCGAGCTGAGCGCTCGGCTCGCACGGGCGAGAATGGCTGGGGCAACAGACGCCCCGGTCACCTTTGCGTTGCCGCGGTGTATTCCTCGGTCTTCGCGTCATCACTCCGTCCGCGCTATGCCAGGCAGCTCGCGAATGCGGCTCCATCGAAAGAAGTATCGACACGTGCTCGGACAATCCGTAACGAATTTGATTTCCGCTTCAGGTACGTCGAGGTAGTACACGCTCGTGCCGCACCCTTCCCTGGTCGAGGCGTTTCAGAAAACAGAGGGCTTCGCTGCGCTTGAGCGAGGGCTTCCATCCGTGGGCCGGTCGGTCGCGGTGGAAGGCCTGCTCGGCTCGACGGACGCGCTACTGGTCGCCGCGCTGAAGCGGCGGTATCCGGAACGAATCTGGGTCGTCGTCACGCCGGGGCCGGACGCCGCCGAGCATCTGGTCGCCGACCTGGAGTCCCTTCTCGGCGAGGACAGCGCGCTGCTCTTCCCTCAGCGCGAATCACTGCCGTACGAGACCGACGAACCGCACGTGGAGATCGGGGGGCTGCGGGTGGAGGCACTGGAGGCGGTGCTGACCGGGCGGGCGGCGGTTCTGGTCACGACGCAGCGTGCGGTACAGGAGCGCTCGCCGGCCGTAGAACGGCTGGAGGAGCTGCACGTCGAACTCGCCGCCGGCGCCGAGGTCCGGCCGGCAGAGATCGTCATGCGGCTCGATTCCATGGGCTTCGAGCGCGTGCCCACCGTCGAGGAAGTGGGGCAGTTCGCGCTGCGCGGGGGGATTCTGGACGTATTCGGCTTCGGCACTCCGGAGCCCGCGCGCGTCGAGTTCTGGGGTGATCAGATCGAGTCGATCCGCCGCTTCGACGTGCTGACTCAGCTCTCCACGGGAGAAATGGCGTCGGTCCGTATCCTCCCGGTGGACGTCCGCTTCGCGCCGCCGGCCGCGCAGGACGGGGGCGACGCGGCCGCCGCGCGGCGGTCGCTGCTCTCGTATCTTCCACCCGAAGCCGTGCTGGTGCGGCTCGACGGTGCTACGGCGGTAGCCGACTGGCGGCGCACCTGGGCGGAGGTGGGGCGCCTCTACGCGGCCGAGCAGAAGGGCGGCGCCAAGCCGGAGGCCCCGGAGAGGGTGTTCTCACCGCCGGACGAGGTCGCCGCAGAAATCGCTCGCTTCCCGCAGCTTTTCGTCGTCCCAGAAGGTGCGCCGGCCGAGGCCCCGCACATCACCTTCGACGTGCAGCCGCCGGAGCCGATCGAGCGAGACATGCACCGGCTCGCCGCCCTCTTGCGAGATGCGGGGCCCCGGGGTGAGCGGACGATGATCCTGTGCGACAACGATGGCCAGCTCGAGCGGCTTCAGGAGGTGCTCGCGGACCTGAAGGTGGAGCAGGGCGTGACGCTGGCCACCGGCTCACTCACCGGCGGCTTCGTTCTGGCCGGCACGGCGCCCAGGTTCCGGGTTCTGACCGACCACGAGATTTTCCGCAGGACCCGTCGTTTGCGGCGCCGGCGCCAGTTCCGTGGTGGTGTCGCGATCGAGAGCTTCGCGGCACTCAAGCCCGGTGACTACGTGGTGCACATGGACCACGGAATCGGCCGCTTCGGTGGCATGGAGCAGGTGCGGGTCGGCGAGGAGATCTTCGAGACCCTGGTGATCGAATACGCCGGTGGAGAGATCCTCCGCGTGCCGGTACACCGCGTGGACCTCATCGAGCGCTGGGTCTCTGACGATGCCGAGGCGACGCCACCGCGGGTCCACAAGATCGGCGGGCGCGAGTGGACCCGGACCAAGGAGAAGACGAAGAAGGCGATCGAGGCGATGGCCGCCGAGCTGCTCGAGCTCTACGCGGCCCGCGAGGCCTCGAAGGGCTTCGCCTTCTCGCCCGACACGCGCTGGCAACGCGAGATGGAATCGGCCTTCCTCTTCGAGGATACGCCGGACCAGCGCCAGGCGACTGAGGCGGTCAAGAGCGATATGGAGTCCGAGCGGCCGATGGACCGCCTCGTCTGCGGCGACGTGGGTTACGGCAAGACCGAGGTCGCGATCAGGGCGGCCTTCAAGGCGGTGCAGGATGGGCGTCAGGTGGCGGTGCTCGTGCCGACGACGATCCTCGCCGAGCAGCATCTCCACAGCTTCGCCGAGCGCCTCGCGCAGTTCCCGATTCGCATCGAGACTCTCTCGCGCTTCCGGACCACGAAGGAGCAGGCAGCCGTCCTGAAGGCAATGAAGGAAGGGACGGTCGACATCGTGATCGGCACGCACCGCCTCCTGTCAACCGACATCGAGTTCGAGCGCCTGGGATTGCTGGTCGTCGACGAGGAACAGCGCTTCGGCGTGAAGCACAAGGAGCGGCTGAAGCAGCTCAAGCGCACCGTCGACGTGTTGACGCTGACCGCCACACCGATCCCCCGCACGCTGCAGTTCTCGCTGCTGGGCATCCGCGACATGACGCTCATCCAGACGCCGCCGCGCGACAGGCAGCCGATCATCACTCACGTGCTGCCCTGGTCCGACGCGATCATCGAAGACGCGATCCAGCGGGAGCTCGACCGCGGCGGCCAGGTCTTCCTCGTTCATAACCGGGTCGACACGATCCATACGCTCGCGAAGCGGGTCCAGAAGCTGGTTCCGGATGCGAGGATCGCCGTCGGCCATGGGCAGATGCGGGAGAAGGAACTGGAAGAGATCATGCGCGCTTTCGTCGCGGGCGAGGTGGACATCCTGGCGGCGACATCGATCATCGAGAGCGGTCTGGACGTGCCGAACGCGAACACCCTCATCGTCGACCGGGCCGACCAGTTCGGACTGGCACAGCTCTACCAGATCCGTGGCAGGGTCGGTCGTTCGCATCACCGGGCTTACTGCTACCTGCTCATTCCCGAGAACGTCTCGGAGGATGCGGAGAAGCGGCTGCGCGTGCTCGAGCACTACACCGAGCTGGGCAGCGGTTTCGGGATCGCACTGAAGGACCTCGAGCTGCGGGGCGCCGGAAACATACTCGGGTCCGCGCAGTCCGGGTTCGTGTACGCCGTGGGGTTCGACATGTACATGCGCTTGCTGGAGCAGGCGGTGCGGCAGCTCAAGGGCGAGGAGGGCGACGTGTCCCACCCCTCGACCGAGGTCTCGGTCGACGGCGCGGCATACATCCCCGACGAGTACGTCCCGGACGAAGCGCAGAAGCTGCACCTCTATCGCCGACTCTCGACGCTCGAGAGCGTGGACGACGTGGACAGGATGCGGCGCGAGCTCCGTGACCGTTACGGCCCGCTCGCCTCCGAGGTCGAAACGCTCCTGGAAACCGCGGCCCTCCGACTGCTCGGCACAGAACTCGGCCTGGAGCGTATCCTAGTACGCCCCTGGGACGCCCGACTGAATTTCCGCTCGGGAGTCGTCCCCAAGATGGCATCCCTGCAGCGAGTTTTCGGCGAATTCCAGCTCGAAGTCGAGTTGCAGCGAACGTTCCCGCTGTCGTTGACGCTGCATCGGCGTGGCCCCGAGGAGGTCGCGGTGATGCTGATCGGCGCGCTTCGCGCCCTGACACAAGACCGGTCGGCGGCGGCCTGAAGGCTGCCCTGCCCCTATCAACCCATTGCCGGAGAAAGTGATGACGTCCTTCAGTTGCGCCCTGTCACGGTACGTCGGGACCCTCCGTCGGCAGGCGCTGCCGGCTGCAGCCCTCCTCCTCCTGAGCGCGTGCGGGGGCCTCGGCGAGGCCATGTCCGCGCATACGGACGTGGTGGCTCGTGCCGCGGGGAAGGAATTGCGTGTCGACGAGGCGGCCCAGATCATTGCCGCGAACGCGGAGATCCCGCCCGACCCCGAGGTCGTGAGAGCAGTCGCGGATCTGTGGGTCGATTATGCCCTCCTGGCAACCGCCGTCGCTGAAGACACGGCGCTGACGGCCGTGGACATGGAGGCGTTCATTCAACCTGTACGCGAGCAGGCCCTCGTCAGCATGCTACGCGAGCAGGTCATCTCGCCCGACACCACGTTCGACGACGCCGAGCTCGAGCGCCGCTGGGCGATGGAGGGGCCGGGCGCGGAGATCCGCGCCCGTCATATCCTGCTGCGGACGCCGACGAGTGCGGATGAGGCGCAGCGCGACAGTGTGGAGCAGCTCGCGGAATCGCTCCGCGCCCGCGCCGAAGCGGGTGAGTCGTTCGAGGAGCTCGCCGGTGAGTACTCGGAGGATCCGGGCAGCGCGGCGCGCGGCGGGGACCTGGGGTTTTTCAGCCGCGGACGGATGGTTCAGCCGTTCGAGGAAGTCGCCTTCGAGCTGGAGCCGGGGGAGGTCAGTCCGGTGGTGGAAACGCCTTTCGGATACCACGTCATCCTCCTCGAGGAACGGCGCCAGCCGGAGATGGGTGACGAGCGTGGGCAGTTCAGGGAATACCTCGTCCAGCAGTCTCTCGAGCAGTCCGAGACCGCCTATCTGGACTCATTGGCCGCGGTCGCGAACGTCGAGATCCCCACGAGCGACCTCGGTGTGGTCCGGGAGATCGCCGGTCGACCGGAGCGGGAACTTTCCGGGCGGCAAGCCGACCGTCCGATCGCCACGTACGATGGGGGCGCCTACACAGCCGGCGAGTTCGCGACCTTCGTTCGGACCCAGCCGCCGCAGGTGCAGAGCGCATTCGTCAGCGCGACGGACGAGCAGCTGGAGACCGCAGTCACACAGCTCGTTCAGATGGAGCTGCTGCTGGCGCAGGTGACCGAACACGGAATCAGCCTCGCGACCGAGGAGGAGGAGCGGATCCGCCGGGAGGGTCGCGAGATGATCCGCCAGCTGATCGAAGCGACCGGCTTCGGCCAGGCCGCACGCCAGGGCGCCGATGCGGCGGCGCTCGACGAGCATGTCAATACGATCGTCCGCGGCACCGTGACGGGCGAGCAGCCATTCGTGCCGCTCGGAAGGCTCGGGCTCAGCCTGCGCGACCTCTACAGCCACGAGATCAACGAGGCGGCCTTCTCCGACGTGGTGACGCAGCTCGAGCAGATCAGAGCCCAGCAGCCACCGGCCGAATCACCGGCGCAGCAGCCCGGTGCGCCGGCCCTGCCGCAGATGCCAGGGGATTCGGTGCCCGCGACGCCTCCGCCACCGGAAACGCCCGGCACCGGTCAGGAATGATACTTTCGGCGTGGCCGCGGGTAGGAACTTGCGGATATGTGATCGCGTAAGAGCCGTTTAGTGGTCATCCCCGCGCCTATTTGTCATCCCCGCGCAGGCGGGGGTCCAACTAGAGTTCGATCGTCATCCCCGCGCAGGCGGGGATCCAGTAGGGTCTCGCCTGTGCGTTCGTGGTCGCCATGCTACTGGATCCCCTTATAGTAGGTCTGGGGGAGTTATCCACGCGCGGCGAGGAGAGCCCACAGGGATCG
>JBBDRL010000077.1:0-29336 GCA_040905505.1 Gemmatimonadota bacterium | reverse complement strand
ACTGTAAATCTGCCGGCTTATGCCTACGTAGGTTCGAATCCTACCCCCACCATTGCGCGCTACGCGTGTGAATTTTGAATGATGAATATCGAATTGGTGGGGGATGGGGAGTGCGGTGGTTCGGGCGGTTAGCTCAGTTGGTTAGAGCGCCACGTTGACATCGTGGAGGTCACAAGTTCGAGTCTTGTACCGCCCACTGGCGCGCGCGGATGCGCGTGAATGTTGGATGAGGTCGCGGCGGTCGCGGTCGCCGGTCGGTAGGTCCGTTCGATTCAACATTCAAAATTCACAATTGCAGATCCAAGGGGCCGTAGCTCAGATGGGAGAGCGCTGCAATCGCACTGCAGAGGTCAGGGGTTCGATTCCCCTCGGCTCCATGGCCGCCACCGTAGCTCAGAGGTAGAGCACTCGATTCGTAATCGAGCGGTCGTCGGTTCAATTCCGACCGGTGGCTCTGGCTCGTCTGGAAGAATGCTGTTATCTTGCGAGCCGGCGAAGGCGGGAGTAGCTCAGTCGGCAGAGCATCAGCTTCCCAAGCTGAGGGTCGCGGGTTCGATTCCCGTCTCCCGCTCTTTCGTTGGATGCCCCGTGGTGTAATTGGCAACACGCCTGACTCTGGATCAGGAAAGTCCAGGTTCGACCCCTGGCGGGGCAATATAACTACAATTTTGAATTGTGATTTTTCAATTTTGAATTGAACGGCGCCAGCGTGGCTGGATCAATTCGAATTCAGCATTCAAGATTGAGACTTTACGCGCCGAAGGCGTGCGTAATGGGGCGTAGCTGAGTGGCAAAGCACCGGACTGTTAATCCGGGGATCGTAGGTTCGAATCCTACCGCCCCAGCTTGAGACCTGCCGCAGGGCAGGTGATGGACGGATGGAGAGGTGCCCGAGAGGCCCAAGGGAGCGGTTTGCTAAACCGTGACGCCGAAAGCGTCCGTGGGTTCGAATCCCACCCTCTCCGCTGCGATGAGTGCGGCGCGTGAGCGCGCTTCATGCAGTGTGGGGACGGGTGTCCGAGCGGCTTAAGGAGCACGATTGGAAATCGTGTGGGGTTTAACCGCCCTCGTGGGTTCGAATCCCACCCCGTCCGCTGCGCAGATCGATTCGGGACGTGGCTCAGCCCGGTAGAGCACTCGCTTCGGGAGCGAGGGGTCGGCGGTTCAAATCCGCCCGTCCCGACTGAATTGATAGCAAGGGAGGCGTAGTCCTAACTGGTAAGGCAGCGCACTCGAAATGCGCCGCGGGCAACCGCATGGGGGTTCGAGTCCCTCCGCCTCCGCCTTTACGCCGCAACGACTTAGCCCCTGTCGGCCTTCCGAGGCTGGTGGGGGCTTTTTCGTTGTCGGCAGGCGGAGTGCCTCTCCGATCCGGCCGCTCGCCATCCTCAGATGAAGGTGATCCGGTCCGAGATCTGCTCGACGTCCAGCGTATTGTGGGACGAGAAGAGGATGGAACGCTCGTCGTCTTCGAGAACGGCGTATCCGTCGTCCCAGCCGGGGTACATCGATTTCACGAAGGCATGTGCCAGGCGAGCGTCGCACTGCCGAACAGGTTCATGTCGTGGCAGACGAAGCCGACGTCCCGCTTCGCGCGCGCCTGCTCTCGCGGAATCGCATGCCCGTGCCCCGTGACCTCACCCGCGTCGTGCCGGATCATGCCCCACAAGGGCGGCTGTGGGGCGATCCCGGTGTCGCACCGATCCAGAGCAGCCTGCGCCATCTAACCTTGGAAGGCCAACAAACTCTGGAACCTGTCGAGGACTTCCTCCGGGAGGGTTGCCGAAGCGACTGTGCGCTCCGAAGCTTGGGTATGCGCAACGCTTCCCCTCCCGTCCTTCGCATCGAGCACCTGGACCCCGGTCTGGTGCCCGTCTTCCGCGCCATGAGCTCTGCGGAGCGCGTGGCGGCCGGGCTCTCAGCTACGGATCTGATCCGGGAGAGGCTGCGGGCCACCATCCAGGAAGTTCATCCTGAGTGGAGCTCCGAAGCGATTGCCGAGGCGGCGTCTCGCCGGACGTTCGGTGCTCGCCACTGAATTCCTCACCGACCTCGTCCATCGGCTCGAGGGCCGGGACCTGACCTACGCCCTCGTCGGGTCCATCGCGGCAATGTCCTACGGAGAGCCGCGGGCGACGCTCGACATCGATGTGGTCATTGTGCTGGACCACTCGGATCTCGACGTAATCGAGCGTCTTTTCCCACCTCCGGCATTCTACTTCTCGGTCGATGCGGCGAGGGAGGCGGTGAGGGTGAAATCGCAGTTCAACGTGATCCACCCCGCATCGGGCATGAAGGTGGACTTCTTCGTGGCTGGGGATGCCATCGAGATTTCGCAGATCGAGCGCCGGCTGCGACGCACGATCCTTTCCGAGCTGGACGCCTGGTGCTCACCTCCCGAGGAACTGGTCATGAAGAAGCTCCTCTACTACCATCAGGGAGCTTCGGACAAGCATCTGCGGGACATCACTTCGATGCTGCGCATCTCACCGGAGGAGATTGATCTCGAGCGCCTCCGGGCCATGGCCGTCAAGCACGGGGTCGGTGAGTTATTGGACCGCGTGGTGAGAACCGTCGCCGACGCGTGAATGCGGTGACGGCTTGCCCCGCCGCCGGACCGATATGAACAACTGCCCTGCCGACGCCTCCCCGTCCAGCCGCCCGGTGTTTATATTTTCCGGCATCATGACGATCGTCACACAATTGCTCGACCGCACGTCCCTGGACGATCTCGTAGACCTGCTACGAGCGTCGCGGACCGTCGTGCTCGCCGGGGCCGGGTGCAGCACCGAGTCCGGAATTCCAGATTATCGTGGTCCGGAGGGAAGTCTGCACGAGCGGAAACCCATTCAGTATCAGGAATTCGTGCGCAGTGAATCGGCACGTGTTCGCTACTGGACCCGAAGCATGGTGGGCTGGCCGCGAATGTCAGCGGCTCGACCGAATCGTGCCCATCAGTCGCTCGCCCGGCTGGAACAGGGCGGGACGTTCGCGGGGATCATCACGCAGAACGTGGACGGGCTGCACCAGCGCGCCGGGAGTCGTCGGGTCGTCGAACTGCACGGGACGCTGGGCTTGGTGCGCTGCCTCGGCTGTGGCCGTGCCGTTGATCGGGACGAGTTTCAGCATCTGTTGCTGGATCTGAACGCCGAGTGGGCCGCCGACCTGAAGCAGCGGATGCCGACCGATCTCATCGGTGCCGCACCGGATGGGGACGCCGAGCTCCCGGTTCACACGGTGAACAGCTTCCGGGTCCCGGGCTGTGACCGGTGCGGCGAAATCATGAAGCCAGATGTCGTCTTCTTCGGTGAGAACGTCCCCGCCCCGCGCCTAGCGGAGGCCTGGAAGCTGTTCGAGCTGGCGGACGTCCTCCTCGTCTTGGGGTCCTCGCTGACGGTGTATTCGGGTAGGCGGTTCGTCTACCGCGCGCAGGCGGACGGCGTACGCATCGGTGTCGTCAACGTGGGCCCGACCCGGGCCGACGACGTCGCGGAGGTGAAGGTGGAGGCTCGACTCGGGAGCGTCCTTCCATGCCTCGCGGGCAGATTGCTCGGATGAAGGCCCGGCTCCGTCAGCTCCGATGGACCGTGGCAGGCGTTTGGATTTGTGCAGCCGCTTCCGTTCTGGCGGCCGGTTGCCATTCGTTCGGGGGCGGCAGCGGCAGCGGAGGCGTGACGAGGGACAACAACATCCTCGCGCTCGCGGTGGAGCTCAATACAGGACAGATCGCACTTACCCATGAGGTGGCCGGGAGGACGCGCTTCCACGAAGTGGGGAGGTTCGCCGACCGGCTGAATGCGCAGCACTCCAGCTTCGACGAGCAGCTTCGCCGGCTCCCGGTCGCTGCACCGGCCAACAGCCTGACCCGTGAGTTTGCCCGTGAGGGGCAGCGGCTCGCGGAAGTGGTCCGATCGGCCTCGGCCCTGGCGGTCGATCGCGCGTATCTGGATGCCACGATCAGCATGCATGAGACGTCGATCAGACTGCTTGACCAGTCGATGATCCTTCAGGCGGAGCGTGAGACGCTACGGCAGGTCCTGCGGAGGATGCATGCTGCTATGAAAGCGAACCTCCGGATGGCCCAGGATCTTCGCGGTCGGACCTGGTGAAGCACGAGGCAGTCCGATCGGGGCGGACCAGCGCGATCAGCGCATCATTAAACCCAGGAGCCCCAGGAGTACGCCTGCCACGGCCGCTCTCTGCCAGGTAAAGGGCTTCCCGCCGGGTGTGTCGGCGCGCGTCCAGAGGAGGGCGAGACCGCACATCCCGTATCGGTAATACTCGGGCGGGATCTGGGAGACGCCGCGATAGATTTCGATGCCCGCGAGGTCGTCGGGAGAGATTCCGGTGAGCTGTCCGACCGCGGGGATACCGTCGAGCATGACGTTGTGCTGGCAACTGCTGGAGAACAGGAGCCCCGCCAACAGGTCACGCGTCGAGTTCGATCCCATACGTTCGATGTCTTCGCGCATCAGGATTCGTCCCCTGCCCATACGCTGGCTGAGTTCCGCCCGTCGCCTGAATGCGCCGAGCCGGCCAGATTCCGAAGTGGCGGGCTGATCGACGATGACGGTCACCGCCTCGAGGGGTACCGCTGTAGGAGCGAGTCGGACCTCGAGTCGAAGGTCTTCACCCTCGGTGATCGGCAGCTCCTCGGCCAGGACCGGAGCGTAGCCGATGTGTCTGATGGCTAGCGAATAGGTGCCGGGTTCTTCGACGAGCATCCGGAAGGTCCCGGAGAGGTCCGACAGCGTGCCGCCGACGATCTCGCCATCCGTTCCGATCAGGCGGATGTTGGCGTTGGAGATCGGCTCAGAAGTTCCATCCTCGAACACCGTTCCCTCGATGACCGTCTGCGCGTTCAACGAGCTCGCGGAAACGGCGAGGAGCAGGAGGGAGGGCCGCAGGAGGCGCCACGTCCGGCCGGAGCAGCGTGGGTCGGTGTTCATGATCACAGCGTCGGTCCTCTCTGAAGAGTGGGTACGCCGGGGGTGCTCTATGGGAGGGTCTCGATTTTAATAAGCGTCGTATGCGCTTCCGACGCAAGATGGGTGCGGCCACCGACGTGCGGCTATCGACGACCGGTCAACCAGGCAATACCCGCTTCATCAGGGTGCCGCCGGGGATCAGTGCGTCGGCTCCAGTGAGCTGATTGATCAGCGCGAGCTCATCGATGGATACGGCGGAAGGGAAGCGGCGATCGAACTCTGAAAGGCGCATGGTTTCAGGTGTCCGCACGATCGAGACTCGCTCGGGCTGCACGCTGAGGGTTTCAGGATCGGTGAGCGGCCGGAAGGACCGCAGCGTCTGCTGGAATAGCTGATCGTAGGTGCCATAAACGCCGACGGGCGCATACCCCATGATCTGGTACACGCTCCCGCCGTGCGCGACGAAGCCGACGATGCCCTGTAGAGTCTGCCCCTGCTGAGCCTGTGCTCGGAAGCTCGCGAGGATCGCGGGGAGACCGTTGATCGATTGCTGGGCGGTTTGCCCCGGTTGAATCCCCTGCTCTGAAAGAAAACGCCGCGCGGCGGTCGTAGGCGTATCCTCCTCGGCGAGGGTGAGCTGTATCGCTCCGTCCTGCTGCGGGCTGATCGCCATTACCGCCTGCGCGAGGTTCTGTCTGGGCCACTGCCCCGGGAATGCCACCTGGAAGCGCAGATCAGGATGAAGAAAGAGGCCGTCGCGGAAGAAGCCATTTCGCGGGTTCTCCCCGTAGACGAGCCCTTCCAACTGAGAAAGGTACGGCTGTGTGCCTATGCGGAGCTGGCCGCTCGTCGCATCTACGGTAGCGAGCCGCTCCTGAACATATTCGATCCTCTCCGCCGGGGCGGGATGGGTCATGAGCCAGGAGGGGATGGAGCTGGATTCGCCTGTGTCCCCCAGGCGTTGTAGCGATTCGAAGACGAGAGCCATCTCGCGAACGTCGTAGCCCTGGTCCAGCGAATACCGGAAGCCCAGGTCATCGGCCTGGCGCTCGGCGTCACGGCCGTGGCTGAGGAAGACTAGCTGAAGACCGGCGCCCGCGATGCCCCCGAGCTGCTGAAGATCCGGGAACAGGATTCCGCCCACACCCAAGCCGACCTGCGCGAGCTGTTGCCGGGAAAGGCGGGTGACGTGGTGGCGTGCGGTGACGTGACCGATCTCGTGGCCGAGGACGGAGACGAGCTGGGCCTCAGTGCTCATCAGGTTCATCAGGCCGCGTGTGATGAAGATCGGGCCTCCGGGGAGGGCGAACGCATTCGGCGTCGGATCATCGACGACGGCGAACGACCACGGAAGCTCCGGCCGCTCGGACGCAGCGGCCAGCTGCTGCCCCAGTCGGGAGACGTACTGCTGAAGTTCCGGGTCGTCCACCAGGCCGATCGACGTCGCGACGTCCTGCGCCGCCTGCTGCCCCATCTGGATCTCCTGGGCCTCCGAGATCAGCGCCAGTTGGAGGTCTCCAGTGACCGGATTGCGAGCGCAGCCGCTCTGTGATGCTAGCGGCAGAATGCAGAGGATCGGGACAAGCAGTTGCCTGGCGATGGGGCGCATCGAGGTCTCACGGGTTCGGGATCCGCAAGCGGGCGAAGGGCCTGCGGTCGAGGCGCCCTCGCAGTTCCGCTCGGATATGGCTGCGATCGGATGAATCGCCGCCCGTGAGTTTGCAAGACGTGCGCCCGCCACGACCGACGCGCGCTCGCGCGACCCAGATGGATCCCTCGTCGTCCCGCCGGGTACCTTGAGCCACAACGACGAGCACGCCGCCACATGGCGAAAGAATCGGCCCCGTGCTATTTTCCGGCCGGATGCAAATGAGCCCATCCCCCATCTCTCCAGGCCTGCGATTCCTGCTTTCGGCAGCGTGCCTCGTCATCGTCGTGGCGGGGCTCCGCGGTGCGACGACGATTCTCGTTCCGCTCGCACTCGCCCTCTTCGTTGCCGTCGTCAGCCTGCCGCTGCTCAATCTGCTGCGCGCCCGAGGCGTGCCCACGGCGGCGGCGATCTTGATGGTGGTGCTCTTCGACGGCGCCGCGCTCTTCCTTTTCGGGTGGATGGTCAGCCTGGCCTCGCTCGAAGTCCGCTACGAATTGCCGCAGTACGTCGAGAGGCTCCAGCAGATGGAAGAAGCCACGGTCGCGTGGTTCACCGCTCGCGGTGTTCCGATCGATGCGTCTCCGATAGGCGAGCTCCTCTCGATGGACCCAGAGAGCATCCTCGGCATCGGGCTGGGCGTGATCCGGGGCGCGACGGACATCATCCGCACGGTCTTCGTCGTCACGTTGATCTTCGTATTCATTCTGGCGGAGGCATCGAGCTTTCCGCGGAAGCTCAGGGCCCTGCTGGGGCGCGAGTGGGGCGGCGAGCTGGGCAGGTCGGCGAAGATCGTTCGCGAGATCCAGCACTATCTCGCGATCAAAACGCTCATCAGTGTGGCAACGGGCGTTACCATCGGCGTCGTGACCTGGGGGCTCGGTCTCGACTTTCCACTTCTGTGGGGACTGCTGGCATTTCTGCTGAACTACATTCCCAACGTCGGGTCGATCATCGCGGCGCTCCCGGCGATCCTGGTCGCCCTGCTCCAGCTCGGCCCTGGGGTGGCGCTGCTGGTGGCGCTGGTCTACATCGGCGTGAACGCCCTCTTCGGTAACTTCCTCGAGCCGATGCTGGTCGGACGGCAACTGGGCATCTCGACGCTCGTGGTCGTCCTGTCGCTGGTTTTCTGGGGCTGGGTCTGGGGGCCGATCGGAATGTTCCTGTCGGTGCCACTGACGATGGCCCTGAAGATCGGCCTCGAGAACTCGGAAGATTTCAGGTGGCTGGCCTTCCTGATGGCCGCGGAACCGAAGCCGCGGCCGCGTGGGGACATCGCCTCGCCCGTGCCGCCGCCCAGCACGACAGGGACGCGGTCGCCGAAACGCGTTTCCTGACTCGCCTACAGAAAGTCCCAGAAGTTCGGTTGAATCTCGACGATCAGCTGTGTCAGCCCGCCTACCCCGAGGCCTCGCGCCACGTCCACCCGGAACAGGTCGTAAAACAGACCGGCGCCGATGCCGACCGCGGGCCGTATTCCGCCGGTCGTAACCGCGTTCCACTCCTGCAGGGCGGGATGGCCGCGTCTGGAGACCCCGGTCCAGCCGGCGGCGGCGGAAATGCGTGGACGGAGCCACGGATGGAGGAGATCGGCAGACCCGACGACGCGCGCCAGTGCGAATCGGTCACCTCCGAAGGCGCGGTGGCGGTAACCCGGCAGGTCAGCGCGACCGCCAAGGAGGTACAGTTCCTGACGGGGAACCGTGCCGAGGGAGAGCCCGGCCGTGGTCCGTAGCTCGAGGGAAGCGCGGCGGGCGGAGCGGGACCAGCTCAGGCCGCCGTCGATCTGCGCTCTGGCGAAGGTGAAGGTAGACTGGCTGCCGCGCAGAGCACCTGCGCTCGCTTCCACTTCGCTCCACCAGCCCCCGGTGACCGTCTGGGGATCCCAGCGGACCCCTGCGGCCAACGAAGCGTGCGTTCCTTCGTCGATCGGCCGGACGCGCCGGTGCGGGTCGTCCGGCTCCAGTAGGGAGTACGTTGTGGTGAGCGCCGCCGATCGCTGTCGTTCAAGCCGCGCGCTCAGGAGCAGCGACCACTCGGGGCTCAACGGGAGCTCGCCGGCGGCCTCTCCGCCGCTCGTATAGAACGGGTCGTACCAGTCCTCTCCGAATACGAGCGCCGCGAACGTGTTGGTCAGACCCGCCGCCGGGGTGGTTCCGCCGACCTCTGCGCGACGATTGAGAAAGGCACCGACACGAAAGGGCCGAGTGCCGGGCGTGGTCAACGCCGCCTCCAGCACGGGGTGCTCGGCGCCGAAGGCCCATCCGCTCTTGAGTCGTAGCGTCGTCCGCTCACCCGGCCGGAAGCCCCACCCGAAGCCGACGAAAGCGCCCTCCGCTCTGTTGAAGCGGAAGACGTCCGACGCGCCCTCGATGCCGAGGCGGCTGCGGGGGAGACCGCTCATCATCCGGTCCCTCACGAGCGTACGCGCCTCCTGCCGCAGATCGCCGACGGCGGCCGGCTCGCCGAACCCTTCCATTCGCCACTCCGCGTCTATCGGGCGCTCGAACGGGAAGATCTCGCGCTGCTCGCGCGGGGCCAGGGTGATGGGTGAGAAGCTCTCGAAGATCCACTCCGGGAGCTCCTGATTGAAACGATACTCCCCGACCCTCAGTCGCGTGCGGATGAGGGTGCCGACGGGAAGATCCAGCTCGGGCATCTCGCGGCGGATTTCGAGCCGCTGCTCGTAAGGAAGCCAGTAACGGCCCTGCCAGAGACCGTTCTCGAGCGTCACGTTGATGAAGTCCAGCCTTGGGTCTACGTACGCGGCCGGGGTGAACGTGAAGGCCATCCGGACGAGAGCGCCGCTCCCCCCCTCCAGGAAGATGGAACCGACTACGGCGGGCAGGCTCGTGTCGCGGGGGCGGACCTCAACTTCATGCACCCGAACCGGATCGGGTACGCCGGGCAGCCGCAGAGTCAGAGAGTCGGTGAGCCGATACTCGTAGACGCTCTCGGCGCCCGCGGCAATCGGGTGCGGTACGTTGTCGACGTTGTCGCCATCGGCGATGATGATCCCCTCGTCGAAGTTGTCCTGCACCAGTGTCATGCGGTCGAGATAGTAGTAGAGGCCCGTGACGGGCAGCTCCTTCTGTTCTCTCAAGCCGATGATCCGCTGACGCAGGTCGTCCGGCGATCGCCAGTAGACCTGCACCGCCACCTGGTCCGTCCGGACGAGCGTCTGACGTTCGAGTTGAGGTGCGTCCAGCATGAAATAGACGTAACCCCGAGCGTCGGCCGTATACGTCTGCAGCGTGGAATCGACGGACTGCGTGGTTCGTCGGTCGATGGCCTGGCGGACCAGCTCCATCGTCCGCGGGTTGTTCCACGCCTCGACGGCGGCGCCCTCCTGCCCCGTCATTGGGGTGGGCGGCAGGAGCCATGAGGCGACCATGAGGGCTGCGACGAGATACCGGCGTCCGGTCATTGCCGCTGGTTTCGGTTTCAGGCGGGTGGATGCTATTGTGCGGACCCGGCCAAGTACCTCTCATTACGGGACAAGTTCCTGTCCTGCCAGGCAACGAGTAGATGGCCCAAACGACTACCAGACGCACCGTGATCATCGGCTCGGGACCGGGCGGGGCGACCGTCGGGCGCGAGCTCGCGCGGGCGGGCGAGCCGGTGCTGATTCTCGAGCGCGGTCGGGACTGGCGTTCCAGTCGGCTCTTTGGAACGTATCCGGGCGCTCTCCTCTACGCCGACAAAGGCGCGCTCCTGTTCACGTCCGAGGGTCTGAACGTGATCCGCCCGCTCATGCTCGGCGGTGCCACCAGCATGTACTGCGGGTGTTCGGCTCCACCGGCCGCGTGGTGGCGCGACCGCTACCGAATCGATCTGGACGCAGAGGCGGACGAGGCGGCGAGGGAGCTACGAGTCGCTCCACTGCCCGCCGAGCTGCGAGGGATGGCGTCCACTCGGGTGGCCGAGGCGGCGGGTGAGCTGGGAATGGAGTGGACGCCGCAGGACAAGTTCATGCAGCCGGGCCGCGGCGGAGAGTTCGATTGCGGTGCCCATTGCATGCTCGGATGCCGCTGCGGCGCCAAGTGGAACGCGGCGGAATGGGTCGACGATGCCGTCGCCGCCGGCGCGGAGCTCTGGACCAGGGCCCACGTCGAACGGCTGCGGATCGAAGGCGGGCGGGTGGCGGGGGTGGAGGGGAAGCGGGCTGGCCGGGCGTTTTCGGTCGAGGCGGACCGGGTGGTGGTGGCGGCGGGTGGCGTCGGCTCGGCGGTGCTTCTGCGGCGCAGCGGCATCGAAGGGGCCGGACGCGGGATGACGATGGATACGACGACGATGGTCTACGGTCACGCGCCTTTCGAGGGCGTCGGATCCGATCCGCCGATGACGTGGAGCTTTCCCGATGATGATCTCGGCGTTCTCTACTCCACTCTCATCGACCCGTGGCTCATGTATCCGCTGATCATGGCTAGCAAAGGGCCGGCGTTCCCCCTCACCTGGCACCGCTGGGGCCGAACCCTGGGCGTGATGATCAAGCTGAAAGACGAGCTCAGTGGCGAGGTCGACGAGCACGGCCGCATCACCAAGGGCATTACCCCCGCGGATCGGACGCGCCTCGGGCGTGCCGAGGAGGTCGCCGGGCGCATCCTGCGCCAGGCGGGGTGCAGGTCCGGGAGCATCTTCACCGCGCCCCTCCGCGGCACGCATCCGGCAAGCACCGTCCGGATCGGAAGCGTCGTCTCCACCGACCTGGAGACGGAGGTAGCGGGGCTCTATGTCTGTGATGCCAGCGTGTTTCCCGAAGCTCTGTGTCGTCCGACCGTCCTCACCATCATCGCGCTCGGGAAACGACTCGCGAAGCGGCTGATCGGTGCCAGGTCAGCGGTGGCTTAGTTCGTAGGCGCTCGTCGTAGCGGAACTCCGTCGGCATCTCCGGCCCGTCTTCATCGCAGCGCCCGTCGTCATCCCAACTCCCGTCGTCATCCCAACTCCCGTCGTCATCCCAACTCCCGTCGTCATCCCAACTCCCGTCGTCATCCCCGCGAATGCGGGGATCCAGTACGATCTCGACCATCCGCGCTCGGTCGCCATGCCACTGGATCCCTGCATTCGCGGGGATGACGGAGGGAGCCCTAGCTCCCGGACGAAGGCGCCGCTCGCGGACGAAGCCGCCACTGCCGGGCGAAGGTTCCGAGGACGCGCGTAGATGTCGCTCACTGATGAATGCGTCGGTGCCTCGATCCAGCATGGAGACGAAAATCCCGGGACGATGCCGAAGGTGGACCTACCCGCCCGTGATCCAGTCGTAGGTGATGCGCAGCCCCATCTCGAGATTCGTCCCCGGCTTCCAGCCGAGCGCACGCAGCTTCTCGGCGTTCAGGCTCGAGTGCCGCAGCTCTCCAGGTCGCGCGGCGGCGTGCCGAACTTCGCCGGCCCGCCCAGCCGACGAGATCAGCGTTTGCGCAAGCTCCCGGACACTCGTTTCCTGACCCGTGCCGACATTGAATGCACGGTCGTCCAGGGCCGCCGCCGGCGCAAGGTGAGTGTCGCTAAGGAGCAGATTGGCGGAAACGACGTCCTCCACGAAGACGTAATCGCGCGTCTGCTCCCCGTCGCCGAAGATGGTCAGCGGGTCGCCAGCGAGCAGCCGATTGGAGAAGATCGCCACCACCCCCGCTTCTCCATGGGGGTCCTGCCGCGGGCCGTAGACGTTCGCATAGCGGAGCGCCACGTAGTCGAGCCCATGCACACGATGGAAGTAGTAGAGGTAATGCTCGCCGGTAAGTTTGGAGACGCCATAAGGGCTTTCGGGGAGCTTCGGCGTATCCTCCGGTGTGGGCCGCACCTCGGGCTCGCCGTAAACCACGCCGCCCGACGACACGAAGACGAATCGACCCACGGAGGCGTCTCGGGAGGCCTCGAGGAGGTTGAGTAGACCTTCGACGTTGATGCTCAGGTCGTGCCTGGGGTCGGCGACCGAGCGGCGCACGTCGATCTGGGCCGCGTGGTGGCTGACGAGGTCGAACCGCCGCTGGCGAACGAGTGCGGCCGCCGCCGCGTCCCGGATGTCCAGCACGACGAGCTCCGCGCCGGCAGGCACGTTCTCCCGCTTGCCGCTCGAGAGGTCGTCCAGCACGACGACTTCGTCGCCGCGGCTGATGTAGGCATCCGCGATGTGGGAGCCGATGAAGCCAGCCCCTCCTGTAACCAGAACCTTGGCCATTCCGTCGCTTCACTTCCGCTGGGGTTGATCGTGGCGCGCGATATGGTAGCCGGGGCGCCCGCGGCTCACAAGCCGACCGGGCAGCGAAACTGCGGAAGGGGAGGTGGGTTTCGAGCTCAACCGGCTGGAAGATCGATCCAGAACTCCGCACCTGCTCCGGGTTCGCTTCGCACGCCCAGCGTGCCTCCCATCATCTCGATCAAGCGGTTCGAGATTGCCAGACCAAGACCGTTCCCTTCGATGCCGGCTTTTTCCATTCCCAGCCGTTCGAAGCGGTCGAACACACGCGGAAGCGCGTTCTCCGGCAGACCCGGGCCGCTATCGGTAACGTAGATTCTACGCTGATTGCACGTCGGGTGCTCCCAACGGATTCTCACGTCGCCCGCATACCGATTGTACTTGACCGCGTTCGAGAGCAGATTCAGAACGACCTGCCGCAGCCTCCCGCGATCCGCCATCACCCGGGTCCCCACACATTCGGACGCGAGGTGGATCCGGACGTCCCGCCGCACGGCGAGGGGGTGGACGAGGTCGATGGCCTCGGTCACCACTTCCGAAATGTCGACAGGGGTGATATCGAGCGTGACACGTCCTTCCTGGACCGCCGCCACATCGAGGGCGTCCTCGACCAGCCGAAGGAGGTGCTTTCCCGCCGCCGTGATCTGCACCACTCCCTCCTCGATCTCGGTGGCGTCCGCAGCGATCAGGAGCTCCGCCCACCCGAGAATCGCGTGGATGGGGGTTCGCAGCTCGTGGCTCATGCGCGCCAGAAACTCGTCCCGAGCTCGACCTGCGCGCTCGGCCGCCTCGAGCGCCAGCGTGCGCTCCGTCACATCCCGGAGGGTGATCAGCACGCCCCCGAAGCGCGGGTCGTTCAGGAGATTCTTGGCGACGGCCTCCAAATGCTGCCACGACCCATCGGCCCGGCGGAACCGGTACGTCGCCCGGGCGACCGAACCCGAGACGGCGATCGTTCGCTCGAATGAGTCGATCACCGCGTCCCGCTCATCCGGGTGGATGCGCTCCATTCTGAAGACGCCGGCGGAGTCGGTCGGCGGAACGCCGAGCGTGTCGCATGCGGAAGGGCTCTCGAATATGACCTGGCCCGACGCGTCGAGGACGACGATGGCATCCTGCACGTTCGCGACGAGCGCCTGCAGCCATGGGGAAGGGGAAGTCGTCAGCATGGGATTGGCGGGGGGGAGGCGGACGGGGTAGCTCGAACCCCCCGGCGTGAGGGAGAGCGGCGGTATGGTACTGGAAGAATTTACGAGGCGGGGAGACGCCGGGGAATGCTAAGATCGGGCGATGGGTCTACGGCGCTGCCTTGGATGGGGCGCGGTCACGTTGCAGCTCCTCGACGTCCTCCGAGCTCCACTCATGCAGCCGTTCGATCTCGGCGCGAATCTCGGGATGCTCGGAACCGGCGCATTCCAGACGCCTCTGCCGGGCGGCGAAGGCGACCCCCTTGGCCTCGTCGAAGCGGCCTGCGTCGATGTAGGCGTGGATGAGGGTCTCGTAGGCTAGGGGGTGGGGATAGATCCGCAGCAGCTCACGCAGCCGAGGGATCGCCTCGACGCGCTTCTCAGCATTGGTGATCCCCATCTGGAGCAGTTCCCGAGCGACCTCTTCGCGGCGCGAGAGCAGCTCACGAAGCTCTACGGGATAGCTGGCGGAATCGTAATCACCCAGTGAGCGCCTCCGCTCCTCCTTGCGGCCGAGAAGGGTGGTCACGAGCGCCGAATGGGGTGGGACGTCGCCGCCTTCGGCGTCACCGCCCAGCATCATTTCTCGAAACCAGCGGCGAAGGGACATGGAAGAGAAAAGCTATCAGCTATCAGCTATCGGCTATCGGCTGTCGGTCGTCGGCAGCGGCCGATGGAACACCCGCGGGTCAGCGCAAGCGGCGTACCCAGCGGGCGCAGATAGTCGAGAGCGGATAGCCGATGGCTTTCTCCCTCACCCCTCCATCACCGCCTGTCTGGCGTCGAGCAGCTCGGGCAGGGTGCAGAGCTCCTCGAGCTGTTCGGCGGAGAGCCGGCCGTCGATCTGGACGGCGGCGAGTGCCTCCCCACCGGCCTGGAGCCGGGCCTGGTGATACTCTGCGATGTTTACCTGCCACTCCCCGAGCAGCGTGCCCACCCGCCCGATGACGCCTGGGACATCGCGATTGCGCATGACGATCAGAGTGCCGCGTGGCGCGATATCCACCCGGAACGCCCCGATCCGGGTGATCCGGCCATGGGCCTCGCCGAGCAGTGCTCCACCGATCCGGAGACTGCGAGCCCCTCCCTCGATCCGCAGCTCGATCTCCTCACCCAGCTCGTGCTGCGGAGAGACGTGGGTCCACGCGGTCTCGATGCCACGCTCGTTCGCAACGTGCTGCGCGTTGACCAGGTTGATGGCCCGCCGGTCCACCACATCCTGCATAGCGCCCTGCAAAGCGGAGAGGAGGAGGGGCTTGGCCGCCGCGGCCCGGGGGCCGGAGTAGCGTAGCTCGAGGGCGCTCAGCCCTGTCGGGAGCAACGCGCGGCCGAGCCGGCCGAGACGGTCGGCGAGCTGAAGCAGCGGTCGGATCTCCCCCAACCCGGCCCCGCCGACGCCCGCTGCGTTCATCGCGGCGCTCAGGTCACCGGTGACGAGAGCGTCACGCACGGCGGCGCATGCTTCGAGAGCCACGTTACGCTGGGCCTCGGCGGTCGAAGCACCCAGGTGGGGCGTCAGTAGCACGTTCGGAAGCTTCCGGAGCGGGTGGTCCCTGGCGAGTGGCTCGTTCTCGAACACGTCGAGCATCGCCGCCGCGACGCGGCGCTCCCGAAGTGCCTCGACCAGCGCGTCTTCATCGACGATCCCACCGCGGGCGAAGTTCAGAACCAATCCGCGGGGCCCGAGGCGCTCCAGTTCAGCGGCTCCAATCATCCCGCGGGTTTCAGACGTCAGCGGGACGTGAACGGTCACCACGTCCGCCATCTCCAGCGCGTCGTCGAGGCTCTCGACCCGCTCGACTCTGAGCTCGTCGAACCTGGACTGTGAGACGTACGGGTCATAGGCCAGGAGTCCGAGCCCGTACACCCGCCCGCGTCTGGCCACCTCGCTGCCGATGCGTCCGAGGCCGACGATCAGCATCGTCCTGCCGCGCAATTCGGCTCCCGCGAGCTGTGAACGGCGCCACTCACCGGCCCGCATCGTCTCGATCGCGACGTGCATGTGCCGGAGATGCGAGATGAGCATGCCGAAGACGAGCTCCGCCACCGAGACGGTGTTCCCGCCGGGCGCGTTGATCACCGCGATGCCGAGCTCTGTGGCGCGGTCCAGGTCCACGTTGTCGACGCCGACACCGGCGCGGCCAATCACCTTCAGCCGCGTTCCGCGGTCGAGCAGTTCCGCGGAGACGCGGGTGGCGCTCCTACCAATGAGCGCGTCGTACTCGGCGATCTCATCGAGCAGCTCTGGAAGCGGCCGCGTGGGCCGTTCCACGACTTCTATCTGCGCAGCGCCGCGAAGCAGCGCGATTCCCTCGGGGTCGACCTCGTCGGTGACGAGCACCCGATAGCGTGTCTCTTCCGCCGTCATCCTCCAACGACCTCCTCGAGCTCCCGCAGGAGCTGGTTCAATCCATCAACAGTATGATCACCCATGTGGCCGATCCGGATAGTCTCGTCCTTGAGCTTGCCGTAACCCGAGCCGATCGTGTATCCCCGACTCTTCAGGGCGGCTACCACCTGGCTCCCCGGGATCCGCTCCGGGACCCGTATGGCGGTGACCGTAGGCGATCGCGCATCCTCCGGTGCGAAGAGCGCAAGGCCGGACTGAGCCGCTTCCCCCTCCGTCCACGCCCAGCAGCGCTGCGCCATCCGCGTGTGCCGCTCGGCCCTGGCCTCCACGCCTTCGGCCGCAATTCGCTCGAGCTGTGCGGCCAGAGCGAACAGTAGAGTCACGGCCGGTGTGTTCGGGGTCTGATGCTTCTTCCAGTAGCGGTCGAACTCCGGAAGGTCGAAGTACTGGCCACGCCCTGGCAAGCTCTCGGCGCGCGCCAGCATCCGGGCGCTCGCGGACCCGAACGCGAGCCCCGGCGGAAGCGCGAGCGCCTTCTGCGAACCTGTCAGGATCCAGTCCAGACTCCACGCGTCGGTCTCGACCAGGCCGCCGCCGACGCTCGTGACGCCGTCGACCAGAAGGAGGATCTCGTCACCAACCGCCTGTTCCGCCGATCGTACGGCCGACGCGATGTCGCGAAGCGGGTTCAGCACTCCTGTGGAGGTCTCGGAGTGGACCACCGTGACGGCGTCGAATCCACCGGCTTGCAGCCGCCGCTCGACCTCGTCGGCGCTGTGCGCCTCGCCCCAGCCCACCTCGTAGGTCTCGACTTCGCGGCCGCAGGCGGTGACCAGGTCCCTGAAACGCTCACTGAAGGCACCATTTACGAGGGCGAGCGCCCGACGCCGAACGCCGTTCCGGATACCGGCTTCCATCAGCCCCGTGGCGGACGACGTGGAGACGTAGACCGGCCGCTCCGTGCGAAAGATGCTCCGCAGAACGGGGTCGGCAGCCGCCAGCAGATCCGAGAGGCCACGCCCGCGGTGCCCCATCACCGCGCGGTTCTGCGCCGCCAGGATATCGGGGTGGATCTCGGTCGGGCCCGGAAGAAAGAAACGGCCGAAGGGAGTCATGATCGAGATTGCCAGGTGCCAGTTTGCCGATCGCGGCCGTAGAATGCGCTATCGGTCAGTGTCCAGCAAGGCGTGACCATGATCGAGGAGGTCAGACCAGCTCGAGCCGTGTAGTCGGCGACGGTCTTCGGAATTGGAGGCGAGCGCGAGGACGGGCGCAAGGGAGCGGGAGGAGAGGACCACGTCGGCGGAGGCCGCGACGTTCTCGCGGTGGGCGATGCCCATATAAGCCGCGAAGCAGTCGACCGCCGGTCGGGCTTCGAGATCGGTCGCTCCGTCGCCGATCAGGATGGAGGGGCGGGCAAGCGACCATCCCTCGAGGACGACCGGTTTCCCCCCGCTCCTGGCGAGCGGCGACTCGCGATCGAACCCCGCATACTCGCCAGAGGAATGGAATTGGATCCCCACGGCCGCGACCGAGTGCGACGGGAGGCCGAGTTCGCCGGCGAGTGCGACGACCGGGGGACGTAGCCCACCCGAGATGATCCGGATGTCCTTCCCGAGCCAGAGCAGCGCGGCAACCGTCTCGCGGGCGTCCTCCACCAGCCGCTCGATGTACAGCCGCCCGAGGCGCTCGACGCTCGAACGGGTGGGGCGGATGATCTCGAGGCGTCGCCCGTAGACGTCCTCGAGCGCGACCTCGCCGCGCATGGCCGATTCGGTCAGGGCGCGAATCTCATCGATCCGCTCACCCGCGAGCTCGTCGATGCCCTCCACGCTCGCGAGGGTCGAATCGCAGTCGAAGACGACCGAACGGAATCCAGGGATCAGCGCCATTCGGACATCCAGCGGTCGTACTTGACCGGGACGATCCCGCCTTGCAGGAGAACCTCGAGTCCCACCGGCTCGCGGTACGCGGCACGATAGAACACGTGCGTCACGCCGCTCTGGATGATCAGCTTCGCGCACATGGTGCAGGGGCTCATGGTCACGAAGACGACCTTGTCGCGCATCGACCCCGGCGCCTTTACGAGCGCGTTCATCTCCGAATGGATACAACCGCAGCGACCCGGCTCGTGAGAATCGCAGCGGTTGGGGAGGCCACTCGCGTTGCCGTTGTAGCCGATGCCGAGAACATTGGAGAGCGATGCGTCGGTGATGACCGTTCCGACCTGAGCACGCGCGCAGGTCGAACGCTTGGCAAGCTCCTCCGCCATGCGCATGTAGACTTCGTAGAGCGGGATCCGATCGACCGTATGGGTGGTCCCCGGATCCCGCTCGGTCCTGACCTGCGTCACGTTCAGGAAATGATCGTTCTCGACGACGGTGTCGAGGTGTACGGTCACCGGCGAGAGGCGGCCAGCCGCTTCACGGCGTCTCGCAGCGTGTCTTCGGGATAGGCGAAGGACATGCGGAAGAAGTCGTCATCGCCGAATGCGGCGCCCGGCACGAGCGCGAGCCCGGCCTCGGTGAGGAGGCGCTCGCAGAGCTCCATCGACCCTTCCCCGTCGCGAGCCAGCCCTCGCGTCCCAATCCAGAAGTAGAAGGCGCCACCGGGCTCGACGAACGGAACCTCGGGAAGTTGCTCATGGAACAGCCGGACGAGTAGCTGCTTGCGCTGCTCGAAGGCGGCGCGCATCCGCTCTATCTCGCGGTCGGCGGCCTCGGTTTCCCGGTACGCCGCAAGAGCCGCCCACTGTGTGGGGCTTGCCGCATTGGAGGTGGTCTGGCTCTGGAGTGCCGTGATCTTCGAGGCGAGCTCGGGCGAGCTGTACGAGTAACCGAGCCGCCAGCCGGTCATGGCGTACGCCTTGGAGGCGCCGTCGATCAGCACTACGCGCTCGAGGAGCTCCTTCGGAAGGTCGAACACGCCCGGAGCGATCCGGTGCTCGAAGCAGATCCGGCGATAGATCTCGTCAGAGACCAGCCAGACGTTCCGCTCGGCTGCCCAGCGCGCGATCTCCTCGAGCTCCTCCACCGAGTAGACCGCACCGGACGGATTGCTCGGCGAGTTGATCATCAGCCCCTTCACCTTCTTACCGGCCGCCGCTTTCTCCAGCTCGTCCACACCGATCTTGTAGCTCCGCTCGGCCGGGCCCTGCGCGAATACGGGCTCGGCTTTCGCCAGACGCACCAGCTCGGGGTACGTCGTCCAGTAGGGGACCGGGACGATCACCCGATCGCCCGGACCGAAGAGGCTGAATATCACGTTGAAGAGTGCCTGCTTCGCACCCGAGCTGACCACCACCCCGTGCGCTTCGGTCGCTGCCTCGCGCGAGGAGAGGCGCTGTATTTCGGCGGCGATCGCGGCCCGGAGCTGAGGAATCCCGGCGGCGGGCGTATAGCGCGTCTTCCCGTCGTGAATCGCCTGGACGCCCGCTTCAGCGATGAACGAAGGCGTCGGGAAGTCCGGCTCGCCGACGCAGAGGTCGACGACGTCCTCGCCAGCGGCGATCAGCTCCTTCGCCCGGGTGGCGATTGCCATGGTGGCGGAGGGCTGAAGCGCGGCGACATTGGATGAAAGCTCGAGCATATCTGACATGAATACGGCTGTTGGTGAATCAGTTCGAACGCCCGGCCTGGACGACCGAAGATGGAAGTCGGCAGATGAAGGTAGCCCCTTCGCCGAGTTTGGAGTCCACCCTTATATCCCCGCCGAGGCGGCGGGCCAGCCCGCGGGCGACAGCCAGGCCGAGCCCGGCGCCGCCGAACCGTCGGGTCGCCGATCCGTCCGCCTGGCGAAACTCATCGAATATCAGGTCGTGGTCCTTCTCCTCGATCCCGATTCCGGTGTCCGCGACCTCCCAGACCACGTCGGGACCGCGATGGTACCCCCCGTCCCCGGGCAACGGATTTTCGACTCTGACGCGCATCGTGATCGTTCCCTCCTTCGTGAACTTCACGGCGTTCGAGAGAAGGCTATGAAGGACCCGCAACACGAGTGCGGCGTCCGTGTGGATCGGGATGCGCTCTGACGGCAGCTCGGTGCGGATTTCGACCCCGTTCGACGCGACCGGTCCATCATCGATGGCGGTTCGTGCGAGCGCCGCTGCGTCGCACAGCTCCATCTCGGCCTCGATCCGGCCCAGCTTCAGGTTCGTCAGATCGAGCAGCCCGTCGATGAGCGTGATTAGCTGCCCGCCGGCGTCCTCGATTTTCGCGACGGCGGCCGTCTGCTCCTCAGCAAGAGCCCCCGTGACGCCTTCCTTCAGGAGGTACGCGTAGCCGAGGATCGCTGTGAGCGGTGTGCGAAGCTCGTGCGACACGTTCGCGAGGAGCTCGTTCTTCACCTTCTTGGCTTCGTCCGCCTCCTGATAGCGTGTTTGGAGGTCCTCGTTCTGCTCGCGGAGTCTTTCGTTGACCCGCTGCAGGTCCTCGATCAGGTGCGCCTTCTCGGCCGTGGCGGCGAGCTGCGCAGCCACCAGTCGGAGCAGATTGCGATCCGCGTCGCGGAAAGCTTCGTCCTCTCGGAAGTAGAAGGTCAGCGCACCGATCGGCTTGCCGCCGGTCACCAGGGGAAGGGCGATGGCCGAGCTGAAGCGAAGCTCGCGTGCGGAGTCCCACCAATCGGCGAGCTCGGGGTCGGCGAAGACGTCCGCGACGTCGATGAGCGCATTCTCGAGAACCGCGCGACCCGTGGGTCCGTTGCCAATGCGCACCCGCATGCTACCCAGGTAGCTGGCGTACCGTTGTGGCCAGTTGTAAGCCGTCACGATCCTGAGGAGATCACTCTCTCCGTCCATCAGGAAGATGCAACCGAAGGCCGCGCCGGCGAGTGGCGCAACCCGCTCCAACGCGAGCCGATAGACCTCGTTCGGACGCTCCGCCGTGAGGAACGCCTGGGCGATCTCCCCCGCCACTCTCAGCTCCCGGACGGAGCTGGCGGCTGGCACCGTAGGCGTGATCATGCGGTCAGCAGGCACGGCAACTCTCTCTTGACGGGATTGCGCCCCCTCCCTACTGTACGTGGCATGACGGCTCTGCCGTTGTTTTTACTGCGTTTTTCCACAACTTTAGACAGGAGGCCCGCGGTGAACAAATCGGAACTCACTCAGAAGCTTGCCGAGCGAACAAACCTCAGCAAGGCTGAAGCGTCGCGGGCGGTGGACGCTCTCTTTTCCGTTGATGGCGGAATCATTGCCAAGGCGCTCAAGAGTGGGGAGAAGGTTCAGATCACCGGTTTCGGTAGCTTCGAGACCCGCAAGCGAGAGGCGCGGACGGGCCGTAACCCTCGTACCGGCAAGGAGATCAAGATCGGACCTTCAACCAGCGCGGCCTTCCGGGCCGGCAAGGGGCTGAAGGACGCCGTCAGCTGAGAATCCACATCCGCAAATTATCGAGAGCCACGGCGCACCTGGGCCGTGGCTCTCTTTTTCTCCCGGTCGCGGCGTTCCGACCGGGGTCTCCGCTCGCACCGCCTGCCGACGCGGCTTGATCGAGCGGGGAGCGCCTGCACAGGCGCCGGTAGTGTAGTGTCAGGACCAGGGGTTTGCAAGACGATGAAGGTCCGGGCCCGGCCCGCCTAGCCGTTTTCGCGTGGCGGGCGCCGGGTCGTACGGCGTGGAGGGCTTCCTCCGCGGGTGGGGGGGCGGCGTGCCGGACCACCGCGATCGTAGTCGACGCGGACGCTGCGACCCTTGATCGTAGTTCCATTGACTGCCTGGATCACCTTTTCGGCTACGTCAGCCTGGACTTCGACGATCGAGAAGTTGTCCAGAATCTCGATCTTGCCGATCTGGGAGCCCGGTATGTCCGCCTCACCGGCCAGCGTGCCGACGAGGTCGCCGGGACGGATCTCTTCGCGGCTGCCGACTCCCACGTAGAGCCGCGCCCAGGTGACCGGCGCCGGACCTGCGGCGGCCTTGCGGGACGTGGGCTCCGAGCGCTTGTCCTGGCTCGGCGTCGCCGACTCTTGCCGGGTGGCCGGCGGTTGTCGCCGCCGCAGGAGCGCCGCGGTGGCGGCCGCTATCTCCGCTGCGGTGAACTCGTCGAACAGCGGCTCCAGCACGAGCATCTGGGCGGTGAGGTCCTCCGCGGCGATCGCGCTCCTGATCTCCCGCCGGAATGCCTCGAGACCCGCGGCGGACCCGGCGAGGTCGAGTGGCATCGCCGCGGCGTCGACCCGGGCTCCGGCCTGCCCTGCGATCTCCCGAAGGTGTGCGATCTCGCGCGGCTCGATGAGCACTGCTGCATCCGGGTCACCGGCATGCCGGTCACGCAGCGTCGCGGCATCCGCGGGTACGTCGAAGCTTATTGTTTGCCCAGGTTCGCCGGTAACCTCCTCGGTGAGCTCGGCGCGGGTTACCCCGCCGGCGGCGATGGCAACGTCCGCTTCGGCTTCGTTCGGCTGTCCGACGATGAAGCCTCGGATCGTCAACTGTTCCGCCAGCTCCGCGGCACGTTCGTCGTTCCGGCAGAAGATGATGGGCGGCGAGCTCGCCTCGCCAACCTGGCGAAGCTGCCGCGCGAGCAGCTCCAGCTTCTCCCGCTCCGACGCGATTACGAAGCCGATTCTTTCGGTGGGGGCCGCCTGCTCCCGGCCGCTGATCGCGGGCTCGGCTGGGTACCGGAGCGCGCGTTTGACGCGACGTCCGATGAGGTCCTCGACGACCTGGGGAATCGCGGCGGTGAAGACGACGCGCTGGGCCTCACGCGGAATCAGATCCAGCAGCGCGTCGACCTCGCTCCACTCGCCGAGGTCGACCATGGCGGAGGCCCCGTCGACGATTGCCGACCCGACCTCGTCGAGCTTCACGTCTGCCGCGCGAACGGCGGCGAGCACGTCGGACGGAACGGCCACCAGGACCTCAGCCGCGCCGGGGGAGGTCCCCCACCCCGGCCCGCCCGAGGCTACCTGGACCCCTACCGCCTGCGCGTACGGCACCATCGAGAGGGCCACCCTCTCCGCTTCCTCCGGCGTCGAAACCAGCACGAGAACCCGCAGCACCGCTTGGGCGTCCCGATCCTTCCCGAGGCCCGGCACCTCGACTCTGTCCAGAACGCCTAGCGTATAGCCGAGGGTCTTGCCGGAGCCCGCACTTGCACGTGCGACGAGGTTACCCCCGCGCCGAAGCGCGGGAATTACTGATTCCTGAACGGCTGTGGGCGTCCAGACGTCCTCCTCTTCGAGTGTGCGGAGGAGTTCGTCGCGGAGGCCGAGGACTTCGAACGATGGCATCAGGGAAGTAGCTTTCTGAGATTCGATGGTCAGGGCGGGGTGAATCTGGATGCCGAACGCCCGCCGTCGCAAGTTGTACGCCCTGTACGGCTCCGCTGGCGATCGTCGCTCGCGCCTTGACGCTCCGGCTTCTGTCCGGCTATGCTGCCGCGTCCTTGATTCGCGCTCCAGGAGCCCATACTGCCAGCGATACCCTCCGGCCCGACCGAACGAGGCGCACTCGAGGGGGTGCGGGTCCTCGATCTGAGCCGCGTCCTTGCCGGCCCGCTGCGCTCGATGATTCTCGACGACCTGGGCGCCGATGTGATCAAGGTCGAGCGTCCTGGCAGCGGTGACGAAACGAGGCACTGGGGACCGGACTATCCCAGGCTCTCCCGCGCCAATTCGGGCCTGGTATTCTATTCGATCACGGGCAACGGCACTGACGGCCCCGACTTTCGGAGGGCCGAGTATGATTTCGCCGTCCAGGCCCGAAGCGGCTGATGGCGGTCACGGGTGAGCCGGAGGGCGAGCCGATGAAGGCGGGCGTGGCGGTCGTCATCCGAGATCCTGGACGGCGGATGAACGTGGCGACTCGGCCGACCGATGGCCCAATTCCCCAACCGACTTCCGATGCGAGGTAGCCAATGCAGTTAGCTCAGGCAAGCTGGGTGGAAAGCGCGCTGGAGGTGACCAATCGCGTGAGCGGCATCGTATGGGGTCCGCCCCTGCTGATCCTCCTCGTGGGAACCGGCCTCTTCCTCACGATCATCCTGAGAGGGCTGCAGTTCCGTCAGCTCGGCCACTCGTTGTACCTCGCATTGATCAAGCGCCGAGAGGAGGGCATGGGGGTTGAGGGCGACATCTCGCACTTCCAGGCGCTGATGACGGCGCTTGCCGCAACGGTGGGGACCGGGAATATCGCCGGGGTCGCTACGGCGATCGCCGCTGGAGGCCCCGGCGCCCTCTTCTGGATGTGGATCACCGGGCTCGTCGGCATGGCAACGAAGTACTCCGAGGCGGTGCTGGGTGTGCGCTACCGCATCATCGACGAACGTGGCGAGATGGCGGGCGGGCCGATGTACTACTTGTCGCGGGGGATCGGCGGGGGGCTGGGCAAATTCCTGGGCGGTCTCTTCGCCCTCTTCGCCGCCATCGCGGCATTCGGCATCGGCAACATGGTACAGTCCAATTCGGTCGCCGACGCCCTCGAGAGCTCCTTCGGCGTGCCACCGATCTGGACGGGGATCGTCATCGCGGTCATGGCGGGGATGGTGATCCTCGGCGGCATCAAGTCGATCGGCCGATTCACGGGGGTCTTCGTCCCGATCATGATCGTGTTTTACATGGCCGGCGCGCTGCTGGTCCTGCTGATCAACTGGCGTGGCATCCCTGCCATCTTCGCCTACGTGGTGCAGGATGCGTTCACGCCGGCCGCCGCGACGGGCGGCTTCCTCGGTGCCAGCGTCATGCTCGCGGTGCGCATGGGAGTCGCGCGGGGTGTCTTCTCCAACGAGTCTGGACTGGGCACCGGCGCGATCGCTGCCGCGGCCGCACAGACGCGCGAACCGGTCACGCAGGCGCTGGTCTCGATGACGCAGACCTTCATCGACACGATCGTCGTCTGCACGCTCACGGGGTTCACCATCATCGCCACGGGCGCCTGGATGCAGGTCGATCCGCTGACCGGGACGGGCTTCAGCGGTGCGCCGCTCACGATCCAGGCGTTCAGCACCGGGCTACCGGGCCAGTGGGGCGGGTACATCGTCTCCGTCGGTCTCGCGCTGTTCGCCTTCTCCACCATCCTCGGCTGGTCGTACTACGGGGAGAAGAACATCGAATACCTCGTGGGCGTCCGCGCCGTCGTACCGTACCGGATCGTGTTCATCGGCGCGGCGTTCGTGGGGGCCTGGGTACTGAGCTTCCCTGGCACCAGCGGCTTCGACCTGGTCTGGAGCTTCGCGGACGTGATGAACGGGGCCATGGCGTTCCCGAACCTGATCGGGCTGCTCCTCCTGTCCGGCGTGATCGTGAAGGAGACACGGGATTATTTCGCCCGCTATGGTGGCCACCCGGCCCACGATGACGAACCCGGGGTATCGCCCACGAGCTGACGCGGCGGGGCCCCGATGTTGGCCGGAGCGCAGCCAATCGGTCGTCCCGAGCGCGCGGTTAGTATTCCCGGCCGGGCTCTTCCGGTTGGTAGGGTAGCTGATTCAGTAGGTGCCGCACGACGATATCCGCCTTCGAGGTGCGGAGCTGATTGGTGCGGACGGTAACGGTCGTCATCGGCCCATGGCGGTGAGCTTCGATGAGGACGGTGCCTTCGCCGCCGGTGAAGGTCGCGCTGTGGCCGTCCTGTCGCGAGCGCTCGAGCCCGGCGCGCGTCGTGAGCACGTCCTCGGCGATCTCGAAGACTCGAGAGATGGGAAAAACCGTATTGCGTTCGTAGTCAGACATCTTCGTTGGTGGCGTGCCAGGCCCTCGAGGCCTCCTGAATGAGCGAGCCGAGACGGCGCGCGTCGTGGGCGCCGGCGAGCACCCGCGCCCGTGGACCGCTTCCGAGAAACATCGTCGGAGATCCAGGAACGTGGAGTCGACGGGCGACTTCCAGATCGCGCTCTACATCGTCGGCGAACTTATCGATGTCGAGCGCGATCTTCAGGTCCTCAGGTTCGATCTCCACACGCGCAGCGAGCTCCATCAGCACGTCGATCCGCCCGATGTCCAGCCCTTCGGACCAGTATGCCGAATAGATCTCGGACCGCAGTGCAGGTTCGAGATCGTGCTGGCGAGCGAAGCGCGCAGCTTCATGCGCCTTCCGGGTGCGGGGCCGGAAATCGAGCTCGATCAATTCGAGCCCTTCGGCTTCGGCAAGCGGGCGCAGATCGTCCCATTCACCTGGCGTGATCGGCTCACCCTCGATCTCCTGGCGATCCGGGAAGAGCTCGAACGCCCGGTACTGGACGGACATGCTGGAATCCGCCACCCGCCAGAGCGCGGACTCCGTCACGTAGGAGTACGGGCAGGCGAAATCGCTGAAGACGGTGACGGGCAGCACAGCCTAAACCTTGAGCAAGCGTCGGAATCGCGGCCGGAATGTGGCCGCTGTGGCGCGGGTGCGCAAGCTCGTCAGCGCTCGACGACTTCGATCTCCCGGGTCACCGAGAGGGGTTCGCGGCCGGGCGTTTCCAGGGTCAGCTCCAGGCTGTACGTACCGGGGGACACATCAGGGATCTGTACGTCGAGCGATCGGGGCATGTAGGGGCCTTCCACCGTCGGCTCTTCCCAGCGGAGCCGGATCGGCGCCACCTCGCGTAGGAGTCCGGCGCGTTCCGCCAGTCGCCTCAACCATCCGGTCTGTGCCTGTAGCAGCCGGAGGGACATCGCGACGGACGGGGCTTCAGCGACGTCGAGCCCATAGATCTCCCAGTACAGTCCCACTTGCTCTCCGGGCACCACCTCGGTCGAACCCCTCACCGTTGCCAGCGCATCGGGCAGAGAGTCGGGAAGCATCTCGGCATCGTTCAGCAGCAGGATGTCCGAGAGGGAGAGCAGTCCCGGCGGGACGGGGGCCAGGTCGAGACCGTAGCGCGCCCTGGCCAAGCGGCGTTGTTCGGGGACGACGATCTCGAGGCTCATGAGTACGGGCCGGGCTTCCACCAGTGTCATCAAGGATCCCGATCGGGACGATTCCCGATCGACCATGACGTCCGGTTCGGCGAGGGAGTCGGTCGTCGGCAGGGTCGCTAAGCCGGCCGTAACGGCGGCGTCCTCGGGGACGCTGTCCGCCGGTAGGGCGTAGCCGGCGACGATCACGGCCTCCGTGCCGCGCCTGAAGATGGCGACCTGATGGTCGAGGGGAGAGAACCACTGGGCGATCGAATCCGCCAGCGGAACGTTGTAGCCCGTCCGGGCCTTGGGCGCTTCCACGTCCCAGAGGCCGTCGGTACCGTTCCCCTCGAGGAGGGCCTCGGAAGGGGGCAGCAGGTACTGCGGGGCGCTCGAGTAGTGGCTCACGAGGGGTGGCGGTCCAGCCTGGGCGGCCATTCTCCATTCGCGCGTACGTTCCCATCCCGTCGGCCAACCGTAGCGGACGAGGATTTCGCGCAGGTCGTACCCCCAGGAAATGGCGTCGGTCGTGCGCGCCTCGAGTTGAAAGCGGTCCCACACGTGGCGGGCGAGGTGCTCCGAGCGCAACTCGTTGCCCGGGCGGGTCAGCAATGGATCTGAAAGGCGCCAGAAGCGGTCCTCGAAGGGAGCCCGCTCCTCAGGCTCCATGCGTCGGTAGGTCCGGATGGTCCGCTCGTCGAGGACCATCGAGAGATCCGACCAGCGCTCCCGTTCCGACTCCTCCATCGCCGCGAGGGCCGACGAAAAGGCGGAATCCGCGGATTCTGCCTGTGCGGCGTAGTGGTGGGCGAAGCCCTCGAGGGCGGCGCACCACCACCGCTCGCCGCGACACGCGCGGGCAGCGACGAGCGATTCGTCGAATCGGCGCGCCTCGACCAGGTACCGGACGCGTTGACCGGCCACCCAGCCGTCGCCCGGCATCAGGTCGGCGACCATCCCGAGGCCGGCGATGAGCCGATTGCGGGTCTGGATGATCTCCTCGTGCTCGGGTGGTGCGACCCAGTCGTCCCGACCGGTCCCGTGCGTCAGGCAGAATCTGCCGATCCGCTCGTCGCATTGCGAGCTCCCCCGTCCCCAGGTCTCCGGCAGACGGCTGCGCCTGAGGCGCTCGAAACTGGCCTGATCGGACTGGGCGGCACGGACGAGCTCGACCGAGTCCTTTGGGGTGGTGCGGGATTCCACGGCCGCGGATGCGAGCGGTGCCTGCGCCTGGGCCTGCACGACGCCGAATGCGGCGCCGGCTACCATCAGAAGCTGAAAGAGGTGAGGTCTTTGCATGGCGCGGATGACCTGGAGGGAGAAGCACGGACCTTCAATATCTCTAGCTTCGGAGCGGAGCGGTAGGCCCGCCGCCGCCGCGACTCTCGCGGCGGCCTCAATACCGGAACGAGGCGCCGTCGGTGCCGACCTTCAGGTTCGGGAAGACCTCGGCGGCGGCATCACGGTCCTCGGCCCCGAAATGCGGGGGGATGTGTACCAGCACGAGCTGCTTCGCGCCCGACTCCCGCGCCACTTCCGCCGCCCCCCGGGCCGAGATGTGGCCCGGCATGTCGCCCGTGCCCTCGTGGACGAGAATCTCGGCGCCGCGCGATAGCCGCGCGATCGCGTCCGACCGCTCGGTATCGGATGAATACGCGACGACCACTCCGCTCTCGAGGTGCTCGACCCTCAATCCGATCACGGGAACACTGTGGATACCCGGTGACGCAGTGATCCGCCACTCGTCGCTCGCCCATACCTCTGCGTCCTCCCGCAACGCGACCTCTCGCCACTCGATCCGGGGAAGCCCCTTCCAACCACTCGTGTCGAACGCGTCGAAGATGCGCGCTGCCAGGTCGATCGCCGGCCCGGGACCGCAAACGGGTATCGGCCGGCGGCGCTGCGCCAACCAGATCTTCTCCATGAACAGCGGGAAGCCGCTGACGTGATCTGGGTGCTCGTGAGTGATGACAAGTGCTGCGATCCGGTCGAGGTCGATTCCCGCGGCAAGCAGTCGCTGCACGACGTCACCACCGCAGTCCACGACGATGACCGACTCGCCCTCGAATGCCAGCATCGTGGTGGTTCGGTCCGCCGCGGACAGCGCGGCGCCTGTGCCTAGCAGATGAAGGGAGGGCATAGGGAGCTATCGGCTATCGGCTATCGGCTATCGGCTATCGGCTATCGGCTATCGGCTATC
>JBBDRL010000076.1:0-29617 GCA_040905505.1 Gemmatimonadota bacterium | reverse complement strand
ATCTGCGCTCTCGGAGCTTGACACCCTGGCGCCCCCGCTGGTACGTTTCACCACTTGTCGTGAATCCTGTCCCCCGAAGGCTCGAGGCGCTGTGTATTACTTCCTTCTGACCCTTCTCCTGATCGACGCGGTCCTGTTGATGGTGATCGTGCTCCTTCAAGCCGGTAAGGGCGGCGGACTCGCCGCCATGGGCGCGGCGGGTGCCGGGTCGGACACTCTCCTCGGGAGCCGCCAGGCAGCCACCCTCCTCACCCGCGCAACCTGGTGGACGGGCGGCATCTTCCTGACCCTCTCTTTCGCCCTCTCCATGATGGCCGGTGGGGTCGCTGGCTCGGGTTCGATCCTCCGGACGAACGCCCCCGCACAGCCGGCTCAGACCGTGCCTGCAATCCCCGGCACACTTCAGCCCGGTGCTCCAGCTGAAACGCCTGGCGCAGCACAGAACCCCGGTAGCGAAGCGCCGCCTGCCGAGATGCCGTGAGGACCTGAGCCGGCACCACGGCTGGAGACGATTCAGGCCGCTCGTAATCCCGAGACCGATCGGGAGCGCGAGCGGCCTTTTTCCATGCCCTTTTCGACCTTCCCGATCGGAATGAAAATTGCGCCTCCTGCCGCCGCCGACCCTCGTTTCGGGGGCAGGGCTCGGCCGGTCGCCCGTCGATCGGGCCGACCGATCGATGCGAACGTTCCGCAGGGGGTGCATTTGGCCATGATGAAAAGTACGTCCCGAGCATTACAGCGGCAGGTGGATCTGACGACGGCGGTCTGCCAGGAACGACTGCTGGCGACCCACGTCCGTCACGTCCTCGCGCTCGTAGATCTGGTGGCCGATCGGCTCCCTTTCGATGACGCGCTCGATATCTACGTCCGGGTGCTGCGCCTGACGCCCGAGCAGGCGCGTAACGTCGGTAGCCGCGCGCTCGCCGAACTCGGCCGGCGCGAACGAGCCGGCGCAAACACCGCCCGCGCTCCCGCTCGCCCCGCGCCCGAAGTTGAGGAAACAGACGATGAGCCGGCCGAGGAGTCGGAGTCAAAGGGTCGCTCGGACGCCCTCTTCTCGCGGCTTCGAAGGCGGGTCCGCGGGCGAGTGCAGGAAGACCTCCGGCAGCGGATCAATCTCGCCGCTGCACGTACCGAGGACGATCTCCTCGAAACCCATGTCGACAACGCGCTCATATTCGTCAACGCTTTGGGCGAAGAGCTCAGCGAGCCAGACGCCGTCGAGTTGTATCTCGAGACCATGATGCTTGCCGAAGGCGCGGCAGACGTGATCTACCATCGCGCGCTCCGGCAGATCGCCGACGACGTCCTGCCGCCGGTACCCGGAGCACCGGAGCAGATGTCGGTCGAGGAGGCCGGTCGCGGCCTCGAACTCTCGGCCGAGGGCGCGCGGGCCTGACCTGCCACGGCCGCGCCTTACTCGCACGCACCGCGACTGCGCGGTCAGACCGGAAACGATAGGGACGGGGCATGAGAGGGTATGGATTGGGTCATCGTCATATGGTCCGGCTTTGTTGCGACCACGCTCACCGCCAGCTTTTTCTGGACCGCACATTCGTTCGGCTGGACGGCCTTCAATCCGACGGTCCAAATCGGGCATCTGCTTGTCGATGATCCGAGACGCCCTCTCACCGAAACAGTCGGTCTTCTCATCCTCTTCGCCGGCGGTTCGACAATCGCCCCCGCCTTATACCAGGCCGCTCTGACGCTTTGGGGCGGGCCCAATTGGATGGGTGGTCTCGTCGTCGGCGGCTTCGTCGGCATCGTGACGTCTGCAGCCCTTCCGTTCGTTGGTACGATACGTGCTCGTACTCGCGGGGGCACGACTCCTCCACCCGGCCCATTCGGAATCGGGTGGGGGAAGCTCACGCCCGGCATCGTTGTGGCCGGTAGTATGATCTATGGAGTCGTCGTTGCAGCGGTGCTCGCCAGCTTCTGACAGAGAGGAGGTGACAGAAGGCATAGCCAAAGGGTGTGAGATGTCGTAAGTAGTTTGGCACTAATCTTGTAAGTGCGTCCGGTTGGTATTCGCGCTCCCCAATTTGGAGGCGAACTTTTACCACAATTAGGTTCGGAGAGGACTCGATGAAACGTTTAATTGCATTCGCGACAGCGGCCGTGTTGGTGGTCGGGGTTGGCGAGGCGCAGGCGCAGGACGCCGCACCTCGTTTCGAGCTCGGCGTCTACGGTGGCTGGTCATGGACATCACCATGGTACGAGTACCAGCAGACCGCCGACGACGGCGTCGGTGTAGGCATCGGTACGAACCCCATTTTTGGGCTCAATACGACATTCTGGACGAACGAGAACTTCGGAATCCGCTTCAACGGCTCGTATCTGCCTTCGAAGCTTCCGCACAACACGGATGATCTTCCGGGGCTCGCTGCGGACGACGGGTACCCGGTCAACAACTACCTCATGGACCTGGACCTCGTGTTCCGGCCGTGGTCGGGACGGACCGACATGGGCAACCTGATGTCGTCACTCTACATGTGGCTCGGCGGTGGAGTTCTGTTCGCCGATGTCGCAGGTAATCCGACACCGTCCGCCGGTGCGGAGTACGTCTGTGTACCTGAGTACACGGCCCACCAGGCATGCCTGTCGTTCGAGCCTGGTTATGCTACGGTCGGTCAGGGTACCGTCGGTCTCGGCGCGGACGTGATCTCGCTGGCCAACAACATTGGGCTGTTCGCAGAGATCGGCGCTCACGCGTACGACTCGCCCATGCACACACCGGAAGGCGAAGCGGCCGGTCGCGCTTCGGATGAATTCGCCGTTACTGCGCGCGGCGTTCTCGGCCTGAAGGTCGGCGTTGGCTCGCTGGCACCGCCAATCGTGCCGGTTCCGCCGCCGCCGCCGCCGCCACCGCCACCACCGCCGCCTCCGCCTCCGGCTGAGCGCGACATTCAGGTGTGCGTGATTCAGAATGGTCAGTTGCAGACGGTAACGGCGACGTTCCGTCCGGAGACGAACGACACGCTGATCGGCGGTCGCGCCTTCGCTCAGGCCCATGCGGCCACCGCGCCGAACTATGCGGCAGGTGCCAACTGGTTCATCCAGTCGGATGAGATGGAGTTCAACGACCGCGACTGGGTCAAGTTCGGTGTGACTCGCGTCATCCAGCCGCCGCAGTTGCAGCGTGTTGGCGAAGTCAACGGTACCGCCCTCTTTGCGGAGACCGGACGGATGGCACCTTACGATGTGGTGTACGCGCCGGTGCGACCTGGGTGCGAATTCCAGCCGTACCAGCCGCGTGAGGAAATTCGACCGCGCGGATAGTCCGGCACTTCGCTGAGACTTACGGGGCACTCCTTCGGGGGTGCCCCACTTTTTTGCTCGCGAATGACCGGAAAGGGCACGGGACGAACTGGCAGGGACTACTTGACATCGCGCGGCGAGCCGATTACCGTCAGCTACGATCGAGTTGATTCAGCCGCGCCGAAGCAAGACTCGTCCAAGACTGATGCAGAATCATTTTACCGCGATGCCTTGTTGTTGTCACACCGCTCCCTGTAGGGAGGCGGTTGGGCGCGCGCATTCTGCGTAGATCGAGAACCGTTCTCGACAGTGCCTTGCCGGCCCTCCCATGCGAGAGGGCCTTTTTTATTGCTTCCGATCTGAAAATGTTCGCTAACTTCACCGACATGATGTGCTGTACCTGTTGTCCTTGCTGCCCACCCCATAGGGGTGTCGGGAGGGGTGCGTCGTTGGGATAGACCCCTGAACAGGATCCAGTTGTATACGGACCTCGCCCCCGGCTCCCTCTCTTCCTGAGGAAGCCGGGTTTCTTTTTTCAGCAGAACGGCGTGTCACCACGTTGACGGCACGCCATGCCGCAGAGGACGTTATGAACTTCGCATTGCTCTTGAACGTCGGGATCTTCGCTTTGGTGCTTGCCTGGCTCGCTCGTCGCCAGATGGGCGGCGCACCCCTCTCCCGAAACGTCCTGGTGGGTCTGCTCGCCGGGATCGCGCTCGGAGCGGCTCTTCAGTGGGTGTATGGTCCGGGGAGCGCCACGCAGACGGGTACGTTGGCCTGGGTGAATATCATCGGCGCGGGCTACGTTCGGCTGCTCCAGATGATCGTGATGCCGCTCGTGCTCGTCTGCATCCTGTCGGCCGTGACCCAGATGGACGACGCTCGGAGCCTCGGCAAGATCAGCGGTGGCGTCCTCGGACTTCTGATGCTGACTACCGCGGTGGCGGCGGTGATCGGGATCGGCGTAACCCGCCTGTTCGGTCTGTCGGCGGATGGGCTCGTCCAGGGTGCACGCGAGCTGGAGCGAGGCGCGACGCTCGAGAGTCGCAGCGCTGAGGTCTCGGGACTGAGCGTTCCAGACCTTCTCCTCTCGTTCGTCCCGAGCAATATCTTCGCCGATCTAAGTGGAGCCCGCGACACATCGGTCATCGCCGTCGTGATCTTCGCGACGCTGTTGGGGCTGGCGGCACTTAGCGTCAGACGGGAGAACCCAGAGGTGGGTGACCGCATCGTGGGGGGGATCGACTACCTGCAGCGGCTGGTGATGCGGCTTGTCCGCATGGTGATCAGGCTCACGCCCTATGGCGTCCTGGCACTCATGACCCGTGTCGTCGCGAGTTCGAACCCCACGGATATCTTGAATCTGATCGGATTCGTTGCTGCATCGTACGTCGGACTCCTGCTGATACTCGGGTCCCACTCCGTGCTCCTTCTGTTGAGTGGCTTGAATCCGCTCCGCTTCTTCAAGAAGGTTTGGCCCGTCCTCACCTTCGCGTTCACGTCCCGCTCGAGTGCTGCGACCATCCCGCTGAACATCGAGGCACAGATCAACAAGATCGGCGTTCCGACGGTGATCGCGAACTTCTCGGCGTCATTCGGCGCGACGATCGGGCAGAATGGCTGCGCAGGGCTGTACCCGGCGATGCTGGCCGTCATGATCGCGCCGAGCGTCGGCATCGACCCGACGAGCTTCGATTTCCTCATCAGCCTTGTGATCGTAGCCACCCTCGGCTCGTTCGGTATCGCCGGTGTGGGTGGGGGTGCGACCTTCGCCGCCATCGTCGTTCTGTCGACGCTCAACCTGCCAATCGCACTTGCCGGTCTGCTCATCTCAATCGAGCCACTGATCGACATGGGCCGCACCGCGATCAACGTCAACGGCGCGATGACGGCCGGCGCGGTCACCAGCCGGCTCCTCGGCCAGACCGACATGGAGATTTTCGATACCGACCTGGAGCCAGCCGTGTCCGGCGCCCCGTGGGCTGCGGAGCAGGAAGCGCCGCCGGTTCTTGTGGGCTGAACATAATTTCGGGTGGCAGCCGCATCCCGTCTGCCACGGGGGAATGACAGGAGGGGCGCTCCAGGCGGAGCGCCCCTCGCGCGATCGCCCGACGGCTCGCCAATGACCGGTCACCGGGATATCTTGGGCGATACACGCCAGCCGGAGATGACAGTGAGCACCACGGATGAGCTCAAGCGGGCGGCCGGGTATCGCGCCGCGGAGTCGATCGAAGAGGGCATGGTGGTCGGTCTCGGGACCGGATCGACCGTTCGTTTCCTTCTGGAGGCCATAGCGGAACGACGCTCGAGAGGTGAGCTCCGCAAGATCATGGGGGTCCCCACTTCTGAGGATACGCGCCGCAAGTCACAACAGCTCGGTATCCCGCTAACGGATCTCACCCACCACCCGGGCGTCGATCTTACGCTCGACGGAGCTGACGAGTTCGATCCTGATCTCGACCTCATCAAGGGTTTGGGCGGAGCCCTGCTCCGTGAGAAGCTGGTTGCGCTCGCGTCCAGCCGGTTCATCGTACTCGTCGACGAATCGAAGCGCGTCGGTCGACTCGGGCAGAAAGCCCCGGTGCCGGTCGAGGTAGACCCCTTCGGACTGGCGCTCCAGGAGCCGTTTCTGATTGATCTCGGCTGCCAACCACGTCTCCGAACGGGCGCCGATGGGGCGCCCTACCGGACGGACGGGGGCAATCTGATATTGGATTGCGGCTTCGCCGACGGCATCCCGGACAAGCGCGAGCTCGCTGGCGTGCTGGACCGCCGCCCGGGCATCTTCGAGCACGGATTGTTCCTGGGAATGGCGACGCGAATCGTGGTTGCCGCCGCATCCGGGATCGAAGTTCTCGACCGACCCGGAGCCGACTGAGAGCCGATGCCCATCAAGATCGCCCCGTCGATACTGACCGCCGACTTCGGCCGGCTGGCCGCGGAGATCGCCACGGCTGAGGATGCTGGCGCCGACTGGATCCATCTCGATGTCATGGACGGCCACTTCGTGCCGAACATCACCATTGGACCCCTCGTGGCCGCGGCCGTCCGAACGGCGACGCGGCTACCGCTCGACGCTCACCTCATGATCGCCGATCCGGATCGGTACATTCAGCCATTCCGGGATGCGGGCGTCGATTCCATCACCGTCCACGCCGAAACGTGCGTCCACTTGCACCGGACGCTGCAGTCAATCCGTGCGGCCGGAGCGCGCGCGGGAGTCGCACTGAACCCGGCCACTCCACTCGATGCAGTGAAGGAGGTTGTCCAGGACCTGGACGTCCTCCTGATCATGTCCGTGAATCCCGGCTTCGGTGGACAACGCTTCATCGAGCGGTCGCTCGACAAGATCAGGGCAGCGCGGGAGATGCTGAATGATTTCGGTTCTCCGACCGCCGAATTGCAGGTCGATGGCGGCGTGTCGAACGCGACGATCGCCTCGGTCGTGCGGGCTGGCGCCAGCGTCGTGGTGGCCGGCTCAGCCGTTTTCAATCAAAGCGGCTCCGTGGCGAGCAACATAGACGGGCTCAGGCAGGCCGCTGCTTCGACCCCTCAGTGAAGCGGCTGGGCTCGTGCGCTGTGCCCCTGACACCGTCGACATCCCGCCGCGGATTCTCGCGCCGCTCGCGGTGATCGCCGGAGTCAATCGGGGGTACAATCTCACCGGCAGTTCGCCCGGGTGGTGGAATCGGTAGACACATCGGACTTAAAATCCGAAGGCGTGAGCCGTGCGGGTTCGAGTCCCGCCCCGGGCACTCAGCGAACATCGGCGGCCGCACAATCCTGTGCCGGCCAACGGACGGGCGAGGATCTCGGTATTCTCATCCGCGCGGTCCTCTCACGCCCCTACATGAATGGAGGCGGCAGTGTCACTTTCGCGTCGATCTTTCCTCCAGACCGGCCTGGCTTCCGGCGCGGCGTTTCTGTTCGATCCGGCAGAGGCGCTGGGCGCATCTCTTCGGCAGAGTCCAATCCGGCGGGCCATCCCCAAGTCCGGAGAGATGCTTCCGGTCATCGGTCTCGGGTCGGTCGGCACTTTCAATCAGACCCCGCAGAGCGACGGCTACGCCGACGCGCAAGAGGTCCTGAGACTCTTCTGGGAGCTGGGTGGCAAGGTCGTGGACACAGCCCCTGGTTACAGGAACTCGGAGCCTTTCATCGGCGAGACCATACAGCAATTCGGGATAGCTGACGACCTCTTCCTCGCAACGAAATTCAACGCCCGTCAGATTTACGCTGGAAACTCGATTCGCGAGAGCCAGGACGAGGCGGCGGACAAGGCGGTGATGGACGAACAGCTTGCCGAATCGCTACGCCTTTTCGGGCGCAGCCGACTCGATCTGCAGCAGGTCTGGAATCTCGGCGACGTCCAGCGCAACGCGCAGCGTTCCAGCGAGCCTGCCGGCTTTCTTCAGTGGCATATCGAGAGAGCGATGGAATGGAAGGATACGGGGCTTACACGCTACATCGGCGTCACCACCTCTCGCGATCCGCAGTATGGCGAGCTCGAGCAGGCGATCTCGCGCTACCCGCTGGATTTCATTCAGGTGGACTTCTCCATCGAAGACCCGCTCCCGGAGGAACGGCTCCTACCTGCGGCCATGGACAACGGCGTGGCCGTCCTGATCAACCGCCCTTTCGGGTCGGGGAGCCTCTTCCGCATGGCCGCGCAGCGGGGCAAGACGCTGCCCCCGTGGGCCGAGGATCTCGGAATCGCGACCTGGGCGCAGTACTTCCTGAAATTCATCGTTTCGCATCCGGCGGTTACGGCGGCGATCCCGGCGACCGGTAATCCGGTAAACCTGCGGGACAATATGGGCGCGGGCGTGGGCGAGCTGCCGGACCAGGCGATGCGAAGTCGAATGCGCGAGTACTGGCTGGCCTAGCGGATCACTGCGAAGGTGATGGTCGTCGAAGGCACGCGGCTTGGCCACGCGCCACTGTCGCGCTAGATTGAAGGATCTAGAGAGGGGCTCTGCCGACGCCGGCAGGGTCCCTTTTCCGCTCCCGGACCAACGGGGTCCGTTCGTTGCGCACCCGTCCATCCGCTCAGGTAGGTAGTGGTGAACGACTCAGGTCGAAGTCAGATGCCGTTGGACGAGCAGTTACTCGAAGCTTCGCGGCTCAGCGAGTCGGGCGATGATCCCGGTGCGCTCAAGCTTCTGCTCGATCTGGAAGCCGATCACCCGAGCGACCCGACGCTCCTGTGCATGCTCGGCGCCCTCTCGGCGCACTTGGGCGCCGAAGGAATGTCGTCCGACTTCTTCCGCCGCTGCCTCGCCCAGAACCCGACGAACCCGCAAATCCTCATCACCGCTGGCTCCGGGCTCGCCCGCTCCGGCGACACACAGGCCGAGGCGGCCCTGCGACTTGCGGCCCTCACAGCACCCGAGCTCCCCGCAGCGAGAATGCACTACGGGGCATTCCTCGTCCGCAGCGGTCTCCTCGCCCAGGGGATCGAGGAGCTTTCCGCCGCCCGGGGCCTGGACCCCGACTCGGCAGAGGTCCGACGCGAGTTGGGCATCGCCCTACTGCTCGCGGGTAGCACAAACGACGGGCTCTCCGAGATCGAAGCCGCGACCGCCGCCGAACCGGAGGATCCGGACGCCAAGCTCCTCTACGGGCTCGCACTGATCCAGGAGGGAGACCTCCCGCGAGCGGCCGAGGAGCTCTACACATTGGCCGAGCCCCTGGCCGAGGACGCCGAGGTGCAGATCCTGCTCGCGCTCACCTTCGCCGCGCAAGGCTGGGAGGAGGAGGCCTGGCTCGCCCTAAGCCGCGCAGAGGCCGCGCCCATACCCGCTGATGCCGCCGTGACCAGCGCCGTCGAGGATGCTATCGCAGCCGGTCAACAGACCATCCGCGCGCTGCTCCTCGACGAGCTCGCCCCCTCGACGCTCCGCGACAGGATCTATCGGGAATAGTGAATGCTCTTCTTCCGCGCCTTCTCCGCACTCCTTCTACTTACCGGCCTGGCCTGGGCGCTAGCCCTGCTTTCCATCTTCCTCTTCGGCCGTCTCGATGAAGCTCGGCCTGCGGACGCGATCGTCGTGCTCGGCGCGGCCCAGTACGACGGCCGACCTTCGCCCGTGCTCCGCGCCAGACTCGATCACTCCGTCGATCTCTATTCACGAAATCTTTCGCGACGGCTCATCCTCACCGGAGGGGTCGGGGTCGGCGATACCGTCAGCGAAGCGGAGGTGGGGCGCAGGTATGCCGTCGCAGCCGGCGTCGACCCCGATCACATTCTGCTCGAGCGTAGCGGCCTCAGCTCGGGACAATCCATGCAGGCCGTCCTCCAACTCATGCAGTCGCACGGTCTCACTACGGCTCTGCTCGTCAGCGACCCCTTCCACATGTTGCGGCTCCGCCTCCTCGCCGCACAGCTCGGCTTGCCCGCCTTCAGCTCACCCACCCGAACCAGCCCCATCTTTCCTGGCTCGACCCAGGAATGGCGATTTATTCTGCGCGAGAGCCTCATCCTCCCGAGCTTCCTACTCGGCAACCGGCTCCCTGTTTCGGCCCCGCAGCCTCTGAATCGGTGAAGCGAATTGTGGCCCTAAACGGTAGCCCCGGTTGGGACAGATATTGCAGTCGGCTGGCGCGACGTTATTATCTCGCCCAGCCAGTCGCCCGGTCATTCAGCGCTCGAACAACTCACGGATGAGATTTCCCATAGAAAGATACGAGCTCGACAACGGGCTGCGGGTCGTCCTGTCGGAAGACCACTCCCAGCCGGTTGTCGCGGTAAACCTCTGGTACAATGTGGGCAGTCGGAACGAACGAAACGGCCGGACGGGTTTCGCTCATCTCTTCGAGCACATGATGTTTCAGGGTTCGGAAAATGTGGCCGACACGCAGCACATCGCGCACATCGAGCGTGTCGGCGGATCCATGAATGGCTCCACCTGGCTGGACCGGACCAATTATTTCGAGACGGTACCGGCCAATCGGTTGGAGCTCGCCTTGTGGCTCGAGTCAGATCGGATGGGCTTCCTGCTTCCGGCCATGACGCAGGAAAAGCTGGACAATCAACGGGACGTGGTGAAGAACGAGCGTCGCTGGCGAGTAGACAATCAGCCATATGGGGATTGGGACGAGCGGATTCAGGCGATGACGTATCCCCCGGATCATCCGTACCATCATTCGGTGATCGGAAGCATGGAGGATCTCGACGCGGCCACCCTGGATGATGTGCGGGCTTTCTTCAGTACCTACTACGCTCCGAACAATGCGGTTCTGACCCTGTGCGGCGACTTTGAGCGCGAAACGGCGCTCGAGATGATCGAGAGGTACTTCGGTGGGATCCCTCGCGGTCCTGAGCCACCGGCCCTCCCCGGAAAGGTAGTTGTGCCGCGCGGGTTGGGCGGCCAGGTCGTCGAGACCGTCGAGTCGGACGTGGGGCTGGCCCGAGTGTACGTCGCATTTCGAATCCCACCGTACGGGAGCGATGGCTTCTATGCCGCAGACGTCGCTACGCACGTCCTCACCGCAGGAAAGTCGTCGCGGCTCTATACGACGCTCGTGCGTGAGCAGCAGGTCGCGCAGAGTGTGGTCGGTTTTGCTTTTCCAATCGTGACGGGCGCTTCGATCGCGGTCTTCTGGGCAACCGCCAATCCACAGGTGAGTCTCGAGCGCGTCGAGGAGGCGCTCTGGTCGGAGTTGGATCGTCTGCGGTTGGATGATTGCTCGGAAGAGGAGGTGAGCCGGGTCGTCGTCGGGATCGAAGCACGCCAGCTCATTTCGCTCCAGCAGGTCGGCGAACGGGCTGACCAGATGTCGATGTTTACCATGCTCTTCGACGATCCCGAAGGAATCAACGACGAGCTGGATCGGTACCGCGGGGTGGATGCCGCCGCGGTGCGCGAGTTTGCGGCCGAGTGCTTGATGGCGGAAAATGCCGCCGTGCTGCGGTACCTGCCGCGATCCCGCGGCGAGGAGGCGGCGTGACCACTTCCGTCGTGGACCGAAGCGTACCTCCGCCGCCAGGCGCACTTCGCCCGTTTCAGTTTCCGCCGATCGAGCGATTCGAGTTGGCTAGCGGGCTGCCAGTCGTCTTTTCGAAGACGGACGGACTGCCCGTCGTGACGTTCAGCCTTCTGTTGCCGGCGGGGGCGCTTCGCGAGGACTGGCGACACGCGGGTTTGGCCACACTGACAGGTTCACTGCTCGAATCTGGCACGCGCCGCTCGGACGCCGCCGAGATCGCCCGCAAGCTCGAGACGCTCGGGGTGCGGGTGAACGTCGGGACGTCGTGGGAGGTGTCTCACGTAGACTTCACCGTCGTTCCAGAGCGCGCTGAAGCGGCGGCGCAGATCGTCTCGGAACTCGTTACCGAGTCGACGTTTCCCGAGGACGAAGTCGAACGGATCCGGAACGAACAGCTCGCCGCGATTCTCCAGCGACGAGCGGAGCCCCGCGGTCTGGCCAATGAGATGGCAGCACGCTTCATCTTCGCCAGCGACAGCCCCTTTTCGAGGCCACTCGCGGGCACCGTGAGCACCGTTTCCGCGCTCGGACGCGGCGACGCAGCGGATTTTCACAAGCGAGCATTCACACCGCAGAGCTCGACCCTCGTCGTGGCGGGTAACGTCCCGCTCGACGCGGCGCGGAAGAGCGCAGGCAGCGCTTTCGGTGCATGGACGGGTGGTGACCCGGTCCAGGCGAAGGGGGGTGTTGCGCCCCGCCAGGATGGCGTCCACCTGGTTCTCGTTGAACGGCCTGGTGCGGTCCAGTCGGAGATTCGCATCGGCCACGTCGGCGTTCCACGAAACGTGCCGGACTATTTCCCGATTCTAGTGATGAACACCATTCTCGGAGGGGCTTTCTCCTCGCGGCTCAACATGAACCTCCGAGAGAAGCATGGATTCACCTATGGGGTCCGTTCCAGCTTCGTAATGCGGCGGATGCCGGGCCCGTTCATCGTGTCGACGGCAGTCCAGACCGAGGTGACAGGCAGCGCGGTTTCGGAGATTCTCGGAGAACTGCGCCGCATGCGTGACACCCCCGTGGCCGCCGCCGAGCTGACGGATGCACGTCAGTATGTCGCGGGGACCTTCCCGCTGCGCCTCCAGACCACTGACGGGGTCGCCTCGCGCTTGGCGGAGCTGGTCATCTATGGCCTCCCCGACAGCTACCTGGACGAGTTTGCCGAGCGGGTGCTCGCGGTCGACGAGGCCGAAGTCCTCGAAGCGGCGCAGCGCCGCCTCCACCCCGACGGGGTAACCATCCTGGTCGTGGGGGATCCGGCAAAGGTCAGACCTCAGCTCGACGCCCTCGATCTTGGGCCGGTGGAGGTCGTTGCCGCTTCCGTGAACGAGTGAGACGGTCCGACCACGGCGACGATCTGGACGCCGACTTGGAACCGCTCGCGTCGAGAAAGATCTGGGATGGCCGTATCGTTCAGCTCAGTCTCGATACCGTGCGCTTTCCCGATGGCTCGACTGGTGAACTCGAGATGATCCGGCACTCTGGCGCGGCAGCGGTGCTTCCCGTGCTGGACCCCCTGACAGATCCGGATCCGCGAATTCTACTCATCCATCAGTTTCGTTATGCGGCGGGAGGAAATCTCCTGGAGGTGCCCGCAGGCCGGCCGGACCGCCCCGGTGAGCCATGGGCCGACTGCGCGCAACGGGAACTCCAGGAGGAAACGGGCTACATTGCTGGTGAGCTCGTGCCCCTCACCTCGATCCTGACCACGCCCGGATTCACGGATGAGCGCATACACCTTTTCCTCGCCACCGACCTGCGAAGCGGAACGACGGCGCGTGACCGAGACGAATTCATGGAGACTGTGACGCTTCCCATCTCCGCCGCGATCGACCTGATCCACGACGGCATGATCAGTGACGCAAAGTCGATCTGCGCCCTTCTCTTTGCTCGTCGCTTCCAGATGAGGCAAAGGCAATAATCGCCGCCGGACCCGGAAGAGTGTTCCCTCCAGAGGTCCACCCATGTCCTGGATCGAGGACGGGCAGGCGGTTCATTCGCCGCTACTATATGACACGTAAAATGTTGTGATGTAGCGGCTTGTAGGTGCCTGAGACGCGCTGGCCTCGAAGGGTATGGAATCTGCCCCTTCGGCGGGCGCACGGACCCACCGTGTACGCTCACAGCGACGCGAGCGCGCCGTCCCCAGTGCTTTCGAAGGGCGAACAGATGATTCAGCCGAATAGTACGAAGAGCGTCTTCGGGGTGGAGGCTCCAGCACAACGCGGGGCACTCCAAGGGCTCGACGACAGCGGACTGGTCGCGGCATTCCTGGGCGGCGAAAAGCGCGCGTTCACGGAGCTGGCCGACCGCTATCACGGCAGGCTCGTCAATTTCGTCTACCGTACGACCGGTGATCGGGAGCGCTCCGAGGACCTGGTACAGGAGACGTTCATCAGGGTCTACCGCCATCTCCATCGATTCGATCAGTCGAAGAAGTTTTCGACGTGGGTGTACACGATCGCGTCGAACCTGGCGAAGAATGAGCTCCGTAACCGCTCACGTAATCCGCTGGTCCTTTTCCAGACGATCAAGAAGAACTGGGATGCCGATCAGCGGCCGCTCGAGTGGGAGGACAACACCTACCGCCCGGACGACCTCTTTCGCAAGCGCCGCCTTCGGCAGATGGTCGAGTCCGCGGTCGCAGAACTGCCGGAACACCATCGCACGGTCTTCATCCTTCGCGAGATGGAGGGGAAGACGTACGAGGAGATCGCTGAGATCACGGGTTGCAACCTCGGTACGGTGAAGAGCCGGTTGAACCGCGCGCGCAACAATTTCGCCGTCCTGATCGAGCCCCTTCTCGGCTGACGAGACGCTTCGCTCGGGGGAGCGGAACCTTGCTTGACGCTCACCTGTAGAAAGGATCCGATGAATACAGGCTCCGCGGTGCGGAGGCCTGGTTGGGTTCCTCACAGGTGGGCGCTATGATGGTGAACTGCTCCGACTTCCTCCGGGACTACTCGGACTTTCGGGACGGCCTGATCGACACGGCGGGACACGCGGCGATGGAGGCCCACATCGCGGCGTGTTCACGCTGTCAACGGTACGATCGTGTGCTCGCGGCCGGGATCGGTGAGCTGCGGTCGATGCCTCAGGTATCGCCCTCCTACGACTTCCTTCCTCGGCTCCAACATCGCCTGTATCACCTCGAGGAGGAGACAAGCTGGCGGTCGCGTGCGGACACCTCCGCGACGTCGCCGGTCTTCGTCCTGCTGCTCGCATCGCTCATCGGAGCCGCCGCATGGCTGCCGATTGCGACTTCCGAATCCACGCCTACAGTTCAGCTGGAGCCGGTCGTTGCCTCGGCTCCCCTAACTTCGGACGTCGTGCACACGCTCTTTCGAGCGGGCCCGCTACTGACACGGGAGCAGGAACCCTCGCTATCGGCCGATGGCATGAACACAGTCTTCTTCCGGTATACTCCGCTGGGCTCCCGCGCTTCATATCAGACAGTGACCCTCCGGCCCCGTTGACGCAGGAGCGGACCCCACCCGATTGGTTATACCGGGCCATCAATGCCCAGGGTTGAACTGCCCGCGCTCCTCCAGAAATTGGAAGAGCCTCCCGAGTCGCTTGCGATCTTTCTCTACGGGGAGGAAGAGTATCTCCGGGAAGAGGCTCTTCAGAGGACGCTCCGATCCCTCCTCGACCCTGCCACCCGCGACTTCAATTTCGATCAACTACGAGGATCCGAGGCGACACCGGAATCCCTCGGCTCGCTGCTCTCCACACCGCCGATGATGGCGGCCCGCCGTGTGATCGTCGTCCGCGATGCCCAGGGTCTCTCGCCCAAGTCCCGAGACGCCGTTCAGGACGCGCTCGCCAATCCGACCCCCGGGGTCGTCCTCGTGGTGCTTGCTACGATCCCGGCGCGAAGCAAGGCAAAATTCTACGACATCCTGATGCGGGGCTCGATCGCGGTCGAATTTCCGGGCGTCGATGCCCTCGACCTTCCGGCATTCATCGTGGAGCGAGCGGCGCGAGTTCACCAGGTTCGCGTGGAGATGGACGCTGCCCGGGCGCTCGCGGCCGCCATCGGCGCTCAGGTCGGTCCCCTGACTACGGAACTCGACAAGGCGGTATCCTACGCCGGCGACCGATCGACGATCACACTGGAGGACGTCAAGGCGGTAGGCGGTTATATTCCGAGGGTCGACCGGTGGGGATGGTTCGACAAGATTGGCGAGCGGCGTTTCGGCGAGGCTCTCGCCGAACTTCCCGAGCTCCTCGATTCCGGCGAAAGCGGTGTGGGGCTCGTCATTGGGATCGGCAGCCACCTCCTCAAGCTGGGACTCCTCGTCGCTGGCGGGCGCCAGGGGCTCGAGCGCCATCTACCGCCCCGCCAGCAATGGCTCGTGAACCGATTGCAGCGGCAGGCCGGCGGGTGGACCCCGAAGATGGTGGACCGCTCGCTCCGCGAGCTCCTCCGCACCGACCGGCTGCTCAAGAGCGCCTCTCTGTCGGATCGACAGCTGATCGAGGAGCTCATCCTTCGCATTTCGCATGACATCGACTGAGACGCCGCTGATGCGGCAGTGGCGCGAGATCAAGTCCCGCCACCCTGATTCGCTCGTGCTGTTCAGGGTCGGCGACTTCTATGAACTCTTCTTCCAGGATGCGGAAGAGGGCTCGCGGCTGCTGGACATCACCCTTACCTCCAGAAACAACGGAAGCTCCCGAGCACCGCTCGCGGGAATCCCGGTTCATGCGCTGGACGGCTACCTGCAGCGCCTCGTGAAGCTCGGTCGGCGGGTGGCCATCTGCGAGCAGGTGGAAGATCCGGCCACGGCCAAGGGGATAGTCCGCCGTGAGGTGGTAGAAACCATATCACCTGGGACCGCGCTCAGTGACACGCTGCTGGAGGCGCGTCGAAACAACTTTCTGGTGGCGATCACGGGTGACCTGACCGCAGGTGGCGCGGTCGGGATTGCCGCGGCGGACCTATCCACTGGCGAACTTCAGGTGCAGCTGGCGCCGGCGACCGCCCTGCACGACAGGCTTGGCCAGATCGAGCCAGCCGAGTTACTCCTCCCGCGGTCCTGGGAATTGATGGATGGGCCATCGCTTCCTGGGGACGTGGTTACCTACCGCGGTGACTGGAGCTTCGAATCGTCCCATGGTCGGGAGGAACTCAAGAGGCATTTCCAGGTTCATAACCTGGACGGCTTCGGATTGCCAGCCGACCCGTCGGTGATTGGGGCCGCGGGTGCGCTGGTCGCCTATCTGGCCGAAACACAGCCACGCGTGAGTGAGGCGCTCCGCCCACCGCGCTTGCTGGTCCACGGCGATCAGATGGCGCTGGACGAGATGACCCGCCGAAACCTCGAGCTGGTCGAGCCGCTTTCCGGCGGCCCGGATGCCCGAACGCTGCTCGATGTGATCGATGACGCGATCACCCCCATGGGTGGCCGCCTTCTCAGACGTTGGCTGCTCGCTCCACTCGTCGATCTCGCGCGGGCCGTCGCCCGCCAGACTGCCGTACAGGAACTCGTCGACCTCGCCGAAGTGCGGCGGGATCTGCGCACCGGCCTTCGCGACGTGCGAGATCTCGAGCGTCTGGCTGTTCGAATCGCCTCGGGGCGGTGCGCACCCCGAGACCTGATCGCGGTCCGGGCGTCGTTGCTGGCGGTTCAGCCCCTGCGTGACCTTCTCGAAGACGCCGAATCAGAGCTGTTGTCACTTCATCGTGAAGCACTCGATCCTCTGGAGGACCTCGCAGAGCTGGTGGCGAAGGCGATCGCCGACGAGCCCCCGGCTTCGCTGGCGGATGGGGGCATCATTCGCGCCGGCTTCGACCCGGAGCTCGACGAGCTGCGAGCCGTCCGCGACGGTGCGGTCGACTGGATTGCGCAGCTTCAAGGGCGCGAGCGGGAGCGAACGGGGATCGGCTCACTGAAGGTCGGCTTCAATAAGGTCTTCGGCTATTATCTCGAGGTCACCCGCGCGAACGCCGATCGCGTTCCGGGCGACTTCCAGCGCCGGCAGACACTCAGCAATGCCGAGCGCTTCATCACCCCCGAGCTCAAGGAGTGGGAGGACAAGGTGCTCGGTGCCGAGGAGCGAATCATCGTCCTCGAAGGGCAGCTCTTCGAGACGGTCCGGTGTCAGGCCGCGGCGTTCACGCAGCGGCTACAGCAGCTGGCCGAACATGTCGCCACTATCGACGTCCTCGCTTCACTGGCGCAACTCGCCGTCCGCTCCGACTACTCCCGCCCCGAACTCCACGACGGCTTCGCTACCGAGATCCGCGGTGGGCGGCACCCTGTAGTCGAGACCATGATGCCACGCGAGGAGTTCATCCCCAACGACATCATGCTCGACGAGAACGCCCGTATCGTGATCCTGACGGGCCCGAACATGGCCGGCAAGTCGACAGTCCTTCGGCAGGTCGGTCTGATCGTCCTCCTCGCGCAGATGGGCAGTTTCGTGCCAGCCCGGAGTGCGCGGATCGGCATCGCCGACCGGATCTTCACACGCGTCGGCGCTTCCGACAATCTCGTTCGCGGACGCTCCACGTTCATGATGGAGATGACCGAGACCGCCGCCATCCTCAATGGGGCAACGGACCGATCGCTCGTCCTCCTCGATGAGATCGGGCGGGGGACATCGACGTGGGATGGTCTCAGCGTCGCGGCGGCCGTCACCGAGCACCTGCACGATCGACTCGGAGCGAAGACGGTGTTCGCGACGCATTATCACGAGCTCACCGACCTCGCCGAGCGCCTTCCGGGCCTCACGAACTACAGCGTCGCGGTTAAGGAGGAAGGTGACGCGATCGTATTCCTGAGGTCATTGGTTCAGGGCGGGGCTGATCGGTCGTACGGGGTAGAGGTGGCACGACTGGCCGGCCTGCCGGCAGAGGTCATTCAGCGTGCGAGGGAGATCCTGGCGGAGCTCGAGCGCGGCGGCTCCCGTACGCCCGGGGCAAGAGTCGTCCGAGGCACGGTGGATCCCGATCCAGGCCAGCTCGGTCTGTTTCCTGCCACGGAACATCCGCTGATCGACCGACTGCGCCATCTCGATACGGATCGGCTCACCCCGCTGCAAGCGCTGAACATTCTCGCCGAGTTGTCAGAATCGGTGAAGAGCTGACGATTAACGGCACCCCCTTTCGATGATAAAACGAAGCTTGATCCTGGTCGTGGCCGTTTCGGCATTCACCGCCACCGCGGCCTGCTCGGAACCACAACCCGAGACGCCGCCACGGCAGCTTTCGGATTCGCCGTTCCACTATCCAGAAGAACTCTGGGACGCGGGCGTCGAGGGAGAAACGCTGCTGGAGATCCATGTGTCCCGGGAGGGGCTGGTCGACTCCGCCCAGGTGGGGGAGTCGAGTGGCTATGGCGCCTTCGACTCGGCAGCGGTGGCCGGCGCGCGCGAACTGCTCTTCGAGCCTGCCCGTCGCGGCGCCGACAGCGTAGCCGTACGGGTTCTGCTCCCCGTCCAGTTCCACCTGCCCCGTGCTGATTCCAGCGCGGCCGGCGCCGCTTCCGAGGCGCCGTGATGCCCCCGCACCAGAAGCCCTACGAAAGCGTCCTGGAGGTCATCGGGTGGACGCCTCTCATCCGATTGCGACGGGTCGCCTCGGGCACCCGAACTCCGGTTTTCGGCAAGGCCGAGTTCATGAACCCGGGTGGGTCGGTCAAGGATCGCATCGGGCCCGCGATCATCGCCGCCGCGGAGCGCGAGGGCGCTCTGTCCCCCGGGGGAACCATCGTGGAAGGCACCAGTGGAAATACCGGCGTAGGCCTGGCGCTCGCCGCCACCGAACGAGGCTACCGCTGCGTCTTCACGATCTCCGACAAGATGAGTCAGGAGAAGGTGCGGTTGCTCAAGGCTTTCGGGGCCGAGGTCATCGTCACGCCCGCCGCCGTTCCACCCGACCACCCGGACAACTATATCGAGACCGCCAAGCGCATCGCCCGGGAAACGCCCAATTCGATCCTCGCGAACCAGTTCTACAATCAGGCCAATCCGGAAGCCCATTATCGCACGACCGGTCCTGAGATCTGGCAGCAGACCGACGGCCGCGTCACCCACTTCGTCGCGGCGGCCGGAACGGGTGGCACGATCACAGGCGTCGGCCGGTTCTTGAAGGAACGAAACCCTTCGATCCGCGTGATCGGCGGCGATCCCGTCGGTTCGATCCTGCGCCACTACGCCGAGACGGGACAGAAGCCGGACTCCACCCCCTACAAGGTCGAAGGGATCGGCCAGGACAAGATCCCAGGGACTCTGGACATGGAAATGGTCGACGAATGGCGGTCGGTTGACGATCGCACCTCTTTCGCGATGGCGCGGCGGCTGACCCGCGCTGAGGGGCTCTTCGTCGGTGGATCGAGCGGTCTCATCACGCATATTGCCGTCCAGGTCGCCCGTGAGATCGACGATCCCGACGCCTGCGTGGTCTGCGTCCTCTGCGATACGGGCGAGCGGTATCTGTCGAAGCTCTACAGCGACGAATGGATGCAGGAGAACCGGCTGATCGAGCCCGACCGGATCACTGCCGAGGCCATGGTCGAAGCGAAGGAGCTCCTGGCCCCGGCGGCCCTGGTCTTCGTCAGCCCGGCGGATCCGGTTCGCAAGGCCCTCGGCTTCATCACCGAGCACAACATCTCTCAGCTTCCGGTGATCAGCGAAGGGGAGTGCGTCGGGCATCTGGCCGAAGCGACGCTCATGTCGCGCGTGCTCGAGAACCCGACCCAGCTCGACATGGCGGTGGACGAGCTGATGGACCCCCCGCTCCCTGTGGTGGACTCGAACGCAGACCTCCCGGCCGTGACGCGCCTACTGACCCGCCAGAACCCCGCGGTGCTCGTCCGCCGGAATGGTGAGATCGGGGGCATCATCACACGCTACGACGTGCTCCGATACGTGGCTACTTGAGGTACGCCGAGCTGCGAAGGGCGGGGTGTGAAGGTGCGGTCGGCCACTGTCACCACTCGAGTCGATGCGCCTCCTCCATGTCGTGATCCTCAGAATTCAACCGATGCGCACTTTTTGCAAAGACGACGGCCGCTCTCTATCTTCGGCGCGCCGCGGTGGCGGAGTAGAGGGGGTGGTGGTGCCGAGACATTTTGATTCAGGAGTACAGTTTGATTCGACTTCGCGGCATCGTGACGGTCTTCGGCCTCGCCACCGTCTCGATGCTATTCGCTACGCCCGGCCTGGCTCAGCAGCAACCCCCGGATCCCGAGGGCGCCCCTGATCCACCCTTCTCACCGCGCGGAGCGTTCCTGCGGTCCGTCGTGCTTCCCGGCTGGGGGCAGGCGTATGTAGGTGCGCCTGGCCGCGGCGCGGTGTATTTCGGTCTGGCGGGCGGCAGTATCTGGATGTCCTACGTCGCCAAGCGCCAACTCGAGTCCGCGCGCGACGAGCAGGCTTGGCTGAGGGACAGCGGGCAGATCGAACCGGACGCTGAAACGCCGTTCGCATTCGCCAGGGCGCAGCATTTCGAGGATTGGGCGGCGCTATCGGTCTTCCTCATGTTCCTGGCCGGCGCCGATGCCTACGTGGCCGCTTATCTGTCGGACTTCGATGAACGTATCGGAGTGATGCCCGAAGCCGGTGGCGGTTTACGTTTCGAGGCGCGGTTCGCGGCTCCGGGAGGGCAGTGATGGCCAAGCGTCCCCTCGGCATCTTCGATTCCGGTCTCGGAGGCTTGAGTGTCGCTCGTGAGGTCCGGCGACGGCTGCCGCAGGAGGATGTTCTCTACCTCGCCGACTCCGCTTACTGCCCCTACGGAGGACGACCTTTAGGTCAGATCCGCGAGCGTTCGATCGCTGTGACCGGCGCGCTCATCGAACACGGCGCCAAACTCGTCGTCGCCGCCTGCAATACAGCTTCCGGCGCGGCGATCGAGCAATTGCGAGAACGCTTCGACGTTCCGATCGTCGGGCTCGAGCCAGCGGTGAAACCGGCGGCCGCTTCATCCGCCAAGCGGCGCTTCGCCGTACTCGCCACGCCGGCGACCCTCATCACGGAGCGTTTCCACCGGCTGCTCGATAATCACGGGTCGGATGTCGAGGTCATCAAGCTGGCGTGTCCTGGATTCGTGGAGCTCGTCGAGGCGGGGGAGCTCTCTGGTGACCGGGCGATCACCATGATCCGTGAGGTGCTGGAGCCACTCCGCGACGCGGATATCGACCGGGTTGTCCTGGGCTGCACCCACTATCCTTTTCTGCGCGATGCGATCGCCCATGTGCTGGGCGACGGCGTCGAGATCCTCGACAGTGGAGCCGCGGTCGCCCGGCAGGTCGAACGGGTACTGACCGAGGAAGGGATACGAGAACTGACTGGCGAGGGCACGTTCCGGGCGTTCACCACCGGAGATCCTCTGACCGTCGGGCCGGTCATCGACCGCCTCTGGGACGGCACCGTCGAGGTGGATAAAGTAGATGCCTGAACGGCTATGGCGTCGCCCACACGCCGAGACGCGGTGGGTTGCCCCGGACGAGCTCCAGGTAGGTGAAGTGGCTGAGCCAATCGCCCGTATTGACGTAATACACACCGGGCCTGCACTCATCGACGATCGGCGTATGCGTGTGCCCGGCGAGGATGAGGTCGAGATCGATCCGTCGTTCGAGCACCCCGGCCGCCCAGCGGTTCAGTTCGGCCGCCCGTTCGGGATTCGCGCCTGCGGCACCATGAGTCTTCGCCTCGGTCGAGGAGACGAGCGATGCCAGCCTGGCGCCCCAGTCGGGGTGCAGCAATCGGAAGGCGCGGATTGCGAGCGGATTGCGGATCAACCTCTTCAGCGCCTTGTAACCGATATCACCACTTCCGACGCCGTCGCCATGAACGACCAGCGCGCGAAAACCGGCGAGCTCCAGTTCCACACCTTCCTCGAGGATCTCGATTCCGATTTCTTTCTCGAGGAAGGGCCCTCCCCAGGCATCGTGGTTCCCTCCGATGAAGCGTATCCGCACGCCCGCTTCGCGAAGATCGGCCAGTGCCGCCAGGACGCGGTAATGCCGGCCGTGGATCACCGAGCGGTATTCGAACCAGAAGTCGAAGAGGTCGCCATTGATCAGGAGTTCCGTGCCCTCCCGCGCAACATGCTCGAGGAATCGGCGGAACGACCGCTCCGTGGATGCCGGGACCGCTCCGAGGTGAATGTCGGAAACGACGTAGACGGGTTTCTCGCTCATGGGAGCGGCAAACTACCGGTGTGGCGCGAAGGCGACAATAGCAGCTCGCGACGCGGCCGCTGATGCGGGATCAGATGCGTTCCGCCGTAGAATTCCGGGTCCGCTACGCAGAGACGGACCAGATGGGCGTCGTCTATCATGCTAATTATCTCATCTGGTGCGAGATGGCGCGGACTGAGCTGATCCGAGAGCGTGGAGCCCCTTATTCGGCCCTCGAGAAGGAAGGTGTGTTGCTCGCCGTCGCGGACGCGTCGATTCGGTATCTGGCCGCGGCACGCTACGATGACCTGATACGTGCCGAAGCCTGGATCGAAGGAGTCCGGTCGCGGATCGTCACCTTCGGGTACAGAATTCTCCGACTGAAAGAGCTCGGCGGCAGCGCCGATCGCGAACTTGCTACGGCGAGCACCCGGCTCGTCGCGCTCGGTCCCGACTCGCGGCCAAGGACGCTGCCCGCGGACCTCGTCGCAAGGCTGTCAGATGGCTGAGCTGCGGAACGGCGGCTTCCTCGTCGCCGTCGCTCTGGTCATGGTCGCGTGCGCACCGGCGACCGTCACGCTGGCGCCGCCTCTGCCGCCGCCGCCGGAGCCGCTCGAAGAACGGGAGATCGCCACGGTCGCTTCGCTACTCGAAACGGTCGATAGGCGAGAGTATGCCGCCGCGATCTTCACGGCTGCGGGCACCGCCAGCGATCCGACGCTCCGTTCGCACGCGGCGCTCGCCGCCGCTCGTGTCGATACCCCGGGAAATCGCTGGCTCATGCGTGGGTTGCTGCAGGATCGTGACACTTCCGTGGCCGCAACTGCCGCATTCGCGGCCGGGCAGCTACGCGACACCGCATCGACCGCTTCTCTGGTGCAGATGCTTCATGGTGCGCTGGGGGATCTCGGCGGGTCCGTCGGCGCCGAAGCGGCCACCGCGCTGGGCAAGATTGGAACGGATGACGCTCGCCAGGCCATCGCATCGTTCCTGCTCACGGCCGATGTGAACGATCCGCAGGCCGGGCCCGCGGTTCAGGAGGCGCTGCTCGCGGCGTGGCGGGCGGGTGAGTCCAGAATCGAGCCGTTCGCTCGCTGGCTGAGCGCACGGGACCCGGAGATTCGCTGGCGCGCCGTCTACGGCCTCACGCGGCGAAGTATTCCCGACGCGGTTCCGCACCTGCTCTCCACGCTCGAGGACCCACACCCCCTTGTTCGCGCCTTCAGTTTGCGCGGGCTCGCCCGTTCCACGGTGGTGGCGTCGAGCGTCGCACCCGATCGCGCTCTTGGGGCACTTCTCGCCGCGGTCCAGGATTCAGCGTACGCCGTCCGGATCGACGCGCTTCGGACGCTCGGGACCTATGCCGACGCTGAAGCGGTGGCAGCGCTCGAAGCAGCGCTCACCCACGACGCGCCTCATGAAGTGATCGCCGCGTCGGAATCTCTCGGCAGGCTCGGGCCGGCCGCGGCGGCAGCGGGTCCGTCACTGCGGGCACTCGCATCCGACCGGCGAGAGTCCGAGGCCGTCCGAGTCGCCGCCGTGGAGGCGCTGGGTTCGGTCGGTGGTTCGGCGGTCACGGAACTCCTCAGAGAGCTTCTCCTGGAACCGCGCTGGCGGCTCCGCGCCGGGCTGGCGCGCGCACTAGTCGGTCAGGGTGCGCCAAGCCTTCCGACACTGGAAGTCCTGATCAGGGATCCTGATCCTCGCGTCGCCGCAGTGGCTGTGGATGCTGTCGTGGCTGTGGCGAGCCAGGATTCCACCCTGAAGATCCGGCTCCTGCTCCGCGAAGCACTACAGGTGTCGGACGTCCAGGTCCGTTCGGCGGCGATCCGGGGCCTCGGCGACCTGGCCGACGGATCGATCTATCCGGAGCTGCTCGATGCGTACGGCGCCGCGCAGGATGATGAACAGAACGACGCGGCTCTCGCTGCCCTCGACGCCCTCGCGAGCCTGGGGGCCGGCACCGGTATTTCCCCGGAGCGCATCCTGTTCACCCGCTTCTCGCCTCCCGAGGACCACCTGGTCCGCCGCCAGGCCGTGGCCCTGTTCGGCGATGCGGCCCGGCGCGCATGGGGTGACGCCTACCCCATTGAAACGGCGAGAAACCACACGGAGTACCGGACGCTGATCCGAGACTGGGTCGCGCCCGTCGCCGATCAACGCCAATCGCCCCGTGTCGTTATCGACACATCGGCGGGCTCGATCGAGCTGGCATTGTTTTCGTACGAGGCACCCCTCACCGTCGCGAGCTTTCTCGAACTAGCGGATGCCGGCTTTTTCGATGGTCAGCAGTGGCCGCGCGTCGTGCCGAATTTCGTGGTCCAGGGCGGTGATCCTCGTGGTGACACTTCGGGAGGTCCGGGGTATAGCATTCGCGATGAGATCAATCGCCGGCGTTTCGGTGCCGGCACACTCGGGATGGCCCTTTCCGGGCCTGATACAGGCGGAAGCCAGTTCTTCATGACACATGTTCCGCAGCCGCACCTCGATGGAGGGTACACCGTCTTCGGTGAGGTGGTCGTCGGGCACGAAGTGCTCGAGAGGCTCCTGCCCGGTGACGTGATCACCTCCGTCAGAAGGCTGCCGGACTCCAATCGTGAGCTGAATTGAAGGTGTTCGTGAGACGCCGCCATCCGGTCGAGCTTGCCCTCCTGGTATTCCTGCTGGCGGGCTGTGCCGCGCGCCTGGCGGACCCGGAAGGCGAACTCGTGGCCGAACCCGAAGAATTCGCGGCCCGGATCCGGGCTGAGACCCTACCGGCCAGTCCGGCCCAGGTGGACTTCGCGTGGACTCTCGAGGAGCGCGGGTCACGAGTGAGCGGCCAGGGAGTGGGGCGGGTGGAGGCGCCCGATCGCGCGCGCATCGACCTCTTCGGACCGCGCGGGGAGACCTATCTGTCGGCTGCGCTGGTCGCGGGGAGCTATCGCTTGCCCCCCGCAGCAGCGGCTGTAGCTCTACCTTCACCAGCGCTCCTCTGGTCGGCGCTCGGTGCGCTCGTGCCGCCCCGCGACGCGACACTCGCCACTGCGAACGAAACGCCGACGGGTGCCGAGCTACGGTACGAAAGGCCGGACGGGGAAGTTTTCGTGTATACCTTTTCCGGCAGTAGCGATCGCGGGTTCCGACTGTCCCGGCTGCAACGGGCGAATCGGAGCGGAGTCCTCGAGACGGTGAGTCTGGAACATGATGATACCGGCCTACTCACCCGCACTCGTTATCGGGACTGGACCCAGTACCGGGATCTGATCCTCGAGTTCGAGGGGTTCCGCGAGCACGACCCCTTTCCGTCTGACATCTGGAGGCCTGATGCCGTTTAGAGTCATCGGAGCCGCAGCGATCCTGGGGCTGCTGAGTGGATGCGTGTATTCGTTTGCCGGTGGAGGCCTCCCGGGGCACATCCGCACTGTCGCGATCGAACCCTTCGAGAATACGACCACTCAGCCGCTGCTCGAGAGTGAGATCGAAAGCCGCATGCAGGCCGAGCTCCCGCGGAATCTGGGCGTCAACCTCGCAGCCGAGGAGCTCGCCGACGCCGTCGTGCGAGGCCGGATCACCGGGTATGAGGAGACGGCCGCGAGCGTGCGACCGTCGTCCGGCCAGACGGGAAGCGGCGTTTCCGTCCTCCAGAGGGAGGTGCGAATCACCTACCAGGCCGAGATCTACGATCTGCGGGAAGACCGGCCGTTGTGGTCAGGCAGTGGCCGCTCCGTCGTGGGAAACTTCCAGACCGAGAGTGAGTCGCCGGAGCAGGGGAGGGCTCGCGCCGTGGAAGAGCTGATCCAGACCATCATCGAAGGGGCGCAGTCGCAGTGGTAGATTCCGCAGAGCGCCTTGTGCGCATCGCCTCGCGCGGCAGTCAGCTCGCGCTCTGGCAGGCGGAGAGCGTGCGCGCCCAGCTAATCGAGGCCCATAGCGCTCTTCGTGTCGAGATCGCCGTCGTCAAAACCACCGGCGATAAAATTCTCGACGTGCCGCTGGCCCGGATCGGCGACCGGGGCCTCTTCACCAAGGAGCTCGACGAGGCGATCCTCGCCGGTCGAGCCGATCTCGCCGTGCACTCGCTCAAGGACGTGCCGACGACACTGCCGGATGGGCTCACCCTCGGCGCCATCGGCCGCCGCGCGGACCCGCGGGACGCGCTGATCGGGCCGCTGGGAGGCAGCGCGTCGCTCGCGGACCTCCCCCCTGGCGCCCGTGTCGGCACGAGCTCGCTGCGCCGCAGAGCGCAACTGCGTCACGTCCGTCCGGATATCGAGGTCCTGGACCTCCGTGGAAATCTCAATACACGCCTGCGGAAACTCGACGCCGGCGAGTACGACGCAGTGATCCTCGCGGTGGCGGGAGTCGTTCGGCTCGGGCTCGCCGACCGAATCAGCGAGCGATTGGATCCACCGGACTGGCTGCCGGCCGTAGGGCAGGGTGCCCTCGCGATCGTCGCGAGAGCTGAGGACATGGAGCTGTCGGAACTCCTGCGAGCGATTCACGACCCCCTGACGGCCGATTGCGTCGCTGCCGAACGCGCCCTCCTGCGTTCGCTCGAGGGCGGATGTCAGATTCCCATCGGCGCGCTGGCGACGCAGAACGATGGTCAGATGCGGATCGACGGACTGGTCGCCGACATCGACGGCGAGCACGTGCTACGCGGCTGGGCGACAGGCCGGGCAAACGGGGCGGAGGCACTGGGCCTGGAGCTCGCCGACATACTGAGAAACCAGGGAGCTGACGCGATCTTGCGAGACATTCGGGGCGAACCATACTCGCCGGGAATTCCTGCTCCCTGACACCGCGCCCATGCCTCAGTTGACAGCGAAGGTCCTCACGAGCGGACAGTTGCTCGAGCGCTTCGGCCCGACGCAACGCACCGGCCGCGTCGTTTTCACCAACGGCTGCTTCGACATTCTTCACCGCGGCCATGTGGAGTATCTGGAGTATGCCCGGGCCCTCGGAGACTTTCTGCTCGTCGGCCTGAATTCGGACCGTTCGGTTCGCGCGCTCAAAGGTGCCGGCCGACCCATCAATTCCGAAGAGGACCGTGGTTTGGTCATCGCGGCCCTGGCGAGTGTCGATGCGGTGACGATCTTCGATGACGATACTCCGCGGGAGCTCATTCGAGCGCTGGTCCCCGACGTTCTCGTCAAAGGTGGCGACTACAGTCCCGAACAGGTCGTCGGGGGGACCGAGGTCATCCGCGCCGGTGGCGAGGTGATCATCGCACCACTGCTTCCCGGCCGGTCCACGACAGGCCTCATTCAACGCACGAAGAGAGCGGAGACTTCATGACCCCACAGACCAGCCGGCATGCTTCGCGACACGCGGAGGCGATGCGTGCCGTGGCATTCGAGATCGACGCGGCGCCATACGCAGAAGGCTCATGCCTGATCTCAATGGGCTCCACCCGGGTTCTCTGTACGGCCTCCGTGGAGGAGAGTGTCCCCGGATGGCGGAAGGGGACGGGGCGCGGATGGGTCACCGCGGAATACGCGATGCTTCCCCGCGCCACCCACACCCGCACATCCCGTGAGCGGAACGCGCTCGGCGGGCGGACTCAGGAGATTCAGCGCCTGATCGGACGGAGCCTACGGGCCTGCGTCGATCTCCAGGCACTCGGCGAACGCACCATTCGCGTCGACTGTGACGTCCTCCAGGCGGATGGAGGAACACGGACGGCTTCGATCACCGGTGGTGCCGTGGCACTCCGCAACGCTTGCCGTTGGCTGGTCGCCGGGGGGGCGCTGGAACGCTCGCCGTTCCGCACTTCCGCCGCTGCCGTGAGTGTCGGCATCATCCGGGGCGAGGTCCTGCTCGACCTCGATTATTCGGAGGATTCCAGCGCGGAGGTGGACTTGAACGTCGTCGCTCTCGACGGCGGTGGACTGGTCGAGGTCCAGGGGACCGCAGAGGGCGCGCCGTTCACGCCCGATCAGCTACAGGCCATGGTCTCTCTCGCCAGTCGCGGAATTGATGAGCTCTTTACGCTGCAGCGCCGCGCCGGCGATTCGTGACGGAGCTCATCGTGGCCACTCGGAGTCGACACAAGCTCCGTGAGCTCTGGGAGCTTTTGCCCGCGACTCTCGATCTCGATCTGCTCGACCTTGCGGCCGCGGGGGTGGAGCCGGACCCAGGTGAGGAAGACCTCGAGGCGTTCGCCACTTTCCAGGAGAATGCGCTGGCCAAGGCGCGGTATTTCAGCAGCCGCAGTCGTCGAGCCGTGCTGGCCGACGACTCCGGGCTCGCGGTCGACGCACTCGGTGGCCGGCCGGGCGTGCACTCGAAGCGCTTCTCAGGCCGCACCGACCTCGGGGGCCTCGAACTCGACCTGGCCAACAACCAGCACCTGCTCGCCGCGCTCGCCGACACGCGTCCGGAGGACCGCACAGCTCATTACGTCTGCGCCATTGCCGTCGTAACGCCCGGTGGGCGCGAGGACGTCTTCCGCGGTACGGTTCATGGGAAGATCCTGGAGCGGCCGCATGGCGAGGGCGGATTCGGTTACGATCCGCTCTTCTTCGTGCCTGGCCTGCATGCAACGTTCGCGCAGGTCACTCCCGCTGAGAAGAACCGGATCAGCCACCGGGCCCGAGCGCTGCAGGCCGCTTCGCCTCGATTACACGAGCTCGCCGCCGCCCGCTGAGCACCCGGGAATCCGAAGACCTCGCGACGTTGACATCCCCCCCGGTTTCCTCTACTTTTCCTGGTCTGTTTACGGGACGTGGCTCAGCCCGGTAGAGCACTCGCTTTGGGAGCGAGGGGTCGCCAGTTCGAATCTGGCCGTCCCGATTTTAGGTTGGGCCGCGCGCCAGTAGCTCAGTTGGATAGAGCAACGGCCTTCTAAGCCGTAGGTCACAGGTTCGAGTCCTGTCTGGCGCATACGGCTTCGCTGCCTTTTCGGAAGCTTCAGTCGCGACCTCTCTGTCGCGCTTACGGTGGGCGTAGCTCAGTTGGTTAGAGCGCCAGGTTGTGGCCCTGGAGGTCGCCGGTTCGATCCCGGTCGCTCACCCCTGCATGCCCGTGGCTCCGCCCGTTTCGCCACGGGTTTCGTCGTCCTCGAGGCTCTGCCCGCGAGGGTTGACTTGCGGGCTTGGGCCGCCTAAATTGTATGCCCCTCGCACGCCGCGGGCATGAGTCGCGAAATGCTCCCTAAGGTGAGTGACGATCGAGGCTTATCGGCCTCCGCGGTTATTTTGCCGAAGGGTTGACTTCGGTCGCGCGGGGTGATAAGATCTAGGGCTGCCGGGCGG
>JBBDRL010000075.1:22791-30341 GCA_040905505.1 Gemmatimonadota bacterium | reverse complement strand
TCCGGTGGTGTGGGAGGGGAGTAGCCGGGATCACCGGCTACCCCCTATCCCGATCATTCCGAGCGCAGCGAGGAATCTGCAGGTAAAAGGAATCTGCAGGTAGGAGTGGAAGTGCGGGTCCCTCACTTCATTCGGGACGACAGCGGGATCGTTCGGGAGGACAGCGGGATCGTTCGGCAGGACAGCGGGAGCGTTCGAGAGGTGCTGGACCACGCGGATGTTATGGAAGCCCGCCGGGATCCCGGATGAGGAGCAGGATGCTGGAGTGGGGCACGATGACGTAGGCGCTGGCGTCGATCTCGACCTCGACGGAGTCACGACGGAGAAAGAGCGCGAAGTCGCCCTTCTGCGCCTGGAGGGGAACGAAGCGCATCTCGCTGCGCTGGCCCTGGAGCCAGGCCTCACCGTCGGGCCCGGAGTCTGCCGTTGGATATCCGGGGCCAACGTTCATGATGTAGCCGCCCAGGACGGTCTCCTTCGAGGCGACACCCTGAGGGAGGAAGAGTCCAGAGGGGGTCTTGGAAGCCTCCTCCTCCGGCTTGATGAGGACCTTGTCGCCGACGACGATCACCTGGCGCGTCATGAGTCTCCGTTCTCGAGCTGTTGCCGTGCGGATCCGCCATCATCCGGCCGATCGAAGGAGCCGCTCGGGGTGGATGTGGCCGCGAACCCGCTGGGACAGGGGGCGGTGGCAGGAATATGGCGGGAGAGGCTTGCCGGGGCTACCGGGCCGGAGGCGGCGTGTGCTTTCCTGGCGCGGTCGCGGGTCTTAAGTTGAGGGTCTGCCGGCTCGCATGCGGTACCGCGGCGGCTTCCTGGAGACGCCGGGGGCTGCTGACACAGCGAACGTGCTCCGAAAGGAGAGCAGCACATGAGGGATAGTTTCGAAGCGCGCGCGACGCTCAGCGTCGGCGATCGTGAATATGAGATCTTCCGGCTGGACGCACTCGAGAAGGAAGGCGTGGACATCTCGCGTCTGCCGTACTCGTTGCGGATCCTGCTCGAGAACCTGCTGCGCCATGAGGACGGGGTGGCGGTCACCCGAGAGGACGTGCTCGCGCTCGCGGGCTGGAAGCCGCGAGCGGCGCTGGACAAGGAGATCGCGTTCACGCCTGCGCGCGTAATCCTGCAGGACTTCACGGGTGTCCCGGCGATCGTCGACCTTGCCGCGATGCGTGATGCGATGGCCGCGCTCGGGGGCGACCCGAAGAAGATCAACCCGCTGCAGCCGGTGGAGCTGGTGATCGACCACTCCGTGCAGGTCGACGCGTTCGCGACGCCCGACGCCTTCCGCATCAACGAAGAGCTGGATTACGAGCGGAACGGCGAGCGCTACAGCTTTCTGAAATGGGGCCAGCAGGCGTTCGACAATTTCAAGGTGGTGCCGCCGAACACCGGCATCGTGCACCAGGTGAACCTCGAGTACCTGGCCCGGGTGGTGTTCAGCACCGACGAAGCGACCGACTCGGATGGCCTGCCGCAGGCCTATCCCGATACCGTCGTGGGGACGGACTCGCACACTCCGATGGTGAACGGGCTGGGCGTGCTGGGCTGGGGTGTCGGCGGCATCGAAGCCGAGGCCGCGATGCTCGGGCAACCGGTCTCGATGCTCATCCCGGACGTGATCGGCTTCCGCCTGGACGGCGAGCTGCCCGAGGGAGCGACCGCGACGGATCTGGTCCTCACGGTCACCGAAATGCTGCGGGCCAAGGGTGTGGTCGGGAAATTCGTGGAGTTCTACGGACCGGGTATCGCGAGCCTGGCGCTCGCCGACCGTGCGACGATCGGCAACATGTCGCCCGAATACGGTGCGACCTGCGCGATCTTCCCGGTGGACGCGGTGACGCTGGAGTACCTTCGGTTCACCGGCCGTTCCGAGGAGCGAGTGGCGCTGGTCGAAGCGTACATGAAGGAGCAGCAGCTCTTCCATACGGCCGATTCGCCGGAGCCGTTATTCAGCGACACGCTCCAGCTCGACCTCAATTCGGTGGAGCCGAGCATCGCTGGACCGCGGCGGCCGCAGGACAGGATTCGGCTGTCGAAGGCGAAGGGGGCGTTTCGGAAGGCGCTGCCGTCTCTGCTTCCCGCGGGCTCGGAGGACGATAGCAAGGGTAGCGTCGTCGAGGGGGAGCATGTGGGCGTTTGGGGTGAGGGGGGGCCGGACTCACCATCGGCGCAATCGGTCGTGATCGGCGGTATGGAGCACAAGATCGATCACGGCTCGGTGGTGATCGCGGCGATCACGAGCTGCACGAACACTTCGAACCCTTCGGTGATGCTGGCCGCGGGACTGCTGGCGAAGCGGGCGGTGGAGAAGGGGCTCACGCGCCAACCGTGGGTGAAGACGTCGCTCGCGCCGGGGTCGAAGGTGGTGACGGAGTACTACGAGAAATCCGGACTGCTGCCGTACCTGGAGAAGCTCGGCTTCGACCTGGTCGGTTATGGATGCACCACGTGCATCGGGAACTCGGGGCCGTTGCCCTCGGAGGTCTCCGAGACGATCGAGCAGGGCAAGCTCGTCGTCGCGTCGGTGCTCTCCGGCAACCGCAACTTCGAAGGACGGATCAACTCGGAGGTGCGAGCGAACTACCTGATGTCGCCGCCGCTCGTCGTGGCTTACGCGATCGCGGGCCGGATGGGTTGGGACCCGTACAACGAGCCGATCGGGACGGATCAGAACGGGCGTTCGGTGTTCCTCAAGGACATCTGGCCGTCGCAGAAGGAGATTCGCGAAACGATCCTGTCGGCGATCCAGTCGGAGATGTACACGCGCAGCTATGGCAAGGTCTACGAGGGCGACGAGCGCTGGCACGCGTTGACGGCACCGCCAGGAGATCGCTACGAGTGGGTGCCGGATTCCACCTACGTCCGGCAGCCTCCGTACTTCGAGGACATGTCGCGCGAAGCGCCCGCGGAGGTCGACGAGATCAGGGGCGCGCGGGTGATCGCGCTGCTCGGCGACAGCGTGACGACCGATCACATCTCACCCGCCGGGAGCATCAAGCGGGACAGTCCGGCCGGCAAGTACCTGATCGAGCACGGGGTGGAGCCGAAGGACTTCAACTCGTACGGTTCGCGCCGGGGGAATCACGAGGTCATGCTACGCGGGACGTTCGCGAATGGCCGTATTCGCAATCAGCTCGTGCCGGGTCTGGAAGGCGGGTACAGCAAGCACCTGCCGAGCGACGAGATCACGACGATCTACGATGCGGCGATGCGGTACGTGGACGATGGCACTCCGCTCGTGGTGCTCGCGGGCAAGGAGTACGGTTCGGGATCCAGTCGCGACTGGGCCGCGAAGGGGCCGTACCTCCAGGGGATCAAAGCGGTCGTGGCCCAGAGCTACGAGCGGATCCACAGATCGAACCTGATCGGTATGGGCGTGCTCCCACTTCAGTTCGCGGCAGGCGAGTCGGTGCAGACGCTCGGGCTGCACGGCACGGAGACCATCGACATCGAGGGCGTCCAGCACGCGTTTGCGACATCGTTCGCGGATGGCCGTGACGTAACGGTGAAGGCGACGCGCGAGAACGGGGAGGTGGTCTCTTTCCAGGCTATGATCCGTATCGACACCCCTCAGGAGGCGCTGTACTACAGGAACGGCGGAATTCTCCAGTTCGTCTTGCGGCAGCTCCTGGGCAGTGCGGAGAAGCCGGAGCCGATCTCGGGTGGCATGGCGGCGGCGGCGGAGAAGGGCGGCCAGCTTGCGCCTGGCGATCGCAACAAGGTGACGGAGGGCTCGAAGGAGTCGTTTCCGGCGAGCGACCCGCCCGCCTACTGAAGCATGGCGAACAAGTTCGGAGAGCGCGGCACCGGCGGCGGGGAGGACCCTGCCGCCGGTCGTCGTTCGAGGCAGGGTGCCGCATCGCCGCTGGGCCTCGGCTCGGGGAGGGAGTTCGACCTGATTCGACGTTTCTTCGCCGACGGGCCGGTGCAGGCGCGAGAGGACGTTCGGGTCGGGCCGGGGGATGATGCCGCGGTCGTCGCGGGAGACGGAATCGTGCTCACCAGCGATTTGAGCGTGGAGGACGTCCATTTCAGGCGGTCGTGGCTCTCGCCCTTCGAGATCGGGTACAGGTCCGCGGCCGCGACGCTCAGCGATCTGGCTGCGATGGCGGCGCGACCGATCGGGATCCTCGTCTCTCTCGGGCTCGATGACGAGGAAGCGGAGGCGCGAGGGGTCGGGATCATGCGGGGTGCGGAGGCGGCGGTCTCGGCCGCCGGAGGTGTGGTGCTGGGAGGCGATCTCACGCGGTCGGGCGGCCCCATCGTAGTCGATGTGGTCGGGGTGGGAGAGAGCCGGAATCCGGTACTACGCAGCGGCGCCAGTCCTGGCGATGAGGTCTGGGTGACGGGTGAGCTGGGCGGGGCGGCTTTGGCCGTTGGTGCGCTGCAGCGTGGGGAGACGCCGGATGGCGCGGCGTTCGAAAGGTTCAGGGCGCCGAGGGCGCGGGTGCGCGAAGCGAGATGGTTCGCGGAGCGGCACTTACCCCGCGCGATGCTCGACCTCTCGGATGGGCTCGGTGGGGATGTCGAGCACATCGCACAGGCCAGCGGCGTGGCGATCACGCTGGAGCCGGCGGCCATTCCCCTCCACCCGTCGATCGCGAAAGCGGGGACGCGCCCCGAGGCTGCCCTGGCCCTGGGGCTCAGCGGTGGTGAGGATTACGAGCTCTGCTTCGTCGCCGCGGCGGGGGCCGTCCAGCGCCACCGTGACGCCTTCCTCGCTGAGTTCGGAGTGCCCGTCACCCGGGTCGGGACGGTCGAGAAAGGCCAGGGGGTATTCCTGCTGACGCCTGGCGGGCGCGAATCCTTCGATCGCGGCGGTTTTCAGCATTTCTGACCCGAGCCACGCCGCGAGCGCTCCCTCAGCCCCTCTCTTCGCCACCGGCAGTGAACTCGACCGGAATGCCATCCTCGATCCGGTCGGCGAGGAAGAGAGCGTCCCAGTTGGTCAGGCGAACGCACCCAGCCGATGTGGTATACCCGATCGTCTCGGGCGCGCTGGTGCCGTGGATCCCGTAATGCGGAATCGACAGGCTCATCCAGACGAGGCCGACCGCGTTGTTCGGCCCCGGTGGGAGCTTCGCATCGGGTTCATCGTCGTCCACGTGCTCCAGGATATCGGGTTGGTAGTGCCACCACGGGTCGGGTGTGATCGAGGTGACACGATGATCGCCCGTGGGTGAAGGGTCGAAGGAGGACCCGAGGGTCGATGGGAAGTGGTATACGATCCGGTCGGACGCGTCCAGCGCGTGCACGTAGAATCCATCAGCCGAGATCGCCAGGCGCGCGACGTCGGCGCCTCTTCCCGCATCCTCGCTGCGCACGTCGGGAACCTGGATCTCGTCACCCGCCGTGACCGAGCTGAGATCGACGTCGGGGTTGAGTTGCTCGAGCAGGTCCGGACTCGTATGGAACAGCTCGGCTAACTTCTCGCGGAGCGATTCGTAACAGAGGCACTCGAGCTCCGCCTTCTCGTAGATCTCTTCCGGGATGGAGACGAACGGCCCGGCGACGTCTTCATCCGTCAATCGCTGAGGCCGGACGAGCTCCGACGGGCCGCCCGCGACGTCGACGAGGCGGTCGAAGGTCGCTTCATCCAGTCTTCCTGTGCGGCCGAGTCCCTCGCGGTCCTGAAACCAGTAGATGGCCTTCTCGGTGTTCTTCCCCCAGTGTCCGTCGATGATGCCGGGTGAGAACAGTGCCCGGTCGAGAAGGATCTGAGCCCTCAGCACGGACGGACCCTCCACGCTACCGTACAGTGGGAGATACATCGAGCCCGTGTTGATGGACTGGGCGCTGATATCGTCGAAGGTCTCGGGATTGGCGGTGGAATCGTTCTCGAGCCCCGCCGTGTCGAGCTGGACGACCTGCCGCCAGGCGGGATCGAGCCGACCCCGTTCCAGTTCCTCCGGGGAGAGCCGGGCATCCCAATCGGCTATGGAGACGCTGTTCTCCTCACCGGCGGCCGCCGCGACCTGTTGGTCCGACCGCGCGGCGGACGACTCGTCGCCACAGGCCGTCAGTGCTATTATCGTGGCGATACCCAGTAGCGATCTATTGCGCATGGAAGCTCCGGACCGTTTCATGTCGGCACGCCGGGGCGGTTCACACGCGCGGGCGCGGAACGCCGACCGGCCGAGAACCCCCTGTGAGAGCAAGCCGCGTGCCTGGCTACGGATCTCGTAAAGAGTTGCCATGAAATCGTTTAGGGAGATGCTAAAGTCTAAACCCGATAGTAATCGAGGATCGATGGACGATTATCGTTATCTCATTCTCGCCGAGGGGGCGTTCGGCCCGCTCACCTCGAAAACCGCGAACAGCGCGATCCGGTACCTGGGCGATCGTGTTGTGGCGGTTCTCGACTCGACCCGCGCGGGGAGCACCGTTCAGGACGTCCTCGGCTTCGGGGGCGACATCCCCATCGTCGAGAGCGTGGAGGAAGGGGTGGCGGGCTCCGCGACAGCGCTTCTGATCGGGATCGCGCCGACCGGCGGTCATCTCTCGGTTAGCTGGAGGCCGCTGCTCCGTTCCGCGATCGATGCGGGTCTACCGATCGTCAGCGGACTCCACATCTATCTCGCGGACGACCCGGAGATCGCGGAGCACGCCCGGTCACGCAAGGTGCCGATCCACGACCTGCGTCGCCCGCCTGACGATCTGCCGATCTCGACAGGCAAGGCGCGCCTGGTCGATTCGCTCGTGGTTCACACGGTGGGCACGGATTGCAACATCGGGAAGATGACGGCGGCGCTGGAGATTCGCAGGAGCCTGGCCGATCGTGGCGCGCGCGTCGGGTTCGCGCCGACCGGTCAGACGGGGATTCTGATCGAAGGTTGGGGCATCGCGGTCGACTCGGTGGTTTCGGACTTCATCGGAGGTGCGGCCGAGGAGCTGGTGCTACGCGCCGCGGCCGAGAACGACATCGTCCTGGTCGAGGGGCAAGGGTCGCTCGTGCACCCTGGCTATTCGGGCGTCACGCTGGGGCTGCTCCACGGATCGATGCCGGATGTGATGATCATCTGTCATCAGCCGTCGCGGAAGTGCGCTTATGGAGGGAACGGGGCTTATCAGTGGATGGAGCTGCCGTCGCTGCCGGAGATGGTCGAAATCTGCGAACGGGCGATCCGGCCGCTGCGAGAATCGCGCGTGATCGGTGTGGCGCTCAATACGTCGGATCTGAGCGAGGCGCAGGCGCGGGCGGCGGTCGAGCAGGCGGAGCGTGAGACGGGCCTGCCCGCGACGGATCCGGTGCGCTACGATCCCTCGGTGCTGACGGATGCGATCCTGGAGGCGGCGGAGGCGAAGGTGGGGGAGGTGGGGGAGGGGTAGACCGTGAGAGTGCTGCGTTCCGCGGCGGGGCGGCGTGGGGATGGGCTTGTGCCGCCGGCGGCAGGTCGTCGTCGTTCTCCCCGGCGGTCGATTGTCGTCTTTCCCGCGGCCTTTGCCGTCCTCCCCGCGCCTTTACCGTCCTCCCCGGCGGCTGCGGGGAGCCAGTGCGGTCTCGACCGATTGCTCTCCGGCGCGCTGCTACTGGATCCCCGCTT
>JBBDRL010000075.1:11067-22691 GCA_040905505.1 Gemmatimonadota bacterium | reverse complement strand
CGCGGGGATGACAAGGAGGACGTTGGGGATGATAGAGGAAGGGCCTGCACGCCGCCCGTCGACGTGCAGGTCCCTCACTGCGCTCGGGACGACGGGGGATTACTCCGGTGCCTGAAACGGTGCGGTCAGGGTGGTCTCGCCGAGAATGTTGCCGCTCATCGCCTCTCGCAACTCGTCGGCGCCGAGGCCCTCCGGGAGGTTCGGCTCGAGGCTCAGTGCATAGAGGTTGAAGCGGTAATTGTGCGCGGGGCCTGAGCGCGGCTCGGGGCCGTAGTAGCTGGCGTTGTTGCGGTTGTTGAGGCCCTGGGTGGTCCCGGCGATCTGCGCGGGTTCGGTGAGTGTGCCCTCGCCCGTCAGTCCCTCGGGGAGGCCGCCGGCCTCTGGCGGAATGTTGTAGAGGACCCAGTGGACGTAAGGCGTCGCGCCGTCGTCCGGGTCATCCAGAATGAGAGCGAGGCTCTGCGTCCCTTCCGGGAGGTTGCTCCAGCTCAGGTCCGGCGTGACCTCGTCGCCGTAGGCCGAGTTGCGGAGGGGAATGGACGTGCCCTCCTGGAAGGAGGTGCTGGTGAGGGTCAGGCCTTCGGTAGCGCCTGTCGCAGGCGCCTCGGCGGCCGGGGCGCCTCCGCCCGCCGGCTCCTCGGTGACGGGGGCCGCGTCCGGCGAGCAGGCCGGGGCGATGAGCAGAGCGCCGGCGGCGGCGAGGAGAGCGCTGAAGCGTGTCGAACTCATGCTTGCCCTTTCGAAGTTCGTAATCGATCCCACCCGAACAGCCAAATGCCGTTCACCAGTAGTGTCCATCCCGCCGTTGCGTTGGCCGACATCACCCATGAAGAGCGGGAGGATGGACGGCGTCAACATCTTCTGGGCGGTCGAGCTCGTCAAGATGCGGAATCGACCTGGTCGAGCACCGGGTCACGTGAAATGATCGGCGTGCAGATGTCGAAGGCTCCTCGTTCGGGCTACGGGTTCGCATGAGCGAAGACGGTGGGGCAGCTACCGGGGCGGGGCGCGGATCGCGCCGGCGATCGCTGATGGTCAAGCTGGGCCTCGGGCTCGTGGCGCTCGTGGGTGTCGGCGTTCTCGGGCGTATGGCCGGGGGCGAGCTGCCGAGATTCGCCGCGTGGGTGGCCGGGCAGGGAGTCTGGGCGCCCGTTCTGTTCATCGCCGGCTACGCGCTGGCCACGGTTGCGTTCGTCCCCGGCTCACTGTTGACGCTGGCCGCTGGCGCGGTCTTCGGCATTCCCAGGGGAGTCGCGTTCGTGTTCGTCGGCGCCGTGATCGGCTCGAGCCTCGCCTTCCTCGCCGCGCGTCACGGCGCGCGCCCGCTCGTGGAAGGGCGGATCACGCGTGACCCGCGCTTCCACAGGATCGACAGAGCCGTGGCGCGCAACGGCCGCAAGATCGTATTCCTGCTTCGCCTGTCGCCCGTGCTGCCCTACAATCTGCTCAACTACGCCCTCGGGCTGACGAGCGTCAGGTTCCGCGACTATGTGATCGCGGCCGTCGGTATGCTGCCGGGTACGGTGCTCTACGTGTACTCGGGGCGCGTCGCGGGCGACATCGCGGCGGTGGCGGGTGGCGCTGAGATCGAGCGAGGAAGCGGCTACTACATCATCCTCGCCGTCGGCCTCGCCGCCACCGCCGCGGCGACCCTCTGGGTGACACGCATCGCACGCCGGGCCATCAACGAGGAGACGACGTGAACCGACCGGATACGAGAGACGGTGTGACAGGGGTCGCACCCTACGCCGCACTCGAGCCGTGGGACGAACACAATCGGCGGCTCGCCGCGAATCTGCACCCTGCGGACTGGCATCATCCAGAGCCACGAGAACGATACGACCTGGTCGTGATCGGCGGGGGGACGGCCGGTCTGGTCACGGCTGCGATTGCCGTCGCGCTCGGAGCGCGGGTGGCGCTGATCGAGCGGAAGCTGCTGGGCGGAGATTGCCTGAACGTCGGCTGCGTGCCATCCAAGGCGATGATCGCAGCGGCTAGAGCCTGGACAGAGGCGAATCTGGCCGAAGAGCGATTCGGAGGTCCGCCCGCCGCCGTCGGGGGCGACTTCGCGGCGGTCATGGAACGCATCCGGAGGCTGCGTGCGGACATCAGTGAGCACGACAGCGCGGGGCGGTTCACCGATCTGGGCGTGGACGTCTTCCTCGGCGAAGCTTCGTTCGCCGGGGCGGCGGCCGTGCGCGTCGGCGATGCTACGTTTCGTTTTCGAAAAGCGGTGATCGCCACGGGGACGAGGCCCGCGGTCCCCGACGTTCCGGGGCTGGAGGACGCCGAATACCTGACGAACGAGACCGTCTTCACCCTGACGGAGCAGCCGCGCCGGCTGGCCGTCATCGGGGGAGGTTCGATCGGTTGCGAGCTGGCGCAGGCATTCGCGGCGTTCGGGACCCGCGTCACGCTGCTCGAAGCGGGTGAGCGCATCCTCGCCTCTGACGATCCGGACGCCGCGGCGGTCGTTCGCGACCATATGGTCGAGAGCGGTGTCGAGATCCACTGTGGAGTACGGCTGGTGGGCGTGACCGGAGACGAGGAGCGCGGTCGGAGCATCCGCTACGAGCTGGACGGCGCAACCCACGAAGTGCATGCCGATGCGATTCTCGTCGCGACCGGCAGGGTGGCGAACGTGGAAGGTCTGAAGGCCGAGGCGGCGGGCGTCCAGGTGGACTCGCGGAGGGGCGTGGAGGTGGATGATCACCTTCGTACGGCGAATGCCGACGTGTTCGCGATCGGCGACGTCGCCTCAGCGTTGAAGTTCACGCACCTGGCCGATGCGCATGCCCGGCTCGTGGTGCGGAACGCGCTCTTCTTCGGGCGGGGCAAGGCGAGCGACCTGGTGGTGCCGTGGTGCACTTACACGACACCGGAGCTCGCGCATGTGGGGATCGGCCACGCGGAAGTCGGGTCGCGCGGCGACGAGATCGATACGATCACGGTGCCGTTTTCAAGTGTCGACCGCGCCCGGCTGGACGGCGACGAAGAGGGCTTCCTGCGCATGCACCTGTCGCGCGGCTCGGACACGATCCTCGGGGCCACGCTCGTCGGTGGTGGGGCGGGTGACATCATCAGCCAGATCACGCAGGCGATGACGGCGGGGGTCGGTCTCGGCCGCCTCAGTGAGACGATCTTCCCCTATCCGACGCGGGCGGAGATCATACGCAAGGCGGCGGACGCATGGCGCCGGCAGAAGCTCACGCCACGCGCGCAGAAGCTCTTCGAGTTGTTCTTCCGGGTTAGGCGGTAGGTCGCCGGCGGGTCACCGCAGTTCGGCCGCGGGCTCTTCAGCCAGGGGTAGCTCCTCGAGGCCATCGGCGACGGAACGCAGCACTTTCTGAAGCATCTCCGCCTGCTCCGCCAGGACGACCTCGGCCACGTTCACCATCCCCTCCGCGGCGTCCAGGGCCGAGCGGCGGAGTTCCGGGTCGTTGGCGACGCGGGTCAGCAGGCCGTCCAGGGTGACGGCAAGCTCGTCGAGCGTCTCCTGCAGGTCATCCGCCGGGTCCGCCGGCACGGCTTCCGTAGCGGGCGCAGGCGTTTCCGGCTGCAGAACATCCTCCTCCGCCTGCCCTTCCCGGCCAGTCTGCGGCTCCGCGACTTCCTGCGCGAGAGCGGGCTGGGCCGCGAATACGACGAGGATTGCCGCCAGGGTGCTGAGGCCCTTCATCTTCGAACTCCGGATAGTGTGGTGATGCGAACTCGGCATTCAGTACACTCTTGCAGGAGATTGGGTCTTGGCCGCTCGGACCGGCAGGTGCGGGGGGGCGTCACAGCCGCGATCACTGATTCGTTTGTTGGGGTGACGGTCACGCTGATTCGTCGCGGTGGTTCCATGTCCCCCAGCTACTACCGATCATGATCCTACGCCGTTCGCTCCTGTTCCTTCTCGCGCCGGCCCTGCTCCTCAGCGGGTGCGATCCGACGACGGGGCCCGATGGGCTGCAGCCGACGTGGAACAAGGTGACGCTCGACGAACGCGTCACCGACGCGTACACGGGCTTTGGATTCGAGCTGTTCCGCCGGCTGCGCGCCGAGGCTCCCAATGGTAACGTCTTCGCCTCGCCGACCAGCGCGGCCTTCGCCCTTGCCATGACGTACAATGGGGCTGTCGGGCAGACCGCGGACGAGATGGCACTGGCGCTCGGCATCGGCGATCTGGACCACGAGATCGTCAACGAGACGAACCGGAAGTGGCTCGACGCTCTGCAGGATACCGGCGACCCGAGGGCGGAGCTGGCCGTGGCGAACTCCGTCTGGTATCGGGAAAGCTTCCCGATTCTGCCGTCGTTCCGCGATCGGGTGCAGACGTTCTACGACGCGCAGATCGAGCCGATCACGACCGCAGAGGTGATCAACGCATGGGTGGACGATGCGACCCGGGGCCGGATCGACGAGATCATCGATGGGCAGATCCCCGCCGACGTGGTCGCCTATCTCATCAACGCGATCTACTTCAAGGCGGACTGGACCTACCAGTTCGACGAAGCGGATACCCGGGACAGGCCGTTCCATCGACCGGATGGATCGGTGGCGCAGGTGCCGATGATGCACCAGACCGGCGATTTCGAGATGCGGAGCGATTCGGAGATGCGGATGTTGCGGCTGCCCTACGGCGCCGACCGCTTCAGCATGGTGCTGGCGCTGCCGAATGACGGCGAAGACCTCGGTTCGATCGCCGCGCGGCTGGAGCCGGATCGGTGGAAGACGTGGATGACGGAGTTCTCCGAGGTCGGCGGTCTCGAAGTCGGACTGCCGCGATTCGAGGTGGAGTGGGAGTCGTCGCTGGTCGAGTCGCTCGAGACGATGGGAATGAAGGTCCCATTCACGCCGCTGGCCGACTTCTCGGGCATGTTCGACGGCGGCGGTGCGTGGATCGACGAGGTCCTACAGAAGACGTACCTGAAGGTGGACGAGGAGGGTACGGAGGCCGCTGCGGTGACCTCCGTGTCCATGGTGACGAGCTGCTGCTCGAATCCGACGATCGTCTTCGATCGCCCGTTCTTTTTGGCGATTTACGATCAAGCGACGGAGACGGTGCTTTTTCTCGGGCAGATCACGAAGCCGACATAACAAATTCCTACTCGATCTCTCCCCTTCGCAGCACCCTGCCGCTCATCGCGCCGGTGAACTCGCCGCTGTCTATCGCCGCGACGCCGTTGACGAAGACGTGGACCATGCCCTCGGAGAGCTGGTGGGGCTCGGCGTAGGTGGCCAGGTCGCGGACCTGCTCGAGGTCGAAGACGATCACGTCGGCGATGGTGCCGGCGCGGAGCAGGCCACGTTCGGGCATGTCGAAGACCGCCGCGGGCAAGCCGGTCATGCTGCGGATCGCCGCGCCGATCTCGAGCACCCTCTCCTCGACCACATAGCGCCGGATCTTCCGAGGATAGGTCCCGTAGGCGCGCGGGTGGGGCACCCCCTGGTTCATGGGTACGAGGGTGCCGTCGGAGCCCGTCATCATCCACTCCTGGCTCATGAGGGTGGCGATGTCGTCGTCGTGCATGTTGAACGAGACGATGCCGGGGCTGTCCTCGCGGATGAGACGGATGGCGGCCGTGATGGCGTCGACCCCCCACTGCTCGGCGATCGCGGCGAGCGTCATGCCCTCGAACGAGGGCTCCGGCTCGTAGCGCGCAATCTGGATGCGGTCGGCGCCTCCACGCCGGTCCAGATTGTCGACCATCTCGACGCGGATGCTGTCGAGGGTCGCCGGGTCGTCGAGTCGCGCCTCGAGGGCGTCGCCGCCGCCGACCTGCGCCCAGCGTGGCAGCAGCGCGGCGGAGAGCCCGGTCTGTGACGCCTCGTAGGGGTACTGGTCGGCGAACACCTCGACGCCCTCGCTACGGGCGCGGTCGATGCGGCTGACGAGCGCGCTCGAGAAGCCCCAGACGCGCGGTCCGAGCGCCTTCATGTGGGTGACGATCCCCGGGAGCTGCGCCTCGCGCGCGACCGTGATCACCTCGTCGACGGCGGCGACCAGGCCGATCGTGTAGTCCGATTCGTCGCGGATATGGCTGGTGTAGACACCGCCATACTCGGCGGCGACGCGGGCGAGCTCCACGAGCTCTTCGGTGGTCGAGTAGCTGCCCGGCGCGTAGAAGGGTCCGCTGGAGAGGCCGTACGCGCCCGCCTGCATTCCCGCCCGGACGAGGTCCCGCATCCGCTGCATCTCCGCGTCGGTCGGCGCCCGGTCCTCGTTGCCGATCACCTCGCGGCGGACGGAGCCGTGGGGGACGAGCTGGGCGGCGTTCACGCCGAGGCCGTCGCGCAGGAGGCTGTCGCGCTGGGCGACCAGGTCCACCGGCCCCCCGCCGTCGGGGTTGATGACGACCGTGGTGATCCCCTGGGCGAGCTGCGGCCGGGCGGGACTCAGCTCCGGCGTCTCCAGACCGCCGCCGGCGTGCGAGTGGACGTCGATGAAGCCCGGGGCGAGGTAGAGGCCGGTGGCGTCGATGATTCGGGTGGCGGTCGCATTCTCCAGGTCGCCGACTGCCGCGATGCGGTCGCCGCTGATGGCGACGTCACCGTAGTACCACGGGTTGCCGGTGCCGTCGAGCAGGCGGCCGTTGCGGATGAGGATGTCGTAGGACTGGGCTGCGAGGGCCGTCGGCGCCATAGCCCAGACGAGCGCAAGGGCGAGCAGGAGCGGGCTGAGGCGCGAAGGGCGTGGCGATTGGCGCCGAGCTGAACGTGAGAGGCTCATGGTCGGAGTTCGGGGATCGTGGTGTTGCGCCTGGATGTGGAGGTCGGGCGGTGGGGAGAATAGGCTATTGCGATGTTCGGGCGCCAGACGTGGGCGGCCGCAGCGGCTCAGGGACTCGCCGATCAACCTGATCGTCGAGAGTGGTACGCGCACGGTACGCGTGCCCGAGAGGCGAGCGTTACGGGTTGGCGTTGAGAACGGCGACGTGCCCCTGTGCCGCGTAGTCCAGGATCCGCCGATCTCGAGTGGCGAGGCGAGCTCCCACGGATCGAGCGCTCGCGATGATCATACGATCGGCTGGGTCGCCATGAGGTGGGCCCGGCAGTCGCGTGCTGGCGATCGCGATTTCCGGAGTCAGGTCGAGAAGCCGAACACCGCGGGCGCGAAGAGCGAGGCGGACCCAGTCGACTATCGGCCGTGTCAGCGTCAACCGGCCCCGCGCATCCAGGATCGCAAGCTCCCAAATGCAAATCGCGGGAATCAGCAGATTCCCGCGGTGGCTCGCCTCTTCGATCTCGCCGATCGCGTTGTCCGATAGCGCCTCGCGCTCGCCCGTCACGATCCACACCCACACGTGCGTGTCGAGGACGAGCAGGCGATCAGCCATTCGCCTCCCAGACATCGTCGATGGGCGCGATGATATCATCGTGGACCGTCACGGTCCCGGAGAGGATGCCAAAAACCCCGGGCGCTTCTTCCGCCTCGTCCACCGGCGAAAGCTTCATGATGGGTTTCCCGTATCGGGTGACGACGATCACTTCTCGTGCCTGGCTCACGCGGTCGATGTACCGATGCCAGGCGTTCTTGACGTCGCTAGCGGCTACAGCGTCCGCCGCTCGAGCGCTATCCGTGGAGTCACGATCATCGATCATCGGAGCGCCTCAATAGCAAGATGTTGGCCCACTAAAGATGGCCAAGATGGCATGAACGGTCAAGCTGCCCGATGCATCGCCAGCATAGGTGGCGCGAGGTCTGGCTGCGCGTGGATCGGATGTGAGAGATCAGGGTGAAGCTCCGACGGGCTTCACGGGTTGAGCCAGTAGTTAAGCTTCACGGCGAAGATGTTGTTCGGCCGGATGCCGAGCAGGTCCCGCGCGTCCCTCGTGAAATCAAGCTCGCCTCCGGGGCGGAGTCCCGGATCGATTCCGGCGGCGGCAAGCCTCTCCTCCCGGCTCTGTTGCCAGACCACGTAAAGCGTCGACCCCGGCCGCCACTCCCAGCGGAACACGGCGTTGCCGAGGAGGCTGCGGAAGGTGAAATCGCGATCGCGGACGCGGAACGAGTCCGCGGCGTCTCCGCCGGCGGGATCGATCCGCCAGAATCCATCGTCCTCGCGGACCGAGGATCCGACGTCCTCGCCGTAGACGCTGAAGTCGAACGTGCTGGGCGCCGCCAACTCCTTGAGCGCACCGTATTTGCCGCTCGACAGGAAGGGTTGCGCATACAGCTCAAAGGAGACCGTCGGGGAGAATGTAACGTTCACACGCGTGTCGATGCCGAGCGTCGTCTGATCGATGCCCGCGAAGACGTAGCGCCGGCCGAAAGTCGAAGTGGCGGCCGGGTCCGACACCGCCGTAACGTACTGAGCAGCCGAATAGCGTCGCGTGATCGAAGGTCCGACATCGATGCTCCAGTTCTCGCGGGGCTGGTGACTCAGATCGACACCAAAGCTGCGCGACCACGATCCACCCTCGTCACTCGAGTAGCTCGCCTGTGCGGAAAGCCGATATGGCTTGCGACTGTCGGTGCTGAAGTCGGCCCGGGCGCCCATACCGCGCGGGGTACGCGACATCGGACCGCCCCGGGTGAGCCGGTCGTCGTACGTCTCCGGGGTGACCTCCACACGCCAGCCGCTGCTCCAGTAGTTGGTCCACTGGTAGCGGCTCTGAAGGTTGATGTTCGACATGACGTGCTGGCCCGCGTAATTCCAGATGTTGTCAGGGCCGCCTCCGACGTTCCAGCTTCGCAGCAGACGGCCGGGCCGCGTCTGGTCGTACTGGAAGTGCGTGTCGACGATGAGACGATCGGCGTACGATTGGAAGCCGATGTCATTGACCTCGTAGCCGGGACTGGTTGCGCCCAGCGAGAGCCTGCCGGTCCACGCACCGGCCACTCGACTCGCAGCTCCCATCGCGTAGTATCCGGCCATGCGAGTCGCGTCGGGGTCGACGCTCAGGTGCTCGGCGTCGGGGCGTTGGAAGTATCGCGAAGAGGTTTGCTGCGTTCGGACGAGTGCGGCTTCCTCACCGATGACCAGGCTCGGGCTGAACGACCCGTTGATTCGCCACCTCCGATCATCGGTTTCGTGGACCAGGTCCACCCCGGTCGTATAGGCGGCCGAGTGCAGGCGAGCGGTCAGGGCGTCCGAGGAGAAGCTGCGGTTCACCGCCGTGAAGATCACGCCGAAGCGCGTCGCCCCTTCGCGCAGGTCGCGGCGGGCGCGGGCGACCAGGTAATTCGCCGCCGGCTCCACCGAGACCTCACGCCGCATGCCATCCGCGTCGATGAAGGGCGCCTCCTCTCCACCGGTGACCGCGTCGAGAAAGCCAAGAGACCATCCGCCGCCGACCTTCCCGGTGAGCTTTGCCGCGCCCAGGATCGTAGTCGCCGTCGGGACATCGGAGTACAGCGCACCGGAGGGCACCGATCCCTGGGGGGAGCGGCCGATCCGTCGCGAGTAAAGCACCTCGGCCGGACGTCCGGTGCTACCGGTCGGCCCGCCGGAACCGAAGCTGAAGATCTCGGCGCCCTCGATGAAGAACGGGCGTCGCTCCTGGAATCGCGTCTCGAACGCCGTGAGGTTGATCACCGCGGGGTCGACCTCCACCTGGCCGAAGTCGGGATTGACGGTGGCGTCCAGGGTGACGTTGGAGCTGAGGCGGTACTTCAGGTCGAGACCCGCATTGGCGACCATCTCCGGGTGGTCGCGGAGGGTGTTCTCGACGAGGGCTGCGGAGGCGGCGGGCTCGCGCACGTACTCCATCCGTCCGGTGACGTAGGGTAGCAGCTCGAGTCGGCGGCCGGGTTCGATGTCGCGAATGCCTGTCAGGTGACCGTAGCGCTGGACACCCCCTGGCTCGAGCTTCGGGGTGAACGCGAACTGCGCCTGCTCCTGGTTCCTGTGGATCGTCCGCTCGATCTGCACGCCCCACGTCTGCTCCGTCGCACGACTGAAGCGGAGTTGACTGAAAGGGATGCGCATTTCGACGGACCACCCGCCCTCCACCTCTTCGGTCGCGACCTGCCACACCGGATCCCACGAGCTGTCGCCGCCGCCACCGCCCGAGACGAGCGCGTCGCTCTTCATGCCGGACGGGTTGGTGGCGAAGCGGTAGGCCGTCTGATGGTCGTGGTAGCTGTCGAGGATCACCTCGAAGACGTCGGACTCGCCCATCGACCCGTCGCGCCGGGCGAGCTGCGTGCGGATCTCGCCGTCATCGTACAGCATCGCGCCGATGTAGATCGCGACTTCGTCGTAGGCGATGCGCACCTCGGTCGGCTGCGTGGCGGGCGCGCCTTCCTGAGGGTCGAGCTGCGTGAAATCGGTGACCGGCGGAGCGCTGGACCAGATCTCGTCGGTCAGCCGGCCATCAATGGTGATCGATCGCGACGCTCGGACTGCGGTCGCGAGCGGGGCGGTTGCCTCGTGCGAGGTCTGCACGCCGGCGGCGAAGGCGTCCTGGGCGGGCTGCGCGTCGAGCGCGGAGGCGCGGGCGACGAGCAGGATGGCGAAGCCGCTGGACAGGAACAACCGTCGGATCTGGCGCTGGAGCATTGTTTCTCGGTCGGGAGTGGAGCGGGGCGGCGGGAGCGGTGCCGCGGGAAACGTGAGCGGCTAGTAAGTTACAGCGGCTGGGCCGACGAACCAAGATGGGGTTGGGGGGGTTGCGATGGGTGGCCCGGAGAATGGGTTGCCGCGGAGGGCGCAGAGGCGCGCGGAGGGATGTTGGTCGGTACTTACAGAGCGTTAACCATTCGTTTCACGCCGTCGCGCATATGGGGGACGTGGAAGTTGAGCAGGAGTCTGACCTTTTGGCCACTCAGGCGGAGGTATGAGAGGAGCTGAGCTTCATGGATCGGGAGCACGGCCTGTATGGCCTTGATCTCAATGATGACGCAGTGTTCCACGAGGAGATCGATGCGGTATCCAGCGTCGATTCGTTCGCCCTCGTAGATGATGGGTAGCACTAACTGCTGCTGGACTCGCAGCCCGCGCCGCCGCAGCTCGAAGCTCAAACATGCCTGATAAGCGCTCGCGAGCAATCCGGGGCCGAGCGCAGAGTGGACCTTTATCGCGGAATCGACGATCTGGCCGCTTACGGCGTTCGGATCGGTGTCTCTACGTTCCTCTACGTCCTCTGCGGTTATCCTCAGCACCTCTCGCTTGGCGGGTCTACGAGTTATCGAGCCCACCTTCTGCTCCTTGTGAACGATGAGGTATATCTCTACAGGAACTCGGCCGCGCCCACCATCTCGCCGACAAGAATGCATCGGTGCGGAAGGGCCGGGGAGTGGTGGGACCGGGATGACCGTGGAGGTCCGTCACCCCTCGCCCAGCCACCGCTGGCCCGCCGATGGTGCGGGCGCCGGATCCACGCAGTCGGGCGAGATCAGATCGACGTGCATTGGGCCGTTCTGTGCCGTATTATGGGGCGGAACTAGCGTTCCTGAGTGGATGGCGGCAGGTTCGTCGTCGCGCATGCAATGGTCCCGTGCCTTCGGGTTCACTGCGCCGTAGGGCATGGGCAGGACTGCTGGAAGTCGAATGATGATGAGTCAGAGCCATTTCTCGCACGCCTTCGCGCGACTGCAATCGCTGAAGGAAGATCCGCTCGCGTTCCGGTCGTCCCGGGTGCGACTCGTAGTCGCGGCCTGCCTGCTGTCCGCCGTCGCCGTTCCGAGTGAAGCG
>JBBDRL010000075.1:0-10967 GCA_040905505.1 Gemmatimonadota bacterium | reverse complement strand
GCGACTCGTAGTCGCGGCCTGCCTGCTGTCCGCCGTCGCCGTTCCGAGTGAAGCGTCCGCCCAGGCGAAGGCGTGGGACGTCGTATTCGAGAACGACGCCCTGATCGGCATACTGCCCGGCAAGAAGAACTCGGACCGCGAGTACACGCACGGGCTGTGGCTCGCCAGCGAAGGTAGCGGCGATGGGCTGTGGCGCCGCGTCGCCCTGGGCGTCGCCCCATGTGAGGCCGACGTCGAGCAGGACCGCCCATGCCTACAGACGCGCGTCGAGTTCGGCCAGAAGATCTTCACACCCGATTTCTCCGACCCGCCGACCGGCGAGCCTCAGCGTCCGTTCGCCGGCTGGCTGTTCGGCGCGACGACAGGCCGGATCGTGTCAGAATCGGTCGAGAGGTCCCTGCGACTGGAGCTCGGCGTGACCGGCGCGCCTTCGATGGCGGAGCTTCTTCAGAGCGTCGTCCATCGGCTCACCAACTATCCGGTTCCGAGCGGCTGGGACGATCAACTCGCGTTCGAGCCCGGCGTTCTGGTGCGGTACGGCGAGCGGTACGTCGTCGGTGGGCACAGGGAGGACGGCATGCGGGTCGTCGACCTCATCCCCGCCTGGCACGTCAGCGCCGGGAACGTCCGCACTGATGTCCAGGGCGGCGTGACCCTCCGAGCCGGGTACCGCCTGCCGCACCCGTGGCGACCGCTTTCACCGGGCGAGGATCTGGCGGCCTTCGGCGTGCTCACCCTGCGCGAGCGCTGGACGGGCCGCGACCTTTTCCTCGACGGCAATACCTTTCAGGAGAGTGAGCGCGTAGAGCGCCGGCCTTTCACCGGCGCGGCCGAGGCAGGCTGGGGCGTACAGTACAAGGGTGTGCGGCTGACCTATACGCTCGTCAGCGAGGATCGGCTGTACGAGACGCAGCCGAGGGGGCACATGTACACGAGAGTGGGGCTGACCATCGAGCGCTGAGGGCCGGGGGTGCTCACCCCTCGCGCAGCAGTAGCGCACGCCCGTCTCGCTGCGCACTCCCTCCTTCGCCGAGTCGACGCCGCCGAACTCGAGCCGGGCCGCTCGCTCCGCCTCCGCCTGGCTCATCCCTCGCCCGAGGTTGCGCTCGACGGCCTCCTCCAGGTGGAATCGGATCTCCTCTTCGAGATCCGCCTCGAACCGGTCCGGCCGCAAGAGCGCTCCGGCGCGTTCCCCAAGCCCCGAGAGCCATCGCCACGCGTTCACCCGGCCTCCAGACCCAGTCCGATCACCCGATTCACCGCGCCCGACGTTCGCAGCCAGGCCGCGACCTCCTCGGCGAGCTGCTCCGTACCGCTGCGCGTAAGCTCGTAATATCGAGCCCGGCGACCGTTCTCCGTCGTCGCCCACCGGCTCCGGATCATCCCCTTCGTCTTCAGCCTCTGCAGGGCCGGATAGAGCGAGCCCTGATTGACCTGGAACACGCCGCCCGACATCTCCTCGAGCTGCTGTGACAGCCCCCAACCGTGCATCGGCTCCGACTCCAGGAGCTTGAGGACCAGCAGATCGAGCGTGCCCAGCAGTACGTCGGACTTCGAGGATGTCATCGGCTCGCTTCCTTTTGGAGATCTAAAGGAGCAAGCTAACGGGGCTCCTTTTGGTCGTCAAGAGGAGAGACGCCGTTCGGTGCCGCGACAGAGCGACTATGGCGATTCTCTGGTAGTGATGAGGATGACGCCGCTCGCCGCTTCTGCCCCGTAGAGGGCCGTTGCGGCGGCGCCCTTGATCACCTCGATTTTCTCGATGTCCAGGCGGTCGAGCTCCGGGAATTGTTCGGCGCTGATACGGACATCGTCGATACGGATAAGCGGCGGCGCGGTTGAGTCCGGCATGGCTGGCCCTCCCAGAATCCTCCGCAAGGCTGAAGGGATGGTGTCCGGGACGGCATCGGTCCGTTTCGCAGTCGATTGCGGCTCCCTTTCCGTTATCGACATTCGGTCGTAGCTCCGTGTGGTCACCTGAATCACGCCACCCGGCGGCTCGTTGTGAGCGCCTGACTCGCTGTGGACGCCCCGGATCACCTCGACGGAAGCGATTGAATCGACTGGAAGGTCGCGCAGCAGTTCTTCGCTTACGTCGACGCTATCGAGGATGTGTGTCTGGGCTGCGCTCGCGGCCAATCCGAAGTCTGGCATCGACCCGAGCAGGTCACCCAGATGCTGTTCGACTGTGGCGCGCGTCGGCTCGGGGGCGGATGGCGAAGGTAACGAGTTCTCGCAGGCGGCGAGAACCAGCGTCGCGGCCGTGACACACAGGCCGAGGCAGCGGACGATGCGGGCAGTGGGCTGAACGCGTTGCATGGCGAGTAGCCTCCTTTCGAGATGGGAGCGGCGTCCGATGAGCGCCGCCGCGCCAGGTAGGGGCGCTTGCGAGCGCGCTGCGACGTCGATGAGGAAGAAGCCGTACCGGTCGCCTCGCGTTCCACCGCGAAGGACACGGGCATCGCAATCGATCTCGATCCCCGAACGAAGTCGCGATAGGAGCCACCAGGCAGCCGGATTCCATGGAACGGCTGCGACGATGAGCCAACCGAGCAGCAGGAGGAGTGGATCACGAGCGCGGATATGCGCGACCTCGTGCGCGACGGCCAGCCTCTGGTCCTCGGGTGCGGCGTCGAGGAGCCAGCGAGGGACCACGACTTCAGGCGCGAGCACGCCGCTCACGGCGGGTCCGCTATTCGGTGCGACGCGCACCCGCATCTCGTGCAGTTCGACAAGGGGCCATTTCGAGCGCAGACGGCGCGCGCGGAAGATCGTCCAGAGGACGACGAGCAGGAGGGTTGCTGTGGTACCGATCCATAGCGGGGCGAGCCAGCGATTCCACGATGGCGCATCCGCGGCGCCGAGCCATCTGCCGCTCCAACGCGTCGGCGCTTCCATGAAATGGCGCAGGTCGGCCGTCCATACCGGGAAGAGCTCGGTCGGACTCCGGCGACTGATCGGGATGGGCCGGCCGTCCGCTCCTCGATCCAACTGTGCGCTCGCGAGCTCGACGACTCCCCTGTCGCCGCCATCCATTGCCGGATTCACGAGGCGCATCGGCGCCAACACCAGAAACGCGAGCGTCGACACCAGCCCCACAGTGGAAGCCCATCGCACCGGGAAGTGCCACTGCATCAGCACCCGCTCCATCGCCCATGCGGCGACTGCCAGGCAGGAGCCGGCGAACAGTCCGTAGATCATCAGTGCCGCGATCATGGCTCTTCCTCCTTCTTCAGCCGCTCCGACAGAATCAGGCGCATTCGCTCCAGCTCCGCTCGGCTCAGACCGCGGTCCCCGACCAGCTGAGCGAAAAGTCGCTCCGCCGACCCCTGGTAGACGGCATTCCGTATCCGCGCGAGTGCGCTGCCGCCGGCCTCTTCGGGTTCGACCCGAGGAGTGTAGCGATAGGCCCTACCTTCAGGCCGATGGTCGACATATCCTTTCTCTTCCAGCGTCTGCAGCGCGGAGAGAACAGAAGTGTACGCGAGGTCCTCACCCAGCTCCTCCCGTACCTCCGCCACCGTGCCCGATCCGCGGCGCCACAGAATGCTCATCACGTCCAGCTCGCGCGGGGTAAAACTGATCTCCGTCACGAAAAATCTCTCCTGTCTACGGGTTCTGCCGTAGCATAAACGTGGAGCTCGATTTTGTCAACGGGAAAAGCCGTAGCAAACCGGCCCGCCCCGTGCAGCTCACTTGTGGCATGCGGCCTGACCGACGAGTTGCGCGTCTTCCGGTCTCCCACACGAGAGTCATGAACGAATCGTCGCGTCCCGATCCGGCCGCACCGAAGCACAGTCAGAGCACCCGCGAGTCATCTGACTCGCAGATGGCGAACGGTCTGGATCCGCGGCGTCTGCTGGCGGCGATCGTGGAGTGGTCTGACGACGCGATTCTGGGGAAGGACCTGGAGGGCGTGATCACGAGCTGGAACTCAGCGGCGGAGCGGCTCTACGGGTACACGCCGGCGGAGGCGGTCGGTCGTCACGTGTCGATGCTGACGCCGTCCGAGGAGGAGAACGATGTACCTGAGCTGATGCGGCGGCTGCGGCGGGGTGAGCGGATCCGGCACTACGAGACGATTCGGATGACGCGTGGCGGCAAGCGCCTGAACGTGGCGCTGACGATTTCGCCCATCAAGGATGATGCTGGCCGGGTGGTAGGCGCATCGACGATTGCGCGGGACATCACGCGGATGAAGCGGGAAGAGCGGCGGTGGCGGTTGCTCTCGGAGATGAGCCAGGCGTTGGGAAGCGTTCTGGATGCCGAGCGCCTGTTGCGCGACCTGAGTCAGTTGCTGGTGCCCGAGCTCGCCGACTACTGCGTCACGTACATCGCGGTGGGCGGGCAGATCCGGCGGATCGGGACCGCCCATGCGGAGGTGGAGATGGAGCCGGTGCTCAATCGGCTCCTGTCGCTGTCGCCGCCGACGCTGGAGGACGCGGCGGGGGCGGGCGCGGTGATGCGCACGGGCGAGGCGATACTGGCGGAGGATATCTCAGAGGACGCGCTCCGCGTCGTCGCGCCGGAAGACGAGTACTACGTTTTGTTGAAGCGGCTCGGCCCGGTGTCGAGCATGGTATTGCCGTTGCGGGCCCGGGACCGGACCGTAGGGGCCATCGCACTGGCGCTGACCGAGCGGTCCACGCACCGCTACAGTGGGGACGACCTGGGATTCGCCAAGGAGGTCGCCAGCCGCGCCGCACTCGCATTGGACAACGTGCGGCTCTTCCAGGAGGCGCGGTCGGAGTTGCGGCGGCGAGAGCAGGCCGAAGCGGCGCTGCGCCGACGCTTCGAGCAGCTCCGGGTCGTCTACGAGATCACGGAGGCGGTGGGGCAGGCCAGCGCGTTGGAGGAGATCTACCGCCTGGCGCTCGACGGTCTTCGACGTGGCCTGACGGTGGACCGCGCCTCCGTCCTGCTCTTCGATTCTCACGGCGTGATGCGGTTCCAGGCGTGGAGCGGCATCTCGGAGGGCTACCGCGAGGAGGTCGATGGGCACAGTCCCTGGTCCGCGGATACGACGGATCCCGAGGCGCTCGTGATCGCGGACGTCGGCGCGGACGAGGATCTCGCGGCCGACCTTCGCGAGACGATCCTGAGCGAGGGGATCCGGGCGATGGCGTTCATCCCGCTCGTATCGCGGGGTCAGCTCCTGGGCAAGTTCATGCTCTACTTCGACGCGCCGCACGAATTCCAGGCGGACGAGCTGGAGCTCAGCCGGACGATCGCCGGGACGGTCGCGTTCGCCATCTCACGCGTCAGGGACGAGTGGGCGATCCGGGAGGCGAAGGAGGAGGCGGAAGCGGCGAACGCCGCCAAGGCACAGTTCCTGGGTGTGATGAGCCACGAGTTGCGGACCCCACTGAACGCGATCGGGGGATACGTGGAGTTGCTGGAGCTCGGGATACATGGTGAGCCGACCGCGGCCCAGCGCCGGGCGCTGGAGCGCATCAGGACCAATCAGCGGCACCTGCTGGGGTTGATCAACGACATCCTCTCGTTCGCGAAGCTGGAGGCGGGGCAGGTGGAGATCGTGACCGGCCCGTGCTCCGTGGCCGAGATCCTGACCGGCCTCGAGGCGCTGGTCAGCCCGCTGGCGAGCGCCAAGGACATCGAGTGCACATTGAGCGGCGCCGACGACCTTTTCGTCCTTGCCGACGACGAGCGACTGAACCAGATCCTGCTCAACCTCGTCGCGAACGCGATCAAGTTCGCGCCTCGCGGCGGCTGGGTCAGGCTGACGTCGGAGCGCGTCCGCGACGAGGTGCTCATACGCGTGCAGGACAACGGCCCCGGCATTGCGCCGGAAAAGCAAGGGACGATCTTCGAGCCCTTCGTGCAGGCCGACCGTAGCCTTCATTTCCCGCAGGACGGCGTCGGGCTGGGCCTCGCCATCAGTCGTGAGCTCGCGAGGGGGATGAACGGCGAGCTGGAAGTCGAGAGCGAGCCGCCCAATGGCGCCGCATTCACCCTGCGTCTGGCCGCGGCCCCGGCCGCCTGAACGCGGCGCGGCACGACCTTCCGCAACGATCAATCATCTTGCGTACGTACGCCGACATCGGTACGCTACCAAGAGATTTTGCATCGCCCGATGCAAGAAGTTGGGGCGCGGCCGTACCGCGCATTCTACCTCGAGGAGGTAACTTCATGGTGTTGACGATCGACCCTCTCCGCAGGCTGTGCGCCCGCGGTTTTCCCGCGGTCACGACGGCCACGCTCGCGGCCAGCCTCTTCCTGACCGCGTGTGGCGGGGCCCAGACGTCGAGTCAGATAGCCGTCGAGCCGGTCATCGATCCGAATACGGTCGGCCAGACGGTCCGCACGAGCGGCGGAGCCGTCGTCTCGGCCAACGAGATCGCGAGCCGGGTCGGCGCCGGGGTACTGGAGCGGGGCGGCAACGCCATCGACGCTGCGATCGCGACCGGGCTGGCCCTGGCAGTCGTGCACCCGACTGCCGGGAACATCGGCGGCGGCGGCTTCATGGTCGTGCGGTTCCCCGATGGGCGCGCGACGACGTTCAACTTCCGCGAGAAGGCGCCGCTGTCGGCGCACCCGGAGATGTTCGTGGACGAGAATGGCGAATACTCGCGCGACGTACAGGCCCGAAGCCATCTCGCCGTGGGCGTTCCTGGCACTGTGGCCGGCTTCGCGCTCGCGCATGAGCGCTACGGCCAGTTCGATTGGGCAGAGCTGGTGCGGCCGGCGGTGACGCTCGCCGAGGAAGGCTTCGTCCTTTCCGAGTCGCTGGCGGGGTCGCTGGCGAACCAGGTCGAGGGCAGCATGTCGCAGTATCCGGCGAGCGTGGCCAAGTTCTCGAACAACGGGGTTCCCTATGCGGCGGGCGAGACGTGGCAGCAACCGGATCTGGCGCGCACCCTCGAGCGCATCATGAATGAGGGACGCGATGGGTTCTATCGCGGTGAGACGGCACGGCTGATCGTCGAGGAAATGGCCAGGGGCAATGGGGCCATCACCGAGGAGGACCTGGCGCAGTACGAGGCGCAGGAGAAAGAGCCGATCACCGGGACGTTCCGCGGTTACGAGTATATCGGCATGCCCCCGCCCAGCAGCGGCGGCATCGCCGTCGTCGAGATGCTCAACATCCTGGAGGGTTTCGACCTCGACGCGATGGGCCAGACGAGCGCCGAGTACATCCACCACGTCGCCGAGGCCCAGCGTATCGCGTATCGCGACCGTGCCCAGCACGTGGCCGACACCGACTTCTGGGACGTGCCGATCGATCAGCTCACGAGCAAGGAGTACGCGGCCGAGCAGCGTGCCGCGATCAACCCGCAGCTCGCGGGCGTGTCGTCGCCGGATCAGATCGCCATGGCACCCGAGAGCCCGGAGACCACGCACTACTCCGTTGTCGACGCCGAGGGCATGGCGGTATCGGTCACCTATACGCTCGAGTCCGGCTACGGCTCGAAGATCACGGTGACTGGTGGCGGCTTCCTGCTCAACAACGAGATGGGCGATTTCAACCCGTGGCCCGATCTTACGACCGAGTCGGGTCAGATCGGCACGGAGCCGAACCTGGCGCGGCCCGAGCAGCGCATGCTCTCGAGCATGACCCCGTCGATCCTGGCGCGTGACGGTGAGCTGGTCGCGGTCTACGGCAGTCCAGGTGGCCGCACGATCATCAACACCGTGCTGCACCTCACGCTCAACTTCGCCGAGTTCGAGATGGGCATCGAGGATGCGCTCGCCGCCCCGCGGACCCATCACCAGTGGCTGCCGGATCGGCTGAGCGTGGAGGAGCGGCTCGATGATGTGAGCGTGATCCAGCAGCTCGAGGCGATGGGTCACGAGGTTCGCCACGGCGGCGGCCAGGGCGCGGCGCATTCGATCGCGATCGACCCGGCAACGGATGAGCGGGTCGCCGTTCCGGACCCACGTTCGAACGACGCCGGCGCAGCGGGTACCTGAGCCGCACGTCGGTAGGCATGACGTAGCTCGCGACAACCGGAGGCCTCCCGCGATTCATGGGAGGCCTCCGTCGTCCGGCCCGTGTCGTCGCGAGCAAAGCCGCCGCTCGTCGTCGCGAGCAAAGCCGAGGGACCTCCACTCGGGATGGTCACCTGCGGCGCGCAGTGAAGTGCAGATCCCTCGGCTTCGCTCGGGATGACGGCGGTCGGGTGCGGATCACTCGACTTCCCTCCGGATGACACGCTCCAAGGAGATCAACGTGATGAAGCCAGACGACAAGCCGGCTATCCCGACGCGCGGTCGCGGCGTCAGCCGCAGAGAGATGCTCCGCCAGACCGGGCTCGTGACTGTCGGTCTCGCCACGACACCCGTGGCCGGATGGCCGGCGCAGTGGTTCCGATCGGCCGAGACGGTGGTGCCGTTCACGGACATTCCTGCCAATTTCGCGATTCGGCGAGACGGGCCCGAGCGCCTGCCAGGTGAGAATCTGACCGCGCAGGACCTACGCGACCTCACGTCGTGGGTGACGCCGATCGAGGACTACTTCGTGGTTTCGCACTACGGCAACCCGGAGCTCGACGCTTCCAGCTACCGGCTTCAAGTGGACGGGTTGGTGGACCGCCCGATCGTGCTGACGCTCGATGAGCTGAAGCGGCGTCCGCGAGTGGAGCGCACGACCGTGTTCGAGTGCGGAGGAAACAGTCGGGGCCGTCTGCACGGAATGGTCGGGAACGCGACCTGGACGGGCGCGGACCTGCGGCTTCTTCTGGAGGAGATACAGCCGACGACCGATGCGCGAGAGGTCCACTTCTGGGGGGCGGACGAGGGGACCGAGGAGATCCGCGGTCAGGAGTACGAGCAGAACTTCGCCCGCTCGATGTCTTTCGAACAGATTGCCGAGACGAGCCCGATCCTGGCCTACGAGATGAACGGGCAGCCCCTGCCGGTCGTCCACGGCTTCCCGGTCCGGCTGGTCGTGCCGGGGTGGTACGGCGTCTGTCAGGTGAAGTGGCTGAACCGCATCGATGTGAGCGCGGATCGCCTGATGACGCGCTTCATGGCGCGCGATTACGTCACCTTGACGGCCCGTGAGGTGAATGGCGAGACGGAATGGATCGAGACGTCGGTGACGCGTCAGCGCCCCAAGTCGGTCATCGCCCGCGTCACGCGCACCGATGACCAGTTCAAGATCTTCGGGGCCGCCTGGACGGACGGCACGCCGCTCGAGACCGTCGAAGTACAGATCGACGATGGCTCGTGGCGCGCAGCCACCCTCGAGCGGCCGGTCGACCCCCATAGCTGGACGTTCTTCACGCTGGAGGCCACCGGCCTCTCGGATGGGGAGCACGCGCTCGTCTCCCGCGCGACGGACGTCGGTGGGCGAACGCAGCCGGCCGACCTCGAGATGAAGCGGACGCGCTGGGAGAACAACGAGTTGTTCCACCGCACGATCATGGTCGGGTGACGCTACGGGCTCCGGGCCGAGTGAGCGACGGCGCCTGACCGCTCGTCAGGCGCGAAGGCGTAGCGATATCGCGCGGCCGAGCAGCCCGGCACCGAGGAGGGCGGTTCCGGCGAGAATCACGTGCGGGGCAAGAGAGAGCGCCAGCACCCCGCAGGCGATCATGCCGATCAGCGGCACGGCGTCGGTGAAGAGCTTCGCGTCATCCGGCATGCGTAGCGCCGATAGATTGGCGATGCCGTAGTAGATCAGGATCGTGAACGAGGCCGCCGACGCGACACCGCGAAGGCTGCCGGTGGCGGCCACGACGGCCGCGATCGTACCGATCAGCAGGACGGCCCGGCCGGGCACCCCGAAACGCGGATGAACGTCCGCGATGAACGCCGGCAGATCACCGCGTCGGGCCATAGCGAATCCCATCCGGGAGAGGCCGAGCAGTTGGGAGAGGATCACGCCCAGCATGGCGGTCACGCCCCCGACCGATATGACGGTCGCCATCCAGGGGTACGGGAGGCGAAGCGCCGCGACATGGAGCGGCGCGGCCGACCCTCCGAGTGCCTCGGCGCCCGCGACCCCCACAGCTACGACGGCCACGGCGAAGTAGAGCAGGACGGCCCCGGCGATGGTGATTCCGATGGCGCGGGGAATCGTTCGCTGCGGATCACGCACCTCCTCCGCCAGCGTAGCGATTCGGGCATACCCCGTGTACGCGAAGAAGAGGAGCGCGGCGGCCTCCATCGCGCCGCGCCATCCGGTCGGCGCGAACGGTCTCAGGTTCTCCAATCTGAAGGAAGCCGCCCCCACGGCCGCGAAGAGAAGCAGGGTCATCAGAGAGATCGCGACGATCGCCAGGTTGGCGCGACTCGAACGTTTGATCCCGAAGTAGTTGACCCCCGTAAACACAAGGATGGCGCCGACCGCGATCGCGCGTGGCGGCAGGCCGGGGATGAGAGCGTCCAGGTAACCGGCGAGGCCGATCGCCACGGTGCCTGCCGCTGCGATCTTGCCGGCCAGGAACATCCACCCCGCCGCGAAGCCGGCCCACGGGTTGAGCACCCGATAGCCATACTCGTACGTGCCGCCCGCGTGCGGGTAGGTGGCCGCGAGCTGCGCCGAGCTCAATGCATTGCAGGTCGCCGCGATCGCGGCGATCACGAGGCCGACCAGGAATGCCGGACCCGCAACTCCCGCGGCGACGCCGGTCACCACGAAGATCCCCGCGCCCACGATGGCGCCGAAGCCGACGCCGACCGCGTCCAGCAGCCCGAGGTCGCGCCGCAGCGTCATTCCGGCCACGCCCGGGGTGGCGGTTTTCGTGCGTTTGTGAGACGTCATCTCCTGGTGGTGTGGGTGGTCGCCCCGGAAGTCATCCCCGCCGCAGGCGGGGATCCAGTTGGATGGTGACCTCGCGCGGGCTGTGCCACCGTACTGGATCCCCGCATTCGCGGGGATGACTGTGGATGGGTTCGGGGATGACCATGCACGGGTCGCGGCGATGACTACGGGGTCACCGAACCCTTAGCCCCAATACTGTTCACTTAGTCAGTTTCGGGGCGAAATTGGCGCGTCGGGT
>JBBDRL010000074.1:0-30514 GCA_040905505.1 Gemmatimonadota bacterium | reverse complement strand
CCCGACCCCCTGGGTGTAAACCAGGTGCTCTGAACCAACTGAGCTAAGCGCCCGATGGGTCTTTTACCGTATGATCCCCAGGGGAATCAGCACGACGTATCCGAGGACGAGCAGGAGCGGCGCGGCGATTGTCGATCCGGCAGACAGCAGCATGTACCCGGCGACGATCGCCACCGCGGCCAGCCCGAAGAAGAGCCAGTTGCGCCGGGAGAACCGGAGCGCCCCTTCGACACGCTCGGCCTGCACGGGAGTTGCTGATTTTCTGGGCATCGCGAAAAGCTACCCCGGGTCAGAATTGGCGTCAACCCCGGGCGGCGGCCCTGGCGGCAGCATGTACTCCTCCTGCCTGAGCGCCTCGAGCCGCTCGCGGTCACGGCGGCGGCGCAGAGTACCGAGCAGGAGGACGAGCATGGTGACTGCAAACCAGAATACGGTGAGCTGCGAGAGGGCAAGGACCCAGCCATAGCGGTTACGCACCATGGTGCGCCATTCGTCCTCGAACTGCGGGAGGGTCATCTGATAGACGGATCGCAGAGCCGCATCCAGGCTCCCTTCGCGACGCCAGGCCTCCATGAGCGCGCGGAACCCGGGCTCGCCGCGGGAAGTCGCGAGGTGCCGCACGGCGCTGGCGGAGAGGAGGTAGGCGAGTCGGGCGCGGGCTTCGCCCCTGGGCCAGGCGAGCGACAGTGAATCGAGCGCCGGTGCATTCCCGCCGGCAAGCGCCAGGCGGATGCGCCAGCCGCTGCCGGCGTCCCAACCGCCGGAGACCCAGGTCGCGTAGCCCTCGTCGAACCAGCGGGTGACGGGGCCGCCGATGTAGGCATTGAGGGCCAGATGCGCGAGCTCATGCCGCAGCGTGACGACCTCGTCGCCGAGGACGCTGCTGCGCTGGTAGGTCGGGAGGATGATGAGCCGTTGCGAGGGAATGGCGACCCCTGCCGCCCAGTCGGGGCTGCGGCCGCTCGTCAGCGAATCGAAGGCCTGGGGGGTGGGAGCGAGGACGATCGTACTCGCCGGCAGCACCGCCGTCCCCAGCCCGGGCAGCGGGAGCGGCGCGAAGGCAGCCTCGAGGATCCTCTCGGCGGAGGCCAGGCCCCCTTCCCAGTAGACGACGCGGATCGAGTCCCGCTCGATCTGCCGCGGCTCCTGCCCGTCGGAGGTGGTGGTGACGAAGGCGCCGACCAGGAATGCGAGCAGGAGCCGGATCAAGAGGGCGCCGCGGCCTCGCCGGCCTCGAGCCGTGCGACGGCCTCCCGGCAACGCTCGCCCCATGGGTTGAACCGGTTCTCTCCACCCGCTCGCCACGCCTCGATCGCAAGGTCCGGCCGGCCTTCCATGTGGTGCGAGCGTCCGAGCTCCCAGTAAGCCTCTGTCAGGTTCGGACCCAGCTCGAGGGCGAGGCGGAAGAAGTTCTGCGCCTGCCGGTGCATCCCCCGCTCCACGTGGGTCGCTCCCAGGTACAGGTATGCGTAGAGCGTGGCGGTCCGGTCCGTCCCCTGCCCCGCCACCGCGGTGAGTTGCTCGACCGCTTCGGTATATCGCTTTTCCTGCATGTGCAGAAAGCCGAGTACGACCCGCGCGAGCGGGTGCTCGGAGTCGCGCGCGAGGGCGACATCGAGAAGCGGGCGTGCCGAACGTCCGTTCTCCATCCGCACGTAGGCCCAGGCGAGCAGCGCTGCGGTCCCGAGGTCCTCGGGGTCGAGCTCGAGAGCCCGACGTAGCGCCTCGATGGCACTCTCGTGCTCGCCCGCGGCCAACGCGCTCCATCCGCGCTCGCGGTAGGTCGAGCTGCCGAGATGGTCCAGGCGCGGCACGGTGGTGGCCGAGGTCTGGCGCGGGTACAGCTCGTGATAGCGTTCCACGAGCGGGCGCACCCCCTCCTTGAGTGTCTCCAGGCGCGCAATGCCCGCCTCGATATCGCGGAAGAGCTGAACGATCTGATCCCGGACCGCCTCTCGCGCTGCCGGCGGTCCGGTCTCCGTCCCCAGCCGCGCCTCCAGCTCCCGCAGCCGCGCCTCCAGCGCTCCCATCGAGCCACCCTGGTCACTCATCTCCTGCCTCGGTCTCCAGACCGACCGGCGCCATACTCGACGGCTCCAGCACGACCAGCAGGCGCCCGTCCAGCATGGCTACTCCCCGGACCATCTCGGCGCAGCGGCCGGCATAATAGGAAGGCGCTGGCGCAATCGACGAGTCATCGAGCGTCAGCACACCCGTGATCTCGTCCACCGCGAGCAGCAGTCGGTCGCCCGTGGTCCGGAGCACGATCGCGTTCCGCGCCTCCACATCATGCTCACCGCTGAGCCCGAGCAGGTCGCGAGCGCTGACGACCTTCAGATCCTCGCCGCGGTACCGCTGAGCTTCGCCCCGGCCCGCTGCTACGGCGAGCTCGGACACCGCCTCCACCGCTTCCAGAGGCAGGGCGAAGCACTCGCCGGCGACGGTGAACTCGATCACGCTCATTCCGGCTTCCGGTAGATTCGCTCGCGTATGCTCACCGGGCGGAACAGCCGCCGTGGCAGGCCGAGCAGCGTCTCGACCCGACCGAGCACGAGGTAGCCACCAGGCACCAGCGCCTCGTAGAACTTCTGGAATAGCTCCTCCTGGATGGTCCGTTCGAGATAGATGATCACGTTGCGGCAGAAGATCAGGGAGCAGCCGTCGAGCGGCGGATCGGAGATCACGTCGCGATGCTCGAAGGAGACGGATCGCCGCGCTTCCTCGCATAGCCGATACTCGTGCCCCGATGAGAACCAGCGCCGACGGATCTCCTCAGGCGTGTCCTCGAGCGACAGCGGCGGATAGACCCCATCGCGCGCTGCCCGCAGACTCCCGCGGTCGATGTCGGTTCCGACGATCTCCAGGCGGTCGAGGTCCGCCGCCCTGTCCTCACGCGCGGCCCATTCACGAAGGGCGATCGAGATGGAATACGGTTCCTCCCCGCTCGCGCAACCGGCGCTCCACACCCTCAACTTCCGGTCGGGCAGATCGAACAGCGCCGGCACGACCTGATCCTCCAGCACCTCCCACATATCGCGATCGCGGAAGAACTTGGTGACGTTGACGGTCAGGTTGTCGATCAGGCAGTCGTACTCCTCGGCGTCCTCGTCGAGCAACGAGGCGTACTCCGCGAAGCTGCCGACGCCGCGGACGCGCATCCGCACGTCGACCCGCCGGCGAAGACATTTGTCCTTGTAGAAGCTGCAGTTGAACCCCCGATCGGCCTGGATCTTCTGCTTGAGCTCGACCAGCCCGTCCTCATCATCCATCATGGCGGAGTTCAGGGTGCCGACATTTTCCAGACTCATTCACCCCCCTCATCAGCTACCCGACGGCCGGGTGCCGCATCCAAGCTACGCGCCAGTCTGGAGATCACCAGATCGGTGATCGTCTCGAGGGTCTCGAATACGCCCTCGCCATGCAGAGCGGAAGCCTCGACAGCGGGAAGAGCGCGAAAATTGAGGCTGCCCGCGATCGTCGGTACCGGCAGCGCGTCCGGCAGGTCACGCTTGTTGTACTGAAGTGCGAGCGGAAGGCTCCGTGGGTCCACGCCGTCGTCGAGCAGGTGCTCCTGCAAATTTCGGAAGCTGTCGAGGTTTTCGGCCTCCTGGTCCCGCCGGCTATCGGCAACGAAGACCACGCCATCCGCGCCCTGCAGGACCAGGCGCCGGGTCGAATCGTAATAGACCTGCCCCGGCACGGTGTAGAGCTGGATGCGCGTCGCGTAGCCGGAGATCCTGCCCAGCTCCAGCGGCAGATAGTCGAAGAAGAGCGTGCGGTCCCCCTCCGTGGCGAGTGAAACGATCGGGCCGCGCCGCGCTTCCGGCAGACTGTTGTGGATGAACTGCAGGTTCGTGGTCTTGCCCGATCGCGCCGGTCCGTAGTAGACGATCTTCGCCGTGATCTCGCGGCCGGCGTAATTGACGATCGGCATGCTATTCGGCGCCGGCGCTGGTGGCGTCCGCGCCGTGCTCGAAGGCTCGGACAAGCCCTGCGGACAGACCCTCGTCCAGGGTCTCGGGTCCGGCAGAAGCGGGAAGCGAGGGCCAGTCCGCAAGCACGAGACGCCCCGCGACCTCCCGGAAGACCTCCCTGACGAGACCGATGGTCGACGCGCTACCGAACACGGTGGCGAGCAACAGCTCCCCGGGTGGCACCTCGAGCGCACCGACGAAGACCTGATGCTCCCCGGCGCCCTGGAAGAGCTGCGAGAAGCGCGGTTCACCGAGCATGCGGGCCATCTCGCCGGATGCGGCGTGCACACCGGCCGCGAGGGAAGCGAGGCCGGGCAGGTCGAAGTCGCGAGCGAACCCCATCTGCGTCAGGATCCTGCCGCTCAGATCGATGACCAGCACGAAACGAACGCCGGTCTCCCGCGCGAAGTGGTCGACCGCGTCCTCCAGGAGCGGCGTCGCGGCCTCCCAGTACTCCGACCCGACCGGCGCGCCACCAGCGCCTCCCGCGAGCTGGCGGAGCGCACGGCGCAGTCGCGGATCGTCGGGCTCATCGGCGAGGGCCCGCCGGAGGTGCCGCTCGGCCTCGGCCGTGTCCCCCCGCTCGAGGCAGAGGAAGGCGATCGCCCGGCGCGCGGCTCGGTGGCCGGGATCCAGTCCGAGCGCGATGTCCCATTCGTCGTATGACCGCGTCGGATCATCGGTCTCGCGGTAGATGAGCCCGAGGAGATAGTGCCCCTCGACGTGCTCCGGCTGCCGCTCCAGCCCGCGGTGGCAGACGCGCATCGCGACGTCCGCCCGGCCCTGCACACGGTAGAGGTCGGCGAGCGGCACGAAGGCGTCGCTGCCCGGATCGCGAGCGACCTCTTCCTGCCACTGGTGGAGTCGATTGTCATGTGGTGTCACGGCGTCCCTTCCTCCATCGCGGCGAGCAGCCCCTTCAAGGCCTGGTCCATCCGGGCGGCAGATTCTCGACGGGTGATGTCATCGTCGTGCAGCCGGACGTAATGCTGAAGTGCGGCTCCAGCCCGGCGCAGATCGCCCAGCCGTAGCGAGGCGCGCGCGAGGTGGTAGTAGGCCGACGAGAGACTCGGCTGCAGCGCGATGGCGGAATCCAGAACCCCGACGGCACCGCTCCAATCTCCTCTCGCGATCCGCACGCGCGCCTCCAGCAGACGTCGCTCCGCGGCTGTCGCGTCCCCGCTGGGCAGCAAGCGAAGAATTCGCTCCGCGTCCGCCAGCCGCCCCTCGACGATCGCGCTGTCCGCCGCCTGGTACGCATCCACGTCCGGGGTTGCCGCCGCGTCGGCGGGAGAGCGCCCCCCGACCTCCACCACCCCGGCCTCGGCGAGGCTGAACAGGGCCCGCGCGACTTCCAGTTCGCCGTACCCGAGCACCCGGGCGATCGCGCGCAGCGTGCGCCGCCCGTCGACCTCGGCGAGCACCTCCCACTCCAGAGGCTCCAGCGCGAGAGTCGCCGCGGCGAATCCCTGCGGGGAGGCCAGCCGCGGCAGCGGATCGGCACCCGCGACGCCCGAGGTCACCTCCATGAACTCGTCGATTCTGCGCGCGGCGTTCATCAGTACTGCGTCCGTCCCCATTCGAACCTCTACCGCCCGCCGCACCGGGACGTCTTCCTCGACGAACTGGAGGTGCCCCTCCTCACGGCGCATGAGCTGAAAGACCGCCTCCTCGATCTGAAAGCGCAATTGACGCTCGATCTCCTCCGAGCTGACCTGGTCGTCCTCGACCAGGAACTCGCCCAGTACGCGCCCGGGCGTCCGCCGTTGCCGCTCGAGCGCACGTCCCACCTGCGTCTCCGTAGCGCGGCCGGCGCGTACGAGGAGCCGCCCCAAGCGCATCTCACTCGCCCCGCCGCTCGCGCCGGTCAGCGCACCCTCGGAGATCTGCAGCGTAAAGGTCGGACCGCCGCCGCTCACGTTCAAGTTCCCCGTCCGTCGGGAAAGGTGAAGCAACTGCAACAGGTCACTGACCGCCAGCTCGTGGACCGGCCCCTCGATGGGCATTCAGACCGGACCGACCGAAGCAATGTCGCCGCGGGCAGCGGCGTCGGTAGCGAGCCGCTCCTGCGTCTCACTTTCCATATCCCCGGGAAGCCCGAGCTCGAGGGCACGGCGCCAGCAGATCGCGGGCTCGTCCGGCCGCCCCGCGGCGGCGAGCGTATCGCCGAGGCGCCGCCACCCGAGCGCGAGCCGCGGATCGAAGCGCAAGGCTCTCCGCAGCGCCGTCTCGGCATCGTCCCAGCGCTCCATCTCCGCCAGGATCTCACCCAACCTCAGCAGGCCGGCAATGTGATAGGGATTCATCGTCAGCAGATCGGTCAGGGCGGCGACGGCGCTGGGGAGCTGCCCGCTGGCATGTTCCGCGTCGGCGACCAGGAGGGCCGCGTCGGCATAGCCGGGGAGCGACTCCAGAGCCCGGCGCCCGTGCTCGATGGCCCCGTCGATCGCTCCCTCCTCCAGGAAAAGTCTGCCGAGCTCGATGTGGGCAGCATGCAGGTCCGCATCCAGCTCGAGGGCTCGCTCCAAGGAACGGCGCGCACGAATGGCCCGGCCGGCCATGCTCGCCGCGGTCCCCAGGCGAATGAGAACCTCGGCGTTCTCCGGGTCGAGCTCGGAGAGCTCGGTGAACCGCGCCAATGCGGCCTCAGCCTCACCCAGGAGCAGAAGCGCTTCCGCCTCCAGCCGCCGCGGTTCCAACGCCGAAGGGACACGATCGCGAAGGACGGCGGCCGCTTCGCGCGCTTCCGCGCCTCGGCCGAGCACGAGCAGACACCGGCCCCGCCCGGTCCAGGCCCGCGCATGCTCCTCGCTCCACCCGCCGCGACCGTCGAGCCGCGCGAGCGCGGCATCGTAGCGCTCCAGTGCTTCCCCCTCGAGGTGCTGTCTTCTGAAGATGTCACCACTCAGCACCGCCGCCTCGACCGCGTTGCCTCCGGCCAGCGCGACCCTCCTCACCTCCGCGGCCGCGCGGGCGAGCAGCCCCTTGCTGAGATAGTCGCTCGCGAGCCGGAAATCGCTCGGCCCTGATTCGTCGTGGCTTTCGGAAGCCGGCCGCAACCGGGCGAAGATGCCCGAAAGTTCGCCCGGCGCCGGCCGAAAGTCCGCCACCTCGGCCCCCGCTCCCAGCCGGGTCGCGGTCGATATCGGCGGCGCGAGGACCTCGGCGTATTCGAACTGTAGCTCGATCGCCAGCCGGAACCCAGGAGTGGTGAAGTACGGGTCCAGCTCCAGCGCCCGGCGGGTCTCGCCGAGGGAGCCCTGCACGTCACCCAAGCGACTCAGCACGAAAGCCAGCCGGTAGCGGGGCTCAGCAGAGCTCGGGGTGATCTCGATTGCGCGGGCGAGCGCCCTGCGTGCCTCCTGAAGGCGCCCCGCTTCGGCCAGAACGGCGCCGATTCCGGTCCAGCCCGGAGCGGACCGCGCGTCTGCCTCGATCGCCGCGCGGTACCAGCGCAAGGCCTCGTTCGATCGGCCCCGGTTGCGTGCCTCCAGCGCCAGGTTCGCGAGCGGCTCGGCGAACCCCGGCGACCGCTCGACGGCCGCGTGAAGCCACCGTCTGGCACCAGCATCGTCGCCGGCGTCCGCCCGCGCGACCCCCAGGTTGTTCGCCGCGATCGCGTACCCAGCCTCGAGCCGCACGGCCCGCTGGTAGCACCGCTCCGCCTCCTCGACCCTGCCGGCCCGGTGATGTGCAACGCCCATCTCGTTCCACAGCTTGGGGCTGTCTGGATTTGATGCGAGGAGCTGCTCGTAGAGCTCCGTCGCCTCCCGGTCCCGGCCGGCCACCAGCAATACCTCCGCCTGCGCCTGCCGGACGAGCCCGGCATCCTCCCCCTGTTCGACGCTGCGCCCGAACTCGCGCAGCGCCTCCTCGTAGAGCCCCCTCTCCCGCAGCGCCACACCGAGATGATAATGGGCCAGGTAGCGGTTCGGGCCGGCCGACGGGCGTCGCTTCCAGTCGCCGACGAGCTCCTCGTAACGGGCAGTACTGTTTCTGTCGATCGATAGCCGCGCGTCCGTCTCGCCGGTCTCCGGTCGCAGCTCGTGGCTCTTCCGCATGGCGACCGCGGCGCGCTCCGTCTCGCCGAGATCGCCCAGCACGAACGAGAGCAGGTGCCAGGCCTCGCCGAGGTCGGGCGCCAGCTCCGTCGCCCTGAGCAGCGAGCGACGGGCCTGTTCCGTTCGTCCCTGATGGTACTGGAGCTCCGCGATATGCAGGTGGACGACCGCGCTGTCGGGCTCGGATCGCCGCGCACGTTCATACGCCGACAGCGCCTCGACGGCGCGGCCGGCGGCCTTCTCGACACGTCCGAGCTCGATGAGGCAGCCGGGATCGTCGGGCGCATCTTCCAGCAGGCGGCCCAGCTCCGCTGCGGCTTCGTCGAATCGCCCCGTATGACGATGGGCCCGAGCGAGCCGCCAGCGCGCCTCCACATCGCCCGGCCCCCGCCGCAGCCGCCCCGTGAGCTCCGCAGTAAGCCGCTCGTAGTAGCCGGTCGAGAGATAGGCGATCTCGAGGTTACGCAGAGCGACCTGCAGGGTGGGCTCGATCTCGAGTGCGCGGTGGAACGCTTCGACCGCGTCCTCGATCATCCCCTTGTTGAAGTATACGACGCCGAGATTATTGTGGGCTCCGGCATCGGCGGGGTCGATACGCGCGGCGAGCCCACGGAGAATCGCCCGATCGTGATCGGAGACCATCCCCGACTTGGACGTCTGCGGGTGCTGCCTTTCATCGCCCATTGCCCGCCCTTCAGTGCAGGACGCGGTGGACCGCCTCGAGCACGCTCGAGGCCTGAAATGGCTTGACGACGAAATCGCGCGCACCGGCCTCCAGTGCCGCGTCGATCACTTCCTGATGTCCCATGGCACTGCACATGACGATTCGGGCGTCGGGATCGACGCGTACGATCTCCCGAACGGCGTCGATACCTCCGAGTCTCGGCATCACGATATCCATCGTGACGATCTCGGGCCGCAGCGCCTGGTACTGCTCCACCGCCTCGACCCCGTCGCGAGCTTCGCCGACGATGGGATACCCCGCGCCGCGCAGGATATCGGCGATCATCCTGCGCATGAACGGCGCATCGTCACAGATCAGGACGCCTGAGGTCGAGCGAGTCAACGGGTCGGAGGGGAGCGAGTCAGGAGGAGGTCTGGCGCGCCCACTCGGCCACGGACATCAGATCCTCCGGGAGCGGCGCGTCGAATTCGAGCGAGGCTCCGGTCCTGGGGTGGACGAAGCGAAGCTGCGCGGCGTGCAGGAACTGCCGGTTGGTACGTGCGGCCAGCGCGGTGGCCCAGCCGCGATCCGTCCCGGAGAACCCCCGCTCACGGTTCGGCCCATAAGTCGAATCGCCGACCACCGCGTGCCCGATGTGGAGCAGGTGAACGCGGATCTGGTGCGTGCGGCCCGTCTCCAGCTCGGCCCGCACCAGGTCGGCCGCCCGCCACCGCTCGATTCGCTGGAAGTGGGTGACCGCCCGACGTCCCCCTTCGACCACCGCCATTCGCTTCCGCTGCCCCGGATGACGGCCGACTGGCGCGTCGACGCTCACTTCATCCTCCCGAAGGTGTCCCCACGCGGCCGCGAGGTAGCCGCGCCGGACCTTCCGCCGCTTGAGCGCCAGGCTGAGCCGCTGATGAGCCTGATCGTTCTTCGCGACGATCATCAGACCGGACGTGTCGCGGTCCAGCCGGTGGACGATCCCTGGCCGCAGCACGCCACCGATGCCGGACAGGTCCTCCACCTGATGGAGCAGCGCATTCACCAACGTACCCGTGCGGTGACCGGGCGCGGGATGCACCACCATCCCCGCGGGCTTGTTCAGAACCAGCAGATCGCCGTCTTCGTAGACGATGTCGAGCGGAATCGGCTCGGCGGGGATGTGCGAGGGCTCGGCCGGTGGCAGGTCGACGACTATGCGGGCGCCCGCCGGCGGACGCTCGCGCTTCTTCGGGACCCGGCCGTTCACCTGGACGTGGCCCGCCTCGATCAGCTGCTCGATGCGAGAGCGTGACAGGTCCAGTCGCCGGGCTAGATAGGTGTCGATCCGCGGCGCGTCCTCCTCGACGACGATCTCGACCCGCTCATCCCTCATCCGGCGCCTGCTCCTGATCCTCGCGCCAGAGCGAGACCGCCAGGAGAACGGCTCCGAGGGTGACGCCGATGTCGGCGATGTTGAAGACAGGCCACCTCAAGGCACCGAAGCCGAAGTCGAAGAAGTCGATGACGCCACGTGACGAGCGCACGCGATCGATGAAGTTCCCGAGCGCTCCCGCCGTCACCAGTGCGATCGCCGAGAGCCGCAGCCGATCCTCGATGGGCGTCGCCCTGAACCAGCCGACCAGCACGACCACACACGCGACGGTAAGCCCCAGGAAGATGTAACGCGACAGCGGCCCCACATGCAGGCCGAATGCGGCGCCCGGATTGTAAATGTAGGTGAGCCGGAAGAAGTCCCCCAGCACCGGAATGGGATCGTAGGGCGGCAGCGTCTGCTGTACGATGAACTTCGTCACCTGGTCCAGCGCGACGATTGCGGCCGTGATGCCACCATAAACGGCGATCTTGCGGTTCTCGGTCATGACCGCGGTGCCCTCGGAAGTCCGAACGCTCAATTCGTCCTGGCTCACGCAACCTCCGTGGTGAGTACGCGGGTCAGGCCTACCACGACGTCGTCTCCGTCCAGATCGATCGCCCGCGTCGTGTCGTAAGGCGTCTCGTCGAGACCTTCCAGTACGTCGAGTTCGATCGCCAACGTTTCTCCCATGATGAAGTCTCGATGCGTTGCGAACGCCTCGCGGAGCTCGGGCGCCGCGGTGACGCCCAGGCGGATTCGGTCAGCGACGTCGAAGCCACTTTCCTTCCGCAGGCGCTGCACCCGGCTGACCAGCTCGCGCGCCATCCCCTCTGCCCGCAACTCGGGCGTCACCGTTGCGTCCAGCGCCACCGTGTAGCCCGCATCGGCTTCGACCACGAACTCCCCGGTCGCCTCCTGGAGGATCTCCAGATCTCCCTCCTCGACCGGCAGCGCCTCGCCGTCGACCGCCACCGAGACTGCCTCGCCGCGCCGGAAGGCCGCGAGCCGATCGGAGTCCAGTCCGCGAATCGCCTCGGCGACTTTCGGCGTCATCTTGCCGAATCGCGCTCCAAGCGCGCGGAAATTCGGCCGCGCGGAGAACCTCACCAGGTCTTCCGCCACCTCGATGAACTCGATTCGGCGAACATTCAGCTCATCACGGAGGATCTCGACCAGCTCCGGCTCGAGAGTGACTTGGGGTGGCACGACGGCGTACAGCACCCCGAGCGGCTGCCGCACGCGAACCCGTACCTGCTCGCGCGCCGCCCGCCCCAGCGTCGAGAGCCGCCGCACGGCTTCCATGCCTCCCTCCAGGACTTCGTCCCGGGCGATCTGCGGCGCCGGCAGGCGTGCCAGGTGCACGCTCTCCTGACCCAGCGCCCGGTGCAGCCAGTCGGCGAGGAAGGGCGCGATGGGGGCCATCAGCCGGGCGACGTCGGTCAGAGCCTGGTAGAGTGTGGCGAAGGCGGCGCGGGTATCGGCCGCGTCGGCGCTCCCCCAGAAGCGATCGCGTGAGCGCCGGACATACCAGTTGGAGACGTCGTCGACGATGAAGTCGGCCAGCTCTCTCACGGCGTGCGTCAGGTTGTACTCCTCGTAGAACCCGCTCACCCTCTCCGTCGCCTGGGCGAGTCGCGAGAGCAGCCAGCGATCCATCAGGGGGCGTGCCTCCGGGGCCGGCTCGTCTTCCCGACCCGCTTGCCACTCCTCGAGGTTCGCGTACAGCGAGAAGAAGTGGTACGTACTGCGAAGTGTGTCGAAGACCTTCCGCTGCACCTCCCGGACGCCGGCCGGATCGAAGCGCTTGGGCAGCCAGGGATGCGAGCTCGCGAGCAGGTACCAACGGATCGCGTCGGCTCCGAACTCGGCGAGGGCATCCCACGGATCGACGACGTTCCCGCGCGACTTCGACATCTTCTGCCCCTCGGCGTCGAGCACCAGATCGTTGACGATCACGTTGCGATACGCCGGACCCCGGCCGAGCAGCGTCGAGATGGCCATCAGAGAGTAGAACCAGCCACGCGTCTGATCCACGCCTTCACAGATGAAGTCCGCCGGGAAGAACCGCTCCCCATCCTCCTGGTTCTCGAACGGGTAGTGCCACTGCGCGAACGGCATGGCGCCCGAGTCGTACCAGACGTCGATCACCTCAGGCGTGCGGACCATCTTTCCGCCGCACCCCGACTGCCCGCACTCCCAGGTCAGCTCGTCGATGAACGGCCGATGCGGATCGAACGGATCCGGCAGCGTGCCCGCACGCGAGCGAAGCTCGTCGAAGGACCCGATGAACTCGAGATGGTCAGGGTCTTCCTGGCAGACCCAGGCCGGCAGCGGCGTCCCCCAGTAGCGATTTCGCGAGATCGCCCAGTCGACGTTGTTCTCCAGCCACTCGCCGAACCGACCCGTCCCCATCTCGGGCGGGTACCAGCTCACCAGCTCATTATTGGCGAGGAGCTGGTCCCGTACCGCGGTCGTGCGGATGAACCACGAATCCCGCGCCATGTAGAGTAGCGGGCTGCCGCACCGCCAGCAGTGAGGATAGGAATGCTCCTCCCGGCTGAACCGGAATACGGCACCGCTCTCCTTGAGCATCCGCACGAGCGCCGGGTCCGCTTCCTTGGCGAACTTTCCTCCGACGTCCGGGAACGCCTCCGGAAAGTTGCCCCGGCCGTCCACCGGCCGGAAGATCGGCAACCCGTGCTCCTGGCCGAGCGCGTAGTCGTCCGCACCGTAGGCCGGCGCGATGTGAACGATCCCCGTGCCGTCCTCGGCCGAAACGAAGTCGGCCGCCAGCACGCTCCATGCGCTCCCCCGCTCCCCTTCGAGCGGGATCCAATCGAAGGGCCGCTGATAGGGCGTGCCCAGAAGCTCGGACCCGCGGTAGCGACGCACGACCTCGGCCCCCTCGCCGAAGAGGTCGGTGACGCGGTCCGCGGCGAGGATCAGCCGGCGCCCCTCGTGGTCGACCTCGGCGTACTCCAGCTCGGGATTCACCGCGAGCGCGACGTTCGAGACGACCGTCCACGGGGTCGTCGTCCAGACCAGGAAGTGACGCTCGTCCTCGCCTTCGAGCCGCATCGTCAGATACAGCGATGGGTCGAGGACGTCTCGATAGCCGAGGGCAACCTCATGGCTGGACAACCCCGTGCCGCACCGCGGACAGTACGGCAGGATCTTGTGGCCGCGATAGAACAGATCCTTCTCCGCGATCTGCTTCAGGCTCCACCAGATCGATTCGATGTACCGGCTGTGATAGGTGACGTACGGGTTGGAGTAGTCTAGCCAGTACCCGATCCGCGCCGAGAAGCGCTCCCAGTCCTCCGTGTAGGTCAGCACGCTCTCGCGGCAGACCTCATTGAAGCGGGCGATGCCCACCTTCTCGATCTCGGGCTTGCCGGAGATCCCCAGACGCCGCTCCGCCTCGATCTCGACCGGGAGCCCGTGCGTGTCCCAGCCGGCGATGCGCGGCACGTAGCGGCCCTCCATCGTGCGGTACCGTGCGACCGCGTCCTTGATCGCCCGCGAGAAGACGTGGTGAATGCCAGGACGACCATTCGCGGTCGGTGGCCCTTCGAAGAATACGAACGGCTCTCCGCCCGCGTTCTGCTCGAGACTCCGGCCGAATGTATCCTCCGTCGCCCAGCGCTCGAGGATCTGCTCCTCGAGCTCGCCGACGGAGCCCGGTAGATTGGGATAAGTCATGAAGAAGTCTTCAGCTATCAGCTATCGGCTATCAGTAAGTACGGCCCGCGCACCCCGAATCCTGGCCCTGCCATCCAGAACCAGCTGCGCTCGGTCACCCCAGCCACCTGCAATCTGTCACTCCGAACCACTTTGCAAAGCTGTCATCCCGAACGAAGTGAGGGATCTGCTGTCATCCCGCACCAGGTGCAGATTCCTCGGTACCCTCGGAATGACAAGGGCGCCTCACAAGCGCTCCAGCACGCCTTCGACGAGGCTCGCCAGATGGGGCTCCGCCGATCGAGCCACGGCGAGGATCTGCTCGAGGCTCGCGGGCTGGAGGGCATCCGGCAGGCAGGCGTCGGTGATGATCGAGAACCCGAGCACCCGCATCCCGGCGTGGATCGCGACGATCACTTCCGGCACCGTCGACATGCCGACGACATCCGCGCCGAGGGCCCGAAGCATCCGGTACTCGGCGGCCGTCTCGAGGTTCGGGCCCGGGACGGCGACGTAGACGCCGCGGTTCAGCCGTATCCCGCGCTCGCGAGCCACTTCGACGGCCAGCGTCTGGAGCCCTCTGTCGTACGGCTCCGACATGTCGGGGAAGCGGGGTCCGAGCTCGTCCCAGTTGGGGCCGACCAGCGGGTTGTCACCCAGCAGGTTGATGTGATCGGCGATGAGGACCAGCTCTCCCGGTGCCCACATGGGGTTCATGCCGCCGCTCGCATTCGAGACGACGAGTGTGCCGGCGCCGAGCGCGCGCATCACGCGCACGGGAAAGGTAACCTGCTGCAGCGTATACCCTTCGTAGCGGTGAAACCGCCCCTGCATGGCTACCACGGATCTGCCCCCGAGGGTCCCGAGCAGCAGTCGTCCGCTGTGCGACTCGACCGTCGGCTCGGGAAAGCCGGGGAGATCGGCGTAATCGATCGATTCGCTCAGCTCGATTGCGTCGCCGAGCCGACTCAGTCCCGTACCGAGAATCAGCGCCACCTCCGGATGTGGGGAAGATCGGGCCCGGACGGCCGCTACGGCTTCGGCGATCCGCTCCGGAAGCGGCCGCGCCGAATCAGTCATCGCCGGGCTCATTCAGCTCCGAGTCGAGTTCCCCCGCGCGAGATCGCACCACTCGCTCCTCTTCGAGCGCGACCTCACCGAGTTGCCCCTCGAGGAAGTTCCGGTAGCCGCGCAGAAAGCGGTCCCGTTGGGTCTGCACGCGCCGAAGCTCCTCACGTAACTGTTCGACCTCCCCGCGGGCAGCGTTGACCAGCCGCTCGCCCTCGGCCTTCGCCTCGCGAAGCATCAGCTCCGAGTCACGCTCGGTCTGCGAGCGAATCTCCGCCCGGAGCTGCTGGGCCCCGACCAGCGCCTCGTTCATGGCCTGCTCGCGGCCACGAAAGTTGTCCAGCAACTCGGAGAGATGCGCCTCCTTCTCCCGAAGCTGGGTGTTCTCCCGGACCAGCTCCTCCATCCGCTCCGCGACCATGTCCAGAAAGCCGTCGACCTCCGGGACTTCGTAGCCGCGGATTCCTTTCCGGAAGTCGCCCTTCTTCTTACGGACGTCCAGCGGCGTCAGATCGATCATTCGTCTCGCTCTCCGAGTAGCACCGTTCCAAGCCGGACCAGTGTACTGCCCTCCTCGACCGCGATCTCGTAGTCGTTGCTCATCCCCATCGAGAGGTGGCGCGGTTCGAACCCACTGATGGACTCCGCGGCCTGATCGCGCAGCGCGCGGGTACGTTCGAATACCGATCGGAGCACCTCGCGCTCGTTCGTGAACGGCGCCATCGTCATCAACCCGAGGACCCGCAGCCCCGGGAGCTGGCATATCTCGCGGAACGCCTCGATCTCACCGGGTGGCTCGATCCCGCCCTTCGTCTCCTCGCCGGACAGATTCACTTGGATGAGGCCATCCACCACCTGTCCGAGCTTCTCTGCCTCCTGGCTGAGCTTTCGCGCCAGGCGCAACGAGTCCACCGAATGAATCAGATCCGCGAGCTCGACCGCCCTGCGGGCCTTGTTCCGTTGGATGTGCCCGATCAGATGCCACCGCACCGCGTCCCGCCCGATCTCCGCCACCTTGGCCTCGAGCTCCTGAATCCGGTTCTCGCCGACGTCCGTCAGCCCCGCCGCCTGAACAGACCCTACGGCCTCTCCCGGGTGCGTCTTGGTGACCGCGACGATCGTCACGTCGGCCGCGCTTCGGCCGGCACGCTCGCATGCAGCGGCGATACGGACGCGTACGTCCGCAAGCCGTGCGGATAGATATGGGTAGCTCATGGCGCCAGGATTGTAAGCGGCGACGCGAGGGGAAAGCAAGAACGCCGGAGCCTTGCGGGCCCCGGCGTTCCGGTCGCTCGGTGACTGCGTCTAGTTTCCGATCACTGCGTCTGGAACGTCACCGGGAGCGCGACCCACACAGGAACGTTCTGGTCTCGGTTCTGCGCCGGGCTGAACCGCGCCACGTTGGCCATCAGCTCCGCGGCTACGTTGTCCAGCTGCTCATAGCCGGAGCTCTCCTGGACCTGCGTGTTCTCCACCTCGCCCTGCTCGTTGATGAACACCCAGATCAGCACCGTGCCACCGATCCCTGCGTCTCGCAACGTGGATGGGTAGCGGCGCTGGAGCGCCTGTCCGAACTCGTTCCGATTCGTAAGTTCCGGCGCCAGCTCGAACGGTGTGAACGTCGGCTGGTCCGAGACCGAGACCCCACTGCCCGTCGGCGGCGGCGGCAGGTCGTTGACCGGGTTCTCATCGAAGGTGACCTCACCGATCGTGATGTCCTCGCTGATGTTCACGTCGGTCGAGATGACCGGCACCGCGGGCCGGGCGATCTGCTCCGGCGGCGGCGGAATCTCGAACTCCTGGATCACCTCGACCTGCTCGAGCTGCTCCGACTGGATCGACATGTCCTCCGCCGTCATGGACGGCCAGAATGCGAGCGCGATGAAATGGATCGCCGCTGCCGCGATCAGCGCGCCCCAGAACCACGTGTTGAAGCTGTTCTTCAGCCGATCATTCGCGACCGGCTCCACGTAGCCGCCGGTCGGCATCGGCATCGTTCCATTGGCCATATTGCTTACCTCCTTGCCGCGCCTACGCGCTCTTCGAAGTTCGTTGCGAAGTTCACCCGCAGCGCGCCACCGTCACGCAGCTCCTCGGTGATCTGGTTGATCGTCCCGTACGGAACCTCACGATCCGATCGGATCGCGACTACCAGCTGACGGTCGGTCTCCTCGTACAACTGCTGCGTCAGCCCCGAGATGGCGTCCATCGGCACCAGGGCGTCATTGATGAAGACCTGACCGTTCCGCTCGACCCACAGATGGAGGATGTTCTTCCGTTTCTCGTCCACCTGCTGCGTCGCCGCCGCTTCCGGCTGCTCGATCTCCCGCGGGCTCTCCTTACGGAACACCGTCGTGACCATGAAGAAGATCAGTAGCAGGAACGCGATATCCGCCAGAGAACTGTCTGGAATCTCGCTCGCGACTTTCGACTTACGCTTGAAACCGCCTTGCATCGGCATGGTTTATCCCTCCAGAAGCTGAAGCGAGAAGCGGGTAGCCCCGGCCGACTGGATACCGTCGAGGACTGCGATCATGTGTTCGTAGCGGGCCTGCGGGTGCGTCTGCACGACGCCGATGACGTTCGGATTGTCCGCCAGAGCCTGCCGCATCACACCCTCGACCTGACGGCCGGTGATTCGCTGCTCGCCGGGGCTCTCACCGCGCCGTACGATCACGGACCCGTCGGGCTGGACCAGGTAGAAGAGGAGGTTCTTTGGCGAGACCTCCTGCTCCGCCTCCGGTCCGCGCTCCGGCAGCACCACCTGGAGCCCGATCTCCTCGTCGAACACCGTCGTAACGAGGAAGAAGATCAGCAGCAGGAACGCGATGTCGGCCATCGAGGACGTCGGAATCTTATCCGATACTTTGGTCTTCTTCTTAAGGATTGCCATAGCGCTTTTTACCTAGATCGATGTCTCGGAGTTCCGCACCGCCTCACGGCGCGTCGGTATCGGTGACGACGGTTCCCTGTGTCGGCATCGGATCGACGTCGGGCTTGTTGGCCGCGACCGAACCCGCGGCGACGGCTTCCTGGCCGCTCTCTCCGAAGACATCCCAGAGGAGGTTCAGAATCGTGTTCGTCCCCTGTTCCATGTTGATGATCAGCTGATCGATGCGCGTGACGAAGAAGTTGTACGCCACGTTGATCGGGATGGCGATCATCAGGCCGGTGGCCGTCGTGATCAGGGCGATCTTGATGCCCGATGCGACCAGCGTCGCCTCGACCTGGCCGGCGAGCTCGATGGCGGCGAAGGCGGAGATCATCCCCCAGACGGTGCCAAGGAAGCCCATCAGGGGCGCGACCGTCGCGACCGTCGCGAGCACCACCATGCCGCGCTCCAGGAATCCGAGCTCGATCTTCCCCGTCGTGCTCATCGCCTGCTCGACGTCGCGGCCGGTGCGGCGTTCACGAATGCGGTTCAGGCCGGAGAGCAGGATCGCGGCAACCGGGCCGGGCGTATTCTCCAGATAGGCGAGCGCTTCGTCGAGCCGGCCCTCGCGGGCCATCTCGCCGACTTCGGTCAGGACGCGGTCCGTGTCACGGCGTGCCACCCACAGGACGTACAGCTTGGCGATGATCACGCCCAGGCCCAGGAGGGAGGCGAGGAGCAGCGGGTACATCATGTAGCCGCCGTCGTGGAACAACTGAACCAGTCCGTATGAGGCGTTCTCCAAGAACAGCTCCAGGCAAGAGTGAAGCAGAAAACCGGGCAGGCCAGCTCCGGCGTGGATGATCGGCTGGATGTAACCTCGATAACATAGAAACGCGACGAAACGCTGTCAACGGCCCGCGCGTCAGCTCGAGGCGAGCGCCTAGTGTGAAACTTCAGCCGCGCGCTCACTCGCCGTCAGGGCGGCCACCAGGCGGTCGGCGTCCAGCCCGCGCTCGAAGCGGCCGCGAATCGCCAAGGATATCTGGCTCGTCTCCTCGGAAACCACGACGACGACGGCGTCCGTCTCCTCCGACAGACCGAGCGCGGCGCGGTGCCGCGTGCCCATGCTCTTGTCGCTGACGGGGAACTGGGTCAGCGGCAGTATCGCCCCCGCGGCGACGATCGTATCACCCCGTACGATCACGGCGCCGTCGTGCAGCGGCGAGTAGGGTGTGAAGATCGTGTTCAGCAGCGCACCTGACACGCGGGCGTGGAGCGGTGTGCCGGTCTCCGCGTATTCGTTCAGCCCGACCTCTCGCTCGATCGCGATGATCGCTCCGACCTTCGCCCTGGCCAGCTCCGCGGCCGCGTTCGCGATCTCCTCGGCGACCGCTGTCTCCTCCAGGCGACTGAAGAATCGGCGCCAGATCCGATTCTGCCCGAGATGGGCCAGTGCGCTGCGCAGCTCGGGCTGGAACACCACGAGCGCTGCGATCGCACCGAACTCGAAGAGATTTTCGAGGAGGCTGCGCAGCAGGTCGAGGTTGAGGACTCGCGAGAGAAAGTAGATGCCGACGAGCAACAGCAAGCCCAGCAGCATCTGAATCGCCCGCGTCCCCGCCAGCAGAACGAGGATGCGGTAGAAGACGGCCGAGACGACGAGGATCTCGAGGAGATCCTTCCAATCCGGAGCGAGGAAGCCGATCTGGTCGAGCACCATCAGGTCGCGGGAGACGGGGCGGTGCGGATCGCCTCGGCGACCTGGAGGGCCTCACGCACGATCCGAACGTCGTGCACCCGAAAGACGCGTGCACCCTTGAATAGGCCGGCGACGCACGCGGCCGCGGTGGCGACTCCGCGCTCGCTCGCTGGAGCCCCGCCCAGGAGCGCGCCGAGGAAGGCCTTGCGCGAAACACCGAGCAGCACTGGCCGGCCGAGGGTGGTGAGCAAGTCGAGTCGGGAGATCAGCTCCAGGTTATGGCCCTGCGTCTTCCCGAATCCGATACCGGGGTCCACGACGATACGATCTTCCTCGATTCCCGCGTCCCGCGCCACTCGCAGGCGCTCACCGAGCTCCGCGGTCACTTCAGCGGCCACATCGCCGTACATCGGATCGACCTGCATCGTTGCGGGCGTGCCGCGCATGTGCATGAGGACCAGCGCGGCACCGGAAGCGGCCACGACGCGCGGCATCTCGGGGTCCGCCAACGCAGAGACGTCGTTGACGATGTCCGCGCCGGCGTCCAGGGCCGCTCGTGCGACCGCCGCGCGACGCGTATCGATCGAGATCGGTACGTCCATCCTGGACCGCACGAGGCGCAGGACGGGGAGCACGCGCTCGATCTCCTCGTCGGCACCCAGCGGCTGCGCGCCGGGGCGGGTGGACTCGCCGCCGATGTCGATGATGGCCGCCCCTTCCGCGACCATCGCCTCGGCCCGCTCAGCCGCGCGAGCGGGATCCGCGAAGAGGCCGCCATCGCTGAAGGAGTCGGGCGTGACGTTGAGCACGCCCATCAACACGGGCGCTCCCAGATCGAGCGCTCCTGTGCGGTGGCCCCAGCGCACGGCCGGGGGGTGGGTCGCGGCCAACACCCCGGCGGCTCCGTCAGCTCGCGTTGCGGGCGACGGAGGGAGAGAGATCCCCCATACCCGGTCCCGTCAGTGGCGGCTTCTTGGGCGCCACGGGCGAAGCCGTCTCCGGCTCCTCCTCGGACGGTTCGGCGGGTGCCTGGATGGGAGGTAAGTCCCCGCCGGTCGCAAGGAGCTCCACCTGCTCTCGATCCAAGGTCTCGCGCTCCAGCAGACCGTCGGCGATGTCTTCCAGGAGCTCTCGGTTCGCCGTCAGAATGGAGCGCGCCTGCTCGTAGCACTCGTCCAGCAGCCGCTTGACCTCGGTATCGACCAGGCGCGCGGTGCGCTCGCTCACCTGCCGGCGCTGGCCCAGATCGCGCCCGAGGAAGACCTCCTGCTCGGAATCGCCGATGGCCATCGGGCCGATGGCGTCACTCATCCCGAACTGCGTCACCATTCGTCGCGCCATCTGGGTCGCACGCTCGATGTCGTTCCCCGCACCGGTCGTGACCTTCTCCGGCCCGAAGATCATCTCCTCGGCGACCCGGCCGCCGAAGAGCATGACCAGCCGGCCGGTGAGGTAATCGCGACTGTACGAATGCCGGTCCTCCTCGGGCAGTGACGCCGTGATCCCGAGGGCGCGGCCGCGAGGAATGATCGTCACCTTGTGGACCGGATCGAGGCCGGGGAGGCGTAGCGCCACCACCGCGTGGCCCGCCTCGTGGTAGGCCGTCAGGCGCCGCTCGGCCTCGGACAGCACCATGCTCTTGCGCTCGGCGCCGAGCATGACCTTGTCCTTCGCCTCCTCCAGGTCCTCCATGAAGACGTTCTCTTTCCCTTTCCGGGCCGCGAGGAGCGCCGCTTCGTTGACCAGGTTGGCGAGATCGGCGCCGCTCATCCCCGGTGTGCCGCGGGCCAGGGTCATGACCTCGACGTTCTCGGCTGTGGGGATCTTCTTCAGATGCACGCGGAGGATGCCGGCTCGTCCATTCAGATCCGGCGAATCGACCACGATCTGGCGGTCGAACCGCCCGGGTCGCAGCAGCGCGGGGTCCAGCACGTCCGGCCGGTTGGTAGCGGCGATCAGGATGACGCCGTCGTTGGCCTCGAACCCGTCCATCTCGACCAGGAGCTGATTGAGCGTCTGCTCCCGCTCATCATGCCCACCGCCGAGACCGGCACCACGATGCCGACCGACCGCATCGATCTCATCGATGAAGATGATGCACGGCGCCTGCGCCTTCCCCTGCTCGAAAAGGTCGCGTACCCGGGACGCGCCGACGCCCACGAACATCTCGACGAAGTCGGAGCCGGACATCGAGAAGAAGGGACGGCCCGCCTCGCCGGCCACGGCGCGGGCGAGCAGCGTCTTTCCCGTCCCGGGCGGCCCCACGAGCAGCGCGCCCTTGGGAATCCGGCCGCCCAGCCGCGAGAACTTCTTCGGATCCTTAAGGAATTCGACGATCTCCTGAAGCTCATACTTCGCTTCATCGGCGCCCGCCACGTTCTCGAACGTGACCTTCGGCGTGTCCGCCGAGAGCAGCTTCGCCTTCGACTTGCCGAACTGGAACGCCTTGGCGCCCCCGGCCTGCATCTGGCGAATGATGAAGATCCAGAAGGCGATGATCAGAACCCACGGCAGGAAGCTCCAGACGATCGACCACCAGTCGCGGTCAGCCGCCCGCGCGCCGATCTGGACGTCCGCCGCCTGTAGCTCGGTCAGCAGCGCCTCCGAATCGCGGACAGGTAGCTCCGTACGGAACTGCGTCACCGGGCCTTGCTGCCCGGCGACCGGATTGCGCAGCTCGCCCTCCAGCGCACGGCCGTCGATGAAGACGACGCTCTGCACGTTTCCGCGGGCGAACTCCTCACGAAATCGGGTATAGTCGAAGTCCTCCCCGACCTCGCCGGTGCCCATCATCTGGATCAGGATGAGCGGCACGAGGAAGACGAGGACCCAGAGCGACGCTACCTTGGAGAAGCGCCCCCACTTGGACTGGTTGGGATCCTTCGGATTACGATCGGCCATGCTATGTTTCCTTCAACTCAAATACCCCGCTGTCGGGGCGAAACCGCCCGGATCACGTCGCTGTCGTGACGGGCCGCGTCTGCCATCACCCGCGGCGCAGCCACTCAGAGGCTGGCGATGAACGGGAGGTTCCGAAAATCCTCGCTATGGTCGAGGCCGTAGCCGATCAGAAACTCGTTCGGTGCGTCGAACCCGACCCAACGAGGCTCCAGAGCGAGGCTTGGCGCCAGGTGCTTGTGGAGCAGCGCACAGAGCTCCAGCGAGCGCGGCTGTCGGTCACGCAACAGTGGCACGAGCCGATTCAGCGTGGTGCCACTGTCTACGATGTCCTCCACCAGAAGGACGTGCTTCCCACGGACCTCCGCGCCCGGATCGTAGAGCAGACGGACCGTTCCCGAAGTCGTCGTTCCGCTGCCGTAGCTGCCGGCGACGAGAAAATCGACCTGCAGGGGCCGGGCGATCCGGCGTACGAGGTCACCGACGAAGATGAACGATCCCTTCAGCAGGCCGATAACGAGAACGTCCTCGTCGGCGGGGTAGTGGGCGGCGACCTCCTCCCCCATCTCCGCCACGCGACCGGCGATCCTCTCCGCGGAGTAGACGATGCGCCGGAGCTCGCGGCCGCCGGTTCGCACCTGCACGTCATCCCGGCCGCTCATCGGTAGACCGTGAGATGAAAGACGGGCTCCGATCCGGTGGGGGATGGGACCGCCCCGCTCGTGATCCCCACGGCCCAGAGCACGGCACCGGCATCGTCCTGAAGGATCGGGCGCCGGCTCCGTTCGGCGAGGGGAATACGGCGCTCGATCATCAACTTCTTGAGCGACTTCGACCCTCCCGACGTCCGGATGCGATCACCGCTACGCCGCGCGCGCAACAGGAGCGGGAACCGTACGGCGGAAAGGGGAATCGCGATCCTCCATACGCCGTTCTCGTCCGAGCCCGCGCCGCCGGCCGTCGTGACCTTCGCCTCGACCGTGAGGGCGCATCCGCCGAGTCGTACGCTTCCGCTGAGAAACTCTCCCAGCTCCAACCGTCCGATCCGGAGCGGGTCGTCTTCGAGCTGATTCGCATCGCGTTCGATGCGGGCTTGATCGAACTCGGTACGGATCCGGACGCCGCCAGGCATCTGCATCGTCCGCCCGCTGGTGGCGTCGGTAATAAACTGTAGCGCCGATCGGGTTCCGATCCTTCCGGGGACCGTACCGAACCGGCGCAACACTTTACGGACGATACGCGTTGCGAGGGCCGGATGATACCGGCGAAGCTCCTCGCGGGCAAGGATGGCCGTACCCTCCTCGTACCGTACCGCGCGAGACCAGTGGGACGCGATGGCGGCGTCGTACCCGGCCTCCGATTCCCGCGCGAGTTCGGCGAGCCGGACGAGGCTCCGGCTGGCCCCGGGCGCGATCTCCCGTTCGATCTGCGGCAGTAGCTGATGGCGGATCCGGTTCCGCACCGGACCGAGCATCTCATTGGTGGGATCCACCCGCCAGCGAAGGCCTCGCCGGGCAGCGAGCTCCTCGATCTCGCTGCGCCAGAAGGGCAGCAGCGGGCGGAGCAGCCCGCCACGCGTTCGCGCGGCGATCCCGCGCAGCCCGGCGACGCCGGTCCCCCGCAGGGCACGGAAGAGCACCGTTTCGGCCTGGTCGTCGGCGTGGTGGGCGGTGACGATGAAGTCGGCGCCAAGCCGCGCCGCGCGCTCGCGCAGGAAGGCATAGCGCGCACGGCGGGCGCCCTGCTCGTTGCTGATGGCGGCGGCGGCTCCGGCGGTATCGAAGGGAATCTCCCAGGCTTCGCAGATACCGCGTGCCCAGCTCGCGTCCGCGCTACTGCCGTGCCTCATGCGGTGGTCGAAATGGGCGGCTGAGAGCGTAACCCCCACCTCCCCCGCCTGGAATCGCAGTAGGTAGAGCAGCAGCGTCGAGTCGAGACCGCCGGAGAAGGCCACGAGCAGATGGGGCACTTCGTCCGGGCAATCCGCTAGAAGATCTCTCAGATTGGAGACGAAGCGGCGTTCCAGCGGAAGGGGCATTTACTTCTTAATTTTGAATTTTGAATTTTGAATTTTGAACTGAACTACTCCGTCCGCTGCCGATAGAGACGATCAATTCAAAATTCAAGATTCAAAATCAAGAATTCAAGCACGGGGGGTCGTCGTCGCTCACGCTCCCCGTGCCTCAGGCAAGGAGCAACGGCTCCAGGAATGCCTCCGGTACGGGATCGGGGGGACCCGGAGGGAGTGGTCTACTCACGCGTTCGTGCAGCAGTCGCGCCAGGCGGTCGGGCCGGTCGGTGACGATCCCGTCGACCCCACGATCGAGGAGACGTCGCATCTCCTCGATCTCGTCCACCGTCCAGACGTGCACCGGGATGTTGTGCGAACGAGCGGCGCGGACGAGCTCGGCCGTCGCGATCTCGCGGTTCTCCCAGAAATGCGGCACTTGGAAGGCATCGACCGGCGGTACGTAAAGGACGAGGCCGAGGCGGAGCTGCGCGATAAACAGGCGCAGCTCCTCCTTTCCGGCACTGACCGGGAGCGGGTAGCCGTCGAGCCGCGAGCGATCGCGGCGGCGTCCGGCGGCGATCAGGACGCGGTCCACCGCCCGCGAATCTCGAACGACGTCCCAGACCCGCTGCTGCACCCGCCCGTCCTTGATCTCGACGTTCACCCTCGTGGCGGGGAAAGCCTCCAGGACCTCCCGAAGCGTAGGGACGCCGATCCCGCGAGCGCGGAAGGGAAAGGAAGTCCCGCCGTCCGGAGTGAAGCGGTAGCCCGCATCGAGCCTGCGGAGCTCTTCGAGCGAATGTGCGGCAACGGCGCCGGTGCCGTCGGTCGTACGATCCAGCGTGGCGTCGTGGAAGACCACCACTTCTCCGTCGCGGGTCGGCTGAACGTCCAGCTCGAGAATATCGGCACGCCACCACGACAGGGCCCGCTCGAAGGCGAGCAGCGTGTTCTCAGGTGCCAGCTTCGCGCCCCCGCGGTGGGCGATGAGCAGCGGAGCCCCCGCCAGGTACGGCGAGCCGGGGCGCGGCACCAACCGAACCGCTCGAGCCAGCGCGATTCCGCCCCCCACCGCGACCCCTGCCGCGGAGAGCGCGAGTGTGCGCCAGCGGGACCGGTCACTCACTGCTCTCCAGCGCCTCGCGCTCGGCGCCGGTCAGCCCGTAGAGCCGGTAGAGGACGAGGTCGATGAGCTGCGCAGTCATCACGCGCGCCCAGACCAGGTTCTCCGAGTCGGCACCCTGCTCCAGGCCGGCCGTCGCTTCGGCGTACCGCTCTCCCAGGAACAGGAGGATCTCCTCGACCACGTCCGGATGGGGCCGGGGTGCGTCGGTGCTGCGCTTCGGGCCGCTCTCAAGCAGCAGACCCTCCACGAACGCCAGGAACCCGGGGAACACCAGCTCCGTGAGGTGTCCACCCGACACCCGCTCCTCGTCCGTCAGCTCCTCCCAGGCGAGCTCGTTCCAGTACAGCTCCTGAGCCTCCCGGACGAGATAGTCCACCCGGTCGGCCGGCAGCGGCTCGGCCTCCGACCCGACACGCTCAAGAGGACGGTCGAGCACTTCGAATATTCGGCTCCGGCGCGCTTCGATGTGTGCTTGCGGCATTCCCGGCTCGGCTGTGTACTTCGTCATGTTCGCTGTGGCTCGGCGGACTTCGTACGCCCGACTCCCGGTACCGGGAGCCCGGTGATCGGACTCGAACGTGGATAATGGGCCGGCGGCTGACCGGTCAGCAAGGTGCACCGCCCGCAGCGCCGATTCCTGGCGTTGACTGGTATCATCCATGCAGCGCTTCTGCGAGCGCGGCCTGTCCGGGTCTCCACCACTCCGACCGAAGGCGGGCGCCGCTTCCGGCGGAGGAGACTCCTCAGGTTAGTTGGTGATTCGAACAGCAGGAGATGATTGTATGACCAGACGCGACCCCGACCCCAGCTTCGACGAGGAGCAGATCGAGGAACAGGACCCGGTCGGCGAGATCGGCTTCCAAACGAGCGGCTTCCAGGACGCCCCGGACGGTGGGCCCGACCTCGAAGCCCGCGAGCTCGAGGATGGCGCGATCGACAAGCGGCCAGCCGAAGGCGGGCAGAAGATGGCTGGCGTCCCCGAGGAGAAGCAGCACCAGCAGAACAGCTCGGACCTGGGACGCCCCGACTCGCAGGGCGTCGTGATCCGCGAAAGAGGCGGTGAGAGCAAGGGCGATTCGGCGGTCGGTGGGACCCGGCCATGATGCGCCTCCCGCGACCTTTTCCACGTTCCCCGCTGGGGAACCAAATGTCTGCTTGACATCATCGGAAGAGCCAGGTATGCTGCGTTCAGGGACCACAATCTCGGAACCGAGCAGGAGCGCTCGTGAAAGGACCAGATCCGCTGAACCGATTGCTGGCTTCCTCCATTTTAGGTGAGAATCAAACGCCTGCGTAGCGCGCTACGCAGGCGTTTATTTTATCCGCCCCAGTTTAAGGAGGGGTCGTATGCTGGATTCCGGAATGATCAACAAGATCCAGAAGGCGAAGAGCTACGCCGACCAGCCTGAGCGCATCCACTTCAAAGGGCTCTCCGTAGAGTTCGACGGCAATCATTCCCAGCACACAGTCGAGTACCGGGAAGGTACCTGGGAATGTGATTGCGGCTATTTCCAGGGCCATCGGACGTGTAGTCACGTGATGGCGCTGGATCGGGTGCTCGGAGTGATGGCGCCGAACGGCGTCGGGTAAATCCGCCGCATTCCTTTCAGCGAGGAGCCCCGCCGCAACGGATCGCGACGGGGCTTCTCCTTTCTCGGTGCCCTCCCTGCTTCAGCAGCGGAAATCCCGGCAAGGCTTCTCTACTACTGCCGGCTCGACGAGATCTCCCCGGGCAGGACACCCCACCCGATCACCGGGATCACCACCGCCGACGGGCGGTCAGCGTCCTGGTAAATCGTCACGGTCGCTGGATCGGGGTTATTCGCAGGCCCCTGCTCGCCGCCGGGTCGATCGTCGTCCGCGTTCATCGTCCCTCCCGCCAGAGAGATCCGGATTCTATGGCCCTCGTTGAACACGTGGGACATCGCCTGAGTGTCCATGCTGTACTGACGGACCTCTCCCGGGCGCAGCGGACGCGGCGTGGCCCGGGAATCGTTCCGGGGCGCATTGAGGTAGCCCGACGTCACCTGCGTCGAGGTCCCGTCCGGCGCGACGTCACTGACCTGGAGGACGAAGTCGGTATCCTCAGCCGTAGCCTCCGCCCAGAACTCCAACTCGTACTTACCGGTCACTTCAGTCGGTACATCGAGCGGCCCGGTGGTCCAGGTCGACACCTGCTCCTCGAACGGTCGCATGTCCACCCGTGTGATGCCCCCGTTGCCCGAATGGCGCATGGTCGGGAGGAATGGACCGTCGTCCGGATCGTAGTCGTAGTTCACGGCGGAGGCGTCGGCGGCGGGTGCGTGGGGGCTCAGGGAGCCGTCGTTCAGACTGCCGATCGAGCCGCTGGCCGCGTCGGTCAGGTGAAGCCGTGCGTAGCGGGTGTCGGGAATCGGCCAGGTCTCCTCGTAGCGCCACTGGTCCGGCCCATTGACGAAGATGAGAGCGGAGCCCCGGTCGCCGAACCCGTTGTCCTCCCCGCGTAGGTAGCGGTCGAAGAACTTGACAAGGTGCTCGTCGTAATGATAAGGCCCGTTGATGGCGGATCGACCCGGCGAGTGGGCGCCCGGGTTTAGCATCAGCTTGCCCTCGCCGCCGGCGTTCGCGAAATCGGCGAACGCCTGCACGTTGCCCGCCGTGATGTAGTCCTGCCAGCCGCCGGTGGCCATCACTGCGATCCCGTTGCGTGCGATGGCTGCGAGGTCTTCGGTGAGCACGCTGCGATCGCGCCACCAGCCGTCGAAGTTCCGATGCTGGACGGCCGTGTCGTACTCGCCTTCGGAGCGCTGCTCCCGCCCCGGGCCCGGCAGCATCCCCCCCGGGTACCAGAGGTACTCGTAGCAGTCGGCGCATGCCACGTCGGGCACGATCGCACGCAGGTGGGGCGGCGCTTCCTTCGCAACCTGCCACTGGTTCAACCCCACGAGAGAGGAGCCGAACATGCCTACCTGGCCATTGCACCAGTCCTGCCCTGCCATCCACTCCACCAGGTCGTAGCCGTCACGGCCGTACTCATTGTAAAGAGTCTCCTCTCCCTCCGATTCCGCGATGCCGCGATAACTCACGTGCACGGCCGCGTACCCACGCGACGCTAGATTTTGCAGACGCGGGTGGTACTGGCTATCGCCGAGCGGACTCCAGCCGTAGCCGTCCGCGACCAGCACGCATGGCGATGGTCCGCTCGATACGTTGGGCAGATACAACGCTGCGTCCAGCCGGACGCCGTCGCGCATCTCGATCTTCACATGCTCCCTGATCTCGAAGTCGAAGCGCTCGGGTGATGTCGGATCCGGCAGACGCTCGAGCACCCAGGCGCGATCCTCGGTCCCCTCGCCCTTCGGACCGACATTCGGCGATGCCTGCGCCGCTAACTGCCCGCCCCAAGCAAGGCTGGCGAGAACAAGTAAGCCCGATGCGATGGTGGCCGGACGACACATCGGCGACGTCGAATACCTCTGCCGTGCGGTCGAGGACTTTCTGGAATCCATAGGGAACGCTCCCTGTATCGGTTGGGGCAATGAGCCGTTAATCGCTCGATGCTCGATTACGAGGCGCCAGTCCTCACGATGACGGCGGTGACGACCGGACCGGGGAATGGCGCTTTCCGGATCGGTGGGAATCTCAGACGGTCACCCTGAAGTGATAGAGCGCCCCACCCGGAAGAGCAAGCCTTGGGAACGACCCCCTTTGATCGTTGCCACGAATGGCGGCGCCGTGCGGCCCCCGGCACCGAATCCAGCGGCCGTACCAATGCCGTTCTTCCCCTTGGCCTGCCGCTCAGGGCCCCCGTTCTTCTGCGAGCCGCCGCTGAAGCTGTACGCGGGCCGCCTCCACGTACTGGCGGCAGCCGTCCTCGTCCACGAGTCCCTGGGGCCGGTTCCGGAGCCGTTCCCAGAACGATGCCTGGGACGGATGCGGCGCGATGACCACGTCGCACGGTAGCTGCTCCAGCACGGCGAAGCCTTCCTCGAACCTCTCGAGATATTCGGCGTTGGACGCGTCCGAGAAGTGGAATCCGTCGGCCGACACTGCGGAGTGACTGTCCGCGTAGACGAAGTCGAGACAGCGGTTCCCGTCGCACGATCGCCACGTCCAGGTCGTCCCGCCCGGCGCATGACCGGGGGTGACGTAGCCCGTCAGGGCAAGCGGGCCGACCCGTAGCGTCTGGCCATGCGTGATCCGCTCGTCGACCCGGACGGCGGGAAAGGCGAGGAGTCCGCCATGCTGCGGATCGCCCGGCATCGACTCGCCGCTCTCGAGCACGGGCGCCGACTCGGCGCTGGCCGCCACCCGCGCACCCGATGCAGCCTGCAGCGCGGCGAGCCCACCCGAATGGTCGAAGTGCGCGTGCGAATTGAGCAGAAGCGCAACGTCGGCAATATCGAATCCCAGTGCGGCGATGTTCTCGAGGATCAGCGGCGCGGAAGCCGGAATCCCGCCGTCGATGAGAACGTGACCTTCGTCCGACGTGATGAGGACGGCGGTAAGACCGCGGGTGCCGACGTAATAGGTGTCGCCGAACAGTCGAAACGACTCCTGGGGCTCGTTCCATTCGTCGCAGTAGGTGCACTCGCCCGGGGCGTACTCCCCCGTTAGCGAGCTCTGCGCGGCGGCGGTAGCGGCCTCGACGGCGCAGACGAGCGAGAGGACGGAGAGGGCGATGGTTGGGCGCATGAGCTCACGGATCGGGGTGTCGGATGGCGAAGCGGATCTATACCACGGCAGAGCGCCTGCGGATCCCGCCGGCAGGGAGTAAAGCGCCTCGCATAGCGGCTCGAGCTGACGACGGCGCGGCAGGTCGGCCTTGGACGTACGAAAATGCGGCCCCCCGGGAGATCATCCGAGGGGCCGCAGGCCGTCGTGTTGCTTGAAGTAGCGGAGGAGGGACTCGAACCCCCGACACGCGGATTATGATTCCGCTGCTCTAACCACCTGAGCTACTCCGCCTTGGAAGCCTGCACCAGTGCGTCAGGCCGTTCGCCAAAGAGAAATCGCGCAGATCGCGGCCCGCGACGACTCGCGACCGGCGCGTGCGCCCGATAGTCGCAGGGAGCGACGGAAAGGGCGACGCAGAGCTGCACGATTTCTCGACGGCGA
>JBBDRL010000073.1:29317-30520 GCA_040905505.1 Gemmatimonadota bacterium | reverse complement strand
CTTCGGGATGACTTCGCTTGGCAGGCGGCGGTGACTTCAAGTGGCTACCATCACTGGCGGCTATCTCGCCCTCGTCACTCCCCGAGCCTCCGGTCCTGCAGCAGGTATTCCCGTACGTACTCCCCTACCGTTTCCTCCAGCGACCTAGCCGGATCTTCATAACCCGCGGTTCTGAGCCGGCGCAGGTCCGCCTGCGTGTGGTACTGGTACTTGGCGCGGAGGTGTTCCGGCATGTCGATGAATTCGATCCTCGGCTCGCGGTCGAGCGCGGCGAATAGCGCATTCGCGAGCTCGAGCCAGGTGGAGGCCCGGCCTGAGCCGAGATTGAACAGGCCCACCGCGTCCTCGCGCTCCGCCAGGTGCAGCGTCATCGCCGTCGCGTCCTCGACGTAGAGGAAGTCGCGCCGCTGCTCACCGTCGGCGAAATCCGGATGATGGCTGCGGAAGAGGCGGAGGCGCCCCGTTTCGAGGACCTGCGGCACCGCCTTCGCCACCAGGCTCCGCATGTCGCCCTTGTGCGCCTCATTGGGCCCGAAGATGTTGAAGTACTTCAGGCCGGTGATGCGGTCCATGAGGCCCTGGCGCGCGGCCCAGAGGTCGAAGAGCTGCTTCGAATAGCCGTACATGTTGAGCGGTCGCAGCCGCATCAGCGCGTCCGCCGAGGCGTCGGCGTCGCTCATGCCCTGCTCACCCGAGCCATAGGTTGCGGCCGAGGACGCATAGACGAAGCGACCTCGCTGCGACAGGGCCCAGGTCGCCAGACGTTTCGAATACTCGTAGTTGTTCCGGAGCAGGTAGCTGGCGTCCGTCTCCGTGGTCGACGAACACGCGCCGAGGTGCAGGACGAGATCGAATTCCCCCAGGGCGCCCGCCTCCAGCGCCGGCAGCAGGTCGTCCTTCTCCACGTAGTCCTCAAAGCGAAGCGGCACGAGGTTGCGCCACTTGTCGGTCGCGCCCAGGTGATCGGCGACGACGATCCGTTCCGAACCGCGCCGGTTCAGCTCGTGGACGAGCGCGCTGCCGATGAAGCCGGCGCCGCCGGTCACGAGGATGCGAGAATCGGAGAGGGGCATGGGCGGTGAAGAAAGTCGACAGTCGACAGGCGACAGCAGTTGAGAGTTGAAGGTCGATGCCAAGACAGGGGACCTGCTCCGGCCGTAATCTCCGTGAGGCGGCGGGTTCGTGCAACTCTGCTTCGGTTGG
>JBBDRL010000073.1:18871-29217 GCA_040905505.1 Gemmatimonadota bacterium | reverse complement strand
GGGATGACGGCGGAGGGCGCGTCGGGCTCGGGGAGTCCCGCAGGCGAGCCGTCCGCGCGGATGACGAGGAGAGTGTAGTCCATCCTACTCCACCCCCTTCACGAACTCCACGACCGCCTCGTTGAACGCCCCGGTGGGCTCGAAGATCACCGCGTGCGCGGCGCCCGGGATGATGACGAGCCGGCCGTTCGGAAGCCCGGCGGCGATGCGCTCGGCGAAGGCGGGATCCACCACCGGGTCATCAGAGCCCAGCAGGACGAGACCGGGCGCCTGGATCGCCGGAAGTAGTTGCAGCGGGTCGTGCTCGGCGCCGAGACTCCACGTCCTGAAGACGCGGCGCGCGCCTGCCCGCAGGTAGGACTGTACGACGAGGGCAGAGAGCGTGACCGATTCTCTGCGGACATCGCGCGCGAGGCCGATGGCCTGGCGCAAGAGCCGGTGAGGTCCATCACCCGTGGGTGCGGCGAGGGCCACCCCCGCCACCATCCCTGGGTGATGAGCGGCCAGCTCGAGCACCGTCTGACACGAGAGGGAATGCCCGAGGTACACGGCGCGGGGGAGCTCCATCGCATTGGCCCAGTGCCGAACGGCGTCCGCCTGGGCGATGACGGAGAGGCCGTCCTCAGGACCGTCCGTACGCCCGAACCCGGGTAGATCCGGCGCAATCACCCGGACACCCGCCGCGGCGATCCGGGGGCCGTTCCGCACCCAGTAGTCGGCGGAGACACCGAGGCCGTGGATCAGGACGAGGGTCGGGCCGCTGCCCGCCTCGCGGTACCTCACCGAGTGACCCCCCGTATCGATCCAGCGGGCGGAAGCCCAGGCCGCGGCGGTGGTTCCGAGCGATTGGGTCACCGGCAAGCCTCAGCCTCCGTTCGGGTGGCGGGTGCCGACGGCCTTCCCGTCGAGGAACGCGCTGACGATCCGGTTGAACGCCGCGGGCCTATCGACCATCGGGTTGTGCGCCGCCCCGCGCAGGACGGCGAGCCGCGCACCCGCGATGAGCCGGTGGAACTCCGAGGCATCGCTGAGCGGCACCAGCGTATCTCGCTCGCCCCAGATGATGAGGGTGGGCACGCGCAGCTCCGGCAGCAGCGGCCGCACGTCGTCGCGCACGATGTGGCGTATGGCGCGCAGCAGAACGCGCGGGCCTGCGGTCCACGCGTCTCGGGCGATCACCGGCAGGAACGCGGGATCGCCCCATCTCCAGAGGGGCCCGGCCTCCGCGGCGAACCTGAACAGGCTCCGCGGTGTCATGGGGCGGGGAATGCCCGCCGCATCGACGAGGATGAGGGAGGCGACGCGCTCCGGCGAATGCACGGCGAGATGGATGCTGATCTGCCCGCCCATGGAGTGGCCGACCAGATGGACGCGACGTAGCGCCATGGAGTCGATCCATTCGAGCAGGAGCAGGGCGATCTCCGGCATGTCCGGCAGCGGTCCGGTCGCGCGCGAGCGCCCGAAGCCGATCAGGTCCGGCACGAGGATGCGCCAATGTGCCGCCAGAGCCGGGATGTTGCGCACCCACCACCGGGACGAGCCGGAGAGTCCATGGATCAGGATGATGGGTTCCTCGCCGGCGCCGAACTCCAGCGCATGGATCTCGTGATCCCCGATGCGCGTCACGATGGGCCTCCCACCGGGCGCTTCGGTCAGGCCACCGGCGGGACAGCCGGCGAATTCGCGGGTCTCGTCGCTCACCGGAGAGGGTGCGCTCATCAGGTATCCCCGCTCGAGGAGTCGGGTCGAATCCCCGAATCGGGGGAGAAGTGGTCGTTGCGGTGTAGCACGGGTGCAAGCAACGCGCCCTGAAGCGTTCAACGGCAGCGCGGTGCCCCTGAGGGTGCGCCCGCTTCACGTTCTTCTGGCGAAGCTCGCGAGAGTGAATTAGTCTTCGTACCGAATGGATCCCGACGACTCTATCATATCGGTCCTCATCCTGCTGGCGCTCACCGCCGCGAGCGCGTTCTTCGTGGCGGTAGAGTTCGCGGTTCTCACGCTTCGGCGTCGCCGCGTCGAGCAGATCGCCCGCGACGACGCGGGCCGCATTGCGAACGGCTTCAGCGCCGCGGAGCAAGCGGAGGACATCTCCCTGGTCGCCCAGCTCGGCAGCCTCGGCTGCGTCCTGGCGCTCGGCTATTTCTCTGCCGACCTTGCGATCGTCGCGATTCCCGGACTCCGCCCAGCCGCTGCCGTGGCCGTTGCGGTGGCCGCCACAGCCGTCGTCTACCTGGTGGTGGGGCAGCAGATCCCGCGACTTCTCGGGGCCCAGCGTGCCACCTGGGTAGCCCACCCCTACGTGCTCCTGCCCCTGCGAGCGCTGACCATCCTCCTGCGGCCGGTGACCGCCCTGCTCTCATCCCTCCTCGATCTGGTCTCGGGCGGGGCCGGACTCTCCCGCTCCGCCTTCTACGCGCCGATCCACACGCTCGAGGATATCCGCGAGCTCGTCACGCAGGGTCACGAGCAGGGCGTCGTCGAGGAGGACGAGCGCGAGATGATCCACGGCGTGTTCGAGTTCTCGGATACGGTCGCCCGGGAGGTGATGACGCCGCGGATCGATATCGTGGCCGTACCGACTGAGATCGGCCTGGCGGAGCTGATCGAGGTCGTGGTGAGCGTGGGTCACTCGCGCGTGCCGGTCTACGAGGAAACCATCGACAACATCGTGGGCGTGCTGCTCGCCAAGGACCTGCTGCCGCTGATGGCCGAGGCCGATTGGGACCGGGAGCGGGGGTTCGACGTGCGGCGCCTGATGCGCGAGCCTTACTTCGTGCCCGACGCCAAACCCGTCGACGACATCCTCGCCGAGTTCCGCCAGTCGAGCGTGCACATCGCCATCGTCATCGACGAGTTCGGCGGCACCTACGGACTCGTCACGATGGAGGATCTGCTCGAGGAGATCGTCGGTGAGATCAAGGACGAGCACGACGTCGAGGAGCCCGATTTCGCGCCCACTCCCGAGGGCGACGTGCTCATCGACGGCGGCGCCTCAATCTCCGAAGTCAACGAGCGGTACGGGCTCGCGATCTCGGAAGAGGATTTCGATACCATCGGCGGCTTCATCTTCGGCGCTCTCGGCCGCGTCCCGGTGCCAGGCGACCGCGTTGACGGACTCGGGCCGGACGGCACCGACTTCCTCGAGGTGGAGGAGGCAGAGGATAGACGTGTCACGCGGGTGCGCCTTCGCCGCTCGGACAGCGTCGTCACATCCGAAAAGGCGCTCTAGGGAGGGGTGGGGGCCTCGGGCTGGCGGGCATTCACCGGGGAAGGGGGCGCCATGGCCGGAACGGCGATGGCCTCCGTCAGTCGCAGCCCTCGGCTAGCTCACATCCCGGAAGATGTTGCGGGCGCGCCGCCGCGCCGCCAGCCGGTCGGAGCGCGCCGGGCGCAGGGTCGGCCCCTCGAGCCGCGCGAGCAGCCGGTTGGCGACGGTGGAGGCCTTGTCCTCGTCGAGGGACATCATCTCCATGTAGATCTCGATGGCACGGTCGAGATCGATCTCGTCGCCCAACGAGTCGAGTAGATCCAGCAGGTTGGCGACATGCGTCTCGACGATCGCCTCCTCGGCGCGTGCGGTGATGAGCAGCAGTCGCTTACGGGCTTCCGGACTGAGTCTCCGGCGTCGTATCCAGTTGAACATCTGGCTCCCTTCAATGGGTCGGGCGAAAGATGCTTCGCGGCGCCGGTCCGGCGCAAGAAAGGTACCCCGGCAGGGGTGGATGCGGCGTTGGGGCCGGGTTATACTCAGGAGTGTGAATGACGAAGAGCTGAGCTGGACGATCGCACGGTCTTCAGCTTCGTTCGGTGGTTCGCCATCCACGCTTCCTCTTCACCCTTCACTCTTCTACTTGATGAGTTTCTCCTTTCTCAGCTCGGAGGAGTACGACGAGCAGGCGCACCAGCTCTACGATGCGGGCGAGTACGAGCGCGCGCTGGAGCTGCTGCGGGATGGACTCGCACGGTACCCGGATGCGGTCGACCTGCATGTCGGGATCGGGTACGTCCGGCTCGCGCGTGAGGAGTACGTCTGGGGGCTGAAGGCGTTCGAGCAGGCGCTGACGCTCGATCCGGAGCACGAGGACGGTTGGGTGGGCAGGGGTGAGGCAATGTTGAAGTTCGGCCGCGTCGACGAGGCGATGGCCTGCTTCCGCAAGATCGACGACCTGGGTCTGGGGGACGACCTGGAGCTGGGCCTGGCGATGGGCAGGGCGCTCTACCGGGAGGCGCTGTTCCGTGAATCGCGACAGCGTCTGGCCTCGCTGGCGACGGTCCACCCGGATGCGGCGGATGTGCGTGCGGCGCTCGGGTACACGCTGCACGCGCTCGGCGACGATCTGGGTGCCCGGCGCGAGCTTCGGGCGGCACTGCGGCTCGACGCCGCGCTGCACGAGGTGCGGATCTACCTGTCTCACCTGCACTTCGAGCGCGGCGATCTGGAAGCGGCGCTGCGAGAGCTGGAGCAGGTTCCGCCCGCCGAGCACTGGGACCAGCTCTCCGTCTGGCGCTACATCGAGCTGAAGTGTTCGCTCGAGAAGTTCCAGGAGACCGACTCGGCTCTGGAGCCCTGGCGAGACCGGTGGGAGGAGCTGCGCGGCGAGCCGGACGCCATCGACCACATTCTGGCTGAAGTCGAGGCCGCGTTCGAGGAAGCGGGTGGTGAGTACCCGCTGCCGGGCGCCCGCACCTCGGCCGTTCTCCCCCCCGCTCCCTCCCTGCCCATTCTCTCCGCGGGGTCGGAAGGCTCGGTGACCTCCGGCGCCCACCGCGTTCGGACGGCGGACGGCACCATCTTCGTCGGCACCTGGGATGAGATCGTCGTGTGCATGCGCGACGCGCTGTCCGATCCGAGCGAGCCGATCGCGGCGTTCATGCAGCGCGCCGCCCAGCGCGTTCGGCAGCTCACCGGCCGCGACCTTCCGTGCGACGACGCCGAGTCGTTCATCCGCGAGAGCGCGCGGATGGGACTGCTCAGCATCGAGGAATGAGGAGCGGGGGGATTGACTAGCGCTGACTCAGGCAATGGGAGCGAGGCGGCGCTCCGGCCGCTCCGCGCCGTCGAAGACGAGGTCGATGCGCTTCGGCGTCACGGCCGCGGCGCGACGGAAGCGCGGGGCCGGGTCATGCGCGTCGCCAACGGAGTCGATCGGTCGCTGCGCCGATTGTTGCGCGACGATGAGCGGGCCGAGCTCGAGGTTCGCCTGAAGGCCCTCGCCCCCGATGAGCTCTCCAGCGACCAGGTGCTCGGCGAACTGCGCCGGAACGACCGCCTTCCCATGGAGGTCGCGGCGGCGGTTCACGAGCTCTTCGAGATCCGTCGGCGGCTCGAGGCCGGCGCTGACCCGACCGATTCGGATGCGAGGCGCGCGGTCGAGACCGTCGAACGGCTGAAGCCGGCGACGGAGCGGCTCCCGGCGCCCGCGTTCGTGGCGGACTCGCCCCTGCCGGAGATCGACTCCATCGCCTCGCCTGATGACGGGACAGCGCCCCGCCGAGGCCGGCGGAGGCGTGCCGTTCCCACCCTGGCGCTCGCCGCCGGGGCAGCCCTGGTCGCACTGGTCGTCATCGGCGTGTGGGCTCTCGCGAGCCGTGGCCCGGAGCCGATGGCAGAGGGGATCGCTCTCTTCCGCACCGGCGCGTACGCCGATGCAGCGCATCACTTCTGGCGGTACGCCGAGGCGAATCCGGACGACGCCACCCCCCACCTCTATCTCGCCCGAATTCACCGGCGCATGGACCGCCCGGAGCTCGCCGCCGAAGCGATTCGCGAGGCACAGCGCCTGGCGCCTCAGGACCCCGCGGTCCATCGGGAGCTCGGATTCCTCCTGCTCGACACGGGCCGACCGGAAGTCGCCGTCGATCGGTTCAGGGAAGCGGTGGACCTGGACCCGGCATCCTCCGAGGGCTGGGTCGGCCTCGTACGCGCGCTGCGCGAATCGGGGCGCGCCGACGAGATCGAGGCGGTGCTCGCCGAGGCGCCGGCCGAAGTTCGCGCGCTCCTGACGCAACCGAGCAGGAGCTGAGCCGGAGATGGATCTGCTGGACCGCCTCCACCGGCATCTCGTCGCGGGTCTGACCTCGGCGGATGCGCCTCCCGACCCTCTCACGATCGGCGATCTCTACCAGCGGTTCATCCCCTACCGCACGGTGCGGAGCGAGTTCGGCGTGCTGGAGCTCGCCGAGTACGAATTCGCCCTCCTTCGGCTGTTCAGTGGCGAAGGTGGACACCTCGAGCTGGATGACCCGGTGGCGCGGGACGAGATCAGGCGCGAGCTCGAATCCGTCAACCCGATCCTCGGGATCTATCGCGATTACGCGGAGACTCCCGTGCGAATCGGGTCGAAGGCAGCCGACAGCCAGGAGCCGGAGCCGCCACGCCCCCGGGCCGCGGGGGCTCAGAGCGACGACTCACCGCCCCCAGCTCCGCCCGCCGCCGATCCGGCCAGGAGCCCGGCCGCGCGACGCACCCCCTCTGCCCCAGCCCCCTCCTCCGCTACCTGTGCATCGTGCGAACGTCCGCTGCCGCCCCTGCCAGGCGTCCGGTTCTGCCCGCATTGCGGTGCCACTCAGAGTCTGCAGCCATGCCGGCGGTGCGGCGACGCGCTGGAATCCGGTTGGACCTTCTGTATCAGGTGCGGGACCCGGGTAGGCGTCGCGTGAAGGTGGGAGGGGGAACGTCGCTTGCACCTTGGCCGCTGCTCCGTGTTCGAGGTCCAGGGCTCGCGATTTCGAGCCGCAGCCTTTTCTCCGATTGTCATGTTCAAGCAGGTCGCTGGCGGCGTTGGCGCGATGCTCTGGCTCGTCCTCGTTGCCGGCTGCGCCGGTGACGCCGCCGACCCGCCGGCGGAGGCCGCGGTCGCGTCGGTCCAGGGTATCCCACCCGAGGTGCTGGAGAACCTCCCGCCCGGTGTCACCGCCGAGATGGTGGAGCAGGGGCGCCAGGCGTTCGTCGTCTGCGCCGTCTGCCACGGCTTCGATGGCGAGGGAACGCCGCTCGGGCCTTCACTCCGCGACTCGGTCTGGCTTCACATCGACGGCACGAGCGCCGGGATCGAGCGAGTCATCCGCTCGGGCGTCCCGGATCCGGTGGAATACCCGGTGCCGATGCCCGCCCTGGGCGGCGGCGCCTTCGATGCAGAAGAGATGAAGGCCCTCACGGCCTACGTCGATGTGCTCGGGCGCGCTGCTGAGGTGAAGGTCGAATGACGCGCTCGGTGTACATCCGACCCCGTGACCGACGTCGGCGGGCGGCCAGACTGTTCGGCGCGGCCATCGGCCTCCTGTTCGCCGCCTGTGAGCTCGAGGTGCCCGGCACCGGAGGACCCGAGAACTCCGGCCCTCAACCCCTGGAACGGATCACCGAGCCTGCGGAGAGCGGTGCCGTCCACCTCGTGCGGCTCGTACAGCGCGGTGACGAGTACGGCTTCGAGCCGATGCAGCTTTCCATCGCCCCCGGCGACGTCCTGAGATTCGTCATGGTCGGCGCGCAGCCCGAGAGCGTTGCGTTCGATCCCGGCCGGGCCACACCCGAGGCCGCACAATTCATCCGCGCCAATTCCCTCCACCTGGGCGCCCTGCTCACCGACCCCGGGCAGGCCTACGACGTCAGCTTTCATGACGCGCCGCCCGGCCGGTATCCGTTCGTCTCCCTTCCGCACCGGGCCAGCGGCATGCAGGGCGTGGTGGTGGTGGGCGAGTGACGTGCCGGCAGCGGCCGGGAAAGGCGGTGACGGGCCGGGTGATCCCCGCCCACACCGGCCTCTCGGCCCGCCGGCAGGACCGCTCCTGCGTGCCTCCCGACGAAGCCCGTAAGTTGTGCTCGTAAACAAACATGACGCCAGTCGCCCGACTCGCTCTGTGCACGGAAATTGCTCGTTCTATGGCCACCGTCAATGACGAACTTCTTGAAGGAGGACAAATGGATAGTGCTACAGACCGGATCATACCGCTGGACGAACTGGACGACTTCAAAGTCGCCGACGGAGACCCCGATGTGCGGGGCTGGGACGTACTCGCGTCCGACGGCCGCAAGATCGGCGAGGTCGACAATCTTCTCGTCGATGCGACCGCGATGAAGGTGCGCTACCTGGACGTCGACATCGAGTCCGAAATGATCGAGGACAACGAATCCGAGCGACACGTGCTCATCCCGATCGGTTACGCGCGGCTCGACGAGGACGACGACCGGATATTCATCGACACGCTGACCAGTACGAGCCTGGGTCGGATACCGGCGTACACGCACGAGCCGATCACGCGGGACTTCGAGACCCGTCTGCGCAGCCACTTCGACAGCACCGAGCCGGGAACCGCCGAGACGACCTCGGACTTCTACTCGGGCGAGATGTACGACGAGAACCGCTTCTTCGAGCCGCGTCGTACTGAAGAGACGGAGCGCCATGTGACGCGGTCCGAGGAAGAGATGGCGATCGGCGCCCGCGAGCGGCAGACGGGCGAGGTCGACGTGCGGAAGCGAGTCGAGACCGAGCATGTGGAGGAGCAGGTTCCCACCCGCCACGAGGAGGTCGTCGTGGAGCGTCGCCCCGCCGACGCGATGAGCGCCGAGGGCCGCATCGGTGAGGACGAGGTTCGTGTCCCGGTGACCGAGGAGGAGCTGGTCGTCGAGAAGCGCGCCGTGCCGAAGGAAGAGGTCGTGGTCCGAAAGCAGGAGCGCATCGAGAACGAGAAGGTGGAGGCGGACCTTCGCCGTGAGCGGGTGGACGTGCGCCGTGAGGGCGACGCGGACGTTCGCGAGCAACGCTGACCTGAAGCCGGCGAGAATGCGGGCGCCCCGTTCTGCGGGGCGTTCGTGTTCTCCGCCCATCGGGCGCGGCTGACACACTGGACTTGGGCACTGGAGGCTGTACATTACCGACCCCGGCATCCTGGCTGTGGACATCGGCAGCTCTTCGGTTCGTGCGCGCCTCTACGGGCAGACGCTCTTGCCGGCCGGCGTTTCGCGTCCGCGGGCGCGGGCAGGCTATGGCTGGACGGTCGCCCGAGGCGCGATGGAATGCGACCCGGTGAACATCTTCGACAGCGCCGCCGGCGTGATCGACGCGGGCGTAGCGGCCGCTGGTGACCAGGGTGTCGAGATCGTCGCCGTCGCGGTTACGACGTTCTGGCATGGCCTGCTCGGACTCGACCCCGACGGGGACGCCGGGACCCCCCTCTACGGATGGGGCGACGCTCGGGCCGAATCGGCGGTCGCCGAGCTGCGGTCCCGCCTGGACGAACGGGAGTACCACCGGCGGACGGGGTGCTTCCTCCGCGCCATGTATCCCTCCGTCAAGCTCGCGTGGCTTCGGCACCGGGATCCGGCCGCCTTCGCGAGAGTCGCCCGCTGGGTGTCCATAGGCGAATACCTGGAGCAGCGGCTCTTCGGGGTCCATCGAGCGTCTTACTCGATCGCATCCGCGACCGGGCTGCTCGACATCCATGGCTTCCAGTGGGATGCGTCGATCCTGGACCGACTCGAGCTGGACGTCGAGAAGCTGCCCGAGCTGACCGAACTGGAGCCGCTTCGCGGGCTGCGGCCGGAGTGGAGAGCGCGATGGCCTCAGCTCACTCGAGTGCCGTTCTATCCGGCCATCGGCGACGGTGCCTGCGCGAACGTCGGGAGCGGTGCGATGGGCACGCGGGTCCCCGCGCTGACGATCGGCACGAGCGCCGCCGTGCGGGTGTTGCGGGAGGCGGGGCGGCCGAGCGATCCGCCGGCCGATCTATGGGATTATCTTCTCGACGGTCGCCACCGGGTCGCGGGTGCCGCGCTGTCGAACGGCGGCAACGGGCTCGCCTGGCTGCTCCGGACCTTTCCCGACCTCGACCGGGCCACGCTGGACCGCGCGCTCGCGGCTGCCGAGCCCGACTCGCACGGTCTCACGGTCGTCGCCACACCGGTAGTGGAGCGGCGCCGGGAAGACGGCGGTGGAGCCGGTGCGAGCGTGGTCGGCCTGAAGCTCGACAGCACGCCCGACCGGATCGGCCGCGCGTGGCTCGAGTCGATTTCGCGGCGCGCGGCCGCCAAGCTCGAGCGGCTCGAGGGGGCGTTCGGACGGGCGGCCGAGGTGCGCGCCAGTGGCGGGGCGGTCGCGTCGATGCCAGGTTGGCTCGGTACGCTGGCCGACGCGTTCGACCGGCCGGTGCGGCTGACGGCGGATCCGGAGGCGACGAGCCGCGGCGCGGCGATCGTCGCCGCGCGAGAGTTGGGGTGGATCGGGGCGCTGGAGGATGCACCCCCCATGGACTCGAGGCGCTTCGAGCCCGACCCGCGCCGTCACCAGATCCACATGCGCGCCGCGCGCCGGGAGCAGCGTGTCGCCCGTTCCATAGCCGCGGCCCTCGAG
>JBBDRL010000073.1:0-18771 GCA_040905505.1 Gemmatimonadota bacterium | reverse complement strand
AATCCACTCCCCACACCGACGCCATAGCGGATGGGCACCAGCACGACCATTGAGCCGACCTCGATCGACGAGCTCTGCATCAACACGATCCGCACGCTGTCGATGGACGCGGTCCAGCGCGCGAACTCCGGTCATCCGGGGACTCCCATGGCCCTCGCGCCGCTCGCCTACGTGCTATGGACGCGACATCTGCGACATAACCCCGCAAACCCCGGATGGGTGGACCGGGATCGGTTCATCCTGTCGGCAGGGCATGCGTCCATGCTCCTCTACTCGCTTCTCTACCTGGCCGGGTACGAGCTGACGCTGGACGACATCAGAAACTTCCGGCAGTGGGCGAGCCCCACGCCCGGACATCCCGAGTACGGGATGACTCCGGGCGTCGAGACCACCACCGGGCCGCTCGGGCAGGGACTCTCCAACGCTGTGGGAATGGCCATGGCGGAGGCCCGTCTCGCCACGCTGTACAACCGGCCGGGCCACGAAATCGTCGACCACTTCACCTACGCGATCTGCTCGGACGGCGACCTCATGGAAGGTGTAGCGAGCGAAGCCGCCTCGCTGGCCGGTCACCTGGGGCTCGGCAAGCTCATCTGCTTCTGGGACGACAACTCCATCACCATCGAGGGCGCGACGGACCTGGCTTTCAGTGAGGATCCGCTGGCGCGCTTCGAGGCATACGGTTGGCACACCCTGAAGGTCGAGGACGGGAACGACCTGGAGGCGATCGACCGCGCCATCCGCGCCGCGCAGGCCGACGACCGGCCGACGATGATCGGCGTCCGGACGATCATCGGGTACGGGTCGCCCAACAAGGCGGGCAGCGAGGCGGCACACGGCGCGCCGCTCGGCGAGGAGGAGATCGCGCTCACCAAGGAGAGCCTCGGCTGGGAGTGGACAGAGCCGTTCCACGTGCCCGAGGAAGTCCTCGGGCGGATGCGGAGCCAGCTCAACCGCGGCCGCGAGTTGGAGGAGGACTGGCAGGCGCGGCTCGCGAAGTACGGCGAGGAGGAATCGAAAGCCGCGGAATCGCTGAAGGCCGCCCTGGCCAGAACGCTGCCGGAGGGGTGGGACGCCGACGTGCCGCGCTTCGCACCCGGCGACAAGCCGATCGCCACGCGAGCCGCGTCGGGCAAGGTTCTCAACGCCATCGCCCGTCACGTCCCCTGGATCATCGGAGGGTCGGCGGACCTGGCGGGCTCGAACAACACCCTGCTGGAGGGTGAGGAGAGCTTCTCCGCCGATAACTACACCGGCAGGAACCTGCACTTCGGCGTGCGGGAGCACGCGATGGGCTCGGTCATGAACGGGATGACGCTGCACGGCGGAGTTCGCCCCTATGGCGGCACCTTCCTCATCTTCTCCGACTACATGCGCCCCCCGATCCGGCTGGCGGCGCTGATGCAGCAGCCGACGATCTACGTCTTCACGCACGATAGCGTCGGCCTGGGCGAGGACGGCCCCACGCACCAGCCCATCGAGCAGCTCGCCGCCCTCAGGGCGATCCCCGGGCTCATAGACCTGCGCCCGGCCGATCCGGCGGAAACCGCCGAGGCGTGGCGCTTCATCATGGAATACGACCAGGGCCCGGCGTTCCTGGCGCTCACCCGCCAGTCCGTGCCTCACCTCGACCGCGAAAGGTATGCGGGCGCGGACGGTTTGCGGCGCGGGGCCTACGTGCTCGCGCGGGAGGAGGCCGGCGATGCCCGGCTGATCCTGATGGCGAGCGGATCGGAGGTGTCGCTCGCGCTCGACGCCAGGGAGGCGCTGGAGGCCGATGGGGTAGCCACCCGGGTCGTCAGTATGCCGAGCTGGGTCCTCTTCGAGCGCCAGAGCCGGGATTACCAGGAGAGCGTCCTGCCGAGCGGCATCACCGCCCGCGTGGCCATCGAGGCGGCCAGCCCGATGGGGTGGCATCGGTGGGTGGGGCCGGGAGGCGACATCATCGGCATCTCGCGGTTCGGCGAGTCGGCGCCCGCCAAGCGTGTCTTCCAGGAGCTCGGCTTCAGCACGGAAAACGTGGTTCGTCGATCCCGCGTCGTTCTTGGTCTGGGTGGCGAGGGTGTGGTGGAAGTCGACGGGAAGGCCACGGCGGGGCCGACGCGGTTTGGGATTGACGAATTTTGAGTTTTCAAAATTGGAAGAGAGGAGCCCGCCCATGAAGGATGATAGTCTCCATCCTGCTCTCGAGACCGAGGAAGAAACCCGCCCCCTCTGGCTTCTCTCGCGCGAGGGTCAGAGCGTTTGGCTGGACTACATCCGCAGGGGTATTCTGGACAATGGGGAGCTCGAACGGATGATCCGGGAGGACGCGGTGCGGGGGGTGACGTCCAATCCGGCCATCTTCGAGCAGGCGATCGGCCGGAGTGACGATTACGACGAGGTGCTGGCGGACATGGCCGCCTCGGGCGTGGAGCCGATCGACGCGTACGAGCGGCTGGCGATCGAGGACATTCAGCGGGCGGCGGACCTCTTCCGCGCCATCTACGATGGGTCGGGCGGTGCGGACGGTTTCGTATCGCTCGAGGTCTCCCCGGAGCTGGCGCACGACACGCGGGGTTCGCTCGAGGAGGCCCGACGGTTATGGACGGCCGTCGCCCGCCCGAACGTGATGATCAAGATTCCCGGGACCGAAGAAGGACTATCTGCCATCGAGGAGGCACTGTACGAAGGGATCAACGTCAACGTGACGCTCCTCTTCTCGCTCGCCGGCTACGCGAAGGTCATGGAGCGCTATCTTCGCGCGCTCGAGCGCCGTGCCGAGGCCCGCGAGCCGCTCGACCGGATCGCCTCGGTGGCATCGTTCTTCGTCTCGCGCGTGGACACAGCGGTGGACGCGAGGCTTGAGGAGGCAGCGGAGGGCGTGGCGACCGATGCGGAGCGCGAGCGGATCCTCGCCCTGCGCGGGCGCGCCGCCATCGCCAACGCCAAGATGGCCTACCGACGCTTCCAGGACGTCTTCGCGAGTGAGCGCTTCTCGGCCCTCCGTGCGGCCGGCGCGCGGGTCCAGCGGCCGCTGTGGGCCAGCACATCGACGAAGAACCCGGAGTACCGGGACGTTCTGTACGTGGAACAGCTGATCGGTCCCGATACGGTGAACACGATGCCGCTCGCGACGCTGCGTGCGTTCGGCGACCACGGCGTCGCCCGCCGCACGGTCGATCGCGACGTGGAGGATGCGCGCGACGATCTCAGGCAGCTCGATGCTCTCGGTATCGATCTGAAAGAGGTCACCCGCCAGCTTCAGGTAGAGGGCGTCGAGAAGTTCGTCCACCCCTTTCGCGACCTGCTGCGATCGATCGAGGGTAAGCTCACGCAGGTGGCGCAGCGCGGCTGAGCGTCGGGCCGTGCCGGAGCCGGACGGCGGGGGAGCGATTCCCCGCCGTCCGGCTTTTTACTTGCGTTCCGCCGTTGCCGAACCGAATCAGACGGAGGAAAGATGCGCATCGGAATGGTCGGGTTGGGAAGGATGGGCGGCAACATGGCCGCGCGGCTCCTCGAGCGCGGTCACGAGGTGGTGGTCTATGACGTCGATCCCGCCGCGACGGACCGCGCCGCGCGGGCGGAGGGGGCGACGGCGGTACGCTCCCTCGGCGACATGATGACCGCGCTGCCCTCTCCGCGGACCGCCTGGGTGATGGTGCCGGCGGGCCCGCCGACGGACGAGTCGATCGCTGCCCTGGCGGAGCACGCCGAAGCGGGTGACATCCTCATCGATGGCGGGAACACGCGATTCAGCGATACCGTGCGGCGAGGTCACGAGCTCGCGGAGCGGGGAATCCACCTCCTCGACGCGGGGACCAGCGGCGGCGTCTGGGGCCGCGAGAACGGCTACTGCCTGATGGTCGGCGGCGCTGCCGCGCCCGTCGCGCATTGCGAGCCCATCTTCCGCGCGCTCACCGCCGAGGGCGGTTTCGCACACGTCGGGGCCTCCGGGGCCGGGCACTTCACCAAGATGGTCCACAACGGGATCGAGTACGGACTCATGCAGGCCTACGCCGAGGGCTTCGAGCTGTTGCACGCATCACCCTTCGACATCGACCTGCGGTCGGTCGCAGGCCTCTGGAACCACGGGAGCGTCGTCCGGAGCTGGCTCCTCGAGCTACTCGAATCGGCCTACGCCTCCGAAGGTCCGGAGCTGGAGGACATCCGCGGTTGGGTCGAGGACTCCGGCGAAGGGCGATGGACCGTCGAGACCGCGATCGACCTCGCCGTACCCGCCCCGGTGATCACCCAAGCCCTCTTCTCGCGCTTCCGTTCCCGCCAGGACGAATCCTACGCCGCGAAGGTGACATCGGCTCTACGGAATGCGTTCGGGGGGCATGAGGTGAAGAGGGGGTGAGGAGCTATCGGCTATCAGCTATCGGCTATCAGCTTACGGCGGGCTAACCGGCGGTGGTGAAGCGGGAGGGCTTGGCTGCCAGGCGCCGATCGATCGCACGAGCCAGTTGTAGCTGATGGCCGATAGCTTCTCGCTCCCCCCTCGCACACTCCTTGCGCGGTCACCGTCCCGTTAAACACAGCCGCTCGTTCGGCATTCCACTCCGACTCACACGACCCCGATGGCGCCGGCAACTTCTCAGCGGGACATCCAACAGATCTTACATGGTGAGCACAGCGACCCCTTTTCGATTCTGGGGCTGCACCGAGCCGTGCTCCTGGACGGTCCCGTAACCGTCATCCGCAGCTTCGTACCCGACGCGCGGGAGCTGCGCGTCGTGGACCTCCGCAGCGGAGACGAGACGCCGATGGAGCTGCTCGACGACGCCGGGTTCTTCGAGGCGCAGCTCACGGAGAAGGGGCGTTTCCCCTATCGGCTCAGAGCGATCTGGCAGAGTGGGGTGGAGGGCGAGTTCGCCGATCCATATGCGTTCCCCTCCACCATCGGAGAGCTCGACCTGCACCTGATGGTCGAGGGCCGCGATCTGCAGCTGTTTCGCAAGCTGGGCGCACACCCCATGCTCGTCGACGAAGTTCCCGGCGTGCGCTTCGCCGTCTGGGGGCCCAACGCAGCGCGGGTCAGCGTCGTGGGCGATTTCAATCATTGGGACGGCAGGCGCCACCCGATGCGATTGCACCCGAGCGCCGGCGTCTGGGAGATCTTCATCCCCGAGATGGAGCCGGGGACGCTCTACAAGTACGAGATCAAGCCGCGATCCGGCCCACCGTTCGTCAAGGCCGATCCCCTCGGATTCCGCTCCGAGGTTCGCCCGGCAACTGCCTCGGTGGTTCATGCGCTGGGCCGCTACGACTGGGCGGACGACGAATGGATCGAGCGAAGGAAGTCGGCCAGAGCCGCGTCCGAACCGATGTCCGTTTACGAGGTGCACCTCGGGTCCTGGCGCTGGCACGACGACCGGCCTTCGACCTACCGAGAGCTCGCGGAGTCGCTGCCCGACTACGTGGCCGAGATGGGCTTCACGCATATCGAGCTCCTTCCGGTGATGGAGCACCCCTACGACCCCTCCTGGGGCTACCAGGTGACCGGCTACTTCGCGCCGACCAGCCGCTTCGGAACGCCCGACGACTTCAAGTTCCTGATCGACCAGCTCCACCAGCGGGGGATCGGCGTCCTGCTCGACTGGGTCCCCGCGCACTTCCCGAAAGATGCGGCCGGCCTTCGTCGGTTCGATGGCACCGCCCTCTACGAACATCAGGATCCCCGGATGGGCGAACACCCAGACTGGGGGACGATGATCTTCAACTACGGCCGTAACGAGGTCCGCAACTTCCTCATCGCCAATGCGATGTACTGGCTCGACGAGTTCCACATCGACGGGCTGCGGGTGGACGCCGTCGCCTCCATGCTCTACCTCGACTACTCGCGCCAGCACGGGGAGTGGCTCCCGAACCGGTTCGGTGGGCGTGAGAACCTGGAGGCCATCGACTTCTTCCGCGAGCTGAACGGAGCGGTGCGGGAGCATTTTCCCGGCGCTCTGATGGTCGCGGAGGAGTCGACCGCCTGGCCCGGCGTGACGCGGCCGATCGACGAGGACGGGCTCGGCTTCCACTTCAAGTGGAACATGGGGTGGATGAACGACTTCCTCCGCTTCGTCGAGCACGAGCCGATCTACCGGAAGTATCATCTCGGCCTGCTGACGTTCTCGTTGATGTACGCGTTCAGCGAGCACTTCGTCCTTCCGATCTCCCACGACGAGGTGGTTCACGGCAAACGCTCGCTGCTCGACAAGATGCCGGGCGACGAGTGGCAGAAGTTCGCGAACCTCCGGCTCGCCCTCGGCTTCATGTGGGCCCATCCCGGAAAGCAGCTGCTGTTCATGGGCACCGAGATCGGTCAGTGGCGGGAATGGAGCGAGGAGCGCCCGCTCGACTGGTGGTTGCTCGAGCGGCCGTTTCACCAGGGGGCGCAGCGCTGGATCCGGGATCTGAACCACGTCTATCGCGAGCACGCGGCGCTCTGGCAGCGGGACGTCACCTACGAAGGCTTCGAATGGATCGACTTCAACGACGTGGAGAACAGCGTCGTGATCTTCCGCAGGGTCGCCGCCGACCCGAAGGACGACCTGATCGTGCTGTGCAACTTCACGCCGATCCCCAGGGAGGGATACCGGGTCGGCGTCCCGCACGCAGGACGCTATCGTGAGGTCCTGAACAGCGACAGCGAAATGTACGGCGGGGGGAACCTCGGCAACGGGGGATGGATCGCAACGGAGGAGGTCGAGAGCCATTCCCACCCCTCGTCGATGTGCCTTCTGCTGCCGCCGCTCGCCATTCTGATCCTCAAGCGAGAGGGCGCTTGAACGGCCGCTGGCCCGGGACGTGCGCCGCTCAGCGATGGCGTGGCGGTCACGGCCGGATCGACTCGAGCATACCGGAATTCAGACGAAGGAGGACCCGATGGCCGAAGGGCGGACGGCGAGCCGAGGGAGGAAGCCGGACCTGAAGAAGGAATTGCGAGACTTCGCGTCTGCCCGGCCTCAGGGCTGGAGCCACGACGATTGGCTCGAGTTCCTGGAGAACCTCCAGAGCCGGGGCCACAACGTGAACGACCGCGAGGCGATCGGGCGGGCCCTCGAGCGGGAGCGGCTGGACCTCAAGCTTTCGGGTATCGAAGGCGTCGGACCGAAGCGCCGCTACGCGTTGGTCGAGCACTACGGGAACCTCTGGACGCTGCGCAACGCCGCGCCGGACGAGATCGCCAGAACCGCATCCATGCCGAGGCCGCTGGGTGAACGGGTGAAGGAGGCGCTCACGTAACTCTACGAACGGCGTCCGATCGGCGACGCCTGACGAGACGGGTGCATCGCTGTAGCCACTGATTCCCAGATCCCGTCTCACTCCTCCACCAGCAGCGCCACCGGAAATCCCCCGAGCACCTCACCCGCCGGCAGGCTGCCCCGCTCACTGCCGCTCGTCGGCCGCAGCGACGCGCCGGTGAAGACATTGCGGAACGTCCCGCCCAGGACGTCGGTGGCCCCGGCGACCCAGGTGTCGCGCCACCCTGCCGGATCGGTAATCTCCACGCCCGTCGACGACCTGAAGGTGCGCGGCAGGCGCGGCACGACGACGACGACCGTCTCCGCCCGGTAGCTGCGCGCGAAAGCGAACAGGTGGTCGGCGCGCGCGCCTTCGACTTCCAGAGGAACGTAGTCTCCGTTCAAGAAGGTCTGCGGGCGCTCCCGGCGCAGGTCGAGGCTCATGTGTGTCACCAGCATCTTGATCCGGCCGTCCGGCCAGTCGCGCACCAGTTCCGAGGCGAAATCCGCGAATCGCTCCGGCGCCTCGCGTGCGGCGCTGACGGCCTCCAGCACCGCGCGACGCTTGTCGTAATCGACCGGCCGGCGGTTGTCCGGGTCCACCAGGCTGAAGTCCCACATCTCCTGCCCCTGGTAGACGTCCGGGACGCCCGGCGCCGTCAGCTTCAGAAGAGTCTGCGCCAGGCTGTTCACCATCCCGTCCTGGGCGAGATCGGCCTGAAATGTGGCGAAATCTGACAGAAATCCCCTGCGCTCGTGCCACCCCGCACCGAAGTCGAGGATCTCGCCGATGAACTCGCGCAGGCCGTTGTCGAACACCTCGTTCGGGTTGATCCAGCTCGTGTGGAGCTTCGCCTCGCGAGTGGCCTTCTCCATGTAGGCCTGCACGCGATCGCGGAACTCGGCGCCGACTTCCTTGTCGTGGACGTCGAGCGGCCATGCCCCGACGAGCGTCTGGTAGAGCAGGTACTCGTCGTTCGCATCCGGAACCGGGTCACCGTCCACCTCGGATTTGAGCGGGCGATTCATCTGCGCCCATCGGCTGACCGCATCCCGCCATTCGTGGGGAATCTCGGAGAGAACATTGATGCGCGCACGGACGTCCTCGCTGCGTTTCGTATCGTGCGTCGAAGAGCTGTTCATCGCCTGCGGCCACCGTTCGGCCCGCTCGGCGATCCAGCGATGCAGGTCGTGCGGCGCGATGCCGAAGTGGTCCGGCTCGCCCCCCACCTCGTTCAGCGACACCAAGCGATTGTAGATGTAGAAGCTCGTGTCCTCCACGCCCTTCGCCATCACGGGGCCGGTGAGCTGCTGGAACTTCATCACGAATAACGCGTGCTCCTCGCGCGCTTCCTTCTCCAGGTCGTCCGGCCAGCGCAGCAGGAGGACGTCGCGGACGAAGTCGAAGATGCTTCGGCTCGTCGCCCGGTTCCGCCGCAACGCGGTCCGGATGGCATCGTTCACATAGTCGGCGTCGCGCTGCGAGACCCGCCCCGCGACCGCGTCGATATACGTGCGATAGACCGGGAAACAGGCGATCGTCTCCCGGAGCGCCTCGGAAAGGCTGCCGAGGGTGAAGTCTCGGAAGCGGCGGTTCTTCTCCGATATCCGGTCCAGCAGGAACGCCAGCACGTTCAGCTCGCTCGCGAGATGGACCCGCAGAATGAGCTTCTTCTTCTCGTAGGTCAGCCGCGCCAGGTCGATCGGATGGCCGATGAAGCTGTGATACGCCTCCGTCATCGGCTCTTCGTTTCCATGCGCGACGAAGAGCGAGTTCACCCGGTTCAGAAAGTCGTAACCGACCGTACCGGCAACGGGCCATTCGGATGGGAGCGGCTCGTCACCCGTCAGGATCTTCTCGACGAGCAGGTACACCCGGCCACCAGCGCGGCGACTCGCCTCGTGCTGTAGCTTCTCCAGGTAGTCGAGCGGATGGAAGAGCCCGTCCGGATGGTCGATCCGAAGTCCGGTGACCTTCCCCTCCGCGACGAGCTGGAGGATCAGCCGGTGCGTGGCATCGAAGACCTCCGAGCGCTCGACGCGCAGCCCGGCCAGATCGTTGATGTCGAAGAAGCGGCGGTAGTTGATCTCCTCTGCCGCGACGCGCCAGTATGCGAGGCGGTACGCCTGATCATCCAGAACACGCTCCAGGGCGCCGAAGGAGTGCGGGTCGCCGACGGTGCCGTTGTACTCGACCAGAGCCGCATCCAGCGCGGTGCGAAGCCCCGGCGAATCGTCGTGGAGCGCCTGGAGTCGCCTCCTGCTGACGATACTCTCTCGCCGCCGCTCCGCCACGCTCGCGGTGTCCCGCCGATCGCGAGGCGGGAGGTTCTCCAGCGCCGTGACGATGCTCTGCAGCTCGATCAGGCCGTCATCCTCCCCGCCGGCGGTCGCTTTCATCTTCTCGACCACCGTCAGCAGGACCAGGGACGACGACCTCGGCGAAACGGGGAGGATCTGCTCGTAATAGACGATCCTGAACCGGCCGTCCTCGAACCTGAGCTGAAGCTCCCCGTTCTCCAGGATGCGGCCGAACTGGTCTCCAAGGATCGGGAGGAGAACCTTCCCGATCAGCTCCGGCTTCAGCGGGTTCCAGTCGACGTCGAAGAACCCCGCGAAGCGGGAGCTCGGCCCGTTCTCGAGCATGTCCATCCACCATGAATTGCTCGGCTCGCCGATCCCCATGTGGTTCGGCACGATATCGAGCAGGTGGCCCATCTCGAGATCGTGTAACTTGCGTGTCAGCGCCTCGTGGTCTTCGGGCTCGCCGAGATCGGCGTTTAGTCGGCTGTGGTCCGAGATGTCGTAGCCGTGGAGACTGCCGGGTCTTGCCTGCAGATATGGCGAGGCGTACAAATCACTGATGCCCAGCTCATGCAGATACGGCACGATCTCGGCAGCGTCCCGGAAGGTGAAGTGGCGGTTGAACTGCAGCCGGTACGTCGAGAACGGGAGGCGAGGGGGGCGGCTAGGGTCTTGAAGCATTATAGGGGGTATCCGTTGTCCGTCATCCGTTATCCGTTATCCGGACGCTGGTGGCCCGGTGGGATACCGTCGTCGCCGGAAGGCCGAGTCTCAATCGTTCGTACGACAGGGCAGCGCTGCGATCGACCAAACGAATGCAGACTCGATGTGGAGATGGCATGACGGATAACGGATAACGGATAACGGATGGCTGTCGACTGTCGACTGTCGACTGTCGACTTCTACCGGTCGACTCTCTCCCCCGGTTCGGGGTTTGCAAGAAGCAGGCGAGCGACGAACCCCTTTCATCCTTGCCGCCGCGGGCGAAGGTGCCCTCCGGCGGGCAATCCATTTCGGCTCTGCGAGCATGACTTCAGAAATCGATGGCCGGCGGTCGGGTAGGGCCGCGGTGAGCTCAACGGTGCGGTGGGAGGAAGCGGAATGAGGATCTGGCCGGGGGAGCCGTATCCGCTGGGCGCAAAGTGGGACGGTGAGGGAACCAACTTCGCCATCTACTCCGAGAACGCGACGGAGGTCGAGCTCTGCCTCTTCGATTCGCCGCAGGCCGCCGAGCCGCGCGAATCGTTCAGACTGCGTGAGCGGACGGCGCACGTGTGGCACGGCTATCTCCCCGGAGTGGCGCCCGGTCAGCTCTACGGCTACCGGTTCTCCGGCCCTTACGAGCCCGAGCAGGGGCTGCGGTTCAACCCCTTCAAGCTTCTCATCGATCCTTACGCGCAGGCTCTCGCAGGACCCGTCGACTACGCCCACCACCCGTTCGCCTACCCCTTCGAGCAGCCCGGCGAGGACTACGTCCTCGACGACGAGAACGACGCGGGCGGGGTGCCGAAGGGGGTGGTCGTCGATCCCGTCTTCGATTGGCGCGGCGACAAGCCGCCCGCCATTCCGTGGCACAGAACGGTGATCTACGAGGCGCACGTCAAGGGGTTGACGATGCGCAATCCCGCCGTGCCGGAGGAGCTGCGCGGCACGTACGCGGCTGTCTCGCACCCCGCGGTGATCGAGCACCTGAAGTCGCTGAGCGTCACCGCGATCGAGCTGCTGCCCGTCCACGAGATCGTTGACGACCTGTTCCTGGTGGAGAAGGGGCTGATGAACTACTGGGGCTACAGCAACATCAACTACTTTGCGCCGACAGGCAGGTACGCGCTGGCGCGCGAGTACCACGATCAGGTCCGCGAGTTCAAGGAGATGGTGCGGCGGCTTCATGAGGCCGACATCGAGGTGATCCTGGACGTCGTCTACAATCACACCGCGGAGGGCAATCACCTCGGCCCGACCCTCTCGTTCCGGGGGATCGACAACACCACGTACTACCGTGTCATGGCCGAGGAGCCCCGCTTCTACATGGACTACACGGGGTGCGGGAACTCCCTCAACATGCTCCATCCCCAGACGCTGAAGCTGGTGATGGACTCGCTGCGCTACTGGGTGCAGGAGATGCACGTCGACGGGTTCCGCTTCGACCTCGCCGCCACTCTCGCCCGCGAGCTGCACGACGTCGATCGCCTCTCGGCCTTCTTCGACATCATCCACCAGGACCCGATCATCTCCCGTGTGAAGCTGATCGCGGAGCCGTGGGACGTCGGCCCGGGTGGGTACCAGGTCGGGAATTTCCCGGTGCTCTGGGCCGAGTGGAACGGCCGGTACCGCGACACCGTCCGCGCCTACTGGCGGGGCGATCCGGGGACGATCGCCGAGCTCGGCTATCGGCTCACCGGCTCGAGCGACCTGTACGAGACTGGCGGGCGCAGACCCCACGCGAGCATCAATTTCATCACCGCGCACGACGGGTTCTCGCTGAACGACCTCGTTTCCTACAACCAGAAGCACAACTGGGACAACGGCGAGGAGAACCGGGACGGCGAGAACCACAACCTGAGCTACAACTTCGGGGTCGAGGGGCCGACCGACGATCCGGAGATCATCCGACAGCGGGAGAAACAGCAGCGCAACTTCATGGTGACCCTGCTCCTCTCGCAGGGGGTGCCGATGATCTGCGGTGGTGACGAGATGGGCCGGACGCAGGACGGGAACAACAACGCCTACGCCCAGGACAACGAGATCTCCTGGCTGAACTGGGACCTCTCCGAGAGCGATCAGGCGCTGCTCGACTTCACCCGGCGCATCGTGGCGCTCCGCCACCGCCACCCCGTCTTCCACCGGCGACATTTTTTTCAGGGGCGGCGGATTCGTGGCTCGGAGCTGGAGGACATCACCTGGCTCCGGCCGGACGGCGAGGAGATGACGGAGGACGAGTGGAACAGCGGCTTCACGCGATGCTTCGGTATGCGCCTCGGGGGCGATGCGATGCTCGAGTGGGACGAGAAGGGCGAACGTGTGGTCGACGACACCTTCCTGCTGCTCTTCAACGGTGACGCGTCGACGATCCCGTTCACCCTACCGGCGCAGAACGGCGCCATCTCGTGGGAGCTCGTGCTCACCACGGTCGACGCTTCGCGCGCCCAGGGGTCGGATGTCTGGGACGGTGGCACGGAGCTTCCCCTCGAGGGTCGCTCCGTCACGATCCTCAGGCGCCTGGATGCCGGATGACTCGAGAGCAGAGCTGGCAGATGAAGTGCGGCGCGCAACCCGACGCGGGCGGCGCGAGCTTCCGGGTATGGGCCCCCGGGTCGGTACGAGTGGACGTCGTCGCGTACGGGCCGTCGGACGAGCGCGTTCAGCCGATGTCCGCGGAGGGCGACGGCTATTTCCATGCGTTCCTGCCGGATGCGGGTCCGGGCACCCGCTATCGCTACCGCCTGGGCGACGGCTCGGCTTACCCCGATCCGGCGAGCCGCTTTCAGCCGGAGGGGGTGCACGGCCCGTCGGAGGTAGTCGACCCGAACGCGTTCGCCTGGTCGGACGATGGCTGGGGCGGAACGCCGCACGAGGAGCTCGTCGTCTATGAGATGCACGTGGGCACCTTTTCGGCCGATGGGACGTTCGATGGTGCCATTGCAAAGCTGGATCACGTCGCCGATCTCGGCGTCACGGCCATCGAAGTCATGCCGGTGGCGAACTTCCCCGGCGGCCGCAATTGGGGCTACGACGGTGTCAACCTTTTCGCGCCGGCGACTGCCTACGGCGGGGTCGATGGATTCAAGCGACTGGTGGACGCGGCGCATGCGCGCGGCCTCGCCGTGCTACTGGATGTGGTGTACAATCACCTCGGTCCCGAGGGCAATTACATCCCGGCCGTGACCGGCGGGCGGTACTTCACGGATCGCCACAAGACGCCCTGGGGCGATGGAATCAACTTCGATGGTCCGGACAGCCGCCCGGTTCGGGACTTCGTGCTGGACAACGCGCTCTACTGGCTCCTCGAGTACCACATCGACGGACTTCGGCTGGACGCCACGCACGCGATCGTCGACGACTCGGAGAGGCACATCCTCGCCGAGCTGGTCGACCGGGTCGACGCGCTGCCCGGCCGGCCGCGCCTACTGATCGCCGAGGACGAGCGCCACGAGCGCCGCCTGCTCCTGCCGCGCAAGGAGGGCGGGTACGGTCTCGACGCGGTCTGGGCCGACGACCTCCATCACCAGATCAGACGCCGCGTGGCCGGCGACACCGAAGGTTACTTCGCAGCCCATGCGGGCACGACGGACGAGATCGCCGAGACACTGCGGTCGGGATGGGGCAGACGACGGCCGGCGGTGAAGGATGGCGGGGCGGATGGCGGGGCGGCCGAGTACGACGCCGCGGCAGGTCCACAGGTCGCCGAAGACATCGATCTGAAGCGGTTCGTCCAGTGCATCCAGAACCACGATCAGGTGGGGAACCGGGCGCTGGGGGAGCGGCTCAATCACCAGATCGGGCCTGACGTCTTCCGCGCCATTTCAGCCTTGATTCTCACTACACCCGGCACGCCGCTGGTCTGGATGGGGCAGGAGTGGGCGGCGTCGTCACCCTTCCTCTACTTCACGGATCACCCCGAGGAGCTGGGGCGCCTGGTAACAGCCGGCCGCCGTGAGGAATTCGGGCGATTCTCCGCCTTCCGCGATGCCGCGGTCCGCGAGCGCATCCCCGACCCGCAGTCGCCCGCGACATTCGAGGCCTCGAAGCTCGTCTGGGCGGAGCGGGATCGGCCGCCTCACGCGGGCACATTGACGCTCTACCGTACGCTCCTGCACCTCCGCCGTGAACACGGAGCCTTCCGGGCCGACGCCCGATACGTGATCGAGACGACGGCGCTCGGCGAAGCAGCGATCGCCATGCGCCGGCGCGCCACGCCGCCCGATGACGAAGACAATGATTCGGAGGCCGAGCTGCTGGTCCTGGTCAACCTCGAAGGCGAGATCCGGATCCAGTTCGGCGACCACCCCGTGACCCGGCCACCCGAAGGCAGGCTCTGGTCACACATGCTGGCCACCGAGGAGGCCCGATTCGGGGGCACTGGGAGCTGGGGCCGGATGGAGCCCGACGGCATCCTCCACCTCATGGGCCCGGGCGCGATCGTACTCGAGCCGAGGTAACTACGCTATTCGTAATCCGCTATCCGTTGGCGGCTATACGGCGAGCGATGGCATCGACTGTGCCGCGGCTGGACGCCGCCGCAGCGGGAGCTTTGCCACGATCAGAGCACTACCCTCGATGTTGCGGCCGGATAACGAATATAACGGATAACGGACAAAGCCATGCCCCCCACGCCCCCGCCCAGCCGCCGTCGCATTGTCATCGAGCGCGTCGAGCCGGAGCTCGACTGTGGCCGTTTCGCCATCAAGCGAGAGGTAGGCGATAGGCTCACGATCGAGGCGGACATCTTCAAGGAGGGGCATGACGCGATCGCGGCCGCGATCCGTTATCGGCCGGAAGACGAGCAGGCGTGGCGCGAGGCCCCCATGCACTTTCACGACAACGACCGCTGGCGGGGGTCGCTACTGCTGGATCGGAGCGCCAGGTACCACTATACGATCGTCGCCTGGACGGACTGGTTCGCCACCTGGGCATCCGACCTGAGGAAGAAGTACGACGCGGGACAGGACGTCGCGAGCGAGCTGCAAGAGGGGGGGCACCTCGTCGAGCGGGCGGCGAAGCGGGCGAAGGAGCCGGACCGATCGCTGTTGAGGACGTTGCTGAAGGAGATGGGATCGGAGTCGTCCCTGCGTGACCGTGTGGCGGCGGCGCTTTCGAGCGAGCTGCTCGAGCTTATGGAGCGGAACCCCGGCCGCGACGACCTGACGGAGTACGACCGCGTGCTGCCCTTGCAGGTGGATCGTGTTCGGGCTCGGTTCGCCGCGTGGTACGAGCTGTTCCCGCGATCCATGTCCGACGACCCGTCGCGGCATGGTACCTTCGCCGACGTGATCGAGAAGCTGCCGTACGTGCGGGACATGGGGTTCGACGTCCTCTACTTCCCGCCCATTCACCCCATCGGTCGAGCGCACCGCAAGGGTAAGAACAACACCTTGAACGCCAGCCCGGGCGAGCCGGGATCACCTTACGCGATCGGATCGGAAGAGGGCGGCCACAAGGCGGTTCATCCGGAGCTCGGGACGCTCGAGGACTTCCGCCGCCTCGTCGCCGCGGCGCGCGACCACGGGCTCGAGATCGCTCTCGACTACGCGATCCAGGTGTCGCCCGACCATCCCTACGTGAAGGAGCACCCGAGCTGGTTCTTCATCCGACCTGACGGGACCATCAAGTACGCGGAGAACCCGCCGAAGAAGTACCAGGACATCTACCCGCTGAACTTCTACGGATCGGGTTGGGAGGAGCAGTGGGAGGAGTGGAAGTCGGTGATCCTGTTCTGGGTCCAGCAGGGGGTGAAGACCTTTCGCGTGGACAATCCGCACACCAAGCCGGTGCAGTTCTGGGAGTGGATGATCCGGGAGGTTCAACGAGAGCATCCTGACGTGATCTTCCTCTCGGAGGCCTTCACGCGGCCGAAGATGATGCGCGCACTCGCGAAGGCGGGGTTCACCCAGTCGTACACCTATTTCACCTGGCGCAACTTCAAGGGCGAGCTGGAAGATTACTTCCGGGAGCTGACGTCCAGCGAGATGCGCGAGTACTACCGGGGCAACCTCTTCGCCAACACGCCGGACATCAATCCCGAGTTCCTTCAGAAGGGCGGACGTCCGGGCTTCATCATCCGGGGTGTGCTGGCCGCCACGCTCTCGTCCGTGTACGGCATCTACAGCGGCTTCGAGCTGTGCGAGGCCGAACCCGTGCCGGGCAAGGAGGAGTACCTCGACTCGGAGAAGTACGAGATCAAGGCCTGGGACTGGGATCGGCCCGGCAACATCCGCGGGCTCGTCACCCGGCTCAACCAGCTTCGGCGCGAGAATCCCGCCCTGCAGGAGTACGATAACCTCCAGTTCCACCTGTGCGACAACGAGCACGTGCTCTTCTACGAGAAGAGCACGCCGGATGGAAGCAACATCGTATTCGTGGCGGTCAACCTCGATCCGTTCGATGCGCACGACGTGACCCTCTTCTTCCCGCTGAACGTGATCGGCGTGGCCGAAGGCGAAACGTGGGAGGCCGAGGAGATGCTGAGCGAGAACCGCCACCTCTGGACCGGCTCGCACCAGCGCGTCCGGCTGCAGCCCGGCGCCCCAGCCCGCATCTGGCGGGTTCGGCGCTGGGACCGGGACGAACACGATTTCGATAATTTCATGGAGCCGACGGTTGTGGGGGACTGAACGAAGGTGCCAGTAGCCAGTAGCCAGTTGCCAGTTGACCGAGTGGCCACCGCGGTGATCCGCCTGAACCTAAGGTGTACTCTCCCCGGAAGTCTTGAAGATGATGGGTCGCAGTGAACGCCGCTCCTTAGTCCGGGCTGGCAACAGGCAATGGCCAACTGGTAACCGGTAACTTGTAACTGGTAACCTTTCCAACATCCTTCAGCGCGAGACGCCATGCCCACCATCACCCCCGCCGACCACCAGCCGCCCCTGCCGCAGTCGAGGCTCATGCTTCCCGACCTTCCCGATCCGGAAGCGATCGAGATGGACGTGGTCATCGTGGGGGCGGGGCCCGCGGGCCTCGCCGCGGCGATCGAGCTGGCGCGGCTCGCGGGCGAGGCGCGGGAGCAGGGAAGCGGCGGCGAGCTGGAGATAGCGGTTCTCGACAAGGCGTCGGCGCTGGGCGAGCACAATCTCTCCGGCGCGGTGGTCAACCCGTGCGCATTCCGCGAGCTCTTCCCGGACCTGAAGGACGAGGATTTCCCCTTCCGCGACCCGGTGCGCGGGGAACGCGTGGCCGTCCTGACCGAGGGGCGGGCGTTCCCGATCCCGACACCGCCGCCCATGCACAACGCCGGCTACTTCACGGCTTCCATCTCGGAGATCTGCCGCTGGCTCGGTGAGAAGGCGGAGGCAGCCGGCGTCAACATCCTCCCCGGCTTTCCGGTCGCGTCGCTCCTGGTCGATGGCGATCGCGCGATCGGCGTCCGGACGGCTCCCGCCGGGCTGGATCGGTCGGGTGAGCCCGGCAGCCGCTACGAGCCGGGAACGGACCTCACGGCCAGGGGGCTCATCCTGGCGGAAGGGACCCGCGGCGCGCTGACACAAGCATACCTGCGCGCGCAGTCGATCGGCTCGCAGAACCCTCAGATCTTCGCGCTCGGAGTCAAGGAGGTCTGGGAGACGAAGGTGCCGCTGGACAGCGTCGTCCATACGCTCGGTTGGCCGCTTCCGACGGACGCGTTCGGCGGCAGCTTCATGTATCCGCTCGAACCGAACCTCGTGGCACTCGGGCTGGTCGTCGGGCTCGACTACCGCTCGACCACGCTGGACGTCCACGAGCTCCTGCAGCGACTCAAGCTGCACCCGTACTTTCGCCGGTACCTGGAGGGGGGCGAGATGGTGGAGTGGGGCGCCAAGACGATCCCGGAGGGCGGCTACTACTCGCTGCCCGAGCGGCGCAGCGGCGACGGTGTCCTGATCGTCGGCGACGCCGCCGGGTTCGTCGATGTGCCGTCGCTCAAAGGCATTCACTACGCCATGCAGACCGGTATCTACGCCGCGCGCGCCCTCTTCTCGGCACTACAGAAGGAGGATCTGTCCGCCGAGGCACTGGCGGATTACGACCGCATGGTCGACGAGAGCTACGTGATGCAGGACCTGCATGCCAGCCGGAACATGCGTCTGGCGTTCAAGAACGGGCTCTACGCCGGCGGGCTGAAGGCGGGGTTGATGTCTCTCACCGGCGGCCGCTTCCCCCGCGGACGAATCGACATGGAGCCGGATGCCGAAGTTTCGCGGCGGGTCGAGCCCTCCCCGGCCCCGCTCCCCGACGGAGCGCTGACCTTCAGCAAGGCCGATGCGGTCTTCAAGTCGGGAAACCAGACTCGAGACGACATCCCATCCCACCTCATCGTCGGCGAGGACATTCCGGCTGAAGTCGCCGAGCTCTACCAACACCTGTGCCCCGCCGCGGTATATGAGCGCGAGGGGGACCGCCTCGTCGTGAACGCCCCCAACTGCATCGACTGCAAGGCCACGGACGTGATCGGGCCCCGCTGGACGCCCCGCGAGGGGGGGAGTGGGCCGGCGTACAAGAGGATGTAGGGGTCAGGATTCAGGATTCAGGATTCAGGATTCAGGATTCAGGATTCAGG
>JBBDRL010000072.1:0-31056 GCA_040905505.1 Gemmatimonadota bacterium | reverse complement strand
GAGCGGGCGGATGGGGACGTAGAGGCCGAAGTGCTGCTCGACCGGCCCCTGCGCCAGGAGGAGAATCCCATATACGAGACCGACCCCCATCGCGCTACCTGCGACTGCGAGCAGACCAGACTCGATCACCAGGAGCGAAACGATGCGACCCTGCCCCGCACCGATCGCGCGCAGAATCGCCATCTCGCGCCGTCGTTCGTTGAGGGAAGTGTACAGCGAGACGATCATCCCGAGAAGACCGACGAGCACGACGAAGGCGGTCACGATCCTGAGCGCGTCTTCCGCATACCCGATGCTCCGCCACATCTCGGCCAGGGCGACCCCGGGGAGGACGGCCATGACGGGCTCCTCCTCGTACGTATTCACCTCGCGCTGAAGGCGTAACGCGTCTATACGGGAGCGGGTGCCCACGAAGAAGGACGTAACGGCGCTGATCTCGTGCTCATCCGGCGCGGCGCCCGGTTCGTCGGACGCCGGTTCACTCGCCGGCTGCGCCTCCACCCCGCCCGCGGCCGGCCCCGCGAACGACGGCGGACCGCCGGGACCGCCGGGCGCGGGCGCTCCGGCGAACCCGGGGGCGGGCATGGCCCCGTCCTCCCACCCTTCGTGCATCGCTTCGATACCCTCGAGCGTGGTGTAGACCGCCCGATCGATCGGCGTGAAGGTCGACTCCAGCACCCCGACGATCTCGAACGGATGCTCCTCGTGAGTCACGAAGCTCATCGGCCCCAGTCCATGGCTGAGCTCGATCGGGTCGCCGAGCGAATAATCCAGCTCGTTGGCGACCTCGCGGCCGACGACGACCTCGTGATCCTCCGCCGGAGCGCGTCCCTCAGCGAAAGAGACCGGGCGATTCTCACGATAGCGGTAATGCTCGTAGAAATCGTCCGTCGTGCCGATCACGCGGTAGCCGCGATGGCTATCGCCAAGCGAATAGGGAATCGTCCATGCGACGGCGGGGTGATCGCGAAAGTGCTCGTACGTCTCCCAGCTGACGCTGTTCGTCGGCGATCCGATGCCGAAAACCGAGAAGAGCAGGAGCTGGATGCTGCCGCCGCGCGCGCCCACGATCAGGTCGGTCTGGCTGATCGTCTGGGAGAAGCTCTCGCGCATTCCGACGCGGACGTTCTCGATGCCGACGAGCAGGGTGACGCTGAACGCGATGGAGGCGACCGTCAGGCCGGTGGTCAACAACCGGTTGCGGAGGGATTTGGCGGCCAGCAGCGCGGTCAGCACGGGCACCAGCCCAGGAATCTTCGGCGTGGACCAGGAGCGGGAAGGATGTTCATTCCATCACACCCGTGATCCGGTTCACCTCAGGTAGCGAGATCTCGCGATCGAAGAGTTCCGCGAGCCGCCGGTCATGGCTGACGAAGACGAGCGTGGAGCCAGCTTCCGCGCAGATCTCGAAGAGAAGCTCGAGGAAGCGAGTCCGCCGGTCGGCATCGAGCGACGAGGTCGGCTCGTCGGCGATGACCAGTTCAGGTGCCGCGATCAGCGCGCGTGCGGCGGCAACCCGCTGCTGCTGCCCGACGCTCAGCTCGGTGACACTGCTGCTCAGTAATTGGCTGATCTCGAGCCGTTCGGCCAGCGCTCGCGCCGCCACGGCCGGATCGGTGCCGCCGAGCCGCGCCAGCCGACGACGGCTGAGTCTGCAGGGAAGGGTGATGTTCTCGACGGCCGAGAGGTAGGGGATCAGATTGAACATCTGAAAGATGTAGCCGATGTGCTCGGCCCGGAATGCGTCCCGCGCGCCGCCCGACATCCCGGCAAGGTCGCGCCCCAGGATCCGGACCGACCCCGAGTCGGGTGTGAGCACACCCGCCAGCGTCCCCAACAAGGTCGTCTTGCCGCTCCCGCTGGGACCGAATACGAAGATGCGTTCGCCGCGCCCGATGAGAAGCTCCGGCACATCGAGCACCGGCGCATCCCGGCGATAGCCGAATCTGAGATCGCGAACTTCGACGGCCGGGCCAGAGGCGCTCAGGGAACTACCAGCTGTACGGTGAGACGGTGAGCCCCGAGATCTGGTGCCCGACCGCGCCGTAAGGGCTGTCGATCTCACTGACATGCAGTTCTCCTTCGATCCAGAGCGGGTCCCAGAGATTCACGTCCACACGGCGCCCGCTGTTCATCCTGACGTAGACCATCTGGTTCGGCGGAGGGGGCGGCGTATGGATACAAGCCCCGTAATAGGGGACCAGGATGAATTCTGCGACACCACTGGCCGAGTCGTCTAGCGGAACCATGTAACCGGGCACCTTCACCCGCTTGCCGTCGAGCTCCTTCAGGGCCTCCGACATCGCTCCCGTCTCATAATCGAGCCCGGCGAGCATTCGCCAATCGGCGATCGCGGCGTCGCCGTTGGACTGCGCGCCCAGTGCTGCGGGGCTCGCCAGAAGGCTCATGAATGCGAGCGCGACGAGAATTAGCAGGGGAGCAATCCCGCTCCGCCGCGGTCCCGGCGCCGCTACGGCTGTATTCCTCAAGTTCGTCATCTCCTGATTCCTCGTATCGTCCGCGTGGAGCGGAACGTCTTCGCTGTAGTTCCTGCCCGTCTTGCCAGCCGATCCAGCTCCGCGATCACTCAAAGCAGTATAAGGCGGGCCGCCGGCCGGGAGAAACCCGGATACAGGCCGGCCTCTTCGTGTTACTCCCCTTCGCACGGTTTCGGTCCCGAAACGCCTATCCCCCGATCCCCAGATACCATGTGGCGAACGACAGGTAGACGAGGACGCCGGCGATATCGGCGATCGAGGTGACGAGCGGCGCGCTGGCCGTGGCGGGATCGAGGTTCAGGCGATCGAGCAGGAAGGGCAGTGACATCCCGATCAGGCTTCCGAAGAGCACGACCATGACCATGGTCCCGGCGACGATCACGGCGACCTGCTGCCCGCCATGCAGGAGCCCGGGGACCGAGACGACCGCCGCCATCGTGAGTCCGAGCCCGGCACCGACGCCCAGTTCCCGTCCGAGAAGGTAGAGCCAGTCCGCTTTGGTGACGTCGCCGGTAGCCATCGCGCGGACCATCAGGGTCGCAGACTGCGCACCGGCGTTTCCGGAGCTGCCGATGAGGAGCGGAAGGAACACCACCAGGGCGACCGCGGCCGACATGGTGTCCGAGTAGTGGGCGATGATCGCGCCCGAAAAGATGTTCACGACGATCAGCACGAGGAGCCACCCGATCCGTCGCCGGTAGAGCACATTCAGCGGCGTGTCCAGCAGGCTCGTGTGGATCGGTCCGACGGAGCCGACGCGGTGGAAGTCGTCGGTCGCCTCCTCCTCCGCGACGTCGAGCAAGTCGTCGACGGTGACGATGCCGACCAGCACGCCAGCCGAATCGAGCACGGGAAGCGCCACCTGATCGTACTTCCGAATGACGCGGACCGCCTCCTCGCGCTGGGCGAAGGCAGACACGCTCGCGTAGGACTCGTCCATGATCTCCGCGACGCGTGTATCGGGCTCGGCCAGGATGAAGCGCCGCAGCTCGATATCATCGACGAGCCTCCAGTCACGATCGACCACGTAGATCCGGTTGACCGTCTCGCTGCGCTTACCGGCCCTTCGGATGTGCCGCAGGGCCTGCTCGACCGTCCAATCCTGCCTGACCGCGACGTAGTCGGGCGTCATCAGGCGACCCACGCTCTCCTCGGGGTAGCCCAGCAGCCAGCGGGCCTCGCGAAGGTCGGAAGCGTCGAGCAGATTCAGCAGGCGCTGCGTGACCTGCCCGGGTAGCTCTTCGAGCAGGTGCGTGCGATCGTCGGGATGGAGATCGGCGAGGAGGTTCCGCGTCTCCTCATCGCTGAGATCGCGGAGAAGGTCGTCCTGGTCAGCGGGAACGACGTGTGAGAACACGTCGGCGGCGAGGTCGCGGGGAAGGGCGCGGAAGAAGAGCACGCGCTCCTCTTTCGGCAGCGACAGCAGGAGGTCCGTCAACTCCGGTGCCGGCCAGACGGCGAGCGACTCGCGGAGGCGGCTCCAGTCCTTCCGTCGAATCAGCTCCTCGATCTCGGGCCTGAGCAGCTCTTTGAGCATTCGGACGATGGCTGTTGGAAAGGTTGGCGGCCCGTACCGAGCGGTCGTCTCACCCGCGGCGAAGGCGTGAGTCCGCGACTGTGGATACCACGCCGGCCCGTGGTGGTCAATGGCGGCGCTCTGCGGTTCTTCACGCGGGAACCGCGCCGGGATGAAACTCTACGGCATCTGCATGAGTAGCAATTCTCTGCCCTGACCGCCTCCCGGACGGGCCAGCCCACGCGGCTCCTTGCCGGCGGCTGGCCCGGCTCGCACCTTACTCACGTGCCGACCAACCCGTACCTCCGAGGGCCGATGCCGCGCTTGATTTCCCTGCTGCTGATCCTGGCGTTCTTGCCGGCCTGTAGTCAGTACCGTCTCGCGAGCCTGCACGACGTCGAGATTCCCAATTACGAGCCGCGCGAGGTCGTCGTCCCCGCAACGTGTGAGGGCTTGATCGACCGGGCCGCTACACGGGGGATGGAGGGTTTCACCGAGGCGGAGGCGCGCGAGATCCTGTTCTGTCAGCAGCAGCAGATCATCCGGACCCAGGAGGAAGAAGCGGCGGCGAAGCGCCTCGAGGCCCATGCCGCAGCCGCCCGATTCGCGCTTCAGACTGCCACGTTCGTCCTCACCGGTCTCATCGCCGTAGCCGCCTGGGTCTTCTGAAGGCGGGCACGTTCGCCCGGGACCTCGACACGGCGAGTCAGCCGGTTCAGAATGCGACCGCTCCCCCTGCCCACGAGGACTCCATGAGCATTCACCCCGTCGGGAGAACGACCGATCGCCGTGCATTCCTGGGCTACTTCGCGGGAGCAGGCCTGGGTGGGACGCTGCTCCCGGGGGTCCTCTGGGCGCGGGTGCAGGCTGGCGCGGACATCACGGTGGAGACGATCCGCTGCGCGGAGGAGATCGCGGGTCTCGAATTCACCGACGAAGAACGCGAGCTGATGGTCGATGACCTCCGGGACCAGCAGGAGAACTACACGGCCATCCGGCGCATCGCGCTCGCGAACGACGTCGCGCCGGCCGTCCAGTTCAATCCTCTGCCGCCCGGCGTCCAGCTCCCCGAAGAGCCCGTGGGCGCCGGCATGCGACGTTCCGTACCGGCGGTGACACTCCCGACGTCATCAGACGAGATCGCCTTCCTTCCGGTGACTCACCTCGCCGAGCTCATCCGCACGCGACAGATCAGCTCAGAGGAGCTCACCCGCCTCTACCTGGACCGGATCGACCGCTACGATCCGGTCCTGCATGCGGTCGTCACCGTCACCGAAGACCGCGCCCTCGAACAGGCGCGGGCGGCGGATCGCGAGATCGCGAGCGGCCGCTACCGTGGTCCGCTCCACGGGATCCCCTGGGGGGCGAAGGATCTGCTCGCGGTCCGAGGGGCTCCGACGACCTGGGGCAGCGCCCCTTACCGTGACCAGATCCTCGATCGTGACGCGGCCGTGGTGGAGCGCCTCGACGCGGCCGGCGCGGTGCTCCTGGCCAAGCTGACCCTCGGAGCCCTCGCGTGGGGCGACGTCTGGTTCGGCGGCCGGACGCGGAACCCATGGAACCCGGAGCAGGGTTCGAGCGGGTCGTCGGCGGGGCCCGGTTCGGCAACGGCGGCTGGCCTGGTCGGCTTCAGCATCGGCAGCGAGACGCTGGGTTCGATCTCTTCGCCAGCGACGCGCAACGGAGTCACCGGTCTGCGCCCGACCTTCGGCCGCGTACCCAGGACCGGCGCCATGGCTCTGGCCTGGTCGATGGACAAGCTGGGGCCGTTGTGCCGCAGCGTGGAAGACTGCGCGCTGGTGCTCGATGCCGTCCACGGACCCGATGGCGCGGACACGAGCGTCCTGCCGGTCGGCTTCATCTGGGACGCCAATGTTCCGATTGGTGAGCTCCGGATAGGCTATCTGGCGAGCGCCTTCGACCGCGATCCGGACGACAGCTCGACCGCCCCGTTCGACCGGGCGGCCCTCGACGTCCTCCGCTCGCTCGGTGCCGATCTGCTGCCGGTGGAACTGCCGGACTTCCCCTATGGAGACCTCACTTTCGTACTGAGTGCCGAGGCGGCCGCGGCATTCGACGACCTGACCCGCTCGGATCGTGACGCCGAGATGGTTCGGCAGGAACGCAACGCATGGCCGAACGTCTTCCGTGCCGCGCGGATGATCCCAGCGGTCGAGTACATCAACGCCAATCGCATTCGCACCCTGGCGATGTCGGCGTGGCACGAGCTCTTCCAGCGGGTGGACGTCATCGTCACGCCCACGAATGCTTCCGGGCAATTGTCGGCCACGAATCTCACCGGGCACCCGGCGGTGATCCTTCCGAACGGATTCCGCGACGACGGCACTCCGGTCTCCCTGACCTTCCTCGGCCCACTTTTCGGCGAAGCACCGCTGTTGGCGGCCGCAAGCGCCTACCAGAGGGCGACGGACTTTCACCTCCGGCACCCGCCACTCGACGGGTGGCTGGCGGCGTGACGCATGACTCGACCTCGAGACATGGCGGGAAAGATGCATCGACACGGAGGCAGAGAGGAGGAAAAAGATGAGCGAAAAGGAAAACGATGCCGCAACGCTCGCTGGCGGCTGCTTCTGGTGCATCGAGGCAGCCTTCGACGAATTGCGAGGAGTCGAGCGCGTCGAATCCGGATACACGGGTGGCGACGTGCCCAACCCGAGCTACGAGCAGGTCTGCTCCGGCACCACCGGTCACGCCGAGGTGGTCAGGGTGCTGTACGACCCCAGCGTGCTGTCGTACCGTGACCTGCTGGAGGTCTTCTTCACCGTTCACGACCCGACGACGCTGAACCGCCAGGGCGCCGACGTCGGCAGCCAGTATCGTTCGGCAATCTTCTACCACGACGCTGCGCAGCGGGAGACGGCGGAGGAGGTGATCGGGGACCTCGACCGTGCAGGTCTCTGGGAGGACCCGATCGTCACGGAGGTGACTCCGGCACCCGAGTTCTACCCGGCAGAGGCGAACCATCGGGACTACTACCGCCGGAATCCGGCGCAGGCCTACTGCCAGGTGGTGATCGCGCCCAAGCTGGCCAAGCTTCGTCGGTCCCACGCCGAGCGCCTACGAAAGCCGGTCCACGGCGGAGAGAACGGGGGCGGCGAAGGAGTACGGCCCTACCAGCCCGAGCCCCGCAATCCCCTCGACCACGGCGGTATCGCCGACTGAACCCCACGCTGCCGGAATGGTCGATTCTTCGGTCGCCGCTCTCCTGGATGCGTTGGCTTTCGCCGCCGACAAGCATCGGGACCAGCGCAGGAAGGGCGCGGGCCGCCCGCCATTCATCAACCACTCCATCGATGTCGCGGAGATCCTGGCGCGCGCAGGCGGCGTGTCCGACCCGGTCACGCTGCAGGCGGCCGTCCTCCACGATACCCTCGAGGACACGGATACGAGGGCAACCGAGCTGCGCGATCGATTCGGAGCGGAGGTGGCGGCGATCGTCGAGGAGGTCACGGACGACATACTGCTGCCACAGGACGAGCGCAGACGATCGCAGGTAGAATGCGCACCGCGCCTCTCGACGAAGGCGCGGCTGGTGAGGCTCGCCGATAAGATCGCGAACGTCCGAGCCGTCGCCTGGACTCCGCCGGTCGACTGGTCTCGCGAGCGCCGCCTGGACTACCTGGAGTGGACGCGGCTGGTCATCGCCGGCTGCCGCGGCGTCGACCCGACCCTCGAGCGGATCTTCGACGAGAGATTGGAGGAGGCCCTGCGGATCGTGAGGGAGGAAGGCCACCGATGACCCCGGGAAGCTGGCCCCCCGCCCGATCACGGCCGTTCTGGCCGACCGTCGTCGCGACGCTGATCCTGGGGCTCGGTGCCGGCATCGCGACGCTGGACCTCGTGCGGGCGGGGCGGTCCCACCCGGATCCGCTCGCCTCGCCTACGGGCATGCCGATCCCGCCGCTCCACGTGGAGATGACCAGCGGCGAAGCGCCTTCGGACGTTGCCGAGGCGCGCGTCTGGGGCGGACCACGTGAGGGCGACACTCTGAGGCCGAGGTCGATTGCCGAAGAGCGGGAGGAGGCGCTGGACGTGATTCTCGACACGCTGACCGGGGCCGCTGCCGCCGTCCTGCTGGTCGCCGCCGCGAACATCGCGTTGCTCCTGCTCGCGCGCGGCAGGCGCCATGGCCAGGACGTGGCGGTCAGGAGGATGCTCGGAGCGACCCGGATGCGACTCGTAGTGCAGCTCGCCGGCGAGCGTTTCCCCCTGCTGCTCCTCTCCTGCGGTATCGGTGCCGCGGTTGCCGCCCTCGTCCGGTCGAGCCTGCACCGCGCCTGGCCCGGCGGCCTCAGCCCCTGGCTGGCGGGCAGCATCGATGTCGAGGTCGCAGCTATGCTGTCCGCCGCGGCGCTCCTTCTCGTGGCTTTCTGCTCGGTGCTCCCCGCACTCCTGCTCGACGAGCGCTCGCTCGGAGCCGCCGTCGGGGCGGCGCGACGTGCGACGCCAGGGCCCGGTCAGGGCCGCATCCGCGACCGGATCACCGTCGTCGGCATCGCCTGCTCGGTGACCCTTCTGGTCGCATCGGGGCTCCTCGTGCGCAGCTTCGCTCCCGGCCAGGCGATCGGGCACGTGCCGTACGACCCGCGGGACACACTCATGTTCGTCGTTCAGCCGGAGTCCAGCAAGTCGCCGCAGGAGCTGGTGACGCTCGGCGCCCGACTCACGGCAGCGGTGCAGGGAGTGAACGGGGTCGACGCCGCGCTCCTGACGAGCGAGGGCGCGTGGCTCGGCCTGGGCAGCATGGCACCCGTTCACACCCTCACCGGCTATCCCGTGCGTCCTGGAATTCTCGGGATGGCCGCCTACACGACCACCACGCCCGCCGCCTTCTCGAGACTGGGCGTGCCGATACTCGAGGGTCGCGATTTCGTGCCCGAAGACGCCGAAGGCGCCCCCGCCGTCGCCATCGTGAACCGCACCTTTGCCAATCGGCTCTTCTTCGACAGTCCCATCGGGCGGCTGGTGCAGCTCGGCCGACCGAGATTCGAAACCGTTTCGTTCACCGTCGTCGGTGTCGTGGAAGACATCCGACCCCCCGGCATCGGTGGCGGTGCGGAACCGGAGCCTGTCATCGCTCTGTCCGCGCTTCAGGTCCCCCCCCGCTCCTTCGAGCTCGCGGCACGCTTCACGGGCGACGCCGAGGTCGTGAGTGATGCAGTCGAGCATGCTCTCGCCACAGCCGTTCCCGACGCGATCGTCGTCTATACCGGCACCCTGGAGGAGCGCCTGGCCGATTTCCGGCGGCCGCTGGCCTGGTTCGGCACAATCATCGCCATGCTGGCGGGACTTTCGGCGCTGCTAGGGACATACGGGCTGTACGGACTGGTCGCCTACAACGTGGCGACCCGTACGCGGGAGATCGGCATTCGCCTCGCGCTCGGCGCCCGCCCGAATCGCGTGGTCCAGGGGCTCCTCCTGGAGGGTCTGCGGCTTTCGCTGAAAGGGATGGTGCTCGGCATCGCGGGCGCTCTCTGCACGGCTCGGCTGATGCAGGCGACGTTCGCCGGAATCCAGCTCATCGACCCGTTCGTCTACCTGCCGGTACTGGGCCTCACCGCCGCGATCGCGCTCCTGGCGAGTTATCTTCCGGCCCGCGCCGCGGCCGACGTCGATCCCATCATCTCCCTGGCCCATGACTGACCCCCGCCGCGCGCTTCGATTGGACGTTTCATCGCGCCCGGCGGTAGATTGCCGACGGCGTCCATCCCCAGCGGCACCCGCACGGGACGACCCCTCCTCGAACCCGCCGGCTAGATGACGACCACGATTGTCGAGAGCTCCGGGATCACCCCTTACGTATCGCTCGCGCGGCACGAATGGGCTGGCCTCGGCGCCGATCTGCCGGTCCCGCTCACCGAAGAGGACCTTCGCGATCTCCAGGGCCTGAACGAGGAAGTCTCGCTCGAGGAGGTCGCGGACATCTACGTACCGCTCGCCCGACTCCTCAGCATTCACGTCGAAGCGGCGCAGGGGCTTCACCGCGTGACGGAGACCTTCCTGGGCAGCCTTCCAGCCAAAACGCCGTACGTCATCGGAATCGCCGGCAGCGTAGCGGCCGGGAAGAGCACCACGGCGCGTATTCTCCAGGCGGTTCTCACTCGCTGGCCCAGTCATCCCCGCGTCGATCTGATCACGACGGACGGGTTCCTGTTCCCCAACGCCGTGCTGGAGAAGCGGGGCCTGTTCGACCGGAAAGGCTTTCCCGAGAGCTATGACGTGCGCCGGCTGATCCGTTTCGTGGGAGACCTGAAGTCCGGCGAATCGCCCCTGCAAGCACCCGTGTACTCGCACCTCCGGTACGACATCGTGCCAGGAGCGGAGCAGACGGTCGTGAGCCCCGACATCGTCATAATCGAAGGGCTCAACGTCCTCCAGACCGGCGCCGGCGTCGAGTTGTTCATCTCCGACTTTTTCGATTTTTCAATCTATGTAGATGCACCGGTCGAGAATCTGCGACAGTGGTACGTGGAGCGGTTCCTCAAGTTGCGGGATACGGTCTTCCAGGACCCCGAATCGTACTTCCACCGTTTCGCGAACATCTCCGAGGGCGCGGCGCGGGAGATGGCGCTACGTATCTGGTTGGAGACCAATGAACGGAACCTGCGGGAGAATGTTCTACCGACCCGTGAGCGGGCGAGCATGATTCTCGAGAAGGGCGATGCCCACTCGGTCAACAGCGTCCGCCTGCGGAGGCTCTGACCACGCGGCAGCTACCGGTCGCACCACAACGACAGGATGGGGAACATGTCCGAGAAGATCAGGAAGGACGAGGCGGAGTGGCGGAAGCAGCTGACGCCCGAGCAGTACCGCGTGACCCGCGAGAAGGGCACCGAGCCCGCATTCACCGGTCCCCTCTACGACAAGAAGGACACGGGTCTCTATCGATGCGTCTGCTGTGGAGCGGAGCTTTTCCGATCCGAGACGAAGTTCGAGTCGGGGAGCGGGTGGCCCAGCTTCTACCAGCCTGCCGCGGACGATGCCGTCGGCACGGAAGCGGACCTGAGCCACGGAATGCGGCGGACCGAGGCCCTCTGCAGTCGATGCGATGCCCACCTCGGGCACGTCTTCGACGACGGGCCTCGACCTACCGGACTTCGCTACTGCATCAATTCCGCGGCTCTCGAGTTCGAGCCCGAGGAATGACGTCATGGACGCCGCGTGACAACTGCGCTAAGCCCAACGATCGCGGATGAGCCTGGCGACGATCGGTTTTCTGGTGGGCGGCTTCGTCCTTCTGGTCGGAGGCGCGGAGACATTCGTCCGGGGCGCATCGCGCCTGGCCATCAGGTTCGGTATCTCCCCACTGGTCATCGGGCTGACCGTCGTCGCCTTCGGCACGAGCTCGCCCGAGATCGCGGTGAGCGTCCAGTCGGCGGCTACGGGATCACCGGAGCTCGCGCTCGGCAACGTGCTGGGCAGCAACATCTGCAACATATTACTGATCCTGGGACTCTCGGCGACCTTCGCGCCTCTGATCGTGAACGAGCAGCTCGTTCGATTGGATGTGCCGGTGATGGTCGGCGTCTCCTTCCTGGTGCTCTTCCTGAGCATCGACGGGGCGATCGGAAGAATCGACGGAGCGCTCCTCTTTCTGGGCGCCGTCGGCTATACGAGTTTCCTCATCAGACAGAGCCGCGCTGAAGGGAAGGCGGAAGCTGATGCGGCAGCAGAGGACTCGACTGGCGTTTCCGGTGGGCCGCTCCTGAGCCTCGTGCTCATCGTCGCCGGGCTCGCGCTTCTCGTGGTGGGCTCGCGCTGGCTGGTCGGTGGGGCGGTTCAGGTGGCTGCGCTCTTCGGGGTGAGCGAGCTGGTCATCGGACTCACCGTGGTGGCGATCGGGACTTCTCTTCCAGAGCTCGCAACCTCCGTCGTCGCAGCGATCAAGGGCGAGCGGGACATCGCCGTCGGCAACGTGGTCGGCAGCAACATCTTCAACCTGCTGCTGGTTCTCGGGACGGCCGGGGTGGTCGCGCCCGATGGCATCCCGGTCGCAAACGCGGCGCTTCGCTTCGATATCCCGGTCATGGTCGCGGTCGCGGTCGCCTGCCTACCGATCTTCTTCAGCGGTCATCGGATCGACCGGTGGGAGGGACTGCTCTTCGTCGGTTACTATTTCGCCTACACCGCCTATCTGGTTCTGGCGTCCGCCCAGCATGACGCGCTGCCGGTCTTCAGTGCGGGAATGGGGCTGTTCGTGATTCCACTCACTGCGGTGACCCTTCTGATCATAGGAATGCGGTCATGGCGAGAGAAGCGGAGGGAGGCGCATGTCAGGCACTGAGACGCAGGATAAGCGGCCCGGGTTCTGGCGGCGGTTCGCCGTTCTCTACGGCATCGGAGCGATCAGTACACTCGGGCTGCTGCCGATCGTCGTGCCCGCCGCGCGGCAGCAGCTCGAGGCCACACCCGAACTCGGCATACCCTTCCCGGCCTTCGTCGCCCTCTCGCTACTGAACCCGCTCATCATTCTGGCGATCACGGTGGCGATGGGAATTCGCCTGGCGCCGCAGCTCGGGCTCCGCTCCTACATCGACGAGCGAGTCGTCACCGGGACCCCGATCCTGCCGAAGCTTCGGTCGGACCTTCCGCTGGCATTCCTCCTCGGCGGCATCGGCGGAACGGCGCTCATCCTCCTCGACGTCGCGTTCTGGAACTTGCTGGGCCCCGAACTGGAGCAGCTCGGGGCAGAGCAGCGGCGGACGCTGGGGCTGACTCTGGCCGGCGTTCTGTACGGAGGGATCGCGGAGGAGCTGATGATGCGGTGGGGGATGATGAGCTTCCTCGCCTGGGCGGCCTGGCGACTCGTCTCCCGAGGCGAGAGCCCGCCGGGGACGGGGGTGATGTGGGGCGCGGTCATCGGCGCAGCAATTGCCTTCGGCCTGGCCCACCTCCCCGCTGTGGCCGCAGCGGCACCACTCACGACGCCGCTGATCCTCCGGACCGTTTCACTGAACGCGATCGGGGGATTGATCTTCGGCTGGCTCTTCTGGCGTCGGAGTCTCGAGGCGGCGATGGCGTCCCACGCGAGCTTTCACGTCGTCTTCTCCCTCATCTCCTGGGTCGCCCAGGGGCCGTCGTGATGCCCTGCCCCGCCCCAACCCGATGGGGGGACTCGATAGCGGCGGGCGTCAGGTGCGGAGAGGAAGACGGACCGAGAAGCATGAGCCGCTCGGCGAGCTGGCGACCAGCCTGAGACTGCCACCCAGCAGGGTTGCGAGTCGGCGCGCTACCGTCAGCCCCAGACCGGAACCGCGGACCAGCGGGTCCGATCTGGCGGGGTCTTCGCCCTGCTCGAACACGGCGAAGATGCGCTCTTGATCGGCCGCGTCGATCCCACAGCCGGTATCGGAGACCGTCAACTCGAGCTCGGCCTGAAGCATGGAAACGCCGACGGAGATCCGGCCGCGGCTCGTATATTTGACGGCGTTCGTGAGGAGTGCGGCCAGCAGCTGCCGGAGCCGCTCGGGGTCGGTCTCGACCGGGAGACCGGGGTCCGGAACATCGAGCAGAAATTCCAGACCCTTGGCCTCCGCCTGCTGTTTGTACGGCGCCGTCGCGCTGTCCAGAAATGACTCGATGCTTACAGCCGTCCGGATCGCGGGGACGCGCCCCAGCTCGCTGGCGGTCAGCAGGAGGAGGTCGTCGACCAGCCTGGCGAGATGCTCCGCACAGATGCCCGCCCGATCGGCCGCGCGCAGGACCGGATCCGGAAGTTCGCCGTACATTCCCGACGCGATCAGGTGATTGTAGCCGACGATCGCGTTGAGGGGCGTCCGCAGCTCATGGCTGGCGGCGGCGAAGAAACGGCTCTTGGCACGGTTCGCCTCCTGCGCCTCGGCCGCCAGGCGGGCCAGCTCCGCCTCACGCTTGGCGCGTTCGGACACGTCCTCGAAGAGAATCGAGATTCCCCCGCCAGCGAGTGGGTATGTGCAGATGTCGTAGATACGCCCGCGGAAAAGCCGGCCGGGGATCTGCACTGCGTGCAGGCGGCGCTTGATCCCGTCCACCATGGTGGCGCGCAGGCTCTCTCCGATCTCGGGAGGCTGACGCGGTAGGTAGCGCCAGATGGAACGCTCCTGCGCACGGTCCTTCGAGAGTCCCAGGAGCGATTCCGCCGCCCCGTTCATGTACATCACCGTCCACTCGTCGTCGACCGCGACGCACCCGCTTCGGATTGACTCGAGGAGTGCGGAATACTGCTCCGCGTACTTCACCTCTTCCGTCGCGTCACGAAAGTGCACACCGATCCCGCCGTCATCGAGCGGAGCGGCGTAGACCGATACGGAACCCGGTGCGCCGCCCGGAAAAAGATCGATGTAGCGGTTCGCCTGCCGGTCCATCATCGCCGTACGAAGCGCGTCGCGACTGGTCGTCTCGTCGAGGAACGGAACGGCCGACCATAGCTCGCGGCCGAGCACGCGCTCCCGCGGAACGTTGAGCAGCTCTTCCGCGGCTGCGTTCCAGTAAGTCAGACGCCACGCCGCATCCACCATGAAGAAACCGTCTTCGAGGGCTTCGAGTCCAGGGTGTTGTCGATGGGCGTCCGCGGGGCCGGCAAACTGCTGCTGCATCCCGAGCACGTGGGGTCTGGAGGATTCTATGGGCAGGAAACCCGATTGGAATCGGTACGGGTAACCGAGGGCAAGTCATACCGGCGATGCAGATTGCGGACCAATGGCCCGATGTCACCGGCTGTCGAAACCAGGTGGTCGGGGAGTACCTGCCACCTGCGGAGCGCGGCCGCTACCGGGCGAAACACCGCCGGTCGGGAGGTGACGAACTCGATACCGTATTGAAGCAGTCGGCCCGTTCGAAACGCGCGGTTATGGGCGATCTCGTACCCGCTGAGCGCGGAGCGGCTGACGTTCCCCGAGGAGAGTGCGGCGTCGGCCGCAGAGGCGGCCAGTCGAGCCCCGGCAAGGGCGCGATAGATCCCCTGCCCCGTGAACGGATCATAGTAGCCGGCGGCGTCACCGACCAGCAGGACGCCGTCACCCGCGATCCTCCGCGTAGGCGCGTCGAAGGGGCCGGTCGTCAGCGCCTCGGACTGGCGGGCTCCATCTCCGATGCGGGGAATATCGCGGATCGCCCGGTCGAAGAACGCGGCAGGATCCCCTCCGATGGCACCCGCATCACCCGACAGGACGAGCACGACGTTGCTGAGACCGGGGGCGATCTCCGCCACTCCGGCGCAGCCCCACGGCCGCAGGAAGAGCTCGCCGGCAGGAGGCCCGGCCGTCCCTGCCGCCGAAACGGCCGAGACGTGCGCCGTGATGGCCACCTTCCTCAGCCTCGGCCTGCGGCGCAGCCAGCCGAGGCGTCGCACGATGACCGATCTGAGCCCATCCGCAGCGACGACGAGCCGTGCGAGGATCTCCTCACCGTCGGCCGTCTTCACTCCCGCGACCGCCGCGCCTTGCCGCACCACGTCGACGATGTGAACACCCTCTGCGAGGACGGTGCCGGCGGCGGTCGCCCGTTCGAGAAGGACCTGATCGAATACCGCTCGGTCGATGCCGATTCCGTGATTCCCCTGCGGGAAGCGCCCTTCGAATGCTCGGCCACGCTGGGGATGGACCCTCCATCCGTCGATCGAACGATGTGGACGAGCCCTGACCGCCGCCAGAACCCCCAGCTCCTGGAGCTGCCCCACCGCACCGGGGTTCACGGACTCGCCGCACGGCTTGCGGCGAGGGAAGTCTGACCGGTCCACGAGCAGCACGCGGTGGCCGCGCTCGGCCAGGAGCGCGGCGGCAGTCGAGCCTGCCGGCCCGGCTCCGACCACGACGACGTCCCATTTCGATCCGTCGCCAAGGGCTGTCATGTCCGGCGCGCGGTAGCGGCTCGGTCGATCACCAGAGAGAGACGGAAGGGGGGATGTGTTCGGACCCGGCCGGCGGCGCCGACTACCGCCTCCGCCAGCTCGGCGAGCTCGGCCGGCGTGAACGCCGCACGCACGGACGCGGGACCGTCGTGTCTGGTGATCGGGTGATCACGCCAGAGGGTACCGGCCAGGAGGCGGGCACCCAACAGTGCGGCACGAGACCGCGCGAGGTCCGTGACGACGACGCCGTAGCGAGCGACGCGGTCCATTTCCCGCAGCGCCTGAAGCGCCTCAACGCGATCGAAATGATGAAGGGTCGTGCAGCAGGTCACGAAGTGAAATTCAGCGTCGGTGAAGGGAAGGTCCAGCGCATCAGCCCGCTGTACGGCAATCTCCGGGCTATTGGCCGTGGCCCGCGCGGCCATTGCGACCGTCGCCGGATGGAGATCGGTCGCAAGAATGCGGACGGCCAGGCCCACCCGCCGGGCCTCCCGGATGAGCTTCCGCGGGATATCCGCACCTCCGGTTCCCACGTCAAGAATGGTGACGGGCTGCTCCGAGATGTTGCGGGCGAGATCGAGAACCAGGCGCGTGGCGGTGGACGCACCACCGAGCCAACGATTGACCCTTGCGAGATCGTGCAAGCTCTTCGCCAGCTCGCCCGAGTCGGCGTCCGGCTGGTCCATCAGCTCGGGCCGGCGCTCTCGCGAGAGGGTCACCGGGCGTCGCGAATGCGCTCGGCCGCGGCGTCGATGGCCGTACGCACGCTCTCCACGTCGAGGGTATGATGGACGCCGTCCGCGTAGACCACCTTACCTCCGGCGACCGTGAGGACCACGTCACTGCCGCGCGCCGAATGGAACAGCGTGGCGATCGGGTCCCCTACCGGACGGGTGTGGGGGCGGCCGATGGAGACTCCGCACAGATCGGCATCCTTGCCGGGCTCGAGCGAGCCGATCCGCTCCTGGAGCCCGAGTGCGCGAGCACCGTCCAGGGTGCAGAGCCGGAGCAGGTCGGCGGGCGAGAGCAGCGCCGGCATCCGCGCGGTCGCGCGCTGGATGAGCGTCGCGAAGCGGGCCTCATCGAGGAGGTCCATACGGTTGTTGCTGGCTACGGAGTCGCTCCCCAGGCCCACGCGTACGCCCGCGTCCCGCAGCGCGGGAAGGGGCGAGACCCCATGGCCGAGCTTGGCATTGGCGATCGGGCAATGGGCGACCGCACAGTCTGCGGCGGCGATCGTCTCGATGTCTCGCTCGTCGACGTCGACGCAGTGGACGAGGAGCGGCCGCTCCTCCAGCACGCCGAGTGATTCGAGGAGCGCGATGGGGGTGCGAGCACGTGGGGCGGTCCGGATTCCTCGGGCGTGCAGGCCGGGAGCGAATTCACCCGTTCCGCCGACCACCAGATCCCGCTCCGGCCGCGACTCGGCGATGTGGACGGCGATCGGCAGGCCAGCCGACCGTGCGAGCCGCACCACTTCGAGGTAGAGCGCGTCCGAGACGGTGTAGGGCGCGTGCGGGGAGATCCCGATCCGCACGCGGTCGCCCGCGCGTTCCAGTAGGCGATCCACATCGCGCTCGAGCTGCTCGACCGAGGAGATGGCGTCGCGCGGATCGGGCCCGAAAACCTCCTGGTAGACAATTCCTCGCAGCCCGGCCCTGTCCATCGCGGCGGCCGCGGCGCCCGAGGACTCGGTCGCCCCGATCGTGGTTATCCCCGCGCCGATCGCCTCGATCATAGTCCACCGCGCGGCGGCGTCGAAGTCCTCCGGCCGCAGCGCCCGCCGCTTCGCCCCGACCAGCCGGAGGATCCAGTCCCGGAACTCCAGGTCCTCGAGGGCACCGCGGAACATCGAGAGCTCCGGGTGGGCATGCACGTTGACCAGACCCGGGAGCAGGATCGCCCGACCGAGGTCGTAGACCTCCACTTCCGTGGGGACCTCCAGGGCGCCGGCCGGTGCAACCGCGGCAATGCGCCCATCCTCGCCTACGAGCAATTCGCCCCCGAAGATGGGTGGCGCCACGACAGGCAGCACCCATTCTGCGCGGTAGAGCCTGGCCTGCATGCTCATGGACGGGGCGCCGAGATGAAATCGGACGTCCCGACGCCGTACCGGGAGCTCCTGGCGATCTGCGGGTCACGCCGCGCGCCGCCCCTCCCGATCACCTGGCCGACGCCGATCGAGACAGCCAGATCCCCGAAGCCGGTGCCCCGATCGGCCGGGAATCCTACATCTACACGGAAGGTCTGTCGGGAGCCCGGCGGGAACGCGATCCGCAGCCCCAGACCGACGCTTCCGCGAATCGGCGACTCGGTGCCGAAGGCGGCGTGGCCGGGCCATATCTTGCCGACGTCGAGGAAGGCGACGGTTCCGAGGTCGAAGAGATCGGCGAACGGCCCAGCGACATAGGCGCGGTGTTCGAATGATGCCACAATCCTGCGCCCACCTGGGTCCACGTGACGCGGATAGCCACGCAGCCCCGAGTCGCCCCCTAGCGTGAGCTGGAACGGCGCCCGACTGTGCCATCCGCCGACGCCCGTTACCGTGGCGACGAGGGTGTGTCGCGATTCCGGCGCCCGGCGCAGGTAGGCCCAGAGGCTGAAGTCGGCGAACACGTCGGTCCACTCCGGAAATCCCTCGAGCGTCTCGTAGCTGCGGTGCGCCTCGAAGGCGAACTGCCCGCCGGCGAAGGAGCCCCTGCCGATGCCGCTCGCGGCGAAGAGCCCCAGCCCGACGGCAATGTCCCGGTCCTCCGAGATCGTCGGCAGTGTCGGGCCGATGGAAGCCTCCGCTTCGACGCCGAGCTGCACATCCTCGGTGCCGTTCACAGTATCGAGCGCGTGCCCACGACGGAACGAGATGTTCCGCTGCGCCGTCATCAACATCACCCGCACGCTCGAGATGGATTCCCAATCCGTGTTCAGCGTACCCGAAGCAAGGGGCGGCCGTGACTCTGGATCGGCAAACCGAGCCGGTCCAGGATAAGTTACCGATTCACCGGCCAGAACGGCGCCGAAGAGCGTATGCCGATATCGCTCGGTCCCCCGCCGGTACGCGCCGCCGACCTCGAATTGCCGACGGCGAACCGGTACCCAGATGCGGGCTAGATCCTCGTCCTGGAGCGGCATGAGGACTTCGAAGAATCGGTCGGAGCGATCGATCGCCTGGCGGAATGCCCACCGCCCGACCTCTCCCACGAACGGGTGTGTGACCGCTTCGCGATAACTGTAGCCCACGTCGGTCTTCGCGAAGCTGAGCCCCATGTTCCAACGCGTCCTCAAGAGCTGGGGCGTGCCGTACGACACGCCGTAGATCTGCTCGTCGTCCGGACGGTCATAGAACAGTGCGATGTGGCGCCCCGTCCCGAGCAGGTTGTCCTCGACGATCCGCAGCCCGCGCAGCCCGACGGACCCTTCAGACTCGATGCGGGGCTCGATCCGGGTGGACCACTCGTCCTGCGTGCCGACCACGACGACCACACTGCCGTCGGGAAGTCGAATGCCGTAGACGTCGGCATTGGCAAGGAAGTCGAATGCACGGAGGAGCCGCTCGGAATCGCGCAGTAGCTCGACGTCGTAGCAGTCGCCGACCTCGAACAGCAGCTCGCGTTCGACGACTTCCGCGTCGGTCTGAATGTGGAGCCGATTGGCCAGGCGGTACGCCCAATCGAAGCGCCCGCCGCCGTCCGCCTCGGAGATCTCGAAGACCGAGTTGTTCTCGATGACGACGTCGACGATCCTGCCGGTGGGACATCCCGGGTCTATCTGGGCCGCCGCGGGCGCGGCGAGGGCCGACCCACCGACCAGCGACGCGAGGGCCGCCCACCGCAGTGGAGGCCCAGCGTACGACACCCGGGACCTGCATGGACGCATCGGCGGTCGCATGAATGGAATCGATTGATGCTTGCTGAATTGATTCGGGCAGCCATCGCGGGGCGTGCGGAATCGCCGAGGGGCGCCCGTGCAATCTCTACACCGCCTCGGGCCGCGGCAACCATGGCCCGACGGCCGGACGTTGACCAGCGTGCCCTTGTGGCTTAGCCTTTGCCCTTCCCCGCCGGCGACCGGCACGCCTTCTCACAGACGATCGGCACACATGTCTCGCTATCGCTTGGACGCCCTGGAATACCATTCGATGGGCCGGCCCGGCAAGATCGCCGTGGTCCCGACGAAGCCCGCCCTCACACAGCGCGATCTCTCGCTCGCCTACTCGCCAGGTGTCGCCGAGCCCTGCCTGGCGATAGCGGACGACCCGGAGAATGCGTTCCTCTACACCGCCCGGGGCAATCTCGTCGCGGTGGTCTCGAACGGCACAGCCGTTCTGGGCCTCGGCAATCTCGGCCCGCTGGCGTCGAAGCCGGTCATGGAGGGCAAAGCCGTCCTGTTCAAGCGCTTCGCCGACATCGACGTGTTCGACCTCGAGGTCGAATCGGAGGACCCGGACGACATCATCCGCTTCTGCACGCTGTTGGAGCCGACGGTCGGGGGCATCAATCTGGAAGACATCCGCTCACCCGAATGCTTCTACATCGAGGAGGAGCTCAAGCGCCGTCTGGACATCCCGGTCTTCCACGACGACCAACACGGCACCGCGGTCATCTCCGGCGCGGCTCTGCTCAACGCCCTCGAGATCGTGGGCAAGCCCATCGAGGAGGTTAAGGTCGTGTTCTCCGGCGCCGGGGCGTCGGCGATCGCAACCGCCGAGCACTACGTTCTGCTGGGAGTGCGGCGCGAGAACATCATCATGGCCGACCGTGAGGGCGTGATTCACACCGGACGGGAGAACCTCGATCCCTACAAGTCGCGCTTCGCGAGAGATCTTGACATCAGCACCTTCGAGGAGGCCCTGCACGGAGCGGATGTCCTCGTCGGTCTGTCCGTCGGTGGCGCGGTGACGCCGGAGATGATCAAGCACATGGCCGACCCGCCGATCGTATTCGCACTCGCCAATCCGGACCCGGAGATCACTCCCGAGGACGTCAGGGCAGTGCGGCCCACGGCGATCACGGCCACCGGCAGGAGCGATTATCCGAATCAGATCAACAACGTCCTCGGCTTCCCCTTCATCTTCCGAGGGGCGCTGGACGTTCGCGCCCGCGCCATCAACGACGAGATGAAGATGGCGGCCACGCGCGCCCTGGCCGAGCTCGCCCGGCAGGACGTCCCCGAGGCGGTCGAACGGGCCTACGGAAACGAGCGGTTCCGTTTCGGGCCCGACTACCTGATCCCGAAGCCATTCGATCCGCGAATCATGCTGTGGGTCGCTCCGGCGGTCGCCCAGGCGGCCATCGATTCGGGGGTCGCGCGTCAGAGTATCGACACGGTCAAGTACCGGGAAGAGCTCGAGTCGCGGCTCGGCAGGGGTCGGGAGGTCATGCGCGGCATTCTCAATCAGGCGAAGACGCGTCCTCAGCGGATCGTCTACCCCGAGGGCGAGCACGAGCGGATCATCCGGGCGGCCTCGCGGATCGTGGAGGAAGGCATCGCGCGCCCGATCCTGCTCGGTCGCGTCGATCGAATCCGGGAACGGGCGAAGGTGCTGGGAATGTCGCTCGACGGTATGGAGCTGATCGATCCGGCAGAGGAGAGCGAGACGCGAGAGTCCTATGCGCAGCAGCTATATCGCCATCGCCAGCGCAAAGGCGTGACGCTCGCCGAAGCGCGCGACCGGGTCAGGCAACCGATCCACTACGGCTGCATGATGGTCCGGCAGGGCGACGTCGACGGCCTCGTGGCCGGTGAGGACATGTACTACCCGGACACGCTGCGCCCTGCGCTTCAGACGATCGGAACGGCGCCCGGCGTGAACCGCGTCGCGGGCCTCTACATGCTCGTGCTCGAGAAGGAGCTGATCTTCTTCGCGGACACGACGGTCAACATCGATCCGGACGAGGAGACACTCGCCGAGGTCGCCGTGCTCACCGCCCGCTTCGTGCGGTGGCTGGGCATCGAGCCTCGCGTGTCGATGCTCTCATTCTCGAACTTCGGCTCGGTCCGGCACCCGGATTCCCAGAAGGTGCGCCGCGCGGCGCAGCTCGTGAAGGAGCGGGACCCGAACCTCATCATCGACGGGGAGATGCAGGTAGAGGTCGCGGCCAGCGCCAGCCTGCGGCAGGAGGCTTACCCCTTCAGCGACCTGATCGGGGACGCAAACGTCTTCATCTTCCCGGATCTCAACGCGGCCAACATCGCGTACAAGTTGCTGGTCAGGTTCGGGGGTGCCGAGGCGATCGGGCCGGTGCTGATGGGGATGGGTGGTACCGTTCAGGTGCTTCAGCGGGGTAGCACTGCCGCAGAGATCGTCAATCTCACCACGATGGCGGTGGTCGACGCACAGGAGCGGAGCACCGGACGCCTGCCGCTGTGAGCACCGGCTGTCCGGCTGCATGAGCGCGAAGCGCGTAACCATCCGGTACCGGCGGCTTCCGGACCGGGTGCAGATGTTCGAGCAGACCGTCCTGGACGAGGCTGCGGACTACGTCGTCACCTACCTGCCCTCCGCCGATCCGGGCAGCGGGATGCGCATCGCCGGCCAGCCGGTGCTCGAAGCCGGCGCGCCGATCGTCTGGTTCACCTATCCCGGCCGCTGGTACGACATCGGCCGCTTTCATCTCGCCAACGGCACCTTCACGGGCACCTACGCGAACATTCTGACCCCCGTGCGGATGGCTGCCGATGTCTGGGAAACGACCGATCTCTTGCTGGACGTTTGGGCGGGAGCGGATGGGGTCGTCGAGGTCCTGGACCGGCCCGAATTCGACGAAGCAGTGCGGCGGGGATGGATGAACGGCGAAACGGCCGCTACGGCCATGGCGCGCGCCCAGGAGCTCACTCAGGCGGCCAGATCGGGAGTCTGGCCGCCACCGGAAGTCCGCGAGTGGACGCTGGCTCGTGCGCGGCTGAAGCTCCTGGCGCTGGAACAGAGCGCCGCGGATCGATAGACCCCCGGACGCAGCTACTCGTCCCGGACGATCGAAGCCGACACCAGTCTGCGAATGTCGACGTACAGCTCGCGCGTCACCGCTGGGTCCTCGCGGATGAGGTCCACCAGCCTGTCGTAGTCGTCGATCCGTTCGGACGGCAACGACACGATCACCGAGTGAAAGCTCCCCTCGTCCGCGAAGGTGAGGCGGACGCGGGCATGAGCGCCATCGTTCGAGGCCGCCATCTCGTCAGTTGCCACCGGCCGGGTCGGCAGCAGGCATGCCCGCCGCCTCGTAAACGCGCTGCTCGAGATCGTTGTAGTCGCGCACCGCGAGTCGCTCACCATTCAGCATGAGCGTGGGCGTGCCATTGACCCCGAGCGACTCACCGAGCCGCATGTTGCGGGTGACCTCTTCGGCATGCCGGTCCGACGCGAGGCACTGGCTGAACTGAGCGCGATCCACTCCGGCAAGCTCCGCATAGTCCTCGAACTCGCCGCTCGGATCGCGCAGCGCCGACCAATTCGGCTGCCGGCCGTAGAGGATGTCGTGGTACTCCCAGTACCGGTCTTGCTCGTTCGCGCAACGTGCGGCCCGCGAGGCCAGGAAGGCGTGCGGGTGGCTCATCACCAGCGGGAAATCGTAGCGAACGAGGCGGACGATGCCCTCGTCTACCAGGCGCTCCTTGATGAGCGGATGGGCGAAGGTCGAGAACTGGGCGCACGCAGGGCACTGGAAATCGGCGAATTCATAGAGAACCACCGGTGCGTCTTCCGGCCCCATCGCCACACCCTCGGCCTGCTGCACCTCGTCGGGGCTGAACTCGACGGCGACCGGCTGAGTCGCGCCCTGTCCCGCACCGCCCATCGAGCGGAAGACGAAGATCGCGACCACCGCGAGCGCGACCGCTCCTCCGATGAGGTAGAGCCGATTCTGGCTGGCTGGCGCAGACGACTTGCTGGACTTCGCCACTGTAATCTCCGTGATCGAGGAATGGCACCGGATCGCGCGCGTGCCGTTGGTTTATCAGAGTAGAGGTCCCGCCGCCGGGGGGCAACGGGTGGGAATACTCCTTGCACCTCCTCGGGTTCCGCGATTCAGCTCTAACTTCCGGGAAGGACCGCCTCTATGGCCGATATACGACTCGTTCGCCATCGCGGTTCCAGACTGTGGCTCACGATGGGCATCCTCGCCCTCATCGGCGTCGCAATCTGGGCTTCCGCCTTCTTCGTCGGCGATGCAACGGCCCCTGACGAGCTCCCACGCGTCGGGGCGGCGGCGAATTTCGGGTCCGTCCGGGCACCCATCCTGCCCGTCGAAGCCGTACCTTTCAATACGGTCACGCCGGTGCAGACCCGCGACCTGGGCCGACTCGTCGTCGTCTCTGGAATCGTCGAGAGTGGCGTCGCTGCAAACAGCGCGTGGATCCGGACGACGAGCGGCCATCGCGTTCTCGTCCGCTTCGAACCAGCACCCGGCTCGGAGCTCCTGAGCGGCGTCCGACCCGGCGCGAACGTTTCCTTCCACGGCTACCTGCAGAACATCGCACTGGCCGAGTTCAAGCAGGTCGTCGATTCGTTGAACGTGCGCATTCCACGGCCGCCGCCAGCCCGCAAGTTCGGTGACATGCCGGCCCCCGGCTTCGCCCGCGTCGACTCGCTCTTCATCAAGGAGTACTACGTCTCGGTCCGCCCGGAGGGGGTCCGGCCCGATACACCTCAGGAGAACGCTACGTGACGCGATCGAGGGCAAAATGATGGAATGGTCACCGGACGAGATGGATCGCCTCGAGCGGGCGATCGTCGACGGCAACCGCGTTCAGCTGACCCGCCGGGGCACGGAGTACGTGGTGGTGCCGCGCGAGATCCGAACGCGCGGGCGTGTCGATGCGGTCGTCGGGGTCACGAGCACAGGAGACGAACTGACCTTCTCCCTCCCGGAGGTGGATCACTTCGCCGTACTGGATTAGCAGGGCGCACGGGATCCGAGTCTTTCAGCCCCCGGTCGGAGCGGTAGCGGCCCCTAGGGACGTTTCGGCGTCTCTGGCATTCTCTTCGGCCGGAAACCCGACATTCTCTTCGATCCGTGCGAGGAGCTGATTGAGTCTGAACGGCTTCATCAGGAGGTCGACATCGCGCGCATCGAGCTCGGATCCCGCCACGGCTTCATCCGCCGCGGCGGTGATGAGCATCACGGGCAGGTCGGCTGTTCGTGGGTCGTCGCGCACGGCGTCGAGCACCTCGATCCCGGTCATTCCCGGCATCATCACGTCGAGGAGGAGGAGATCCGGCAGCGGAGAATCGTTGAGGAGCTCGATTAGGCGCTGGCCGTCAATCGCGGTCTTCACGTGATATCCGTTGGCCGTCAGGGCGCGTTCGAGGCCCTGGAGGAGAATCGGATTGTCTTCGGCGATGAAGACCGTCACGGGGCCGGCGACTCTGGTCGACACGTAAGCGTGCTCCGTCTGAAGCGAAAGCGGGAAGGTTAACCGGCCGGCGGCGCGGTAAAGGGCAAGATCAGCGCCATTGTACAAGCCCCTGCCACGCAGGAAAAGTGTAAGGAATTGCAAGCCAGCTCGCCACCTCTGTGGCATACGTGCCACAACATTGCCCCAGGAAGTCCGCAGTCACCGATCGAACGCACGGCGCTGCTACGGTACGTGCTGATGGTGCTTTTCTTCAGCGGCTGTACGGCTGCGCCTTCGGAGGCCGAACGGATTGAGCTTCTGCTGTCCGGCATGGAGCCGGCCGCACGTGTTTCCCAGCTCGTCGCGCTGGCGGTCGCGCCGGACCAGAGCACCGGAGAAGAGCTCGCCGCCGCCGTGCTCGAGGCGGCGGGGCGCGGTGAGATTGGAGGGGTCTGGGTGGAGGGCGGGCAGGCGTCGGCGGTGGCCGGTCTGACACTCGCGCTTCGCTCTCATGTCGGGGTACCCCTGCTGGTCATGGCGGACGGGGACGAGGGGATCGGCGGCGACGTTCGGGGCGCTTCGGCCTTTCCTCCCGTCCACCGGCTCCTGAGCGTGGCGGATCCGAACGAGCTCGCCGGGGTGGCCGAGGCGCTAGCGGCGGAAGCCCGCATCCTGGGAATCCATGCGTTGTTCGTGCGCGGACCGCCCACGATGGGAGGCGCGGTCTACGGCGGTGTGCGCGGCGATCGGCTCGCTTCCGGGTTGAGCACGCTCGTGACGAGCGCCGCCGAGAACGGGCTGCCACTTACGGTAGGGTTGTTCGGGAACCCGCTGGCGAGCGCTGACCGCGTCTCCTGGGATCGCGCCCGGCTCGAGGTGATCGAGCTGCCGGCGCTGAGGGCGGCGGCCGAGGCGGGGGCGGCGGCCCTGATGCCAGGCCGTCTCGTAGTTCCGGCGCTCGGTGGTGCGACCTCGAGCGTCGCTCACTCGCCGGGAGCAACCGCTGTTTTGCGGGAGACTGAGGGCTGGAGCCGGGCGATCGCGTCGGACCTCCGCGGCCGGCCGAACGACGCCGCACCCGCCGCGGCGGTCGAGGCCATCGTCGCAGGCGCCGACCTGATCGTGACCGACGACGCCAGCGGGGCCGTCGCCGCCGCGCTCCGCGAAGCCGTCTCCACGGGCCAGATCTCGCCCCGGCGACTTGCGGATGCGACCCGGCGAGTTCTGGCGCTCAAGGTCGCCGCGATCCTGCCCGCGCCCCTCCCGCCTCCCCCGGACTCGGTCGAGCACGCGCTGCGCCACGAGTCTCACACCGCACTCGCCCGCAGGCTCGCCAGCCGACTCGCCGCGGCCTCCCCGACACCGGCCGCCGTGGTGGCCCAGGCCGGCCCCTCGCCGGCCGACCTTCAGTCGGTGACAGCCAACGGCCTCGCGAGTGCGACGCCGACTCGCAGCCTCGAGGCGCTGCCGCCAGACTCCGTCGGCATGAGCTCCCAGGGGCTCGCGGCGGTCGATCGGATCATCGAGGAGGCGATCGAGGAGGAGGTCTTCACTGCGGCGGCTCTCGCTCTCGGCAGGCGCGGCGGACTCGTGCGTCTCACCGGCTATGGGTCCTCTGATGAGAACGGCGACCCGCTGGATCCCGGCGCGGCGCTGTTCGACCTTGCCTCGTTGACGAAGGTCGTCGGAACGACGAGCGCGGTAGCCGCGCTGATCGAAAGTGGTGAGATGGAGCTGGACGCGCCGGTGCGGCGGTGGATCGGCGAGTTCAGCGGTGGCGAGAAGGACCGGGTGACCATCCGTCACCTGCTGACACACACCTCCGGGCTGCCGCCCTGGTTGGGCCTCTATGCCAGCGCCGGTTCGCCGACCGAGGCACTCGCCCAGGTGATCGAACAATCGCTCGTCAGGCCACCCGGTGAAATCTCGGAATACAGCGACCTGGGAATGATCCTGCTTGCGGCAGTGGTTGAACGAGCGGCGGGGATGCCCATCGATCAGCTCCTGGCCGAACGTCTCTTCATCCCTCTGGACATGGCGTCGACGATGTTTCTGCCGCCACTCGCGTTTCGCGAGCGCGCCATACCGACCGCAACAGAGACGGAGCGGCCCTTCACGCTGCGCGGTGTGGTCCACGATGGCAACGCCTACCGCCTGGGGGGCGTCACCGGCCATGCCGGACTCTTCTCGACGGCGCACGACCTCGCGATCTTCTCACAGATGATGCTGAACGGCGGGAGCTACGGATCCGTTCGGATCTTTTCCGAGCCCACCGTGCGGGCCTTCACCACGGCCTACGCCGCCGATGCGGAGCGCGGACTCGGGTGGGACAAGCCGGCCGACCGAAGCTCGGCCGGACGGTTCCTTTCCGCAGCGTCGTTCGGTCACACAGGGTTCACGGGCACGTCGATCTGGATCGACCCGGCTCGCGATCTCTTCGTCGTTCTACTCACCAACCGCACGTTCCCGGAGGCGTCCGCCGGGGACATCCTCGAGGTGCGAATGGACGTTCATGAAGCGGCCGCTCAGGCGATCACCGACTATCGGATCACCGCACGGCCAGAGGCGCGGCGGTAATACTCCCGGGCATCACCCTTCATCGCCCTCACCGACCGTCTCCAACTCCGCTTCCCCCGTCTCGCCGCCAGCAGCCGTCTCAGTGATCCGGTCCTCGTTGACGGCGCATGCCACGTCCACCACCGAGTCGCCCGAGCCCAGGTTCACGAGCCGGACGCCCTGTGTGTTACGGCCGATCACGCGAATGCCGTCGACCGATTGACGATTGACGATGCCCTTGCGGGTGATGACGATGAGCTCGTCGTCCGGAACGACACGCTTGATCGAGACCACCTTCCCTACCTTGGGCGCCGTGCGGATGTTGATCACACCCTTCCCGCCGCGCCGCTGCTTGCGGTAGTCGTCGACCGCGGTGCGTTTACCCATCCCGCGCTCCGAGACCACGAGCAGCGTCGCCCCGTCGGAGATGACGACCATGCCGATCACGTAGTCCTCACCCGAGAGTGAGATGCCGCGGACCCCGGTCGTCGCCCGTCCCATCTCCCGCGCGTCCGACTCGTCGAAGCGGATGGCCATGCCCTCTCGCGTCGCGAGGATGACCTCGCTCTGCCCATCGGTGAGCTGGACGTCTATCAGCTCGTCGTCCTCGGAGATGTTGATGGCGTTGATGCCGGTGACGCGCGGGTTTCCATACGCCGAGAGCACGGTCTTCTTCACGACCCCTTTGCGGGTCGCGAACATCAGGTTGCGGTCTGGCGAGAATTCGCGCACGGGGACGAGCGCCGCGAGCCGGTCGTCCGAACCGACGTTGACGAGGTTCACGATCGGCTTGCCCCGACTCGCACGGCCGGTCTGCGGGATCTCGTGGACCTTCAGCCAGTAACACTGGCCCTTGCGCGTGAAGAACATCACGTAATCGTGCGTGCTGGCAAGGAACAGGTGTTCGACCCAGTCCTCCTCCTTGGTGCCCATTCCGCTAATGCCGCGCCCGCCGCGGCCCTGCATGCGGTAGGTATCGGCCGGGACGCGCTTGATGTACCCGCTGTGCGAGACGGTGATCACCATCTCCTCGTCGGGGATCAGGTCCTCGAGCGAGAAGCTGCCCGCGTCGCCGAGGATCTCCGTGCGGCGGTCGTCGCCGTACTTGTCGGCGACTTCCTGCAGCTCGTCCTTGATGATCTGGAAGCGGCGCACCTCGTTGCCCAGGATGTCGCGGAGGTCGGCGATGGTCGCGCGGACCTCGCCCAGCTCCGCCTCGAGCTGCTCGATCTCGAGCCCGGTCAGCTTCGCCAGGCGCATGTTCAGGATGGCGTCCGACTGACGGTCAGAGAGCTCGAAACGGGTTCGCAGCCGCTCGCCGGCCTCGTCGGTGGTTTCGGAGCCGCGGATGATCTTGATCACCTCGTCGATGTTGTCGACGGCGATCTTCAGGCCCTCCAGGATGTGCTCGCGCTCCAGCGCCTTCCCCAGCTCGAACTCCGATCGCCGCTTTACCACCTCGTGGCGATGCTCCACGAAGTAGTAGAGCATCTCCTTCAGGTTCAGCACGCGCGGCACGCCGTTCACCAGCGAGAGCATGATGACGCCGAACGTGCACTGCATCTGCGTGTGCTTGTAGAGCTGATTCAGCACGATCTGCGGGATCGCGTCGCGCTTGAGATCGACGACGATCCGCATCCCGTCCCGGTCCGATTCGTCCCTCAGGTCGGCGACGCCCTCGACCTTCTTGTCGCGAACCAGCTCGGCGATCTGCTCGATCAGCCTGGACTTGTTCACCTGGAACGGGATCTCCGTCACCACGACCCGTTCACCCCTGCCGCCGTCCCGCTCCTCGATCTCGGCGCGGGCGCGCATCAGAACTCGGCCGCGGCCGGTCGTGTACGCGTCGTCGATCCCGTCCCGCCCGAAGACGAAACCGCCCGTGGGGAAGTCCGGGCCGCGGACGAATTCGCGAAGGTCCTCGATCTCGCACTGCGGATTGTCGATCAGGTGCACGCAGGCGTCGACGACCTCGCGAAGGTTGTGCGGCGGGATGTTCGTCGCCATGCCGACGGCGATGCCGCTGCTCCCGTTGATCAGCAGGTTCGGGATCCGCGCCGGGAGCACGATCGGCTCCATCAGGCGATCGTCGAAGTTGGGCGAGAAATCGACGGTCTCCTTGTCGATATCCGCCAGCATCTCGGTCGCCAGCGGCGCCAGGCGCGCCTCCGTGTACCGGTAAGCCGCGGCGGAGTCGCCGTCGATCGAGCCGAAGTTCCCCTGCCCCGCGACGAGCGGATAGCGCAGCGAGAAGGGCTGGACCATCCGGACCATCGCGTCGTACACGGCGGAGTCGCCATGCGGATGATACTTGCCGAGCACGTCACCCACGACGGTCGCGCTCTTCTTGAACGGGCGATTCGGCGACAGCCCGGTCTCGTGCATCGAGAAGAGGATGCGACGGTGGACGGGCTTCAGCCCATCCCGGACGTCGGGCAGTGCGCGCTGAACGATCACGCTCATCGAGTAGTCGATGAACGAGTCGCGCATTTCGTCTTCGATCAGCCGGGGGAGAATCGTTTCCTGGGCGGGTGTCTGATCGCTCATGAATGGCTTGGAAATGAGGAAGTTCGGCGACGCTCACGAGCGGCTCGCCGAGGACGCGCTAAGATACACCGAATACGGCGCTTTGTGCCTGTTCTGCGGTGGGTGGACCGCCGCCGAAAATTTACGACTTTTCGGGGCGCAGGGCCAGATGCGCCGATGCCCCGACGGAGGCGCGGTGAGTTGCCATGAAACACTACCGCGCCGGCGCGGTAGAACACCAGTCATCCCCTCGGGCGGCGGGTGTCCCCATGGTTCGGGCGCGGCGTCCTGACAGGAGGACGTTCAAGCTATCTCGTAAGCTGCCGAGATTTCGGGGAAATGGCCGAGGCAAGTGATTCCCGCGGTCGGGTGCGGTGTGGCACCTCGCTTGCCCCTCTGCGGCGGGTGAACTTTACCGGGGATCCGGGACGGCACTCGTTCCGTCGAATCGGAAGCCGGCATTGAATGAATGGAAGTAGATGATGCGTAGGACGATTCAGTTGTATGGCGGGCTCGCGATCTTCGCGGCGCTGGTTGCGGCCGGACCGGCCGATGGGCAGTCGTCCGAGGGACAGAGCGACTCTCCGCCCGCCGCAGAGCCGGCGCCCAGGCCGGAAGCGCAGCCCGAACGCCCCTCGTTACGGCGTCGGCCGCCGCCGCGCCAGCCGGCACCGAGCCCGGCACCCGCGCAGCAGCCGAACCCTTCTGGCGAGGCGGCACCGCCGCCTGAGCCCGATTCGGCCTCGGACCCCGCGCGACGTTTCCGGAGCTGGTAGGTAGGC
>JBBDRL010000071.1:0-5443 GCA_040905505.1 Gemmatimonadota bacterium | reverse complement strand
AGATCGTCGCCATCGAGGGGCAGGCAGAGCCGGTCACGGAGCGGCAGGAAGTGGTGCCGTAGGGCGGAGGGGTCGGGGACCGGGGACCGGGGACCGGGGACCGGGGACCGGGGACCGGGGACCGGGGACCAGGGACCAGGGACCAGGGACCAGGGGTCAGGGGTCAGGGGTCGGTGAACGGCGGGAGGAAAGGCCAGAAATGTCATCCCCGCGCCAGCGGGGATCCAGTAGCGACCTCACCGTCACCACGATGGAGCCATTCTACTGGATCCCCGCTGGCGCGGGGATGACGTCCGTTCTACTGACCCCTGACCGCTGACCCCTGACCCCTAAAGATGCGTATCCAGTCGGCTGAACTGGAGTGCGCCGCCGTCGGCGAGGCTGAGAATCTTGTCCGTCGTCAAGGGGAGGTGTGTGAGGTACTCACCTCCGAGAGCGTCCTCGATGGCGCAGACGAGTGCACCCTCGCCGGCGCCGACCGGGGGCTCGCCGATCCCCTTGGCTCCGACCGGGTTCTCCGGGTCGGGCAGCCCGACCGCCTCGAAGGTGAAGGTCGTCGGCACCTCGAGGATCGTCGGGGGCTTGGCGGCTTCGATCCGCTTGGAGAGGTTGACCCCCCACTGCGGATCGATCGCCCATTTCTGCGTGTGGCCGATGCCTATCCCCTGGATGATTCCGCCGTTCGCCTGGGCGGCGAGACTGCGCGGATTGAGGACGGTTCCGCAATCGGCGACGCTGGTGACATCGAGGATGTCGAACATCCCCGTCTCGACATCGACCTCGACCTCCATGAAGGTGACGACGAAGGAGTAGGTGCGGGCGGTGTGCGGCAGGTTGTCCTTCACGGCGACCACCATTCCCTGCCCGGCCAGCGCGGTCGCCGACTCGACCGTCATCGCGTTGATGTCTTCCGGGAGCTCGTGGCCATCGAAGCGGCCCCCACGCGCGACCGCCCGTTCTGCCGCCTCGGCGAAGCTCAGGCCGGTCCCAGGTGAGCCCCGGCGGTAGACCCGCTCGTTGGCCACCTCGTAGTCCGCGGGCGTGCCGCCGAGCTCGAGTGCGGCGAGCTCCATCAATCGGTCTCGGATCGCCTCGCCCAGGACGTGATTGACACGGCTATGGGCGAAGGTCGTCTGACTTCCGGACTGAGACGAGCTGTGCGGCACATGGTTGGCCGAGTTGCCGAAGACGATCTCGCATCTGTCCCACGGCATCCCGAGCACCTCGGCGGCCGGCCGCGCGGTATCCATCGCCGAGTGAGTGCCCAGGTTGCCGATCCCCTGGTGGATATAGAGCTTTCCATCGTTGCGAATCACGCCGAGGGCGTCCCAGCCACTCGACCCGGCGGTGTACGGGCTCAACGCGACCCCTACGCCGCGTACCTTGGAGCCGGTCCGCTGACCGCTGCGGGCGGCCCGCTCCTCCCAGTTGAAGAGCTCGCCGCCGCGCTGGAGCGCCTCGCGCGCGAAGCAGCTCGTCAACGTCGTTCCGCTCGAGCCATAGGCGACGTCGGGACCCGGAGCGTTCAGCTTCCGCAGCGCCAGCCGGTCGATACCCAGACGCCGCGCCGCGCGATCGAACATCGGCTCGAACATCGTCACACCCTGCGCTCCGCCCGGACCGCGCTGGGCAGAGCGCGGCGGAGTGTTCGTGATCACCGCGACCGAACGGTACCGCATGTTGGCCGGTGTGTAGTTGAGCGACGCGGTATTGGCTGCGGTATTGTAGTCGCCCGGTCGTGAGTACGGGCCGCTGTCCTGAACCATGTAGACATCCAAGGCGATCATCCGACCGTCGCTGCGAAAACCCATCTTCGCCCAACCCATCATCCCCGAGCGCGCGCGGCCGAGCACCGTCTCCTCCGCGCGCGTGATCCGGAGCATCACCGGCCGCCCCGTCTTGCGCGCCAGGAGCGCCGGGATCAAGTCGATCGTGCTGCCACGGATCTTCGAGCCGAAGCCCCCGCCACAGTACTCGGAGATCAGCACTACGTCCTCCAGCGGCAGCCCCAGGCGATCCGCGAGACCGCGGCGCGACTGCGCCAGACTCTGCACCGACGCATGCATGAACAGCCGCCCGTTCTGCCAGTACGCCATCGACGTGCGCGGCTCCATCGGGTGATGCGTCTGCGTCTGATGGTAGAGCGTCTCCTCGAGCACGAGGTCCGCTTCCTCCATCGCCCGGTCGACATCGCCCACCATCCACTCGTCGACGTGCTCGCCGCGCGGCAGATCGTCCCGTCCGACTCCGTCGAACACGGCCTGGTCCCACTTCAACGTTCCGACCGCCCGATCACCGTCGACTTCCGTCCAGATGTTCCCGTCGAGGTGCGCGTTCGGCCCGTTCGGCCGCAGCGCTTCGAGCGGGTTGATCACGAAGGGCAGCGGCTCGAGGTCGATGTTGATGCGCTCGATCGCGTCAGCCGCCGTCGTCTCGTCTACCGCCACGACCGCCAGGATCGCTTCGCCTTCGTACCGCGGCTCGTTCGTCAACGCCGGCTCGAACGGATACTCCTCCTGCGGCACCTCGTCCGCAGTGAGCACGTCCACGACGCCCGGCATCGCGAGCGCCGCGGAGAAATCGATCCCGCGAACCCGCGCGTGCGGCATCGGACTCCCGAGTAGCTTGGCGAAGAGCATCCCCTCCGCACGGAAGTCCTCCGCGTACTTCGCGCGACCCGTGATCTTGGCGATGAGATCCTGCGGAACGATATCCTGCCCGATGATCGTGTAATCGGCCACGAAACACCTCCTCTTGGTCGTGCGACGCAGATTCTCCGCGACCTGGAGAACCGGCGGCACTGAAGCTGACAGGGCGGTCGCTGGGGCAGCGTGCAGGTCGATCCATAGAGGTTAGGCCCGCAAGGCGTAGAAGTCTAGCAAACACTTGTCTCCCGATGGAGGCGGTCAGGCCGCCCTGTCATCCCGAACAAGTGAGGGATCCGCACTTCCGGCGCAGGAGTGCGGATCCCTCACTGCGTTCGGGACGACGGGGGCGTTCGGGACCACGGGGGGGGGCGGGATGACAGGGGCGGCGCGGGCCTGGTCAGGTATAGCGCAGCCACCGCCAGATCTCGCGTAATGAGGCGCGCCGGCCGGTGCTGAGCATACCGATGCGATAGATCTTGCCGGCGACCCAGCTTGTGAGCGCCACCGACAGGGCGAGGAGGGTGAGCGAGCCGGTGAGCTCGAGGCCGGAGATCTCGGTGGTTCCCATGCGGAGGGGCATGGCGAGCGGCGATGTGAGGGGGATCCAGCCGACGGCGGTGGCCAGCGGACCGTGTGGGGCCGAGATGATCTGGAACTGGAGGATGAGAGGGATGATGAGTGGCATGACGAGGATCCAGACGAACTGCTGGGCGTCCTGCATGTCCTGGGTGGCCGCGCCAGCCGCGGCATAGAGGGAGGCGTATAGAAAGAAACCCAGGAGGGCGTAGAGGAGCAGGAGGAAGGCGACGAGCGGGTCGAGCTGGAAGCCGGCCAGGGCTTCGGCGGGGATGTCGAGACGCTGGGCGATCCTGCCGCGCTGCGAGACCGCCAGGGCGAGGAGGCCGCCCCAGGCGAGCATCTGCACGAGCGCGGCGCCGCCGACGCCGAAGACCTTGCCGGCGAGGAGTTGCGGAGCCGTGACGCTGCTCATGAGCACCTCCGCGATCCGGTTCCCCTTCTCCTCGTGGACGCTCTGCATCACCTGCGTTCCGTAGAGGATGATGAAGAGGTAGAGGAGGAAGGTGATGAAGTAGGCCAGAATCATCGTGGACAGGGTATCGCCGCCCTCGGCGCCGCTGCGGGTGATCTGGGAGGTCTCGAGGGTAGCCGGCTCGAGGAGGGTCGCGACCTGGGCGGCGTCCAGCCCGGCGCGATCGAGACGCTCGGACTGTATGGCCTGCGACACGGCGGCGCGGAGCCCCTGGATCATCGTCATGTTCGTGACCACGCTGCCGCGGTAGGTGGCGGCGGCGGTGCGGACGAAATCGGGGCCGAGTCGGAGGAAGCCATCGAGCTCCTCCGCGCGGACGAGTGCGGTGAGGGAGTCGCGCGTCTCGGCGAGCGGCCGGCTGACGATCTGAGTCCGAAAGATCGCGTCGCCGCCGGGTTCGGCGAGGTTCAGGGCGATTCGCGACGCGATCCCCTCGGGGGTCTCGTCGATGATCGCGACGTCGAATTCTCCGCCGCCAGCGCCGCCCATCAGGTAGGGCACGGCGAAGATCGCGATCGCGAAGATCGGGAGCAGAATGGTGCTGAGGATGAAGGCGCGGGTTCGCACACGCTCCCTGAATTCGCGTTTGATGACGATCCACATCTCACGCATCGCTCACCCCGGCGCGTCGGTGGGCGATGCTCGCGTCTCCCACTCGCGAGACGAAGATCTCGTGCAGCGAAGGCTCCATGCGCAGAAATCGACGCAGCCGCGGCTCGAGGGAGTTCAGCTCGGTGAGGAGAGCCCGAGGGTCCGCGCCGCGCGCGAGCTCGACCTCCCAGCCCTCGTCGTGCCGATCGGCCCTGGCGAACCAGCGGGGATCCTGCGCCAGGCGCTCGAACTCCGCCGAGGGCGATTCGAATTGGATCTCGTACCGGTCACCCGCTTCCCGTCTGCGGATCTCACGTAGGCCGCCCTCGAGGACCTTTCTTCCACCTGCGATGATGCAGACATGATCGCAGATCCGCTCGGCCTGCTCCATGATGTGCGTGCTGAAAATAACGGTCCGCCCCTCGTCCTTCGCCTCGCGCACGGTTTCACGCAGTACTTCCTGGTTCACGGGGTCGAGGCCGCTGAACGGCTCGTCCAGGATGAGTAGCCGTGGGTCGTGCAGCACCGTCGTGATGAACTGCACCTTCTGCTGCATTCCCTTGGATAGCGTCTCGATCTTCGCGTCACGCCACTCCCCCAGGCCCATCCGCTCCAGCCAGTCGCCCCCGCGTGCCCGGGCTTCTGCGGGTGCGACACCCTTCAGCTCGGCGAAGAAGACGATGGCGTCGATCACCCGCATCTTGCGATAGAGCCCCCGATCCTCAGGCAGGTAACCGACCTCCCGCAGCACCTGGGGACTGCGGGCGGGGTCCCGGCCGAGCAGTGAGACGTCGCCCGCGTCACGGGCGATGATGTTCATCGTCATGCGCAGCGTCGTCGACTTCCCCGCTCCATTGGGTCCGAGGATCCCGTAGATGGTGCCGGACGGGACGTCCAGGCTGAGCGACTCGACGGCAACGTGGTCGGCGAATCGCTTCCGAATGTCCCGCAGGATGAGGGTCGGTTGAGTCACGTCCGCGATACGGTCGGGTTGTGAGGCGGAAATCGAGATCATGCGACCACAGGTGGTCGGCTCGTAGAGTGGCTTCGGAAGCGGCCGTTCGCAATCCCGGCTGCCGCGGGTCGCGATGGCAGTCCCGCAGGCCCGCGACCCGACTCGCCGGTTGAGCTTCACGCGAATCGCAGCTAGCTA
>JBBDRL010000070.1:0-31530 GCA_040905505.1 Gemmatimonadota bacterium | reverse complement strand
GCGCTCGCGTTTTGCCGATCCCGCTCCGACGTCCGATTTTCGGCTCGTCCGGCTCAGCCAGCTCTGCTCGAAGGATCGAGGTCGTCGGCCGTACGAACGCCGCGGAGCGCTCCTGCTCCCGCCCGCAGCGGCGATCGCGATCGCCCGGCCCTCATCCCGCTTAGCTGATGCGCTGGAGTCCCGTCCTCCTGTACGTCGCCCTGGCAGTCTTCCTGGGAAGCGCTGCGGCTATCCTACTGTCGCTCGAAAGCGGCTCGCGTGCCCTCGCGCTGGTCGGCGCCTTCGGCAACGTGATCGCAGGCGTGCTCTTCGTTCTCTCGGTATGGCTCCCGCGGCGCAAGGTGGATTGGGAGCGCATCAAGGCCGAGCAGCGCCTCTGGGAGAGTGGCCCCCTCGGGAGACGCTGGCTGCGCGTTCGGCGCAACCTCTACAACCGGTGGAAGCTCTGAGAGCAGCCGGCCCCCGTGCAAACGGCATCGAATGGATATCTCCTCGCTCTACCAGGAACTGATTCTTCAGCATTACCGCGCCCCGCGGAATCGCGGTCGGATCGAACAGCCCACCCGTGAGGTGGCGATGAACAACCCGGTCTGCGGCGATGAGATCACGCTCCAGCTCAGGCTCACCGGCGACCGCATCGACGAGGTCCGGTTCGAGGGGCACGGATGCTCGATCTCCCAGGCAGCCGCCTCCATGATGACGCAGCTTCTCGTGGGGCAGACCCTCGCTGAAGGCGAGCGCCTCGCCGAGCGGTTTACGCAGATGATGCACGGTGATGCCGAAGCCGCCCGTGACCCCGAAATGGGTGACCTGAGGGCGCTCGCCGGCGTGGCGAAGTTCCCGGTGCGAGTCAAGTGCGCTCTGCTCGCTTGGAACGCCTTCGAGGAGGCCGGGGCGCAGCGCTGAGCACCCTGGTCTTCGTGACGGTATCCGCTCGATCTTCGTCTTGTCCCTCCTGAGAAACTCCCTACCCTGAATCTCGTGCGGGCGTCCCATCGGGGGGCGCCTCTCCACGCTCCTGCCGAACCGGCCTCGAGTGGGGTTCGGATCATCCCGAGCCCATTGTCGGCTCTCGGAACGGCGGGCCTGCACGGCTGTTCATCCTGCGCCTTCGAGCCATGCGACGGGCACTCACGCCCCTGGACCATCCGGAAGATTCGTTGGAAGCGCACCTCACCCGTCACGCCCGCTCGGGCGAGGTGATATACGTGGCGGTTCTTACCAGCTTCCTGCTCTCGATATCGCTCCTGCCGGTGATCCGGGTCCCTGTCTCGGTCCAGGCCACAGGCGTCATCCGTCCGACGGACGAGAAGCAGCAGGTGATCATCCGGACATCGGGTACTGTCGAGCAACTTCACGTCGAGACCGACGTCTGGGTCAGCAAGGGCGAGGAGCTGCTTCGGATGCGGTCTGAAGCAGTCTCTGTCGCGAAGTCCCTGCTGGCGACGCGTATCTCGGAGGCGCGAGCAGAGCTGGAGGACCTCGGCAGACTGACTGGTGGCGTGCCCGCCGACCTCGCAAGCGACCTCGCCGGTGACCTCCACTATCAGAAACACAAAGCCGAGTACGGAGCCTACCGCGAGGAGCTCGAGCAGGCCCATCGAGAGCTCGCATATGCGGAGAGGGAATTCGCGCGCGCCGCCGAGCTAGCGGGACGAGGGTTGCTTCCGACCGCCGAGACGGAGCAGCGCCGTCTCCAGCTGGAGCGGTCACGGGCCGACGTGACGCGGATACAGCTCACATATGGGACGAGGTGGGCAGAATCGGCGCTGGCCGCACGACAGCGACTGGAGGATCTGCTCGAACGGCAGGGCTACCTGCAGCAGGAGGCAACGCTCTACACGGTGTCGGCCCCGATCAGCGGAACCCTCGAACAGGTTGCTGGCCTCTCCGTGGGCAGCTATGTCCGGGCCGGGGACGTACTCGCGGTCGTCTCGCCCGCCGCCCCCCTGATGGCGGAAATCTACGTGCCGCCGCGTGATGTGGGACTGCTTTGGTCGGAGATGTCGGTGCGGCTGCTCATCGACTCCTTCAATCACGCCGACTGGGGAGCGCTCGATGGCCAGGTGGAGTCGATATCCAGCGACTATCTGGTCGTTGGCGACCAGCCGATGTTCCGCGTCGCAGTCGCTCTTGCCGATACCGTGCTGGAGCTTCGCAACGGCGCTGTAGGCCGGCTCAGGAAGGGCATGACGCTACGCGCTCGGTTCGATATCACGGAGCGTTCGCTGTGGCAACTCATCCGTGACGACATCAACGACTGGCTCGACCCCGCTCGGGGGTCGGGGTGAGCATCGAGAGGTGAAACATGCCAGACACCACTTGCCGGTTGGAGGGCACGCCAGAGCAGACCGCTCCCGCTTTCACGATCCGCAGTATTCTCGTCGCGCGCGGTCAGCGGGTGGAGCAGGTCCAGTACGTCGCCAGCTCTCACGTGGTGACGGAGGTCAATGGCAGTACGTTCCTCTACGCTCCGGGATTGGGCGGGCGGTTCACGGTGCAGCGGGAGCAGCGGCTCCTGCGGCGGCTCCCTTCCGCGAGTGGTCCATCCTCGGCAGCCCACGTTCGTGCGCTGCTGGGAAATCTCAAGATCGACGAGCCGCCGGGTGAGGTTCCCATCGCGGGCCACTCCTGCCGCCTGATCCGCATCCTCAATCGTGACGCGAAGCTGGTCCTCACCATCGAAACCTACTGCACTCGGTTGAAGGGGCTGGAGCGAACCGCGCTCCGCGCCGAACGCGCGTTCGATGCTCCTCATCAGCCGTTCGTTCTGCCACTCACGGATGACGAGGTAGTCGTCAGATCCGTGACCCGCGCTCTCGCCGCGGACTTCGAACAGAGCCAACGCCTGGAGCTCGCAGGCATCCGGCCAGGGATCCCGGCCGAGTGGCAGGCATCCGCCGGCTTGCTGGATTACCCCGTACTGAACGCCTGATATTCCATGTGGCGCCGGGTCGGACGGGTCAAGCAGCACGATGCGACGGACTGTGGCGCGGCCTGCCTTCGATCGGTCGCGGCATTTCACGGGCGCCGAATCCCGCTCGCGATGCTGCGCCGCCTGGCCGGCACCGGGCGCCAGGGGACGACGGTCCTGGGAGTCGTGGAGGCGGCGACCCGCATCGGGTTCGAAGCCAAAGGGGTACGCACCAGCCTCGAATCGCTTTCGAAGCTGCCGCTGCCAGTGATCGCCCACGTGACGCTGCCGTCCGGACTACAGCATTACGTGGTGGTGAGTCGCGTGCGACGCCGCACCGTTACCGTCATGGACCCGGCCGACGGTTACACCTCGCGCATCTCCCGTGATCAATTTCGCGCCCGATGGTCGGGTGTGCTGGTCCTGCTCGCGCCGAGCGCCGGCTCCGACTCAACGATCGCGGACGGCAACGTCATCAGCCGCTTCCGAGAGCTCGTCCGTCCGCATAGGACTGTGATGCTTCAGGCGCTGGTCGGCGCCTCCGTCTACACGGTGCTCGGGCTCTCGACCGCCGTGTACGTGCAGAAGATCGTCGACCATGTGCTGGTCGGAGGCGACCTGCGGCTCCTCAATCTGCTCGGGCTGCTGATGCTGGCGATTCTGGCGCTGCAGATCTACGTCGGCTGGGTGAAGAGCGTTCTGACGCTACGGACGGGTCAGAAGATCGATGCGGCACTCGTGATCGGCTATTACCGGCACCTCCTGAAGCTTCCGCAGACGTTCTTCGACACGATGCGTATCGGCGAGATCATCGTCCGCGTCAACGATGCGGTGAAGATCCGCAGTTTCATCAACGATGTCGCGATCGACCTTGCGGTGAACCTGATGGTCGTCACCTTCTCCATTGGGCTCATGTTCCTGTACAGCTGGCCTCTCGCTCTGCTCGTGGCTTCGCTGCTTCCCCTGTACGCCCTCGTCTATCACCTGTCAGACCGGGTGAACCGTCGTGAGCTCAGGCGGCTGATGGAATGCGGAGCCGAACTCGAGAGTCAGCTCGTCGAGTCCATCGGAGCGATCGCCACCGTCCGAAGGTTCGGTCTGCACGAGGACGCAAATCTCAAGACGGAGACCCGCTTCGTCCGACTCCTCCGGGCGGTCTATGCGACGGCATCGGCCGGCATCTTCTCCACCAGCGGCTCTGAGCTTATATCCAGGCTCGGCGTCGTCGGGGTTCTGTGGGCCGGCGCTCATTACGTGATCAGCGGTGAGCTGACACCTGGCGAGCTCATGAGCGTCTATGCGCTGCTCGGATACCTGACCGCTCCGGCGGGCCGGCTGATCTCCGCCAACGCTACGATCAGAGATGCTCTGATCGCCGGCGACCGGCTCTTCGAGATAATGGATCTGGAGCAGGAACGGGATTCCGCTCCCTCGGTCTCCCTCCCGCCGCGCGCTCCCTATGACGTCCGCTTCGAGCAGGTAACCTTTGGCTACGGAGGCCGCACACCCATGTTCGCTAAGCTTTCGCTGACCATGGAGGCGGCCCGCCTGACCGCCATCGTGGGGGGTACCGGAAGCGGCAAAAGCACGATCGTGGCCCTCCTCCAACGTCTCTACCCGATTCAGGAAGGGCGTATCCTCATCGGAGGACACGACCTGCGTTTCGCCGATGCGGACGACCTCCGCGCCCGCGTGGCCGCAGTTCCCCAGGAGGTTCACCTGTTTGCTGGAAACGTGTTCGAGAACGTGGCACCTGGCGACCCTCAGCCGAACATGATGCGCTTGACGGACGTTTGCGATCGTCTCGGTGTCACAGACTTCGCCGAGCGGCTTCCACAGGGGTTCCTCACCCCGCTGGGTGAGAATGGCGTCGGTCTTTCAGGGGGCCAGCGCCAGCGTCTGGCGATTGCCAGGGCGCTCTACCGTGATCCTGAAGTCCTCGTGCTGGACGAGGCGACGTCGCACCTGGATTCGCTCAGCGAACGGTACGTGCGGCAGGTAGTGGCAGATCTCCGAGAGGCCGGCAAGACGGTCATTCTCATTGCGCACCGGCTCACGTCGGTAGTCGACGCCGATGCGATCCTGGTGCTGAATGGAGGGCGTCTGGTCGAGAGCGGAACGCATCGCGAGTTGGTGAGCGGTGACGGATACTATGCGGAGCTCTGGCATACCCAACACGCACACCGGGGCTCTCCCGTCGTCCCGCGATACGCACCCGCCGGTTCATGATCGAGTCCGGCATCCGTGCCGACTGTCTCGTCGAGGCGGCGGCGGCGAAGCGCCCGTTCCCTCTGCGCATCATCGCGTCAGGCCCCAGGAGCTGGATGTTTTCTTGCAGCCGGCTGCGCGTACGTGAAGCTTGCACGGGCGGGTACGCCCACCTCCGCCGGCCGGGTCGTGAACCACAACCAGTATAGAGGCGAGGGCTCCATGAAAGGAATTGGAAGGCGGGTCGCGATCGTGGATGGGTGCCGCACGCCCTTCGCCAAGTCCAACACGGACTTCAAGGCGCTGAGCGCCGTGGAGCTCGGCAAGGTGGCGGTGCGCGAGCTGATCAGCCGGGCCGACCTCGACGTGGACGAGATCGATCACCTCGTTTACGGCACCGTCGTTCAATCGGTGCAGGAACCGAACATCGCCCGCGAGGTGGGGCTGGGCTCCGGGATCCCGCCGTCGGTCCCCGCCTTCGTGGTCGGGCGTGCGTGCGCATCCGCCAACCAGGCGATCACCTCGGGCGCCGAACACATTGCCCTCGGCATGGCGGACGTCGTCGTCGCCGGTGGCGCCGAGTCACTGACCGACGTGCCCATCCTGTTCTCGGACGAGATGCGAGATGCGCTCGTTGCAGCCTCGAGGGCGCGCAGTATGGGCGATCGCCTGAAGGCGTTCGCGAAGATCCGGCCTGTTCACCTGAAGCCGATCGCACCGGCGATCGCCGAGCCCACCACGGGCCTCACGATGGGCCAGTCGGCAGAGAAGATGGCGCAGGAGAACGGCATCAGTCGAGAATCTCAGGACAGGTGGGCGCTACGCTCCCATGAACTCGCCGCCGCGGCTACGGAAGACGGCCGGCTGACGGCGGAGATCGCACCCGTCTACGTGGACGGTGTCGCGATCACGCGCGATAACGGCGTCCGGCCCGACACCTCGCTCGAAAGGCTCTCGACGCTCAAACCCGTGTTCGACCGGCGCTACGGTACCGTGACCGCCGGAAACGCGTCGCCGCTGACGGATGGCGCATCCGCCGTGCTGCTGATGAGCGAAGAAAGGGCGCAGGCCCTGGGCTACCAGCCACTCGGTTACATCCGCTCGTACGCCTACGCATCACTTTCGCCCGCGGACCAACTGCTCCAGGGGCCCGTGTTCGCCGCTCCCGTCGCCCTCGATCGCGCGGGGCTCACGATGGCGGACATCGACCTGCTCGACATGCACGAGGCTTTCGCCGCGCAGGTCCTCTCGAACCTGCAGTGGTTCGACTCCAGGGAGATCGCTCAGGAGCGCCTCGGGCGATCCGCGCCGATCGGGCTGCCCGATGAAGACAGGATCAACGTGATGGGCGGGTCGATCGCCATCGGCCACCCTTTCGGTGCGACGGGCGGCCGAATCACCATTTCACTGTTGAACGAACTCCGGCGACGCGGCAAGGAACTCGGGCTGATCACGGTCTGCGCAGCGGGTGCGATGGGGTTTGCGATGGTCGTCGAGACCGCCTGAGCCGCGCCCAAGTTTTTTCGCGGCGATTTCGCCCCCTCCACCCCGGGCGATCCCGTCAGAAAGTCACAAAAGTCTTGACACTGTCCGGGATGGCTCTTACAATGACCGCTGCTTCCCATAAGCAATATTGCAGGGCCGGTCCGTCACCGTCGCAGCCCTGACAACGATGGTCATATCGAAAGCCGCAGGCGCGCCGCCACACAGAACGCCGCAGGGCAGCATCCACAGCAGCCGATTCCAGTAGACCCAATCGCGAAATAGCCCAGCCAGGACTTTGCCCAACGTGGGGGGCATTGGGAGCCCACGCGCATCACGCCGCATATCGCGGCTCATTCAGCAGAACAGGAGTACCTCATGCGGACCACCGGAACGGTGAAGTGGTTTAATGATGCCAAAGGGTTTGGCTTCATCACCCCGACAGAGGGGGAGCGAGACTGCTTCGTACACTACTCCGCCATCCAAGGGAATGGGTTCAAGTCCCTGGCGGAAGGCGAATCTGTCGAGTTCGATCTCGTTCAGGGCGAGAAGGGCCCCGCCGCCGAGAACGTCGCGCGAGTCGGCGCCTGACGCGGGCCACCAGCAGTTCCAGGTGGTTGTGCCATACGAAGGGAAAGAGCCGTCCCCGCTGGACGGCTCTTTCCTTGTTCCCCGCTAGCGCGATCGACCTTACCCGCTTTCGGGGATGTTCAGCGTCTGACCGGCAATGATGCGAGTTCCGCGGAGCTGATTCGCCTGCTGGATATCGTTCACGCTGACGCCATGACGCCTCGCGATCGCGAGCAGCGAATCGCCAGCCCTCACCCGGTAACTCTGGACCGCCAGAGTCTGCTCGTCCCTCACCGTCGGCCAGTTCACCAGGAACGCCGTCCTCGCGCCGATCGGTACCCGGACCAGCTGCCGCATGTCGTTCCGCGTTCGCTCGAGCTTGAAGTGCGGGTTCAGGTCGCGAAGGGCGTCGATCGTCGTCCCGGCAGCCGTCGCGATCGCGCCCAGCGGCGTCGCGGCATCGACGACGACCTCTTCGTAGCTCAGCGCAGGCTGCACGTGCACGTTGGCGAACCCGTACTTCTCGGGCTCCTTCGAGATGCGAGCGGCAGCGATCATCAGCGGCACGTAGTCCCGTGTCTCAGCAGGCAGCCTATCCCAGATCTGATAGTAGGACTCCTCGTCGCCACGCTCCGACCCGGTCTCTTCCCGCATGATCCTTCCCACCCGGTTCTCACCGGTATTGTAAGCGGCGGCCGCCAGATACCACGAGTCGAAGCGGTCGTGCAGATACGTCAGATAGTCGAGCGCCGCGTCCGTCGCTTTGATCGGGTCGTTCCGCTCGTCGACGGCCGCATTGATGTCCAGCCCGTAGCGACTACCCGTCTCGGCGATGAACTGCCAGATGCCCGAGGCCGCGGCACTCGAGTACGCCGTTGCATTGAAGCCCGATTCGATCATCGCCAGATAGATCAGGTCCTGGGGCATTCCCCGCTCCTCCAGCTTCGCGGAGATCATCGGCACGTACCGGCCGCTCCGCTCGAGGAACTCCGTGAATTGCGGGCGCTTGTCGGTCGTGAAGCGCTCGACCCAGTAGTCGACCCGCTCATGCTGTAGGTTCGGGAGGTCCCACGACGTCGCCGACGCAAGCTCAGCCGATTCGACGTCGGTCGCGGTCAGCGGCGACACCCCGGTTGTCCGGTCGTATTTCGCCGTTCCGACGACGGTACCGCCGACCCAGGAGGCGCCGAGTATTCCCGCGATTGCAAGCGTCGCCGCCTGCTGCCGCCCGAACCCGGTAGACGATCGGTCATTCTGGATGTCGGCCATTTGATATCTATCTTTCTAAAGTATTGTCACAGATACACTTACGTCGGCTCACACGGCCGTTTATAGATCAAGTTCCGTGCCCTGCCAACCTGCGCAGGGAGCCGGGCATCGGCCTTGCACCGCCACCGGGCGGCGAAAACAGAGACTTCATGGACGAATTGAGGATTTTGATGCCAAATCGGCTCTCGGCGGTAGAGGGCGTGCTGATCGACCGGCTGGGGGCCGAGCGCGTCCGGCGCGACGTCCCCCTGGCACCCTACACGACGTTCAAGATCGGCGGTCCCGCCGATTTATTCTATGAGCCTGAGACCGAGGACGACCTCGCAACTGCCCTACTGCTCGCTCGGGAGTTGGAGGTGCCGCACTTCCTTCTCGGCGCTGGGGCGAACATTCTCGTGGGAGACGGCGGGTTTCGAGGTCTCGTGATTCGGAATCAGGCCGGAGGAATCGATTTCTTGGAAGGGGACCGGGTGCGCGCCGGGGCGGGGATCTTCGTGTACCACGAACTGATTCAGGCGACGGTTGCCAGGTCCTTGGGCGGGCTGCATCACTATGTCGGCATTCCGAGCACGGTCGGCGGCGCGATCTGGCAAAATCTGCACTTTCTTTCGCCACCCCCCGAACGTGAACGCACGGTCTTCATCGAGGAAGTCGTCGACGAGGTCGAGATCCTGTCCGCGGAGGGAGAGCGGCGGACGGCGGATCGTGACTACTTCGAGTTCGGTTACGACTACAGCATTCTCCACGACCGCGACGACGTCGTTCTCAACGTGACTTTCCAGCTCGAACGCCAGCCCGAGGAGGTCCTACGTGATACCGTTCGTGAGAATCTTCGCTGGCGTGACGACCGCCACCCGGACCTCTGGCTGTACCCCAGCGCAGGGTCCATCTTCCAGAAGATCGAGGGGGTCGGCGCGGGGCGGCTCATCGATCAGTGCGGTTTGAAAGGCCACGTGCTGGGAAACGCCCAGATCTTTCACAAGCACGCCAACATCATCGTGAATCTCGGTGGCGCCACAGCGGCCCACGTGCGCGGGCTCATCGACCTTGCCCAGTCCACGGTCGTCAAGGAGCTCGGCTACGAGCTGCGAACCGAGATCGGCTTCATCGGGGAGTTCTGAGAACGGCAGGGAATAGGGAATAGGGAGCAGGGAATAGCCTGCGGAACCCGCGGGTGCTCGTGCTTTCCTTCGAGTAGCCGGAGGTCGCCGCCGGGTACCCGACCTGAACCACACTGCGCGGGGTCGACCTGAACGTGGTTCACCCTATTCCCTATTCCCTATCCGTATTCCCGTGCCTCTGAACCGTCCGCCCATCGAGGGGTACGAGGTCGGGGCTAAAGTGAGCGCTTGGAGGGAGACGTTATGATAGAGATTACGCAGGCGGCTCGTGGGAAGATCGGTGAGTTCGTCGATGCCGAGATGGTGAAGGATCCGGCACTCCGCATCACGCTGGATACGACATCGCCGACGCCACTGGCGCGGAGCTATGCCATTTCGCTGGTGGATAAGGAGGACCGCGAGCGCACGGAGATCGCGGTCAACGTGGACGGTATCAGGGTTTTTCTCAATCTCGATACGTCCAACCTGCTCAGCGGTGCGGTCGTGGACTGGATCGAGGAGAACGGTGCCAGCGGCTTTTCCGTCGGTGATCCCAACGCGCGTCCGGCACCGGAAGTGGAGCGGTCCGAGCTCCGCATCTCCGGACCGATGGCGGAGAGGGTGCAGCGGGTGGTCGACGAGGTGATCAACCCGGGAATCGCGGCGCACGGCGGCTTTATCGAGCTCGTCGACGTCAGCGAGGACTCGATGTACATCCGGATGGGCGGTGGCTGTCAGGGCTGCGCCGCCTCGCAGGCGACTCTGCGGATGGGCATCGAACGGATGATCCGGGAGCAGGTGCCGGAGATCGAGAACATTGTTGACGTTACGGACCACACGGCGGGGGTGGATCCATATTATTGAGTTAACAGTTAACAGTTAACAGTTGACAGTTAATCGGTCGAGTCTATTGCAGGAGGAAGGCGGCTCCTGCGGGTCGAGGTGCCGTCCCTGTTAACTGTCAACTTCCAACTGTTAACTCTTCACCCGTTCCGCTTCGTCTTTCTCCGCAGGAAATCCCTCATGATGTACTGCCCGAGCGTCATCGTAGTGGTGAAATAGGCTGTCCCACGGGCGATCTTTGAAACCTGATTGACGAAGGCGACGAGGTAAGGGTCGCGGGCGAGCATGAAGGTATTGATCAGGATACCGGCCTTCCGGCAGGCCGCGACTTCCGCGAAGGTCTCCCGCAGGACGCGCCGGTCTAGCCCCATGGGGTTCTTGTAGACGCGGCCATCCTCCAGCGTGAGGGCGGAGGGCTTACCGTCGGTGATCATGACGATCTGGCGCATCTCCTTGTTCTGAGCGAGGAGTATGCGCCGCGCTACTTTGAGGCCCTCGGCGGTGTTCGTATGAAACGGCCCGACCTGAGCATGGGCGAGCTGCGAGAGCGGGATCTCCTCGGCACGGTCACCGAACAGGACCACGCGAAGCGAGTCGCCGGGGAACTCGGTGCGGATCAGATGGGTCAGTGCCAGCGCGACCTTCTTGGCGGGGGTGAACCGGTCCTCGCCATAGAGGATCATGGAGTGGCTGGTATCGAGCAGCAGAACCGTCGCACAGCTCGAGCGATATTCCGCTTGATTGACGTAGAGGTCGTCGTAGTCGAGTGGGATGGTGCCGTCCTCGCGAAGCCCTTCGCGGGCGAGAGCGCTCGAGAGAGTTCGGGGGATGTCCAGGTTGAGCGTGTCCCCGAACTGATAGGGCCGGCTCGCGGCCTCGGCCTCGACGCCCGTGGCGAGATGCGGTGTGAGATGTGAGCCGAAGCTCGAGCGACCCATCGCGCCCAGCAGATGCCGCAGAGTGCGATAGCCGAGGAAGTCGATTCCTTTTTGCGTGAGGTTGAATTCGACGTGTCGGGCGGCGGAGCGCGCCTCGTCGACGGTCCCCTCCTCTTCGGAGAGCTGGACCTGATCGGCAGGCACCGGCGGGGGCTCCGTGGCGTTCAGGTAGCCTTCGTCTATCATGCGCTCGACGAGCCGGTCGAGCAGGTCGGCGATCTGTTGCTGGACGTCCTCGTCGACCGATCCGTCGCGGAGCTCCTCGAGCATCTCGGGCGTCAGCTGCCCGCTCTCGATGAGCGCGCGCAGGAGCGCTTCCTTGAGGGAGTCGAGCGAGCGGTTCTCGTCGTCGAACTCGCCCCAGAACGGGTGGTGATGCGGTCCGCCGGCGAAACCGCTCTGTAGGAGGAAGTCCGAGAGGTGCTCGAGGAGCGCCTCGATGTTGAGGGCGTCGGCTCTGTGCCCGGAGTAGCGCGAGTAGTTCGTGAAGCGCATGGAACGTGCGGGTGCGGGAAGTCACCTGTTGGACGCCTGCCTCTTTTATTGTGGGTCTTTTCAGTGGCGAGGTAAAGGTTTCTCTGAACGATAGATACGTTGCTCCGGAAGTACGACCGGTCGGACCGGGGCCGGGGCGGGCCGTGCGCAGGGGCGGGTTCGGCGCTACGTTCGCCGCGCTACGTCACCGCAACTTCCGCATTTTCTATATCGGGCACCTGCTCTCCTTGAGCGGGACCTGGCTTCAGATCACGGCGATGGGGTGGCTCGTGCTCGAGCTCACCGATTCGGAGCTCTGGCTGGGGGTGGTCACGGCGGGTACGTCGCTGCCCATCCTTTTTTTCTCGCTGTTCGCCGGCGTGATCGCGGACAGGCTGGACAAGCGGTCGATCCTGATCGCCGCACAGAGCCTCGCCTTCCTTCAGGCGTTGGCTCTGGCCGTGCTGACGCACGCGGGGCTGATCAACATCGGCTGGATCGTGCTACTGGTCCTCATTCTGGGCACGGCGAACGCATTCGAGATTCCCACGCGTCAGAGCTTCTTCATCGAACTCGTCGGGGAGCGAGATCTGACGAGTGCGATCGCCCTCAACTCGTCGGCATTCAACGCCTCGCGCATGGTGGGGCCCGCGATCGCTGGCACGCTCATCGGCGCGGTTGGAATCGCAGCCTGCTTTTACGGCAATGCGCTGTCCTACTTCGCGGTGATCGGGGGCCTGCTGGCGATTCGTCGCCCACGACCTGCCGAGATCCCCCGGACGCATTCGACCTGGGTGAACATCAAGGAGGGCTTCGGCTGGATCTGGGGCCATCGAGTCGCCCGTAGCATCGTGCTCTTCGTCGCCACGGCATCCGTCCTGGTGTTTCCCTTCACGATGCTCCTCCCTGTCTTCGCGCGTGACCTGCTCCAGGTGGGGCCGCAAGGGCTCGGCTGGCTTTTTTCGGCGACGGGTGCCGGTGCGCTGAGCGGCGGTCTCGCGCTGGCGAACATCACCGAACGCTTCCCTCGCGGTCGCCTCCTGGTCGTCTCCGCGACCTCCTTCGCGTTCTTCGTCGGAGCTTTCGCGCTCTCGCCGTATTTCCCTCTCTCGCTCGCCCTGTTGGCCGCGGCCGGCTTCTCCATGCTGTTGTCGACGGCTACCGCCAACTCCCTCCTTCAGACGTTGGTGCCGAACGGTCTTCGGGGGCGGGTCATGTCCGTCTACGTCTTCATGTTCCTGGGCGTCACGCCGATCGGCTACCTTCAGGCCGGTGCTCTCGCTCGGGTCTTCGGGGCGCGGGCTGCACTGGCCACCGGAGCGGTCATGCTCCTCGCCATTCTTGCCGGCACGCTGTGGCGGTCCGAGCTCGTGCGCGAGGTCGTATAGCGTGGAGGCGCGGGATCACTTCAGAGAGCGCCTGCTACGCTGGTACGACGCGGAACGGCGCGACCTGCCCTGGCGCGCCGCGGCCGGCTCGACGCCGGACCCCTACCACGTGTGGCTTTCGGAGATCATGCTCCAGCAGACGCGTGTCGATACCGTGCGCGCGTATTTTCTGCGCTGGCTGGAGCGCTTCCCCACGCTCGAATCGCTCAGCCGGGCTACGCAGGACGAGGTTCTGAAGGCCTGGGAAGGGCTCGGCTACTATTCTCGCGCCCGCAACCTCCACCGGGCCGTGCGCGAGGTCAGAACCAAGTACGGAGGCCGCGTTCCGGAAGATCCCGAGGCCTTTCTGGCGCTGCCAGGCGTCGGCCGCTACACGGCCGGAGCGGTCATGTCGATCGCTTTTGGCCGCGAGGAGCCCGTAGTCGATGGGAACGTGCGGCGGGTGTTCGCACGCGTGCTCGACCTGCCTGACCCGCCCGCTGCCACGCTCTGGGCCGAGGCTACGGCACTGGTCAGAGGCGAGCGGCCCGGTGATCTGAATCAGGCACTGATGGAGCTGGGGGCGCTCGTCTGCACGCCGCGGTCACCGGCGTGCGGCGCGTGCCCGGTCGCCGACCACTGCAGGGCGCGGGCAGCCGGTACCCAGGCCGCTCGGCCAGCCCGGCGCGGCGCGCGCGCGATCCCGACCGAGCATCACGTGGTCGCCGTGGTTCGCCAGGCCGATGAGTTGCTGGTCGTGCGCCGGCCCGACCGCGCCCGACTCGGCGGGCTCTGGGAGTTCCCTGGCCTAGAGCGGAAGCCCGGAGAGGGGAGCCAGGACGCGGCTGTCCGCGCCGTGCGGGAGCTGATTGGACTCGAAATCACCGATCTGCGGCCTCTCGGCACCGTGCGGCACGCGTTCACGCACGTGCGTGTCACGTACGAAGCGATGCTGGCTACGCCGCAGGATGATGAACGAGGTGCGGAGGGCGGTTCAGCACCGCGCGGGCATGTGCTGTGGGTGACGCGGGAAGGCCTCGCGCGTCTCGCTCTCCCGCGCGCTCAGCACAGGATCGCGGAATTGCTAGACGCGGGCTCGGAGGGCGCATCCGGCGACGTACGGCCCGTCAGTATTCAAAGCTGAAGTCGCAGTCGATCTCGGGCAGGAGGCTGCGGGCGACGGGGCACGTGAGGGCGGCTTCCTCCAGGATCGCTCGTTCTTCCGCGGTCAGGTCGGCCGGCATGCGTATGCGCAGGGGCAAGCGCTCGATCCGACGCGGGTCGCTCCGCATATGCTTCTCGATGACGAAGCTCGCGTCGTCGAACTTGATCCCGTTCCGGTCAGCAACGATCGCCATCGTCGTGACCGCACAACTCCCGAGGGCCGCGGCCACGAGGTCTGTCGGCGAGAAGGAGCTTCCGTCACCTTTGTTGTCTACCGGCGCGGCCGTCTTCTGAACAGACCCTGACGGGCCGTGCCGAAGCTCCGTCTTCAGCCCGCCGCCGTAGGATCCCGTGATCTCGACTGCCATCTGCGCTCCTCGCTGCAATGTCGGGGTCGAAGCGCCCCGCAACGCTCCAATGGCGCAGGGGCTGGCGGGACCGGCGCCCCGGGATCGGCGGCTGTGTCAGCAGCAGATGCTCTCGCGGGGCGCCGCCGCATCGACGGTCACGATGACAATGGAGCCGAGCGGCGGGGCCGTCAAGCGCGGATCACCTTCCCAGTCGGCTCGGCGGTCGCCCGACGCTCTGGTCTCATCCCGGGCGCCCGCGGCTCGCCGCTGAACCTCGCCGAACCGGCGATCGTGGTCAGTTCCCCTGCTCGAGCCCCGCCCCCCGCCGGCATTCATCCAGGTACGCCTCTTCCGCATTCGCGCAGAGCGCCACGCGCTGCTCGGTATCCTGGGTCAGCACCCAAATCTGCTCGCCGACAGCGATATAGCAGAACCGCTTGGACTCTCCGTCCGCCAACAGCCGGCAATAGCGGAGCCCATCGTTGGAATCCGCTGTGAGGTCGACGAGATTCTTCGCATAACCGAGATGGCACCAGCGCTCGTAGTCTTCGCCGGCCAACCCGCAGAGCTGGATCGCGCGGCCATGGTCCTGCAGCGTGACCGCACTGACGTCACGCCCAAGGCTCTGGAAGCAGGTCGGCCTGAGCAGCTCCGGTGCCGTCTGGCACGTTCTCGCCGCCTCACGAATGTCGTAGCCGTTGAAGTGGAGGATGGCCGACGTCTGCATCTGATAGCAGGCGATCAGATAGCGGTCTTCGAGCACGCTGCACGGGTAAAGCGGGTCCTCCGCCTTGAGCGGCGGGAATTCTTCCGGGGTAGCCGCCGCGGCATCGCCCGGGGTGCCGTGCCCGTGCTGGTGTGACTCCGCCATCTGTGGCGCGCCGTGCTCGGCATGCGCAGCTTCGGCCGGTCGGCCTACGGCGTGGTGAGGAGCCGTCGCACCGACGATGTTTTCCATGAAAGCGCCACCGTAGCACGCCTCACGCTCCCATGGCATCTCCACGAGATCGCACCCCTGGAGCGAAGTCGGAAGGTGCCGGTCGGCGATCATCAACAGCCCGTGCCCCATTCCGTGGGCACACTGGAACAGGAGCCAGCGTTCGTTCGGATCCTCGCGCAGTGCGCGACAGAGTGCGTTCACGGCCGCCGAGTCGACCTCACCAGCGCTCTGCTGGGTGAAGTAGGACTGAATGACGCCATGGTAGCAGCCGGACTGGTAGGCCGGCGTGCAGCGCGCGAAGACCTCCCCGACGTCCTCCACCCCGGTGTACGCCGAGATGCCGATGGCATGAGAGTAGGAGTGGGCGTCCCGCTGAATGTCTTGGTCGGACGCCACCAGCCGCTCCAGCTCGGCCATCGCCGCTTCGACGCCCTGCCTCTCCAGAATCGCGAGCAGGTATGCCTCCGGCGTGCATTCCCCTGATCCGACCCGCTCACCGGAAAGACATGTCGGCGGCGAACCCCGAGCGTCCTCGCGAGCTTCCTGGGCAACGCCGTCCGTCAGCGGAACGAGACAGGCGAGTAGAGTGGCGAAGGAGAGAATCGGTCGCGCGCACGTAATCATTGGCGTCGGTATTCCAGTAGGGTGCATACCCAACACCGCCGCGCCTCGGCTACGGCACGATCGCTTCGCGCGCGAATCCGATCAGAGCGACGGCCAGATCACAGCAGCCGACTCTGCGAAGTTCATTCCATGCCCGTGATCAGGCGACCTTGGCCTTGGCGCCCACCTTCTTCTTCGCGGTCTTCGAGCCCGCCTTCGTCCGAGTCTGCTTCGCTCCCTTCGTTGCCGCGGGCTTCGGCGCCTTGGCCTTCGGTGCCTTCGCCGTCGCCTTACGGCCGGATTTCTTCGCCGGAAGCAGCACGACCGTCATCTCGCAGTGGTCGGCGCCATCATGCATGCACTTCGTCTCCTCGACGGAGATCTCCTCGTCGAAGCAGGCAGCAACGCCCTTCATGATGCCTCGGGCCACGGGGCAGAGCTTGCGATCGGAGCTGTAGATGAGCTGGAGCTCGGTTGCACTGAGACGGACCGCCTTCAGCTTCGCCGGCTTCGCTCCGGGATTCCGGGCGCGTACGACGGTATGAATCGTATCTTCCGTATTCTCGATCACATCGAGAGTCCGCCACTCCGGCTTCACGATCGTTCGGTACATGCCGAGCAGTGATGGGGCGATGAAGCGACCGAAATCCTCCAGGATGGCGGGTACCTCCAGGCCGGTCACGTCGGCGGCCGCGCCGACGAGCGCGATCGCCTCGGCGTCCGGATACTCGCGGATCGGAAGGTACATGCGTCCCTTCAGTCCGGCGCTGGCCAGAAGACCGCCCCAGGCGGTCGCCCCCAACTGCTCGTCGACGTACTTCCGCAGTTCCGTGAAAATGATTCCGTGCATACTCGTCTCCGTGTTTCTCGGTAAGGTGACCCGTTCCGGGAGGAAGCCACGAGTCGTTTGCTCTCCGGTGGCGGAGTGTTTTCGCACGGACGAAAGTGTTTCGCATCGCGTGCGGCCGCCCTCGGGACGAGGCAGGAGTCGAGGCGCGAAGCGTACCAGCCAGCCTGCGCCCCGGAAGTTTCCCCGGAAGTCGTTGTCCCAACGTCACTTGGGAAATCTGATAGACGCGCGGGCGACCACCCGATTCCCCGGCCGAACGGGTAGAATTCGCCGGGCGGGGCGGCAGGTTCTTCCGGGCGGCGTCTCGGGAACGCGTCTTGAACCCGCCGCTCGGCTGCGAGACGGCGCCTTGACTGGCCGGCGCAAGCCGCCGACACTTGCCTTGGCCGTCGCAACAGAGGCACCTCGGCGCAATGGACCGGGAGCACCGCCCATGCGGTTCGCGGCGGCGCTCAGCCGAAGCGCCGCTATCGCAGCAATTCAGGAGTGACCTATGACGGGACTGGATCGAGGACGTCGGCACCTGCGGCTGGCACTTCGCGGCGTGTGGAGCGGCGCACTGGGCGCGGGGCTTCTGCTCCTATGCAGCCCCGGTGCGATCACCGCCAGCATCCCGGCCACCGCCATCGCGGGGCAAGTGGTGGTGGACACGCTGCCGGGACCAATGGAGGTGCGACCCCCCTCAGGCGGTTCAGGCCGTACGAACGCTGATGGAGAGCAGGTGAGCAGTGAGGCGGCGCCCGGGCATGCGTCGGGGGTCCCCATCGAGACAGAGGCGCCGCCGGAGCAGGGGCGCGCGGCGGCCTACGCCCGGCGCTACGGGATCAGCCAGGGTCTCGCCCTGCAGATCATCGATACCGCACTTCGTGAAGGGCTCGACCCGGAGCTGGGCTTCAGACTGGTGCGGGTCGAGAGCGTGTTCAGGGCAAATGCTCGCGGACCCGCGGGCGCCCTTGGCCTCACCCAGCTCATGCCTTCCACCGCACGGGCCCTCGACCGGTCGCTGCGAACGGAGGCGGAGATCCTGGACCCGGCCAACAATCTTCGAACGGGCTTCCGCTACCTGCGGACGCTGATCGAACGGTACGGTGGGGACGTGCGGCTGGGTGTGCTCGCGTACAATCGGGGAGAGACGGCCGTCAATCGCGCGCTGCGAGCGGGGCGCGACCCGGAAAACGGTTACTCCTCGAAGGTTCTCGGCTCGGCGCCCAACCAGTACACGGGGAGCGGCCTGCTGCGCCGTTGATCGGGCCCCCTCATTCCAGGGAGGCGGCCCTGTCGATCTCGGCCCGATGCTCCCGCTCCGCCTGTACGAGCGAATCCCACCCGCGTTGCGCCCGGCGTGACAACACATCGCGCGGGATCCGAGAGGTCGGCCATGGCGCGGACGCAGCAGTGAACTCGCCCGCGTAGAGCGTCAGGGAACCGGTGACCAGCATTTCGGCCATCCGCTCGCGGTCGCGTCGGTCGAGCCGCGCGATCGCTTCCAGGGTCCGGGCCGCGGATCGCCGGTAGATCTCGCCCAGGAAGGTCGCCCACTCGCGCTCGACCTGCGAGGTCGGCAAGTCGCCGGCCCGATTGAGCAGGGCGTCCAACGCCCGCTCATCATCCTCCGCCGCCCGGTTGAGGAGCAGGATCGCGACCTCGTCCCAGCGCGACCGGGTCCGTGGCTCGCGCAGCTCGTCCTCCAGATCCTCGATCAATTCGCCCGTCGGCATCCCGCGCCACTCTTCGTACTGCTCGTCCACAGGCAGCTCCTTGCGCCCGCCACTCGAAGCGAGAGACGGGTCGTATCCGTTGCGCAGATCAACCACGCGAGCGTTCTCGCGCACCTTCTCACCACCGACGATGATCACCTCGGTCCCGACCTGGACGTTGTGGAAGAGGCGCAGCGCATAGCGGTTCTCCAGGCGAATGCAGCCGTGAGATACACGTTCACCAAGCAGCTCGGGCCGGTTAGTGCCGTGGATCGCCAGGTCGGGCGCGATGTAGACGGCCGCCTCGCCGAGCGTTCCCGTCATGTATCGGGAGGGGTCGTTCGGCGGCGGCACCGGTAGGTTGTTCTCGACGAAGAACCAGTCCGGCGCGATCCAGATCGGATCGCGCTCCTTGTACTGGACCTGGAAGCGCCCCGTCGGCGTGGAGAAATCCCAGTCGTCGCCATGCGTAATGACGCGAAGCCCGGTGCCCGTGCCGACCGGCGCCGACCACAGGGTGAGGTCGCCCTGCTTGAAGTACAAGCGGTTCTCGTCGAGGTCGATGAGAACCGCATAGCGACCTTTCTCGAGGGCATTGCGGTCGTCTGCGGGTGCCGCAACCTCACCGCTGGCGAAGGACGTGGTCACCAATGCGGCGTCCTGCGCGGCCACGGGCGAGACCGCGAGGCCGAGGATCGCGGCCGTGCTCATCAGTGTTGCCGTCAGGCGGGTCAACGAATGCTGCCGGGTCATCGGCTCTCGATCATCGGAGGGGGGTGGCGAGCAGTCAGGACGCCCCTCGAACGGTGCAACTGGCATGCCACGCAATGAGTTACGGCGAGAGCCATTGTCTCGGGAATCCTCCTCGATCGAGCCGGACGGCGAGCGGGCCCCGATCTGCTGGCGAAGAGGCACGAGAGGCCGCATATTGGCACCTCCGCGAACCAGAGCGATTCTCCCGCGTCGCGGGCGGGCCCGAGGGCCCGGCCGCACCTGCGTGCGACCGCGACGGGAGCCAATAGAAGAGGGAGCAGAGAAGTGGAGCAGTGGGTCGTTCACAAGTTCGGAGGAACGAGCGTCGCATCGCCCGAGCGTTACCGGCATGTAGCGGGGATTCTCGCGCGCCGGCCCGAGGGCCGTCGAGCCGTGGTCGTTTCCGCAATGAGCGGCGTCACGGATACGCTGGTCCGCGCGGTGGAGATGGCTGCGCGTCGGGACCGCGGCTATCTCGACGCGCTCGAGGAGCTTCGCGGGCGACATCGTGAAGCGGTCACTGAGCTGGTCCCGCCGGAGGTGGCCGAGGAGCTTCTCGAGCGCTTCGATCGCGACTTCACCGATGTAGCGGACGTCCTGCACGCGACCTGGCTCCTGCGCTCGCACTCCGCCCGCGCGATGGACCTCGTATCCGGGTACGGCGAGATATGGTCGGCGCAGATGCTGGCCGCCCATCTCCAAGCCGTAGGTCACTCCGCGGCCTGGCTGGACGCTCGCGAGGTCCTGGTCGTGGGCAGTGAGGGGGGCAATCCGGAGGTCGATTGGCGCGCGAGCGCGGAACGCCTGGCGGCGCTGACGGAGCGGCGCGGCGAGTTCCCGCCGACGCTCATCATCACCGGCTACATCGCCGCCACGGCGGACGGTCTCGCGACGACGCTCGGCCGCAACGGCAGCGACTTCTCCGCCTCGATCTTCGGTGCACTACTCGACGCCGCGCAGATCCACATCTGGACGGACGTCGACGGCGTGATGAGCGCCAATCCCCGGCTCGTTCCCGACTCGGTGCTGCTGTCCGAGCTCTCGTACAACGAGGCGATGGAGCTGGCCTACTTCGGCGCCCGCGTGATCCACCCGAGTACGATGGCGCCCGCCATCCGGCGGTCGATCCCCATCTTCATCCGCAACACCTTCCGTCCGGATGTTCCGGGCACCCGGATCCATCTGGGCGGCTCGTCCGATTTCGACGTGAAGGGCTTCGCCACGATCGAGGGCGTATCGCTGGTAAACGTGGAAGGGACCGGAATGATCGGCGTTCCGGGCACGGCGCACCGGCTTTTCGGAGCGCTGCACGAGGAAGGCGTTTCCGTCACCATGATCTCGCAGGGCAGCTCGGAGCACTCGATCTGCTTCGTCGTCCCGGGCGCCGTGGGAGAGCGTGCCCGCAAGGCGGTGGAGCGCGCCTTCTTCGCCGAGCGTCACTACGGTCAGGTACAGACGGTCGAGCTGGTCCCCGATTGCTGTGTTCTGGCGGTCGTAGGCGACCGAATGGCGGGGCATCCGGGCGTAGCCGGTAAGTTTTTCGGATCGCTCGGGAAGGCCGGCGTCAACATCCGTGCGATCGCGCAGGGCTCCTCGGAACGCAATATCTCCGTCGTCATCGACAACGCGGACGCGAGCCGGGCTCTGCGGGCGGTGCATGGCGGCTTCTACCTGTCGCCGCAAACGCTCTCGATCGGGGTGGTCGGAACGGGAATCGTGGGTGGGGCGCTCCTCGACCAGCTTGCCGAGCAGGCGGGGCCGCTCAAGCGGGAGTTCAACGTCGACCTGCGCGTCCGAGCGATCGCCAAGTCCAACCGTACGGCGTATGCGGAGGGGCAGCTCGACCTCAGTCGCTGGCGCGATTCGATGGAGGCGGAGTTCGGCCCCACGGACCTGGACGAGTTCGCCCGTCACGTGCACGCCGAGCACCTGCCGCACGCCGTGATCATCGACTGCACCGCGAGTGAAGCGGTCGCGCGCTATTACGCGGATTGGCTACAGCGCGGGATCCACGTCATCACGCCGAACAAACGGGCCAATACTGCGGAGCTCGGCTACTACCGGGCACTGCGGAACACGAGTCGAGAGCATGGCGCCCGCTACCTGTACGAGACGACCGTCGGAGCAGGCCTGCCGATCGTGCAGACGCTGCGCGACCTCGTCCAGACGGGCGATGAGGTCTTCGAGATCGAAGGCATCTTTTCAGGCACGCTCGCCTACCTGTTCAACATCTACGACGGCAGCCGGGCATTCTCGGACATCGTGGCGGACGCGCGCTCCCGCGGGTTCACGGAGCCGGACCCGCGGGACGATCTGTCGGGGATGGACGTCGCCCGTAAGGTGGTGATTCTGGGCCGCGAGATCGGTCTGCCGCTCGAGCTGCAGGACGTGGATGTGGAAGGACTCGTTCCGAAGAAGCTTCAGAGCCTCAGCGTGCCGGACTTCCTGGCGGCGCTACCGACACACGACGAGACGATGGAGGGGCTCTTCGACGAGGCGCGCCGCCGGGGCGAGGTGCTCCGATACGTCGGGTCCGTCGACCAGAAGGGGAACGCGAGTGCGAAGCTGCGCAGCTACCCGCTCGACCACCCGTTCGCGCGCATCCAGATGACGGATAACATCGTGCTCTTCCGGACGCGCCGCTATCAGCCGAATCCCCTGGTGGTGCAGGGGCCGGGGGCCGGTCCGGAGGTGACCGCCGGCGGTGTGTTCTCGGACCTCCTGAGGCTGGCCACTTCACTGGGTGCGAGCCTTTGAGCGCGCAACCGACGACGGCGACTGCCTTCGCGCCGGCAACCGTGGGGAACGTCGGCGTAGGCTTCGACCTGCTCGGGCATACCGTGGTCAGCGTCGGTGACCGGGTCACCGTATCTCGCATCGACGAACCGGCGGTCGTCGTGCGATCAGATTCGATCGGCGTACCCATCGACGCCGCCACCAACACGGCGGGCGCCGGGCTGCTGCGCCTGGTGGAGGACCTTCGCCTGCCGTTCGGCTTCGACGTCGTACTGGAAAAGGGGATCCCGCTCGGCTCGGGGATGGGCGGCTCCGCCGCTTCCGCCGCCGGGGCCATTCTCGCCGCCAATCGACTCCTTCCGGATCCCCTCGACGAGATCGGCCTGCTTCGCTACGGCATGTTCGGGGAAGAAGTGGCGACGGGCTCCTTCCATCCCGACAACCTGGCGCCGTGTCTCCTCGGCGGCCTCGTCCTCGCCCTGGACCGCGATCCGCTGCGGGCCGTCCGGATCCCGGTGCCGCCGGCACTGCATTGCGTGCTCGTTCACCCGCAGCTGCGCGTGGATACGCGTGATGCGCGGCGGGTGCTGCCAGCGCAGGTCTGCCTCGCCGACCACGTCGCCCAGTCCGGCCGCCTCGCGGGCGTCATCGCGGGATGCTACTCGGGCGACCTGGAGCTGATCGGGAGATCCCTCCAGGACCTGATCGTGGAGCCGATGCGCTCCCCCCTCGTCCCCGGGTTCGAGAGTGTCAAACGTGCTGCGCTGAGCGCGGGAGCGCTGGGATGCTCGCTGTCGGGATCGGGGCCCAGCCTCTTCGCTTGGTGTCGGAGCTCGGCCGATGGCGAGCGCGTGCGGTACGATATGATCGCGGCCTTCGCGGCTGCTGGTGTTCCGGCCCGTGGATGGGTCTCCCCGGTAGCCGCTCCCGGTGCCCGGATCGAGCACGAGGCGTAGACGATGCGCTACGTCAGCACGCGTTCGGCCGCGCCGCCGGCCCCTCTCAGCGAAGCCATCGAACGGGGTCTCGCGCCCGACGGCGGGCTCTACGTTCCGGAGTCCTTCCCCTCCATCGACATCGACCGCCTCAGAGCGGCGCCGGATCTGCCGACGATCGCGGCGACCCTGCTGGAGCCTTTCTTCGACGGCGATCCCCTTCTCACCGAGCTGGACGCGATCTGCGAGGAAGCCTTCAACTTCCCGGCGCCGCTGCGGACGCTCGCCCGGGACACAGCCGTCCTCGAGCTCTTCCACGGGCCGACCGCCGCCTTCAAGGACTTCGGCGCTCGCTTCCTCGCGGCCGTCCTGGCACGCCTACAACCCCCCGGCGCCGCTCCCCTAACCGTGCTCGTCGCCACATCGGGCGACACCGGCGGCGCCGTAGCCGCGGCATTTGCCGGCCGCCCCCGCGTCGAGGTCGTGGTGCTCTACCCGAAAGGGATGGTCTCGGAGCGGCAGGAACGGCAACTCACCTGCTGGGGCGGCAACGTTCACGCGCTGAGGGTGCGGGGGGATTTCGATGCCTGCCAGCGCCTCGTCAAGACGGCATTTCAGGACGAAGCGCTGCGCTCCACGCGTCGCCTCACCTCGGCCAACAGCATCAGCCTGGGAAGACTGCTGCCGCAGATGGTGTACTACGCGGCGTCGGCGATCCAGTACGAGCGCGAGCGTGGGACGGCGCCCGGCTTCGTCGTGCCCAGCGGCAACCTGGGGAATGCGACGGCCTGCTTCTGGGCGCGGGGTCTGGGGCTACCGATCCGCGAGATCGTGCTGGCCACGAACGCGAACCCGACGCTGACGCGGTTCGTCGCGGATGGCGACTGGAGTCCGCGCCCGACGGTGGCCACGCTCGCGAGCGCCATGGATGTCGGTAACCCCAGCAACATGGAGCGGCTCGTTCATCTCTACGGAGGGCACGCTCCCACCCGGAGCAGGCTGCACGCCCATCTGGTCAGCGACGCGGAGATCCGGGAGCAGATCCGAGGTGGCGAGGCGCGGTGGGGCGAAGTATGGGATCCGCACACCGCGACTGCGGTCGCCGTCCGCGAGCGGATCGAGACCGCGGATTGGGTCATCGTTTCGACGGCGCATCCGGCCAAGTTCGAGAGCGTGGTCGAACCGCTCGTCGGCCATTCCATCGCGGTTCCGCCGGCCCTCGCAGAACTTCTCGACCGGCCGATGTCGTTCACGGAGATCGATCCCGATCCTGCCGAGTTTCACGAAGCGCTTCAGTAGCACTCCACGACAAGCCCCCGTACGTCCGGCTAGAGCCGAACGCCCGCGAAGATCTCCGCGGCTCTGCCCGCGCGCCGGCGCCGGGATCTTTTCGCAAACACCCGGTGTAGCTGCGTAATAGCGCAGGTGACGTACGCGGGCCTCCCCTTCTGCCCGCGTCTCCGGCGGACTCCCACGCCGCCGAGCAGTCCACGCGTACCGCGCCAATCCCACGTTCCACGTTTCGTCGCCGCCAGACCCGGCATTTCTTCCAGGCAGGGGATCTATAGGGGCGCCCCCCGCCGACGCTCACCGCCCCCGCAGGAGCTCCGCGTACATGGCCATTCCCGCCACCGCGATCATCGATCGCATCCGCGAACGTCAGAACGAGACGAACTATCACGACCTTCACTGGGAAGGCAGCTTCGCCGACTACCTGGAGCTGGTCGAGCAACGGCCCGGCGTCGCAAGGAACGCCTTCCAGCGACTCTACGACATGATCGTCTCGTTCGGATCCACCCGCTACGTCGAGCACAAGAAGGAGATCACCCACTACCATTTCTTCGACGACCCGATCGGAAACGGGCGGGACGCGATCTTCGGGCTCGATATCCCCCTGATGAAGCTGGTCCAGGTGCTCAAGGCGGCCGCAATGGGCTACGGCCCCGAGCGCAGGGTGATTCTGCTGCACGGTCCCGTCGGCTCCTCCAAGAGCACTATCGCAAGATTGCTGAAACGCGGGCTGGAGCATTACTCCCGTACTGCCGAGGGCGCCCTCTACACCTTCTCCTGGATCGACGCCGACGTGGACATCCCCGAGGCCGCGGCCACGCCCGTGCTGCCGTGTCCCATGCACGAGGAGCCGCTGAAGCTCCTTCCCGCCGATCTGCGTGACGAGCTCCTCCAGCGGGGCGGTCGCGGGCTCGCGGGCGACCGCCGAACGACCGTGGAGGGAGACCTCTGCCCGGCATGCCGGCACGTGTACAAAAAGCTTCTCCAGCGCTATGACGGCGACTGGACGCGGATGATTGAGCACCTGAGAGTTAGGCGCCTCCTGCTGAGCGAGCAGGACCGTGTGGGAATCGGCACTTTTCAGCCGAAGGACGAGAAGAATCAGGACTCGACCGAGCTCACCGGCGACATCAATTACCGCAAGATCGCGCTCTACGGCAGCGACTCGGATCCGCGCGCGTTCAACTTCGACGGCGAGTTCAATGTGGCGAACCGCGGGATCATCGAATTCATCGAGGTGCTGAAGCTGGATGTCGCCTTCCTGTACGACCTGCTATCGGCGAGTCAGGAGCACAAGATCAAGCCGAAGAAGTTTGCGCAGACGGAGATCGACGAGGTCATCATCGCCCACACGAACGAGCCGGAATACCGGCGGCTCCAGAACAACGAGTTCATGGAGGCACTCCGCGACCGCACCGTGAAAATCGACATTCCGTACATCACCCGGCTGGATGCCGAGGTGCACGTATACGAACGCGACTTCAACAACGAGCGGATCCAGGGGAAGCACCTCGCGCCGCATACCATCGAGATCGCCGCGATGTGGGCGGTCCTCACTCGACTGGCAGAGCCCAAGAAGCTAAACCTGACCGCGCTCCAGAAGCTGAAGCTCTACGGCGGCAAGTCGCTGCCCGGGTTCACGGAGGACAACATCAAGGAGCTGCGGAAGGAGGCGGAGCGGGAGGGGCTCTCCGGGATCAGTCCGCGCTACATCCAGGACAAGATCTCCAATTGCCTTGTCGCCGACGTGGAGGAGGCGTGTGTCAACCCGTTCATGGTCCTGAAGGAGCTGGAGGGTGGCCTGCGCCACCACACCTTGATCGCCTCCGACGAGGTCCGCGAGCGCTACCGGAAGCTGCTGGGTGTGGTCCGCGAGGAATACGAGGACATCGTGAAGAACGAGGTCCAGAGAGCGATTTCGGGCGACGAGGAGGCGCTGCAACGCCTCTGCGCGAACTACATCGATAACATCAAGGCGTACACGCAACGTGAGAAGGTCCGCAACAAATACACGGGCGAGTACGAGGACCCGGACGAACGGCTGATGCGCTCCATCGAGGAGAAGATCAGCATTCCGGACAGTCGGAAGGACGATTTTCGGCGCGAGATCATGAATTACATCGGTGCGCTCGCCGTCGACGGGCAGCAATTCCGACACGATACGAACGAACGCCTCCGGAAGGCGCTGGAGCTCAAGCTGTTCGAGGACCAGAAGGACTCGATCAAGCTCACCAGCCTGGTGTCGAACGTCCTGGACAAGGGAACACAGGAAAAGATCGACGTGGTGAAGGGCAGGCTGGTCCGGGAGCACGGCTACTGTGACACCTGCGCCACGGACGTGCTGAACTTCGTCGCGAGCATCTTCGCGCGGGGAGACGTCTCATAGCTGCAATTTTGAGTTTTGAGATTTGAATTGAGCTGCCCGGTAGCGATGACAGTCTTGGGGACACCGCTCTAATTCAAAGTTCAAAATTCATAATTCGTAATTCAATTCCGAGGGAGTTGTATGCGTCGCATCGAGCGTGATCGGAAGCGTTTTGACGAAATCGTTCGAGGACAGATCAAGAAGGATCTCGGCAGGCACATCACCCAAAGTGAGCTGATCGGTAAGCAGGGGGACGAGGTGATTTCGATTCCGCTGCCGCAGATCGAGCTTCCGCGTTTCCGCTACGGCCCTCGCGACCAGGGTGGCGTGGGACAGGGGTCGGGCGAGATCGGCGACGTGATTGGGGGGGCGGAAGACGGAGAGTCGCAGGCCGGCGACGAGCCGGGCCACCACATTCGAGAGGTAGAGCTGAGCATCTCCGAGATGACGGTGCTGCTCGGTGAGGCGCTCGAGCTACCGCGGATCGAGCCGCGGGGATCTGAGTCGATGGAGACGCTTCGCGGCAGGTATACGGGGATCCGACGCGTCGGCCCGGAGACGCTGCGGTCCTTCCGGCGCACGTACAAGGAGGCGCTGAAGCGTCAGATCGCCACGGGTAGCTACGATCCTGGCAAGCCGATGATCGTGCCGGTGCGTGAGGACATGCGCTACCGATCCTGGCGTGACGAGCCTCAGCCGGTGGCCAGTGCCGCCATCTTCTACCTGATGGACGTATCGGGGTCGATGGCGAAGGAGCAGAAGGAGGTCGTGCGGATCGAGTCGTACTGGATCGACAACTGGATTCGCAGGCACTACGACGGCGTCGTGAGCCGTTACATCATTCACGACGCCCAGGCGAAGGAGGTGGATCGGGACGTCTTCTTCAGCACCCGCGAGTCGGGCGGGACGAAGATCTCGAGCGCTTACAGCCTCGCGGCGGACATCGCCGAGCGGGAGCACCCCGTGTCGGGATGGAATCTCTACTTCTTTCATTTTTCCGACGGGGACAACTTCAGCGCAGGTGACAACGAGCAGTGCTTCGAGCTGCTTCGCGATCGGTTGCTGCCGATGGCGAACCTGGTTGGCTACGGCCAGGTCGAGAGCCGCAGCGGCAGCGGGGCATTTCACGGGGCGCTCGCCGCTAACGTGGAGGCCGACAATTTGGTACTCTCCAGGATAGGCGGTCGCGAGGGCATCGTCAGTTCGATCCGCGACTTTCTGGGGACGGGCCGGTGACGCGCGCGACCAGGCGCGGCCGCCCACGACTCGAGTCACCCACGGCGAGAGGAGCAAGCATGGACATCCCGCAGATGATCAGACCTGTCGAGAAGGGCATGATGGGCAGTGCCTCCAAGGGATCGAACGCCCGGTCCGATCGCGCTCACCGAATCGTGGTACGAGTGCTGGTGGGCAGCTGCTTGACTCTCGCTGCGTGTGCAACGGCCGGCACCGGCGGCGGCTCGAACGGTGGCGATGCCGACATGATCGTACGTGAGGAAATGGAGAGTGGCTCGTACGAGTCCCTCTTCAACGCCGTAGAGACCCTGCGCCCCGCATGGCTGCGGACGCGGCCGGCGACGACCTTCCGCCTTCCAACGCGCGAGAGGCTCGACGGTACGCTCGAGTCCTACGCACCCAACGAGACGGTCGTTTACCTCGACAACGTGCGACTCGGCGGGATCGACTCGCTGCATACACTCCAGGTCGAGCAGATCGACTTCGTCGAACGCCTCCGGCCGATCGATGCCACGCAGGCGTGGGGCACCGATCACCCCGCGGGCGCGATTCACGTGCGCACCCGACGCCAGTAACGACTGTCGGCCGGCGTGGATACATGCACGAAACGCAAATTCACCGAGGTAGCACCATGCCTCAAGTACTCACCACCGACCTCGCCGACCTCCAGCAGGCCGTCGAGGAGCACGCGCGCGGCTTCGGCCTGGATTTCTTCGATATCGTCTACGAAGTCCTCGACTGGGAGGAGATCAACGAGGTGGCTGCATTCGGCGGTTACCCGGCCAGGTATCCGCACTGGCGGTTCGGGATGGAGTTCGTCGAACTCTCCCGGTCGTACGCATACGGGTTGTCGAAGATCTACGAGATGGTGATCAACAACGATCCGACCTACGCCTACCTGTTGACCGCCAATCACTTCGTGGACCAGAAGCTGGTGATGGCCCACGTCTGCGGTCACGGCGACTTCTTCAAGCACAACTTCATGTTCGCCGGGACCAACCGGAAGATGCTGGACGAGATGGCGAATCACGCGACCCGCGTGCGGCGCTACATGGAGCGGCACGGAGCGGATACGGTGGAGCGGTTCCTGGACGACTGCCTGTCGCTGGAGAACCTGATCGACTACAGCCACGTCGCGATTCCCTCGAGGAGACGGCCCGACCGGGATCGAGACGACGAGCCGTCTTCCGGCCAGCCCCGCCGATTGCGGGCGAAGGGCTACATGGATTCCTTCATCAACCCTCCCGCTGCTTTGGAGGCCGAGCGGGAGCGCCTCGCTGAGGCGGCGCAGCGCGAGCCGCGGTCGCTACCCGAAGAGCCGGTGCGGGACGTTCTGCTGTTCCTCCAGGAGCATGCGCCGCTCGAGCGATGGCAGCGGGACGTGATCGGAATCGTTCGCGAGGAAGCGTACTACTTCGCGCCGCAGGGCAGGACGAAGATCATGAACGAGGGCTGGGCCTCGTACTGGCACTCACGGCTGATGACCGAGAAGCTCCTCGAGCCGCAGGAGCTGGTCGACTACGCGGACCATCACTCGGGCACGATGGCGACGGGGCCCGGACGCCTGAATCCCTATAAGCTCGGGATCGAACTATGGCGAGATATCGAGCAGCGCTGGGACAAGGGCAGACACGGGGCGGACTGGGCCGCGTGCGACGACTACGTGCTTCGGGAGCGCTGGGATTCGGGCGCCATGGAGGGACGGAGCAAGATCTTCGAGGTTCGGCGCCACTACAACGACGTGACCTTCATCGACGAGTTCCTGACGCCTGACCTCGTCCGAAGCCATGGCCTCTTCACCTACGACTACGATGCGCGTGCCGGTCAGTTCGTGATCTCGGATCGGGACTTTGCCGCGGTCAAGGAGCGGCTGCTGTTCTCACTCACCAACTTCGGGCAGCCCGCCGTCGAGCTGGTCGACGCGAACTATCTGAATCGTGGCGAGCTGCTACTCGTTCACCGCTTCGAAGGCGTGCCCCTGAAGCTTGACCAGGCGCTCGAGACGTTGGAAAAGCTCTACGCCATCTGGAAGCGACCCGTGAACCTCGAGACAGCAATCGACGGCGAGCCGGTTGCGCTATGCTTCGATGGTGCCGAGCAGCGGCGGGAGACGGCGGTGGTGGACCGCAGCTGAGATGAACGGCGCCTCGCACTCCGGATCGCGAGGCAGCGCGGACGAGCTTGCCAGATCGATTCGCTGGTCGCTCTAGGCCTGCTCCCAGGGAAGGTCGGGCTTGCCGAAGTGGCCGTAGTTGGTCGTGGAGCGGTAGATCGGCCGCAGGAGATCGAGCCGGTCGATGATCGCCCGGGGCCTGAAGTCGAAAGACTTCCGGACGAACTCGGCCGCCGCCCTCTCGTCGCCCGTGCCGAAGGTATCCACCTTGATCGAGACCGGCTGCGCGACTCCGATCGCGTAGGCGACCTGGACCTCCGCGCGGCGCGCGTACCCCTGCCGCACGACCTCTCGTGCCACGAGCCGCGTGAAGTAAGCGCCGCTGCGATCCACCTTCGACGGGTCCTTCCCGCTGAACGCGCCCCCACCGTGCCTCCCCATACCCCCATAGGTGTCGACGATGATCTTCCGACCGGTGAGCCCGGCGTCGGCGGAGGGACCGCCCTGGACGAAGCTACCGGTCGGGTTCACGAGCAGCCGGAGGTCGTCGTGGTACCAGCCACCGAGCGCGTCGGGGACGACGGTCGCCGCGAGGAAGTTGCGGATCGCCTCGCGCTCGACCTGCGCCGAATGCTGCGTCGAGATCAGCACGTCGGTGACCTGGACAGGCTCGTTCTCCCGGTAAACGACGGACACCTGCGTCTTGGAATCGGGACGGAGCCAGTCGACACTGCGGCTCTTGCGGTGATCGGCGAGGACGGCCGCGAGGCGGTGAGCGAGGAGGATGGGGAGCGGCATGAGCTCGGGGGTCTCGTCGGTCGCGTACCCGAACATGATTCCCTGATCGCCCGCGCCCTGATCGCCCGAGAGGGAGGTCGCCGCCGTGACCCCCTGGTCGATCTCGGAGGCCTGCTTGCTGAGGAATGAGAGGATCTGTACCGCATCGGCCCGGAAGGGCTGGTCGGAATCCACGTAGCCGATCTCACCGATGGCGGTTCGGACGACGGCATCGAGATCGACACTGGCGTTCGACGTGATCTCACCGGCGAGCACGACGCGATTCTCCTTACAAAGCACCTCACAGGCCACGCGGCTGGCGGGATCCTGCTCGAGGTGAGCATCCAGGATCGAGTCGGAAATGTAGTCGCACACCTTGTCCGGGTGTCCCTCCGACACGGACTCGGATGTGAACGTGTAGGTCGTACCGGCCGGCGCGTCCACCGCGCTCTCCAGAGTGCTCATCGTTTCATCGTCTCCTGCCAAGGATCCGCGGCCTGGCGCATCTCGCAAAATGCACCGCTCGGGCCGACAAGAAAGGGGTCCCCAGCGATTA
>JBBDRL010000069.1:15133-31748 GCA_040905505.1 Gemmatimonadota bacterium | reverse complement strand
CCCAATCGTCATCCCCGCGCTGCGTCTGTACGGCTCCCTGGGAGCGCCCCGAGCGCGCTGCGACTTGCGCCGAGTTCCACGGCTGATAACCTGACCATCATGACTGATACCGCCAACGCCCTCGAGTTCGCCCACAACATGCTCCGGCACCATGGCCTGGCACACGTCCCGGTCGAGGTCAGCCGCCGCGCCAGGAGTCGCCTGGGTGCCGCGAAGTTCAAGCGGGGGAAGCCCCATATGCTCCAACTGTCCGCCTGGGTGGTGGAGCGGGCTCCCTGGGAGGTCGTCCGGGAGGCGATCCTGCATGAGGTCGCCCACCTGATCGCCGGGCACGCTGCCGGACACGGGCCGGCATGGAAGCGGGCTGCGCTGATCGTCGGCTGCGAGCCGAAGCGATGCGCCGACGCGGAGGTGCTCGAGTACGCCCCCAAGCCGAAGTGGAAAGGCGAGTGCTGCGGGCTCGTATGGAAGCGTCACCGGCTCACGTCCCAGACGCGCCGTGGCCTCTGCTCGAAGTGCCGCACACCCATCGTCTGGCAGGAGGTGGGCACCGCTGCCTGAGAGCCCCGTGAAGCCGGCACCGATGCAGGCCGCCAGGACCGTCGAGGGCATCGGCACGATGAAGTGATGCGGGGATTCTCCCCCACCCATTCCGCTTTGCTCATCCGGAGCTCCGCCGGAGTCTGATTCAACCTTCGATATTCAAAATTCGGCGTTCCCCGGCGTCCGCGGAAACGGGATCACGTCCCGGATGTTCGCCATCCCCGTGGCGTATTGCACCGCCCGCTCGAACCCGAGCCCGAACCCCGAGTGCGGCACCGTCCCGTAGCGCCGAAGATCCCGATACCACCATAGCCCGGACGGATCGATCTTCATCTCCGCCATCCGCGCGTCGAGCGCCTCCAGCCTCTCCTCGCGTTGCGACCCGCCGACGATCTCTCCGATGCCTGGCGCCAGCACGTCCATCGCCGCCACCGTCCGGCCGTCCTCGTTCACACGCATGTAGAAGGCCTTGATGTCCTTGGGATAGTCCATCAGTACCACCGGCCGCCCGACGAGCTTCTCCGTCAGGTAACGCTCGTGCTCCGTCTGGAGGTCGATCCCCCACTTCACGGGAAAGGTGAACGACTGATCGGCGCGCTCCAGGGCCGCGATCGCATCGGTATAGGTCATCCGCTCGAAGCTGTCGCTGACCAGATCCTCCATCCGCCGAAGCACGCCCTTCTGGATGCGCTCCTCGAAGAACTCCATGTCGTCCGGGCTCTCCTCGAGGAGGGCGGTGAAGATGTACTTGATGAACTCCTCCGCGAGGTCCGCGTTGTCGCGCAGGTCGGCGAACGCGATCTCGGGCTCGACCATCCAGAACTCGGCGAGGTGGCGCGCGGTGTTGGAGTTCTCGGCGCGGAACGTGGGCCCGAAGGTGTAGACCCGCGACATCGCGAGGCAGTACGCCTCCACGTTGAGCTGACCCGACACGGTCAGGCCGGCGCGTCGACCGAAGAAGTCCTCGCTCCAGTCGACCCCGCCGTCGTCCGAGTGCGGAATGTTGGCGAAGTCGAGCGCCGAAACCCGGAACATCTCGCCGGCGCCCTCGGCGTCGTTGGCGGTGATGATCGGCGTGTGGATCCAGTAGAAGCCGCTCTCGTGGAAGAAACGGTGGACGGCCATCGCCAGCGTGTGACGCACCCGCGCGATCGCGCCGAAGGTGTTCGTCCGCGGCCGCAGGTGCGCGACCTCGCGGAGGAACTCGAAGGTGTGCGCCTTCGGCTGGATCGGATAACTGTCCGGCTCGTCCACCCACCCGATCACCTCGACCACGTCGGCCTGCACCTCCACCGTCTGCCCCTTCCCCTGCGACTCGACCAGAGTGCCCGTCGCCGCCACCGCCACTCCCGTGGTCAGCCGCAGCACCTCGTCCTCGTAATTGGGCAGCTCGTTCGTCGCGACCACCTGCAGCGGCGCCATCGTCGACCCGTCGGAGACGTGGATGAAGGACAGCCCGGCCTTCGAATGCCGCCGCGTGCGAACCCACCCTTCGATCCTGACTTCGGAACCGATCGAAGGTGTGCCTTTGAAGATATCGGCAATGCGTGCGGACTTTTCGTTGAACATTCCGTCAGCTCTTGTGTTCGAATCTATGATAGGTCAGACCCTCCCATCGACATCCCCGCCGCCCCGCGTCATCCCCGCCGCCAACGTCATCCCCGCCGCCAACGTCATCCCCGCCGCCAACGTCATCCCCGCCGCCAACGTCATCCCCGCGCCTGCGGGGATCCAGTACATTGCCAACCATTCGCTCAAGGCAGCCATTCTACTGGATCCCCGCAGGCGCGGGGATGACCCGCAGTTTACGACCGAGCGCAGCTTCCGGGTGACTGGATCCCCGCAGGCGCGGGGATGACGCCGCCATCAACTCTGCCGTTTTTCCAGCTCACCCCACCCGCTTCTGCCCTTCAGGACATTCCTCGAGAAGCAGACAGACCTCGCACCTGGGGCGTCTCGCAACGCAAATCGCCCTTCCGTGGTCGATCACCCTGTGCGTGAAGATCACCCGCTCCTCCTCGGGGATCAACTCGATGAGATCCTTCTCGATCCGCTCGGGATCCTCGTGCTTGGTCAGCCGCAGGCGATTGGCGATTCGCTTGACGTGCGTGTCGACGACCACGCCCTCCGCGAGGCCGTAGGCGACGCCCCGCACCACGTTCGCGGTCTTGCGGCCGACGCCCGGCAGCGAAGTGAGATCCTCGATCGAACGCGGCACCTCGCCGCCGAACCGGTCCTCGAGGGCCTGCGCCAGGCCGAGCAGCGACTTCGCCTTGCTGCGGAAGAAGCCGGTCGACCGGATCAGCTCCTCGACGTCCTCCTGCGGCGCCTCGGCGAGCGCGGCGGGCGTCGGGTAGCGGGCGAAGAGCGCCGGCGTCACCATGTTGACGCGCGCGTCGGTGCACTGCGCGGAGAGGACGGTCGCGACCGCGAGCTGGAAGGCGTCCTCGTGCTCCAGCGAGCAGCGGCTCTCCGGGTACATCTCCGCGAGCAGCGTGAGGATGCGGCCCGTCCGCTCGCGCTTGGCGCGCTTACTTTCTCTCGGCAAGATACCGGGTGACTTCGTCGAGCGGCCAGGTGTTGAGGACCTGCCGCGGCTCCAGCCCGGCCTTGCGGGCCATGTTGATGCCGAACGCCAGGTTGTCGAGCTCACGGACGGAGTGGGCGTCGGGATTGATGGCGATGACGATGCCCATCTCCGCGGCGGTCCGGACGTGCCGCCAGTCGAGGTCGAGCCGGTTGGGGTTCGCGTTGATCTCGATCACCACGCCCGCGTCGGCCGCGGCCTCGAGAACCGCCGGGATGTCGATCTCGTACCCGTCGCGCCGCAGCAGCAGCCGCCCTGTGGGGTGTCCGAGGATGGTCAGCGACGGATGCTTCACCGCGCGGATCACCCGCTTCGTCATCTCCGCGCGCGCCATCCCGAACGCCGAGTGCACGGAGCCGACGACGTAGTCGAAGGTGCCCAGGACGTCGTCAGGATAGTCGAGGCTGCCGTCGGGCAGGATGTCGGACTCGATGCCCTTGAAGATGCGGAACGGCGTAGCGCCGCTGACCGAATGCGCCTCGTTGAAGCCATCGATCTCGGCCTGCTGCGCGCGGACCCGTTCGATGGAAAGCCCCCCCGCGTAGGCGGCGGCGCGGGAGTGATCGGCGAGCCCCAGGTACGACCATCCACGGTCGCGTGCGGCGGAGCCCATCTCCTCGATCGTCGCCTTCCCGTCGGAGTAGGTGGTATGGCAGTGGAAGGTGCCGTGCAGGTCTTCGAGCTCCACCAGCTTCGGCAGCTCGCCACTGCCCGCCCGCTCCACCTCGCCGAGCCCCTCGCGCAGCTCGGGCGGCACGTACGCCAGCCCGAGCCGATCGTAGAGCTCGGACTCTCGCTCCAGCGGTACGAGCTTGCCGTCCGCGCGCAGACCGTCTTTCCCGAACTCGAGGCCCCTGTCGGCCGCGAGGTCCGCCAGCGCGCCGACGTGCTTGGCGTTGCCCGTCTCCCAGACCGTGGCGGCGACGAACGCCTCGCGCGCCACACAGCGGACGCGGGCCGTCACCCCGTCGCTCAGGCGGAGGATGACCTCTCCCTGCGCAAGCGATTCCGCCCCGGCCGCCGCCGCTGCACCAGCGGCCTCACCGGCGCTCCCATACACGGCCCGTAGCGCCTCCGCAGCGCGTACGGGGTGCTCGGCCGCAGCGAGCATCTCGATCCGGTCGACGATCTCCATCCGCCGCCGCACCGCCCCGACGATCTCCGCCGACGTCACCTCCGGCACCGACCGCACCCCCTCCAGCAGCGTCACCGCGATCTCCAGTGCTTGCGGGTAGCGCCTGAGCCGTCGGCTCGCACGCGCGAAAGCGATTCCTTCCACGATCTTCGCCGCCGTCTTGGCCCCGAACCCCGACAGCGCCGCCACCTTCCCAGCGGCCGCCGCTTCCTCGAGCGCGTCCAGCCCGTCGACCCCTAGCTCCTGATGCAGGGTGTGGATCCGCTTCGGGCCCAGCCCCGGAATCCGCAGGAGGTCGTACAATCCGAGCGGGGTCTTCGTCGTCAGCTCTTCGAGCAGATCGGAGCGGCCCGTGAGGACGAATTCCTTGATCACCCCCGCGATCCCGGCCCCGACGCCCTTGAGGCTGGTCAGTCGGTCCTGCTTCGCCAGCGCTTGCAGGTCCGCCTCGAGCCCCTCGAGCGCCCTCGCGGCATTGGTGAACGCCCGCGCGCGGAACGAGCTCTCGCCGTGCAGCTCCAGGAGCAGCCCGATCTCGGCGAGGACCTTCGCGACTTCGCGCGGGCCCGGTGAGGTCGTGTCCGTCACGATCCCTCCGACCCCTCGTCGGCTACGTGCCCCGAGTCGTCCGGCTGCTCATCGTGCTGGAGCGTGACCCGACGATGCGCGAGGTGGCTGAGCGGGGCCTCGTCCTCCTCGTCCCGCGGCTCGACCGCGGCGACGTCGACGAGCGCCGCCGGGAAGCTGTCGACGTACCACAGGATGCGCCCCACCAGCTTCAGCACCTCGGACGTCGTCAGCATCGAGTAGAGGCCCGCGATCTCACCGCCCGGCAGCGCGTTCGCGAAGTCGCCCTCCGGCCGCTCCTCCGCGTCCCACGCCTCGGCCACCTCGTCCCCCAGCCCGGTACTGACCGGAATGACGCTGAAGCCCGCCCTCGAGCGGCGGATCCCCAGAATCACCAGGATCTCGAGGCTCTCGAAGGATTTCTCCAGCGCGTCCGAACCCTCGCTGACGGTCACGAAGAAACCGTCGACGGGCTCGGGCGGCGTGTCGGGGGAGACGCTGCTCCAGAAGAGATTGGCGGGAAGCTGGAGATATGCGGCGTCGCTCGACATCGTGAACGACCAATCCGAAAGCGCGGGCGCCGCTTCCACCAGGTAACGCGCCGTAGCCGGCTCGACGACGTACAGCCGCTTGCCCGACTTCCAGAAATTGTATGCATGATAGAGGAGCGACCGGTACTGGTCGAGCGCCTCCGGCGGGGCGTCCTCCGGCGTGACCTGCCGCACTACGTCCGCCGCGGTGGTCAGGAAGTCGAACAGCTCCGGCTGCAGCGTGTCCACCTTCTGCTCCGCAGCCTCCTCCCCGATCCGCGGGAAGATCCGCGACTCGAACTCGCCCTCGGTGAAGACGAGCTCGTAAGGCGTGAGGCGGGCGCCTCGTTCGGGGCGGTCCGGCGGCGTCTGAGGTTCAGTCACTTACCAACTTTCGAATCGGTCGAAGGCTTCGTCGTCGCCCGCGGAGGCCCTTTCCGGGATCGCCTAGCGGCCGGACGATGAAGTTAGTCACCCCTCGAGGCCGAACGCCAGCACTGGACATCACGGCCAGCACGTGACATCGCCCCGAGCGTCCCCACAATGTCATCCCGAGCCTCCTCACAATGTCGTCCCGAGGGTAAGCGAGGGACCTGCACTTTGGACTCCACAGCAAACTGCAGATCCCTCGCTCGCGCTCGGGATGACACTCCCTTCCTTCGCGCCACCACCTTCCCTCGCGCCACCGCCTTGCCTCGCGACGTCACCATCGGCCCCGGCGGCCATTGCCTCCGTCCTCCGATCCGGTCCGCACCCCCACCCTCCGTCATCCCCGCAACGCGGGGATCCAGTACACTGCCGCCCCCGAACAAATCGTCGAGCCCCAGCCACCCCCCGCCTCCGCCACCCCGCCCCAGTCACACCACCTCCGCCTCGCTCTCCAGCACCCGAACCTTCCTTCCACCCAGCAGACTCAGCACCCATTCGCCCACGCCGCGGCGCCGCACCAGCACGACGTAGACCTCGCCTTCGGCGTCACCCTCGAGATCCGCCAGCCGCATGAAATGGATATCGCCCGGATCCTCCGGCACCCTGACGGTGAACGATCGATCCCCCCACCGCGCTTCGACCGGCGATCCCGGCTCCGCCCCTCGCCCCAGCGGCCGCTCGATGAAGACGTCGCCGGCGACCTCGTAGACACCACCGCCCAACGCCTTCCCCGCCTTGAAGAACAGCGGCTCGAACCCCTCGCCCTCGCGACGCGCGAAATTCTGGTCCTCCGCGAAGTCCATCTCCTCCAGCGCATCCTCCGACGCCAGGTGCTCCAGATGATGCCGAACCTCGTGCGTGACCGTCTCGAACAGCTCCTCCTCCCAGTCCCAGTCCTCGTGCGTTCGCGAGAGCGCGAGGAACGACCCGTAATACAGCACGACCCGCGACATCACCTCGCCCGGCCCGCCGAATTCGGACGGATAGAACTCGGAGAGGCACTCCCCCAGCGTGTAGACCTCCGGAAGGTCCGGATGCGTCGTCGTCTTCCGCACCACCTCGATCCCCTCGAGGCCTTGCTTGAAATCCGCCGGGATATCCTCGAAGATCTCCTCCGCTCTCGCCTGAAACTCGTGGAAGTTCATAGATCCTTTACCGTCACCGAACCGCTGGTCCCATGTCACCGCCAGAGTCATCCCCGTCACCGCGGCACCGATCCAGCCCCACCGCTACAGCAGCCCGGACAGCATCGTCGCGATCCCCAGGAAGCTCGCGAACCCCGCGATGTCGGTCACCGTGGTCAGGATGATCGACGACGACTGCGCCGGATCCTGCCCGAACTTCGTAAGCAGCGTGGGCACGAGCACGCCCGCTATCCCGGCGCCGACCATCGAGAAGATCATGGATACGCCGATCACCAGAGCGAGCCCCGGGGAGCGGCTCCAGACGAAGACGCCGGCCGCGGTCGTCAGCGACACGGCGATGCCATTGAGCAGGGCGACGCTCGCCTCCTTGCGCACGACGCGCGGCCACTGCCCGATGCGAATCTCGCGCATGGCGAGTCCGCGCATGGTGACGGCCAGGGCCTGGGCGCCCGTGTTCCCCGCCTGCCCCGCCACGACGGGCAGCAGCACGGCGAGTGCGGTGAAGCGGGCGATCGTGCCCTCGAAGACCCCCACCACGGAGGCGGCGAGGAAGGCCGTCGCGAGGTTGATCTCGAGCCATGGCAGCCGCCTTCTCACCGCGAACCCCACGGGAGACAGCGCACGCTCCTGACGGCTGACGCCGACCATCGTGAGCATGTCGGCGGCGACGTTCTCCTGCGCCGTCCTCGCCAGCGTGTGGTAGCGAATGACGCCGAGCAGGCGCCCCTCGAAGTCCACCACCGGGAGGCTGGCGATGCGCCCCTTGTTGAAGTGCTCCGCGACTTCCTCCTGCGGATCGATCGCCTGCACCATCACCACCGGCTGCGCGAGGGTCTCGATCCGCGCGGCGGGCGGCGCGACGGCGAGCAGGTGGAGCGGCACGACGCCCGTGAGGTGTCGGTCGTCGTCGGTGACGAAAACGTCGGCGACCCGTGTCCGCCTGGCGCGCAGGCGGGCGAGCGCCTCTTCCACCGTGGTGCCGGGCTTGAAGTGATCGACGCGCGGGTCCATGATCCGTCCCGCCGTCTCATCGGGATAGTCGGCCATCATGCGCAGCTCGCGGGCGAGGTCCGGATCGAGCAGTCCGAGCAGTTCGCCGCGCGACCTCTCGTCCATCCAGCCGAGGATGGCGATGGCTGCGACCGGGTCCATGGCCGCCATCACTTCGCGGCGTCCATCGGTCGGCATCGTGGCGAGTACGTCCGCGGCGAAGTGGGGAGCGAGGCACTCGACTACCGGTACCGCGTGATCAACGGGCTCCGCCGCCAGGAAGCGGACGATCTCGTCGACGGGCAGCACTTCGAGCCGGCGCGCCGCCTCGGCCGGGAACTCCCGGACGAAGGTTCGCGCCAGCTCGGTGAACCCCACCGGTGTCTCACTCTGCATCCGCCACCTCCTTTCCGGTGCCCGGTTCGCGGTCCGCCTTGCGCCCCGCCGAGGACGTGGCGGCGATGCCCGCGACGAGCCCCGAGGTGCCGAGCTGGAAGAGCTCCGCGAGCGCGCCCGCCGTGATGCGCGCGGGGTCCGCCGGCGAGCGGGCGGACGCCTCGCGCTCGAGCCGCCGTAGCGTCTGGTAGCGGACGGCACCGACCAGACGGTCATCGTCGTCGACGACGGGCATCGCATGGAAGTGCTGCCAAGCCGCGTGCTCGCGTACCAACGACACGGGCATCCAAACGCTGAGGCGGTCGACATCCCGATGCATGACGGCGCTCACCGGGTCGCGGGCCCCGGCGACCATCAGTTCGGCGATGTCGAGCACCCCGACGAGGCGACGCTCGCGATCGACCACGTAGAGGTAGTGGAGGAGGTCACGCGCGGCACTGCCGAGGCGCATCCGGGCGTCGTTGACCATGATGTCGTCGGGAAGCTGGAAGATGGACGGGTCCATCACTGCTCCCGCGGTCCCCTCGACGTAGGGAAGCAGGCGGGCGATGGGCTTGCGCGCGTCGTCGGGGAGCGCGGCGAGCAGCGAGTCGCGTTGCGTCGGCTCCAGGGCGCGTACGATGCCGGTCGCGTCTCCCGTAGCCATCTCCGCGACGATCGCTGCGCCCTCCGCGGGTGCGAGGGTCCGCAGGCACTCGGCCGCGTAGAACACCGTCATCGCCCGCATCACCGTCGATGCGATCCCGGGGGGCACGGCGCGGAGCACCTCGGCCGCCCCGGCGGCCGGCATCTGGCCGAGCACGGCCGCCGCGCGCGGCGGGTGCGACTCCAGGAGGCCGCGCGCTAGGCGATCGGCCGCGATCATGAGGACTCCCTCCTCACCACCAGCTCCGATGTCATCTCGCCGAACCGTGCCGCGGGCACGATGACACGGCCTTCGGGCGCCTCCAGGACGACAGCCGTCGCCGTCAGCTCGACGATGGTACCTTCGGCATCGCCGATCCGCGCAGTCTGTCCGACCTCGAACATCTGCCGCACGTAATGCGAGCCGATGATGTTGCTGACGGCGGTGCGGGCCCCGAGCCCGAAGGCGAGGGCGAAACCCCCGAGGAGGGCCGCCACGGCAACGGAGAAGACCGCGGTGAGGAGGGCGATGTCGATGCCCAGCTCGGCCACGGCGATGAGGAGGGCGGCGATGATGATGGCGATGCGCACTACCTGCCCGAGCCCGGGGCCGATCGCGGTGCCCGCCCTGGCCGTGGCCGCGGTCACGGCACTGCGGGCCAGGTTGCCCGTCACCAGGCCGATAACCAGGATCAACACCGCCGCAAAGACGCGCGGTACGAAGAGCGAGAGACTGTCGACCACGGAGCTGAGGACGGCCAGCCCGAGCGCGTTCGCGGCGGTCGCGAGGAAGAAGAGCAGGACGCCCCAGAACACCAGCGCGCCCAGCATGTTGGCGATCCGGCGCTCGCGCACGGTAGTCGCGTCGGTATGGAAGCCGCGCCCGGGAATGGCCTGCTCGATCGCGGTGACCAGGCGCACCGCGAGTATGCGCAGCAGATAGGCGAGCGCCACGCCGAGCACGATCAGGATGGCGGCGGTGACGAGCCGCGACTCGTTCGCCGTGAGCCACTGGCCGACGCCCGAGACCGAGCGCTGGACGTTGGTGGCGACTTCGCTCTGCATCAGGAGCTCCGGGGGCGGCGTGGTGGGTGGCCCGCGCGAGCGGCGGGCTGGGTGACCGCCTCAATATGCGGGGGTGCCTACCCGCGCGCCAACCGCCGTCCGGCGGCGTGACGGGGTCCGCGGACGCGGCACGGGCAGTTGATGGAAGTTATAGCTTCTTCTACCTATGCCAGCCGGACGCTGCTGATCCAGAGTTCCTATTCCGGCACTATCGCAATTCCCGTCGCTTGCTGCGCAACCTCTACACTGGCAGTCCTCTCCATCCTCGAAAGGTCGACCATATCCACCTTCCCCGCCTCCGCCCCAACCCCCTCCGCGGTGATGAACGCGAAGCGCGAGTCCGGCGACACCGCGATCCCATGAACGAGCGTCGTGCTCGCCGGCACCCGCCCCGCCTGCCGTCCGGTCGAGAGATCGTAGACCTCGAGCGCCGGGTCGGTCCGGTTCCGCAGGCTCACCAGCAGGTACCGTCCGTCCAGGGTGACCGCCAGGTTGTAGGGCGCCTCACCAGTCTCGAAACGCCGCACGATCTCCCAGCGATCGACGTCGATCTCGACCACCTCCCGGCCGCGGTTACAGGTCACGAAAACGCTCGACCCGTCCGCGCTCGGCTCGGCCCAGGTCGGAGAGCAGACCGCGCCTCCACCCATGTCGTGGTCCATCATCGGCCGCTCGGCGGGGCGCGCCCCGGCCGGACCTTCCATGCCCGGCTCGACCGAGAACGTCCGGCTGATCTCACCCGTCCCGACTTCGATCTCGACCAGGAGTTGGTCCATCATGCAGACCGAGTAGTGATACGTCCCCTGACGATTGACGCGGCTGCCGTGCGGCATCACGCACGTCTCGGTGCGCGCCACCTCCGCCATCGTCGGCAGGTGGACCTTTGAGATCGAGCTAGGGACCGGGTCGCCGTGCAGGTTGAAGTTCGAGACGAACCCGTACTCGCCGTCCGGCGTGGTGGACACTGTCGCGGCGAACAGCCCGAGCGTCGCCTGCCCCACCAGCTCGTTCGTCTCCGCATCGATCTTCCAGAGCGACCCGAATGGCATGCCGTGGCCGATGGTCACGTACACGTAGCGTCCGTCCGGCGAGACCGCCACGCCGTGCGGACCATCGATCTCGACCGGCATGCTCCCCACATCCCGCCGCTGCACCACTTCCCCGCCGTCCGGCCCGAACCGCACCCGCGCCACCTGGTCCGCCGATTCGCTCGTAACCCAGACCTCGTATACCCCCGGCACCGGAGCCGGACCGGCGCCCGGCGATCCTGCCGGAGCCCCGCACCCCGCCAGCCCCAGCGCCAACCCCGCCGCCAGGATCATCGGCACCCGCCCGAAGCCGGACGACAACGTCACTCTCGCCCACCCCCCGGTCACCCTCGCACACCTCCCGATCACCCTCTCGCACGCTACCGGCGCCCTCGCCCACCCCCACGTCGCCCTCGACCACCCCCTCGTCACCCCCGACCGCCCCCTCGTCACCCCCGCGCAGGCGGGGGCCCAGGGTCGCCCAGGCGAACGCCTCGAGTCCAGCCGCAAGCGTCCCTGCGCCTCCCCACAACGGCCGGTGGGCAGCACCTGCTGGCGATCACGAGATCTCGTCATCATCGTTTGTCCTTCCTATCAAGCCAATCAGCGACCAAGACGCCCCGGTGGATTGCAACTGCAGGGCCGACATCCCGCACATCTTATCCAGCCTGGTCCCGTGCGCCCGAGCGCAGCACCAGCACCAGCCAGCATGGCTTCCCCGTACACACCCCCGACCGTGAACTGGATCCCCGCGTTCGCGGGGATGACGGCCGAGGGACCCCCGGGACCGACCGATGAGACCCCGGGGATCGACCGATGCGACCTTGGAGACGACCGAGGCGACCTCGGAGACGACCGATGCGACCCCGAAGGACGACCAGGCTGTGCCCCGGCGACCGCCCGATGGCCAAAAAGAAAACGGGAGACCCGCCATCGGGTCCCCCGCCTCCTCGTCGCACCGTTTTCGTGCTCACGCTCGGTTCGGTCAGTCCGCCGTCACTCGGCGCTGCCCCTCACCAGGCGGGTGACCCAGAGCCCGGAGGTATGGTCCGATGCAAACACATAGCCGTCATATGGCTGCGGGCCCCAGGTGAACGGACGATTCTCGATGTACGCGTCCGCGTCCGCCGTCGGCAATGCGGCGATCTCCCGGCCCTGCTGGCCGAGGTTGCCCTGTAGCGTGCCGGACACGTCCACCGCTCGGAGCCCCGCGTTGTAGTAGGCCACGTACATCACGTCGTTCTCCACCCACACGTTGTGCGGCCCCGCTCGCGGGATCTCGTATTCCGCGACTTCCTCCGGCCGTTCGATGTCCGAAACGTCGATCACGTGAATGTATCCGGCCGCGCCCGACTCCGGATCCTCCTGATCGAACCCGGGCGGGAAGATCTCGTCACCCACGAACACGTAGCTGTTGCCCGCCTCGTTCGTATACGGGAAGGCGACATGCGTATTGCCGTACTCCTGCCCCTGCACCTCGTAGCGGTACCGGTACTGGCTCACGAAGACCGGCTCCTCCGGCGTTCCGTCGCGGACGCCGTTGCCCACGTCGAGGATGATCAGGCCGTCGTCCCAGTACGAGAGATAGGCGATTCCGTCCTCGACCCAGACATCGTGCAGCATCTTGCTCGGATGGGTCGGTACGCCCCACCGACCGACCTGAACCGGTGCCTCGGGATTCGAGATGTCGATGATGTGCAGATCCATCGTGCCGTTGTGCACCGCGTAGACGAGGTCACCGTCGATGAAGACGTTGTGCACGCCGCCGGTCAGCGTCTCCCAGTACTCCGAGAGGACCTCAGGGTGGGCCGGGTCGTCCAGTCCCAGGACGACGATTCCATTGCGGCGATTGGACGCGCCCTCCCGCGTGATCACCGCCAGCGTGCCAGCCTCGTTCACCTTCACGTCGTTGACCACGCGGGCGTCGACCACGACGGAGTCCGTGAGGACCGGGTCGCTCGGCTCGGTGACGTCGTAGACGTACATCCGGTCGCCATAGCAGCCGGCACAGCCGCCCCACGTGCCGAGATAGGCATAGTCCCGGCCGTCGACGCCTTCGAACACCCAGATGTCGGAGGTATGCGTTTCGGTGATCGGCGCGCGGCCGACGACCTCGAAGTGACCGCTCGGGTCGGGGAGGGGCGCCGCCGCCGGTGCCGGCGCGCTGCTGGCACAGCCGGCCATGATCAGTGCGCCCGCCGCCAGGAACAGCGGTGTCTTCATCCTCATTTGTTCGCTCCAGAGCTGATTGTTGGCGACCTCGGCCGGTCGCCTTCAGTGCGGATTCCAGTCCTCTACCGGCCAGGGGCGGTGCCGACCGACGGCCCTTCGTCCTCCTCCAATTCCCCGGTCCTCGTCCGGCGAATGAACCACCCGTTCAGCAGGAGGAACGCTGCGAGGGCGATACCCCATTGCGCGAGCAAGGTGCCGACGTTGAAGGGCGAGAACGGCGTGAACGTCGCGCCGAGATCCCCGAAGTCGATCGCCTGGTAGAGCCACCATCCCATCAGCACCACCGCCTGCACCAGAACCAGGTAGATCGCCACGTCCCACCACCTACCGATGTGAATGTCGGAGGCGGCGGTATTGATGAACCTTTCGCGGAACTGCCGCACCCCGAAGCGGACGACCGCGAAGGCGAAGAAGAACCCCGACAGCATGAGGCCCACGCCCCATACGAAGTCCTGATTGTCGAAGACCGACATGTTCAGCGCGGATGGGACGCCCAGAAGGAAGCCCAGCCCTCCGACGGTCATCACGGCGCGACGGCGCGACGCACCCGCGTCCTCGAGCACCCGCGTCGCCAGCTCTATCATGGCGATGAGCGAGCTGATCGCGGCGAAGGCGAGCGCGAGGAAGAAGATGGAGGTGAGCAGCCGGCCGGCCGGCAGGGTGTCGAAGATCTGCGGCACCCAGATGAACGTCAGGCCGTTGTTCCCACTTCCGAGGATCGCCTCCGCGACCTGCTGCCCGTCCAGCACCCCCGCCTCCCGCGCGACCGCCAGACGCGCTTCGATCGGAACTTCCGCGTTGGCGAAGAAGCCCGGAACCTCCTGCTCGGTGATCGGAACCCCGGCGCGTGTTCCGACCTCCGTCACCCCCGCCTCCATCAATCCGGACTCCAGGCGCCCCTCCAGCCCCGGATACGCCTGGATCGCCTGTTCGAACCCTACCGGCGTTGCCGCGATCTGCGTCGCGACGGCCGGGCCAACGGCGAAAACGGTGCAGATGACCATGATCCCGGCCAGCAGCGACACCGAGTTGTTGCCGAACCCGAGCACGAACGAGTTCAGCGCCGTATCCTCCTGCCGCCGCATGTAGATGGCGTACGAGAGCGCCAGCCCCCATCCCGCGCCCGTGTCCCATGCGTTCTGCGTCAGCGCCTCGAGCCAGATGGATGCCCTGCCCAGGTCACTCCAGTTCGGCGTGAAGAGGAAGGCGAGCCCACCCTCGGCCCCCGGCAGCGTCACCGCCCGGATCGCCAGGACCACCACCAGGACGAACAGTGAGGGGATGAGCACGCTCGCCGCCCGTTCGATTCCGCGCACCCCTCGCGCCACGACGAAGACCCCCACGGCCATGGCGAGCGCGTGCGTCACGACGGCCGCGCCCGATCCCGCGTACGACGCCCAGAGCGCGCCCGGAAGCTCCCCCTCCAACTCGCCGGTCACTCCCGCCACGAAGTAGCGGATCGTCCAGCCGGCGACCACCGAGTAGTAGAACATGATGGCGGTCGCTGTGAACGCGACCCAGGCGCCCATCCACGCGAATCGCCCGCCGATCAGCCGGGCGAACGCTCCCACCGTACCCGTCCGCGTCGCCTTCCCCATCGAGAACTCGACCAGCAGCAGCGGCACCGACCAGAGCAGGAGGAAGCAGACCCACGCCACCAGAAAGGCGCCACCCCCGTTCGCCGCGGCGATCCGGGGAAAGCGCCAGATGTTGCCCGTGCCCACCGCCATTCCGAGCATGGCGAGCATCATGGCCCAGCGGGAGCTGAAGACGGCTTGTCTTGGCTCGGACATCAGGTGTTTGGAAAGAAGTCGACTCTCCTACCACCCCAACCGCCCCACCCCCATCTGAATCGCCAGTTCCGCCGCCGAGTAGCTCCGGCCGGGCGCGAAGAGGTCTCGCAGGTGACCGCCGCTACGCGGATTCCGGAACCAGTCGTCGTCGAAGCGCTGGCGTAAAGTATCGCCGAGGACCGCGGCGAGCTGCGCCGCACGGATCCGGCGCGCGCTACCAAAGCCGGGGTCGACGGTCCAGAGCGCCTCACGTGGATCGTGGCGGACGCCGGTCGCATTCGTCAGCAGCTCGGCGTACGTGCCATCGTCCCCCTCGCCGTCGTAGTAGGCGACCTCGAAGTGCAGGCGGCCGATCTGGCGCCGGATCTCGAAATGCCTCCAGACCTCGGCCAGCCCGAGGTAGTCTTCCAGTCGATGCTTCGGGATGTCGTAGAGGCGAGTGACGAACGCCGGCACCTGGAGCAACGACTCGAACAGGCGCCCCGTGGCCATCGGAACCGACGCGTCGCCCAGCCGGCGCTGCTCGACCGGCAGCTCGGGATCGGTATAGGCCGCGTGCAACCCCATCCCGTACTCCCGGAGGAAGGAAGCGACGGCCATCCTCCCCGAGCGGGCCGTGACCGCCAGCCGCACCTCCTCGGGAACCCGCGGCGCCCAGCAGATCGCCCCGGTCGCGGCGCCCAGATAGGCCTCCCAATCGATCTCGATCCGGCCCTCGGCCGCGGGATCCAGGCCCGTCTCACCGATGGTCTCGGCGATGCGTCGATTACGATCCGCGCCGGGCAGGAGCGGCTCGAACTCGGGAGCGGCCGACAGCCGCAGCGCGTCGGCCAGGGTCGCCTCCCCGACCTGGGCGCCGGCGACCCGCGGCAGGTGCCACGCGAGCAGCTCGTCGTACATGTCGCGCGTGCGCGCCAGGAATTCCTCGCCGTCACGCGCAACCGCCCGGAGGTCGATGCCGGCCAGGATCTGCATCGCATCCACGTGCGAACCGTAGCCGAGCTCCGCGATCCCCTCCTTCTGCCGCCCCAGAAACGCGTCCACGAGGTGGCGCTGTTCGTCCAGCGTGGCGAGGTGCGCCTCCTCGATGGCGTGCCGCCGCTCTGGATCACCCGCCAGCCGCAACGCACCCGGGATCTGCCGATGCGGGATCCGGCTCTCTCCAACCACCACCGACCCGAAGATCTTCCAGCTCACCAGCTCGTCGAGCGCATCGCCCGACTCGGCCAGCGCCCGCCCGCCGGCCAGAAACTCCAGCACGGAACGCAGCCGCCGCTCCTCCGCGCCCGCCGACGCCGCGAGCGCACGCTGAACCTCCGTGATCCGCTCCGAAGCGAACAGCTTTCGATTCGCCGCGTACAGCGCGCCCAGCTCCGGACGCCGCCTCTGCGCCAGCGCGATCTGATGCCGCTCCTCCTCGTGCGCCCCCAGAAACGAATCGATCCACCCTCGGAGTCCCTCTAAATCCAAACTGATCCTTTATCGCTCGCGCCGCCATCGCCCCGCAGGCGGGGATCCCTCGCACCGTCATCCCCCCGCAGGCGGGGATCC
>JBBDRL010000069.1:10940-15033 GCA_040905505.1 Gemmatimonadota bacterium | reverse complement strand
CCCCGCAGGCGGGGATCCCTCGCACCGTCATCCCCCCGCAGGCGGGGATCCAGTAGTATGGCGCCCGCAAGTGATTGGTCGAGATCCGACTGGATCCCCGCATGCGCGGGGATGACGCCCTTCGTCGTCTCGCTTCCTGCCCTGCTCCTCCTCCTCGCGTTGTGGCGCTGTCGACTCGCGACTCGCTTCACCCGACTCTCTCCCTCAAATACCCCACCACCTGATCCGCCGCGATCCGCTCCTGCCGCATCGTATCCCGATCCCGGATCGTCACGGTCCCGTCCTCCATCGTCTCCCCGTCGACCGTCAGCCCGAACGGCGTCCCCGCCTCGTCCTGACGCCGGTAACGACGCCCGATCGCACCCGACTCGTCGTAGAAGCTCGGAACCCCCTTCCGCCGCAGCTCCTCGTGAATCGCCATCGCCCGCTCGGGCATTCCGTCCTTCTTCACCAGCGGGAAGACGCCGACCTTCAGCGGCGCCAGCGAAGGATCCAGGCCCAGAACGACCCGCGTCTCCCCTTCGACCTCCTCCTCCCGATATCCGTTCGCCAGGACCGCCAGCGTCACCCGGTCGGCCCCCGCTGAGGTCTCGATGATGTACGGCAGATACCGCTTCTGCGTGCCCGGATCGATGTACTCGAGGCGCTTCCCAGAGAATTCCTGATGACGGCCGAGGTCGAAGTCGGTGCGGTTGTGCACGCCCTCGATCTCCCCCCATCCTTCCCCACCGATCGTCCCCCCGAAGTAGAACTCGATGTCGAACGCCGCTTTGGCGTAATGTGCGAGCTTGTCGGGCGCGTGCTCGTGGTAGCGCAGCCGGTCCGTGTCCAGTCCGAGCCCCGTCATCCACTCCATGCGGGCCGCCTTCCAGCGCTCGAACCACTCGTCGTCCGTGCCCGGCTCGACGAAGAACTGCATCTCCATCTGCTCGAACTCGCGCGTCCGGAAGATGAAGTTGCCGGGCGTGATCTCGTTCCGGAACGCCTTGCCGATCTGGGCAATGCCGAACGGGACCCGCTGCCGCGCCGTGGTCTGCACGTTGAGGAAGTTCACGTAGATGCCCTGCGCCGTCTCCGGCCTCAGGTACACGACGGCGGAGTCGTCCTCGACGGGCCCCATGAACGTCTTGAACATCAGGTTGAACTGGCGCGGCTCCGTCCATTGAGCGGTGACGCCGCACGACGGGCACTGCGCCTCCCCGAGCGTCTCGGAGCCGGCTTCGGCCAGCAGGATGTCGACCCGGAAACGCCGGTGGCAGTTGCGGCACTCGACCAGCGGATCGGTGAACTCGGCGAGGTGGCCCGACGCCTCCCAGACCCGCGGGTGCATCAGGATCGAGGCGTCCAGACCCTCGATGTCGTCGCGCTCGTGGACCATCGAGCGCCACCACGACTCCTTCACGTTGCGCTTCAGCTCCACGCCGAGCGGGCCGTAATCCCACACCGAACCCGTACCGCCGTAGATCTCGGAAGACTGGAAGACGTACCCGCGCCGCTTGGCCAGGGATACCAGCTTCTCCATCAGGTCATGCTCTGCCATGCTCCGTCGCTTCCGTATGGTGGTGGTGGTCGGACTCAGGTGCCTACCGTGAGGACCGGGCGTTCCGCGCGCCGGTACTCCACGCGGTAGCCCATCGATCGAGGCAGCGTGAGCAGTCCCTCGATGTCCAGATCGATCGTCGCCCCGGCCTTCTGCGTCACCTCGTCCTCGATCGGCAGGTCGAAGTCGTCGGCGCCGTAGTCGAGCGCGCGGAACGCATGCTCGTTCTGGGTCAGCACCGACGTCCGTACGTGCTTCACGTTGTCGAGGAAGATACGCGACAGCGCTATGTGGCGATGGTACTCGCGCGGCGAAATCTCGCGGCCGCCGAACGCCGTGCCGTACGGCTTGTAGGTCCAGCAGAGAAAGGAGAAGAGGCCGTCCGTCTCGTCCTGGAACGCACGCGTGCGCTCCAGGTGCTCCAACCGCTCCTCGAACGTCTCGTCGAAGCCGATCACCATCGTGGCCGTCGTGCGCATCCCCGCGTCGACCACGGCGCGCTGCGCCTCGAAGTACTCGCGTACCGTGTACTTGAACTTCGCGTGCCGCTTACGGAAATCCTCCGTCAGGATCTCCGAGCCGCCGCCGGTGATCCAGTGCACACCGGCGCGCTTCAGCTCGATCGCCGCCTCCAGGTACGACAGATTCGCGCGGTCCGCGAGGTACATGAACTCGGCGATCGTCAGCGCGTAGAACTCCACGCGATCCGCATATCGCTCCCGTACCGCCCGGAACAGGTCGCAGTAGTAGTGCAGCGGCAGCTTCGGATTGAAACCGCCATTGAAGCCCACCAGGTCGCCGCCAAGCTCCAGCAGCTCGTCGATCTTCGCGAACACGTCCTCGCGCGTCAGCACGTAGCCGCCCTCCTGGTTCGGAAGGACGTAAAACGCGCAGTAGTCGCACTGGGCGACGCACACGTTCGTGTAGTTGATGATCCGCATCACCAGGTAGGTCGCCCGGTCCGGCTCGTGGTGACGCGCGCGGACGAGCTTCGCCAGTCGCTGAAGATCCTCGTCGCTCGCGTCCTCCCACAGCAGCCGCGCGTCCGCCGCGCTGATCCGCCCGCCCGCTGCGACGCGCTGTCCTATGTCGCTCATGACTGTTGCAGTACTCATCTGCTCCATATGCTTGCATTCCAAGTCGTCATCCGGCGGCCGGAGTCGAACCGGCAAGCTCGTCCGAGCCCAAGCTTAGCGCAAGGCGAATCGCCTGCCCTCGATGACTTCCCCTGTCGGGAGCCCTACGACGGCGGAGGCGATGTGGACTCATCAATTGCTCGAGCCGGTGCACGGCCTCTTGCTGCGCTTAACAGAGGCCTCCGCTCGCGCTGATATAGCGCCGATGCGAGGATTACGGCCGCTGTATTTATGTTCTGACCCGCTGTCGGCTCATCGCCCGACTCGTAGACACCTGATCCCCACCCGACTTCTGGATCTCCTGCCGGTAGTACGGCCTCGACGGCGCGCCAGGTATACTCGCTCGGGCTCAGAGCATGCCATCCGTGCGCCGCTTTGGCGCTGATCCACCGCGGCCCGTCCAGAGCCGCTGGCTCGCCCAGAGCCGCTACCGCGAAATTTTCACCCTCATACCTGACGGTGTAGTAGTAGAAGTAATGCGGCGGCAGCGGAATCGCGTCCTCCGTCACCATCGTGATCTGTCCCGTTCGCTCATACCGGGCACGCTGGACCGCCAGAACCCTCAGTGCGGAATCGCGCCACTGCGGAGACCACCAGCCGACTTCCAGTCCGAGCAACACGAACGGTTCGCTCGTCAGATGCCCACCGGGACGGGTGTCCGTGGGGACGCCCACTCCATGGATGTCCATCAGCTCCGTATGGCGGGACATGTCCAGGGCATGTTCGGGGGTCCACCCCCACAACGCGAAGCCGGCCGCGGCGTATTGTTCGTAGCCAAGCCTTCCTTCCTGATATCGCCGTCGAACGCCGGCTGAGTCCAGGTCCTCGCCCCATAGATAGCCGTCCTGAACCAGGGCCTGGAGGTCAAGACGATCAACGATCGACTCAGCCGCGGCCGTGTGCTGCGGAAACTGCAACGAGATGATCCGAAGCCACACCAGAAGTCTGCCGATGTCGATCGCCGACCAGCCGTAGCCTTCAGCCATCTCGCGATCGTTACGACCAGCCGGGACCGCCCGGCGGACCTCGTAGTTCTTGTTGAACGCAGCGCCGCCGAAGAGCGGCAGATCGCCGATCGTCTCGAGCGCGAGAGCTGTGCGGTGATGGTATTCCTCCGTATCCAGCAACTGCAGCTCGTGAGCAGCGTAGTACGCGGCGATCGTGCTCGCGAGATCCCAGACCGTGCCGAAAGGATAGTCGATCACGGAGTTCACGAGGCCGGTTTCGGGCTGATACTGGGCTTCTACGTATCGCCATGCCGTCTCGGCCGATTCGCGATAGACGCGGTTCTCGTCTGGATGCGCGAAGGCCCTCGCGATCGGAGCGACGGGTTCAGTCGGACCGGGCCCGCCCGCAGTAGCGGCGACCTCCTCGGTGGACCGAGCCCCCGCGTCGCCCGCGTCGCCCGCGTCGCCCG
>JBBDRL010000069.1:0-10840 GCA_040905505.1 Gemmatimonadota bacterium | reverse complement strand
CCGAGCCACCGATCGCGAACGATAGGAGTGGAGCCACGAAGAATGCGACCGTCAGGACCAGCAGTAGACGCTGCATCGAGCGAACCTGATTTCCATACGATGACCGACGACTTGACCGGGCCGCATGAGAGTAACCAACGAAGGCTGCTTTTTCCAGCCAGGGGCGCGGCGTGCGCCGTCCCACAAGCGCCACGTACACTGACTGCGCATAAGACCATATGGCTGGCTTAGTTCGCCGCCACGATCCCCGCAGTCGCGACGGGACGAACTTTCTTGCACCTCCTCGCCGCGTGCCGTACCTTTCCGAGAGGCACATCCCGCAGGCATCCGCACGAAACCCGTACACACCTCAGCCATGGCCGATTCTACGCGCGACGAGATCGCTCGCTTGCAGAAAGAGTACGAGAAGAACCCGGAGGGTCGGCTTTTCGTGCATCTCGCGGAGGCGTACCGCCGTTCCGGCGAGCTCGAAAAGGCCCGTGACCTCCTGGTGCAGGGCCTTGTGCGGCATCCGGATTACCTGAGCGCCCGCATCGTACTCGCCCAGGTAGAAACGGAGCTCGGCAACAGCGACAGAGCTGGCGAAGTCTGGCGCGAGGTGATCGATCTCGACCCAGATAACGAACTGGCACTCTGGGCCCTCGCCGAGCTGGAGTACAACGCCGGCCGTACGCGCGAGTCGCTGGTGCACTACAGACGCCTCACCGAGCTCGGTGTGGACGACACCGAGCTGGATGAGATGATCGCTCTGCTCGAGGCCACGCTCGCCGAGCGGGGGGCATCCGAAGGATCTCGTGGGCGACCCGCCATGGGGGCGCCCGCCGCGGCAGGCACAGCGGCGGCCGGCAACCGAGAAAGCAAGGTGGCCGGCGATCGAGAGCCACAAAAACCATCGCCGCGCAAGCCGATCGCCGAGCCGGCAGGTGCTCCGGCTGATGCGGGCGTTCGCGGTGGGGGCGTGGACGCCGGGTCGGCGTCGGGGCCACAGGAGCCGTCAGCAGGCCGTTCGGACCCGCGCGGCTCGCCGGACCAGGTCCGGCAGAACGGGCAGGAAACCGGAGGCACCGCTCTCGCCACCACCGATGCCATCGGGCTCAGTGACCTGCTCGTGCGGCTGCTCGAATATCGCGACGCGACGTTCCACGCGGGAAGCAGCCTTACCCGGCTCCTGGCGATCTCGATCGGTCGAGAACTGGAGCTGGATCGAATCCACATCGAGGCACTCGCACTTGCGGCACTTCTCAGCGACCTGGGCGCCCTGGGGCTCAGCGCTGGCAACGGGCGCCCGCTCACTGACCTCAAGGACTCCGACGAGCGTCGAAACGCCGAGCAGCGTGAAGTCGCGATCTCGCTCCAGCTCCTTCAGGGAATCACACTCCCGGCCGGCGTTCATGATGCCGTGCGTCACCAGCACGAGCGCTGGGATGGCAAGGGATACCCCGATGGACTTCGTGAGGAGGAGATTCCTTACGGGGCTAGAGTCATTGCCATTGCGCGCGCCTGCGCCGCATACCTCAGCCGGGCCGCCGAGAACGGCGGCGTCGCCACTGCACTCGACGAACTTCAGCGGAACGCCGGCTCCCGGTATGATCCGGTAGTCGTGAGCGTTCTGCGTCGTGTTTTCCAGCGCCGCGCCGATCACGGCATCGGCTTCGGGCTCGGCGGGCGAATCGTGGTCCTTCATCCAGAGGAACTGCGCGGCTTGGGAGTCGCAACGCAACTTCATGCCGAGGGCTATGAAGCCGAAGTTTTGCGCGACTCCTCCCGCGCCCGCGAGAGCCTCCGTCGTGCCACGCCGAAGGCCGTCATCGTCGGCGCAGAGCTTCAGGCTGACGACCTCCCGCGCCTCATCCGAGAGATCCGATCGAGCCCCGAACGGGCGGCCATTCCGATCATTGTGATCGATGCGAACGATATGGATCTTCGCGTCCGGATGCTGACTTCCGGCGCGGATGTCTGCCTCGCCAGTGAGATCAGCTTCCGCGAATTCAAAGCGACTCTCGACGCACTCCTTCGCCGTCGCGAGGAGCTCGAGCACCCGCACGATCATGGTTCGTCCAGGGTCGAGGCCCGCCTCTGAACCCCTCGCGGTCGAAACCGGGTAAACGTCGATGCCGGCACGAGCATGCCCTTGCCGGTCCGAGCCCCGGACCCGAAATGAGCCTGCGTGAAGTCTAGCCCGTCAAACAGCGAGTCCGATCGATCGAGCCCGGTGCCTGGTCTGGACCGGCGGATGCTCGAGCGCATGGCGGTCGGAGCGCCCGCTCCGTCGGCTTCCGGTCCTCCACGCGCCATCCAACGCGGTGCCCGGGTGCGACGCGGCTGGCCGTTCCGCCGAATCGGCACGGTGCGGCAGAAGAGGGCCGCCGAAGCCCCGCGAATCGCAATCGGCCAGCCTCGCCCTCGCGAACCCGCATCAGGCGACCTCTCGGGCGAACCGCTCTACCTTCTCATCCCGGGGGACGAGTCACGTCGCAACGGCACGGCCGCCGCCCTCGCACTCGCGGCCGCCGAGCGCCTTGCCGGCGATCGGAACGCCGTCCTCATCGACCTCGATCCGGATTTTTCCTGGTTGCGACGGGACGCGGGCGCGGCGGAAGGGATCAGCGAGGTGTTCCGCTTCGGCATTTCGATCTCCGCCGCGGGTTGGACGACTACGAACCGGGTTCGTATTCTTCCGCTGGGATCGCCGCCCGTCGATCCATCAGCGCTCTACGACCACGATGGCTGGACCCGCGTGGTCCGGACTGCACGGCGCCGCGGGACCCGCCTCCTCGCCTATGTGCCCGCCGATCCGGAGAGGCTGGCAGCCCTGGCGCCGCACGCTGCAGCCGCCCTCCTGATCGCCACACCGGATGAGGAACGCTCGCTTCGCTCCAACATCACAGCGGCGATCCCGGTCGTGGGCGTACTGCAGCCACCCGAGACCGCCGATGGCGCGTCCGATCCCCCGCAGTCCGAACCGCCTGATCAGGATGTGCCCCGTCGCGACACCGGCGAAGAGCGCGTGCCGACATCGGCGCACGCCGACGTCTCCAAGCCGGACCCCGAAGACGTCGCGCCGGACGTCTCCGCACGCGGACAGGTTGAAGGGATTCAAGAGCCCACCCCTCGCTATTCCGTACCTCGAACTTCGCAGCGCCGCGAACGGTCCATTCGTGTCACTGCGATCCTGATCCTCGCCTACTGGTCTTACTACATCTTCTGGCGATGGACGGGCACCCTCAATCTGGACGCGCTCTGGTTCTCCGTCCCTCTCGCACTTGCGGAGACCTGGGCCTGGTTGACGGCTTTTCTACTGGTATTCACCGCCTGGCGGCTCAACCACCGCACGGCGCCTCCTGCCTCGGACGGCCTTTCCGTCGACGTATTCATCACGACCTACGATGAGCCGATCGAGGTCATCCGCAGAACGGCGATCAGTGCGCGCGCGGTCCGATACCCGCACGAGACTTACGTGCTCGACGACGGCGGTCGAACCGAGCTACGAATGATGGCGCAGGAGCTCGGAATCGGCTACATCGCTCGCGAGGGAAACGAACACGCGAAGGCCGGCAACCTGAACCACGCGCTCGGATCCACTTCAGGTGATTTCATCCTTCAGCTCGATGCGGACCACGCACCGCTCCCGCATATACTCGACCGCCTGCTAGGATTCTTCGAAGACGGCAAAGTCGCGTTCGTTCAGACGCCGCAGGACTTCTACAACATCGGGTCCTTCACGCACGACATCGATCCGGAGACCAGACGAATCTGGGAAGAACAAAAGCTGTTCTTCTCCGTGATCCAGCCGGGAAAAGACTGCTGGAACTCCGCCTTCTTCTGTGGGAGCTGCGCTGTGTTCCGGCGGTCGGCCCTGGACGACGTGGGCGGTTTCTCCACCGACAGCATCACCGAAGATATCGAGACTTCCCTCCGGCTCCACGCGCGCGGATGGAAGTCGGTCTACTTCGGCGAGAACCTCGCCTATGGCCTCTCGCCCGTCTCAGCGGCCGCGTTCCACATCCAGCACAGCCGCTGGGCGCAGGGGGCGATGCAGGTGCTCCGGAGATACAATCCCATCTCGTACCCCGGCCTATCACTGCCCCAGAGGCTCGGCTACTTCTATTCCCTGTCCGGGTACTTCATCGGAGTCCAGAAGCTCATCTTCTATCTCGCACCTGTCGTCTTCTTCATGACAGGGGTTCTTCCAATCCGGGCGCTCGATACCGAGTTTCTCCTGCGCTTCGTCCCCTACCTCGTCCTCTCGATCGGCGCGATGGAACTCCTCGCCCGCGGTCTCGGCTTCACCTGGATCGCGGAGCGCTATCACATGGCCAAGTTCTGGACCTATACTCGCGCAGTGCCAACGCTGTTCTCGAGGCGCCCACGCCGGTTTCACGTTACGCCCAAGGGGCGCGGGCGGGTACCAGTCTCGGCTTATGCCCCACAACTCGCGCTTCTGATCCTCATCGTCGGAGCCGTCTACTGGGCAATCTTTGCGGAGGCATACGAGTGGCTCGACTACGGTGGACGCGGGCGAGGATCGCTGGCGTTTCAACTCAACTTCGCATGGGCAGCCGTCAACTTCGTTCTCGCGGCCGACGTCGTACGGCTCAGTGCCGGGTCGGAGCAGCGACGGCGGGACCATCGTTTCATCGATCGCCTGCCGATCCACGTTCGAGCCACACGGTCGCCCGGGGAGTCAGGTGGCTCACAGCTCGGTCTGGTCGAAAACCTCAATGCATCGGGGATCGGATTCCGATCTGTTTCGCGATTCTCCACAGGCACGGAGCTCGACATCTCGCTTCCGCTGGCGACCGGTGAAGTGAGGGTCCCCGGGCGCGTGACGCATATCCATCCGGCAGACGGACACGAGGTTCAGGTCTACATGCACGGCGTCGTCCTGACGGATCTGACGCCCGAGGCCCGCGAGTCGATCGAGATCCACTGCGCTCAGCACGCCGCACCCCTCGGGCTGATGCAGTATCGGACGACCGAGCGCTCGTTCTGGTCGCGCCTGCGCCGCAGACCGGGTGATGAAGGGGTCGAGATCGCGCTTCCAGCTCGGATCCGAACGAGCATTGAGAACGAACTTGGCTCGGTTGCCGCTGAAGTCGGCGTGCTCGAGCGACTCGGCAGGGACGCCGCCACCCTCATCATGAGTGGTCCAGTCCCCCCGGAAACGCCGCTCGAATTCGAAGTGCCCGGCTCGCAGATTCACCGCCATGGCCGCACGATCTTCTCTCACGCGTGGCAGACCCCGATCGGCACGCGCCACGTGATTGGTGTGCGCACCGAGCCAAACCCCCACCCGGCGCCTGGGAGAAGCACGCGATTGCGGACCGCGCCGATCGGCTGAACAGAGGACCTGCCGGCGGACGTCCTCAGGGGTCCTGTTATCGGCGGGAATGGGTAGGATGGAAGCGGCCTTCCCGGTGGGGAGAGCGATCGCCTCTGCGGCGAGACTACTGAATTACGACCGATATCGGGGCGTCGGAACCCGAGCCCACAGGTGCATGCTGCCCATCAGACCAGAGGAGCCGCAAAGCACGTTCGCCCGCGGGGACCGCAGCCAGAGACCAGACATAGCTCCCGTCGGCCGCTCGCCGGATGTCCGCAGGTCCCGGCATCGCTTCCCGGCCATCCACTTCGGCGTGGATGTGGAATCCGGCGGCCCCCCAGCCGCCCGGCTGCACGGACAGTGGGGCGTCGCTCTCGAAGTGGAGTTGAACCGGCGAGGGGACCGTGTCCCCGTCCGCGGGCGAGAGCAGCCGCATCTGCGGCGGCGTACCCTCCACGGCCTGCTCGGTATCGCCCGCACCACCAAAAATCAACAGTAGGACGGCGATCAGCATCATCCCGCCACCAATGGCGCCCAGCAGGCGATCCTCGATCGCACCGGCCTGTCGTAAATCGCCCGCCATGGGTCCGTTCAGACTCGAAATGTCACAGTCTTCCGATGGTTCGCGTCAGCCGGGGTGCCCCCGTCCAGCGCTAGAGGCGCTCGAGCAGGAAGGAAGGCGTCCACTGCGCGAGCAGAGCCGTCAGCATGGCAAATGTCCCAGTCAGCATCAGGATTCCCAGCACGAGCAGGAGCGCGCCGCTGATCCGCGTAATCCACGGGAACCAGGGACCTATGCGCTTCATGCTCCCGAGGAAGCGCCGCAGCAGAAGCGCGGCGATCAGGAATGGCACCGCCAGCCCCGCGGAGTAGACCAGGAGGAGGCCGACCCCACTCGCCACTGAACCGCTCGTCGCCGCGAGCGTCAGGATCCCGCCGAGCACGGGGCCGATGCACGGCGTCCACCCGGCACCGAAGGTGATGCCCACCAGAACGGTTCCCATGTAGCCGATCGGCTTGTCACCCAGGTGAACTCGCCACTCGCGCGTCGCACCGGGGATCCGCAGAACTCCGAGAAGATAGAGGCCGAACCCGATCAACAGCACCCCGCCCACACGCTCGACCCAGCGGCTGGCGTAGTTGAAGAGTGACCCCAGAAAGGTGGCGGACGCGCCGAGCACGACGAAGACGATGGTGAAGCCGACGATGAAGAGCGTCCCGTGCACCAGAACCGCCCTACGAACGCGCTCCCGCTCGACGTCGTCGGCCGTCAGCTCATCCAGGCTCATGCCTGTGATGAAGGTCACGTACGACGGGATCAGCGGCAGCACGCACGGCGACAGGAACGACAGCAGCCCTGCCGCGAACGCGACGGCCAGTCCTACACTCGGAACCTCCATCGACAACTCAGCTATTCGGGTTGGTTTCTCTGCGAATCATGGAGCGCCCTCCAAAGAGCGGCTAGACCCGCGGCGGCATCCACTCAGAGGAGCGACAGCGGCGGGTCGACTGGCGTAATGCACGCCGGCTCGTTCCGACGCGGATTGTTCATGAGCGTCGAGACTTCGTAGGCCTCCAGTTCGTCGCCCGGGTACGGCCTCAGCAGCTCTCCCAGTCGCTCCCGCGACGCCTCCGCCCCCAGCCACGCCGCACGGTCGGCCGATGCGACGACCACCGGCATGCGGTCGTGGATCGGCGCCATCAACGCGTTCGCAGCCGTGGTCAACACCGCGCAGGTCTCCAGCGGCTCGGGGCCCCGCTCCCACCGCTCCCAGATAGCGGCGAGCGTGAACGGCTCGCAACTCCTCATCCGGATGCGGTGCGGCCGCTTGCCGTCCGGCGCCCGCTGCCATTCGTAGAAACCGTCCACGACGACCAGACACCTCCGCTTTGCGTACGCCGCTCGAAATGCGGGCTTCGTCGCTACCGTCTCCGACCGGCCGTTGATCAACCGTCGGCCGATCGATTCGTCGTCGGCCCAGAAGGGAACCAATCCCCAGCGGACGTGCTGGAATACCACCCCGTCATCCCGTTCGCTCAACACGAGAAGCGGCTGCGTGGGAGCTAAATTGAAGCTGGGGCGATAGCCTGTCGGCACCTCGTGACCAAACGTCTCCTCCAGATCGTCCGCGCTCACCGTCAGCGTCGCACGTGCACACATCTTCCCTCGCTCTCTCCTCCTCTACCCGCTCGCTATTCCTTGAGATAGAGATTCAGACTCCCATAATCGATCACCGCCTGCTGCGACATCAAGACGTCAGCCCCGATCACCCCGTCCACAGGGGCGTTCCCCAATCGCTCCAGAACCCCGTTGACCTCCGAGAGGTCCACCACCGCTACCGGGATCCGCGCGAATCGGACTGCGCCCAGCGCCACGTTGTCGAGCTGCCCACTCTCGATCCGTTGCCCCGAAACGCCTAGCCCCGTCGCCGTTCCCCCGCGATCGCGCGTCATCAGATTGAAACGGTCGGCACGCTCGGTATCGATGATCGTGTGCGAAGCCCCGGTGTCGAGGATCAGATCGAACCGCACGCTGTCAGCCGTCCCCGATACCGAGAAATGCCCCGTCGGCAGACGCGACATCTCGACGCTCGAGTACCCGCTCTGCTTCAGGAACGCCTCGAGCCCCCCACCCGTGCTCACCGGCGGCTCCGCCGGCGCCGCACTGCTACCGCACCCCGCCAGTATCCCCGCCATCAGTACGATCGATCCCTTCATGCCCATGATCCTCCAGCGCGTTCGGCTGACCTCTCCCACGGACGACGACCTCTCGGAGCCGCCGCCACTGACTTCGTATCGCAATCTACACCCGAGTACGGCGCGCGATCAAAGATGCGCGGCACCCGGCCTCGCTCACGGCGCCCACCGCGTACCTCCAGCCTGGCCTACGCCGGCGCGTGAGGGTGGCCGGCGCAGGTCTTCGGCGCCCGTGCCCGGGCCATGTCTCCCGTGGCCCCCCCGGCGTAGTCCCATTCCCCTTGACGGGCCCGCGCCATCGAATTAGCTTAGTTCTAAGATAAATGACGGCTAGCGGGCTGGCCAGGCTTTGCCAGCGCGCGATGAACCCCGCAGTGCTGGGCTTTAGTTCGGCCATTTATCTCATAAGTGTGATACCCAGGGGTGAGTCACTCGTGGTGTCACCGATCACGGAAACCTGAGAGGAAGAGGGGACGACATGAGCACAGCGGAGACGCAGGTCACCAGAGGCGTCGAGACGTGGGCCGTAGACCCGACGCACAGCCACGTCGAGTTCACGGTCAAGCACATGATGATCACGACGGTGAAGGGACGATTTGGCGGGGTGGGAGGCGTGGTCCGGACGAATGAGAGCGATGCCGGGGCGTGGGCCATCGATATCGAGATCGATACGGCGAGTGTCGACACGGGCGCCGAGCAGCGGGATGCTCATCTGCGGTCCGCCGACTTCTTCGACGTCGCGTCGCATCCGCGGCTCACCTTCCGCGGCGGGCCTGTCCGGGCCGCCTTCTCCGAGCCCGGCGACCAGTTCGCGTTAGCTGGCGAACTGACGATTCGCGGGACGACACGAGACGTCGAGCTGGTCGTGACCTACGACGGCCGGGGCCCGGATCCGTGGGGAGGTGAGCGGATGAGCTTCAGCGCCAGCACGACGATCGACCGGCGGGACTTCGGACTCACCTGGAACCAGGGCCTCGAAGCGGGAGGCGTGCTGGTGGGCACCGACATCCGGGTGAATCTGGATGTGCAGCTCGTGAGGGAGTAAGGCCAGGCGTTCGACGGTCGGCGGTTGGTGTTGCGCCCGGTCAGGGGCGGCTCCGGGAGACCCTCGTGAGCCGCCCTGTCCCCGTGCCACCAGCCGTCGATCGCCTCGAGCCGATCCCTGGCACGATGCGCGCATCGACCAGGCCGCGTCCACCGGAGGGACGTCACCCATTCGGAGTGGAAGGAATGGACGAGAATCCTCAGCAACCGGCGGAGCCGGGTGAGCGGATCGAGTACCACGAGGTGATCGAGCGGGAGCGGGGAGCGGAGCGAGGAGGCAGGGGAATCCCGATGTGGGTGTGGCTGATGCCGCTCGTGATCGTTGTGATCGCGCTGATGTGGTACGTGCTTACCCGTGCGGAGCCCGCTTCACCGCTCAACCTTCTGAGTCTCGTGTGAGCGGCTCCCCTTCCGGCATCCAGCGCCAGTTCCGAAGTATGAGGTCGATGCGTGGCCCCATCCCGTCGCCGTATTCGGGCGGGTAGCTCGCCTGGAAGTAGTACCAGACATCCGCCGCCCGGCCAAGGCCGATGAACCCGCTACGCTCGCCGCTCAGCGCATACTCCTCGACCGCCCAATCTCTCAGGGGCGGCTCCCGCGCGGCCGCCGAATGCTGGCCGGCCACCGCTGCGACCTGCTCTCGTGCCTCCACCTCCGAATCGGCGCCAGGCAATGGAACGAAACGGAAGGTGGCCGCGGGCGTGTGGGTTCCAGCGAACGCAGCCGTGAACCGCGCCTCCTGACCCTCCCCCGCCTCGATGAAGTCGACCCGCATATCGGCCGGTGCGGTGGTCGTAAACTGCGCCGCGAAACCCGGCGGCGATTCCACCCGCTGCACCTCGATCGCCTCCGCCATCCCTTCGATCCGAATCGTGTCCACCTCCGTCGCCCCAGCCACCGGGGCATCGGGCGCCGAATCCACGTCCTCCGCCACAACATCGGAGCCGACATCGCCCCCACCGCCCCCGCTTTCCCCCACCCCACCGCAGCCACCCACGATAACCCCTAGCACCACCGTCCACCCCGTAGCGCTCATCCGACTCCGTCCAGCTCCCATTCCATCCCCCTGAATCCTGAATCCTGAATCCTGAATCCTGAATCCTGAATCCTGAATCCTGAATCCTGCCCCCTTCAAGCCTCAAACGGCCACGTATCCGGCGCCTACCCCTTCTCCCACGCGGCGGTTCGCTCCACCGGATCCAGCGCCTCTCCGAGCAGCACCACGCGTACGCCCCCGACCTGCTCGATCAAAGCGTCATGGTCCCGCTCACCACCATCGAGCGGGATCAGCCGCTTACCAATGATATCCATCTCCCGTGTAGACGTTTTCACCACCTCTGCCTCCCTTCATTCACTGATCCGACGATTCGCAAGATTCTCTCCCCACCCGGCCCTCCGTCGCGCATGCTCGTCCAGGCGATTATTCTTGACATTCTGCGGCTGCTCGATAAATTTGCTCACTCGGCAAGCATGTTCGGATTCGTCTCGAACACCAGCGTGCAAGAGGACCTGGGTTGCTGACTAGCCCTGGTCCTTTTTCTATTCCGCCGACGCCCGGTAGCGGGGGGCGACAGAACCCGCCCATCTGAGGCGATCGGTGGCACGGAAGTCCGGACATCGAGAGTCGATCAACCAACCAGGAGTACGGGATGCGAACCGTCGGCACCGTGAAGTGGTTCAACGACGCCAAGGGCTTTGGCTTCATCACGCCCGAAGACGGCACGAAGGACTGCTTCGTCCATCACACCGCGATCCAGATGCAGGGCTTCAAGAGCC
>JBBDRL010000068.1:0-31763 GCA_040905505.1 Gemmatimonadota bacterium | reverse complement strand
CCTGAATCCTGAATCCTGAATCCTGAATCCTGAATCCTGAATCCTGAATCCTGACATGTCCCATACCCTGGCCATCATCAAGCCCGACGCCGTCGGCTCCCGTCATACCGGAAAGATCATCGCCCATCTCGAGGGCGAAGGCTTCCGCATCCTCGGGATGCGCATGATTCGCCTCTCTCGCGATCAGGCGGGCGACTTCTACGCGGTCCACCGGGAGCGGCCGTTCTACGGCGAGCTCGTCGAATTCATGACCTCCGGCGCGGCCGTCCCCATCGCGCTGGAGCGCGAGAACGCCGTCACCAAGCTTCGCGAGGTGATCGGCGCGACCGATCCCGCCGAGGCCGAGGAGGGCACCGTCCGGAAGCTCTACGCCGAGTCCAAGGGCCGCAACGCCATCCATGCCTCCGATTCGGACGAGAACGCCCAGCGCGAGATCGCCTTCTTCTTCGAGAACGACCGGCTCGTCGGGTGAGGAGCGTTAGCCGACAGTCGACGGCCCGCAATCGGCCGAACCTTCGTCCCCCTATCGACTGTCGAATGTCGACTGTAGACTACCTCCCATGACGCTTCTCCTCCGCTGGATCGTCTCCGCAGCAGCCGTCTGGGCGGCGGTTCGCCTCGTGCCGGGCATCCGGCTCGAGGAAGGCCTCGGCCCCCTATTCGCCGTCGCCCTCATTCTCGGTGGCGTCAACGCCCTCATCCGGCCCATCCTCCGCGCGCTCGCGTGCGGCGTCATTTTCGTCACCCTCGGGCTCTTCCTCCTCGTCATCAATGCCGGCATGCTCCTCCTGGCTGCCGTCATCGCTCGCGCCCTGGGCATCGCATTCTTCGTCGAAGGCTTCATCCCCGCGCTCCTCGGTTCCATCGTCATCAGCCTCGTCTCGTTTCTCGCCTCGCTCCTCTTCTTCGACTCGCGCGACGACTGAGCCCAGTCCGCCGCCGCCGCACTCGCCGGAGCGGGCGGCCCCTCCCAGCCCCTTGGCCGTGCGCTTTCGAGTGCCCCCTGGACTGCGGCGACGCGGCCCACCGACCCCCCTGCTTCCTCCTGCCCTCTTGACGTTGACTCCGCCCGGAAGAGCGGCTATTTTATACGTTTATGCTGATTCTGAGTCTCGCCTCGGTCGCACGCGATCCGGTCGGGCTGCAGGGGCGCATCGCCGCCGACGACCCGATGTGGGATGAGGTGGGGCTCGCCCTCGAAGAACCGCTTCGGGTCGATCTCGAAGCTCGCATGGTGGGCGACGGGGTGCTGGTTCGCGGGGAGATGGAGACGAGACTCGCCGCCGACTGCCGGCGCTGCCTGACGCCGGCACCGGTGAGCATTCGTGAGACGGTCCACCTGCTGTACGAGCCGCTATCGGGTGACGAGGAAGCGGAACTGAGCGGAGAGGTCTATCCGCTCCCGGAACGTGGTGACGAGTTGGACGTCACGGAGGCATTGCGCGAGCAGCTCGTACTGCTGGCGCCGAATTTCGTAGTTTGTTCAGAGACGTGCCGCGGGCTTTGCCCGCAGTGCGGCGAGGAGCTCAACCGGACGACGTGCGACTGTGTACCCGATGAGGGGCCGGGCCCGTGGGACGCGTTGAAGAATATCAAGTTCGACTGACCTCCAGAGAAGAGGGCTAAATGGCCGTACCAAAGAGGCGCCAATCGAAGCAGCGGCAGCGCAAGCGCCGTACGCACGTAAAGGCGCAGATGCCGGCGATCACCGACTGCCCGCGATGTGGCGATCCGCACGTACCCCACCGTGTCTGCGCGACCTGCGGCTACTACCGCAACGTGCAACGGCTTGACGTCGAAGAAATCTAAGCGCGCATCTCCGCCATGCGGATCGCGCTGGATGCGATGGGATCCGATCGCGCCCCTACCATCGAGGTGGAGGGCGCGATTGGGGCTTTACGCACCCTGGAGGCGGATTTCCATCTCATCTTCGTCGGCGATCGTAACCGCATCGAAGCGGAGCTGAGTCGCCATCCGAACGCTCCGCACGAGCGAATCGAGATCGTGCACGCACCAGAGCGGATCGGGGTGGAGGATTCACCGGCGCAGGCGATTCGCCGGAAGCGCGACTCGTCCATCGTCGTCGGCCTGAACCTGCACAAACGTGGCGAGGTCGATGCATTCATCAGCGCCGGTTCGACGGGTGCGGTGATGGCGGGCTCGCTGTTGATCCTGCGGCCTCTTCCCGGCGTCGACCGTCCGCCGGTCGGCGCGATCCTGCCGACGAGCCAGGGTCACACGCTGCTGATCGACGCGGGCGCCAACATCGAGACACGGTCCAACCACCTGCTCCAGTTCGCACACCTGGGCACCATCTACGCGCAGGACCTGATGCGGATCGCGCGGCCTCGCGTCGGCCTTCTGAACATCGGCGAGGAGCCGGGCAAGGGGCACGACCAGGTGCTGAAGGCCCATCAACTCCTGAGCGCCTCCTCGCTGAACTTCGTCGGGAACATCGAAGGCCGTGACATCATCGATCACAAGTGCGATGTTCTGGTCTGCGACGGCTTCGTCGGCAACGTCCTGCTGAAGTTCTACGAGTCGGTGGCGGGGTTCATCCTGGATCTGCTTCGCAAGGAGATGGAGGAGTCCGCCGTGACGGCGGACTTGCGAAGGATCTTCGAGGTGCTCGATTACACCGAGTACGGCGGTGCCCCGTTGCTCGGCGTCAATGGCGTGGTCATCATCTGTCACGGGGGTTCGCCGCCCAAGGCGGTATCGAACGCGATCAAGGTGGCCGTCCAGGCGGTGGAACAGGAGATGAAGATCCACATTCAGAAACGATTGGGGCAGCTTCGGCCGCCCCGGGGCAGGGCATGACGGCCGCAGCGACTTCCCGCGGCGCGCGTCTGGCCGGTACCGGGCGTTTCCTCCCCGACCGCGTGTTGACGAACGCCGAGCTGGAGGGGATGGTCGACACTTCGGACGAATGGATCACCTCCCGGACGGGAATCCGCGAGCGCCGCATTGCGCCCCCCGAGATGTCCGCCGCCGACATGGGCGCGGAGGCCGCGCGACGGGCCCTTTCCGCCGCGGATGTCGCCGCCGAGGATCTCGACCTGGTGATCGTCTCGACTGCGACGCCGGATCGACTGCTCCCGTCCACCGCCTGTGACGTCCAGGCGATGCTCGACGCCGGCAACGCCGGCGCTTACGATTACGCCACGGCGTGCTCGGGCTTCCTCTTCGGTCTCTCCATTGCCAGCGCCCATATCATCGCCGAGCAGGCGGACACGGTACTGGTGATCTGCTCCGAGAAGATGAGCTCGATCATCGACTGGACGGACCGCACGACCTGCGTTCTATTCGGCGACGGCGCTGGCGCGGCGATCGTGCAGCGTGGCAACGGCGGGCCCTCGGGCATCCTTTCCTCGTTCATGAAGTCCGACGGGGCCCTGGCCGAGCTGCTCTACCGACCGGCGGGCGGCACCCGCATCCCGATGGATCTGGCGGTACTGGACGAGCGCTCGCATCTGGTCCGGATGGCGGGCCCCGAGGTGTTCAGGTCGGCCGTCCGCTCGATGTGTGAAGCCGCCGATGGCGCGCTGCGGCGGGCGGGTGTGAAGGCCGATGAGATCGACCTGCTGGTACCGCACCAGGCGAACATCAGAATCATCGAGGCGACCGCGAAGTATGCCGGAATTTCGATGGAAAACGTATTCGTCAACGTCGATCGGTACGGAAACATGAGCTCGGCCTCTCTGCCGGTCGCGCTCGATGAGGCCATCGAGAGCGGCCGGGCCGGAGAGGGCTCGCTCGTGCTGATGGTCGCGTTCGGCGCCGGATTCACCTGGGCAGCGAACGTCGTACGCCTGTGATCGGACTCCTCTGCCCTGGACAGGGATCGCAATTCGTCGGGATGGGGAAGGACCTCGCGGAAGCGTTTCCCGCTGCCCGTGCCACCTTCCAGGAGGCGGACGACGTGCTCGGGCTCGCGCTCTCGCGAATCTGCTGGTCCGGACCTGAAGACGAGCTGACGCGCACCCAGAATGCCCAGCCCGCGATCCTGGTGCACAGCGCCGCTGTATGGCGGGTTCTCGAGGCGGAGCGGCCGGTCGCTCCCGCACTCGCGGCGGGCCACTCGCTGGGTGAGTTCAGCGCCTACTTCTGCGCCGGCTCGTTCGACTTCGCGGACGCGGTCCGAACCGTCCGCCGACGGGGCGAGTTGATGTACGAAGCCGGAACTCGCCGTCCCGGAACGATGACGGCGGTGCTCGGCCTGGAAGATGCACCGGCGGCGAAGACCTGCACCGAGGCATCGGCCCGAACCGGCGCGACCGTCGTTCCGGCGAACTACAACTCGCCCGGACAGCTCGTCGTCTCCGGTGATGTCGAGGCGGTCCGGGCGGCGGAAGCCCTGCTGACCGAAGCCGGCGCCAGGCGGGTGGTTCCGCTGAACGTCTCCGGCGCGTTCCACTCGCCGCTCATGGAGCCCGCCGTCGAAGGGCTCAGCGAGGCGCTGGCGGCCACGAACTTCCACGAGCTGGCGTTCCCGGTCGTTTCCAACGTGACCGCCGAGGCCGTCTCGGGCGCCGATGACGCACGCGAATTGCTCCTGCGACAGCTGACGTCGCCCGTACGCTGGGCCGATTCCGTCCGGGTAATGCGTCAGGCGAACATCGGTGCGTTTGTCGAGATCGGCCCCGGCAACGTACTTTCGGGGCTCCTTCGCCGGATCGACCGCGCCGCCTCGGCGCGCGCGCTCGGCACGGTCGAGGAGCTGACTGCTTACCTGCGGCAGGAGGGATGACTTGGAGTTGAAGGGACAATCCGCCGTCGTGACCGGCGGGTCTCGGGGAATCGGCTTGGCGATCGCGCGGGCCCTCGCCGAGGGCGGCGCGCGGGTCGCGGTCGTCGCCCGCGCTGAGAGCCGGGCCTCGGAAGCCGCGGCTTCGCTGCCTGGCGACGGCCACCGCGGCTACGCGGCCGACGTCGGCGACAGCGGCAGCGTGAATGAGATGGTGAAGCGGGTCGAGACGGAGCTCGAGGGCGTCGACATTCTGGTCAACAACGCCGGCATCACGAGCGACAATCTCCTCATGCGCCTGAAGGACGAAGACTGGGACAGCGTCATCGACACCAATCTCAGAGGCGCCTTCAATACCACCCGGGCGGTAGCCCGGGGCATGATGAAGCGCCGCTCCGGCCGCATCATCAACATCAGCAGCGTCGTCGGTATCACCGGGAACGTCGGGCAGGCGAACTATGCCGCCTCGAAGGCCGGTTTGATCGGACTGACGAAGTCCGTGGCCAGGGAGCTCGCCTCGCGTGGCGTCCTCGTCAATGCGCTCGCTCCCGGCTACATCGAGACCGACATGACTTCCGCGCTACCGGACTCTGCGCGCGAGGCGCTCCTCGAGCAGATCTCGCTCGGCCGGCTCGGCCAGCCAGAGGATATCGCAGGCGTCGTACGCTTCCTGGCAGGACCCGCATCCGCCTACATGACCGGTCAGGTTCTGGTGGTGGACGGCGGGATGGTCATCTAGTACTATCACGCGCGCGGCGCGCCCCGGTGCGCTCTTGATTCGGACGCGAGGACCTGCTCGCGCTTTCACTTCCAAAGGAGAAACTAGCGATGGCGGACATCGAGGCGAGGGTCAAGGACATCATCATCAACGAACTCGGCGTGGAAACCGAGAAGGTCACGTCGGACGCCTCCTTCGTCGAGGACCTCGGCGCCGACTCTCTCGACACCGTCGAGCTGGTGATGGCGTTCGAAGAGGAGTTCGGCATTGAGATTCCGGACGAGGACGCCGAGAAGATGCAGACGGTCGGCGACGCGGTGAATTACATCAAGGAACAGCAGGGCTGAGCCGAAGTCAGGAAGGCGAAGGGGATGTCGATGAGCCGCCGCGTCGTCGTCACCGGCACCGGCCTGCTCACCGCGGTAGGGAAGGACGTCCAGTCGTCGTGGGCGTCCCTCCTCGCGGGGAACAGTGGCGTCGCCACCATCCAGAGCTTCGACCCGTCCGATTACCCCGTCCGCTTCGCCGGCGAGGTCACGGACTTCGTAGCGGACGACTATATCGACCGCAAAGAAATCAAGCGTACCGATCGCTATGCGCAGCTCGCCATCGGCGCGACGGTCCAGGCCATGCGCGAGGCGGGCCTCGACGAGGATCGTTCCTCGATCGATCCGCACACCTTCGGTGTCATCATGGGCAGCGGCATCGGCGGTATCGGGACGTTCGAGGAACAGCACGGGCGGTTCATCGCCAAGGGGCCGAGCCGCGTCTCCCCATTCTTCGTGCCGATGTTCATTGCGGACATCGCGGCGGGCCTGATCTCCATCCGGTATGGTGCCAAGGGGCCGAATTACGCCACCGTTTCGGCGTGCGCGTCGGGCGCGCACGCCATCGGCAACGCATTCCGGTCGATCATGGCCGGCGAATCCGAGATCATGATCACCGGGGGCACCGAGGCGAGCGTCACGCCGATGACCGTATCGGGGTTCGCCGCGATGAAGGCGCTCTCCGAACGCAACGAGACGCCGTCGACCGCGAGCCGCCCATTCGATGCGACCCGAGATGGATTCGTCCTCGGGGAAGGCGCGGGTGTGCTCGTGCTCGAGGAGCTCGCGCATGCGCGCGCCCGCGGCGCACCGATCATCGCCGAGCTGGCGGGTTTCGGCCAGACCGCCGATGCCTACCACATCACCGCCCCGGCGACGGGCGGCGAGGGGGCCGCGCGGGCGATGAAGGCGGCGCTCCGCAACGCGGGCGCGGCGCCGCGGGAAGTCGGGTACATCAACGCCCACGGCACCTCCACCCCCGCGAATGACGTCAATGAGACAGCGGCCATCAAAGCCGTATTCGGGGATCACGCCGCCAAGCTGATCGTTGGCTCCACGAAATCCATGACCGGCCACACCCTGGGCGCCGCCGGCGGTGTGGAAGGCGTGATCACCGCCCTCGTCTGCCGCAACGGTATCATCCCGCCTACTATCAACTACTCGGAGCCCGACCCGGCCTGCGATCTCGACTACGCCACGGAAGGCCCCGTCGAGCGGCCGGTCGACCTCGCCCTCTCCAACAGCTTCGGCTTCGGCGGTCACAATGTCTCCCTGGCCATTCGACGGTGGGATGACGGCAGGGAATAGGGAGCAGGGAATAGGGAATAGCCGACCACGACCTGGGCGGTCGGCCTCTCCGGCGATACCGCATCTCCGTGTCGAAGAGCCGAGTAGTTCCGTCGTTGCAGGCTATTCCCTATTCCCTGCTCCCTATTCCCTGCAGTAGCCCCATGCGTATCGGCCACGGCTACGACTCGCACCGCTTCGTCGAGGGGCGGCCGCTGATCCTCGGGGGAGTCGAGATCCCATCGCAGCGTGGCCTCGCCGGCCACTCCGATGCGGATGCGATCACGCACGCGGTCGCCGACGCGGTTCTGGGCGCTGCCGGGTTGGGTGACATCGGTACCCACTTCCCACCGTCGGACCCGACCTGGAAGGACGCCAACTCGCTCGACCTGCTGGCGCACGTCCTGCGCTTGCTCGACCGTGAGAATTACCAGATCGTGAATGTGGACGTCACGGTCATCGCCGAGAGCCCGCGCCTGGCGCCCCACACCGACGCCATCCGCCGCAGCCTGGCGCAGTTGATGGGCATCGCGCCGACGAACGTCTCCATCAAGGCTAAGTCCAACGAAGGCATGGGATGGACGGGGCGCGAGGAAGGGATCGGCGTCCACGCCGTGGCGCTGATCGACCGCATCGAGGACCAGGATCGGGTCCACGAGAGGCACTCGCCCGGACTGCCCGCGCTCTGAACACCTCGCCCCACCTCTGAAGGATCGATTTCGTCGTGGACCGTGCCACCTCCGTACTCTCCTGGCTGGTCTCGATTCCGGACTGGCTGGTCTACACGCTCCTCGGCATCGCCGCCGGGCTCGAGAACATCGTCCCGCCGATACCCGCCGACGTCATGGTGCTGGCCGGCGGCGTGGTCGCCGGCGTCAACGGGGCGGACGTTCGGTGGCTCTTTGCCGCGGTGTGGGCCGGCAACGTTTTCAGTGCGCTGCTCGTCTACGGGCTGGGGCACCATTACGGCGCACGCTTCTTCCGGGGCCGCCTCGGCCACTTCCTGCTCCGCCCAGCCCAGCTCGACGCGCTCGCCCGCGCCTATCGTCGCTTCGGTTTCCCGATCATCTTCTTCAGCCGCTTCCTGCCGGTGTTCAGGCCCATCGTCCCCGCCTTCGCCGGTGTTTCCCATCTGGGCTTCTGGGGAACGGCGATCCCCCTGGCGCTGGCCTCCGCCATCTGGTACGGCTTCCTCGTCTACCTGGGCGCGGTCGCCGGCGCGAACTGGCGCGCGACGGTCGACCTCCTCGCCAACCTCGGCATCTGGCTCTGGATCGTAGCCGCGCTCCTCCTCGCGAGCGTGAGCATCTGGTGGTGGAGAACACGGCACGGAACTGCAGGTACCGGAGCGAAGCATGACGGCACATGACCCGGAGTCCAGGGACCTCGATCGGCTGCGGAGAGATTTCCATCTCCATCGTTTCCTCGACCATCTCCGGTTCGAGCGCGGAACCTCGGAGCGGACGGTCGAGGCATATGATCACGACGTCATCCGACTCGCGGTTTTTCTGCGAGCCCATGGATGTGACGATCCCGGGTCCGCGACGACGGCGGAGCTGCGGCGGTTCGTCCTCCGCCTGAAAGATCTGGGCCTGGCGCCGAGCTCCATCGCCAGAAACCTCTCGGCGATTCGCACCTACTTCGGCTTCCTCCTGTCGGAGGCGCTGGTTGCCGCCGACCCGAGCGACCGGATTCAGACCCCGCGCGGTTGGCGCACGCTCCCGGAGGTGCTGACCCATTCAGAGGTTGCCCGGCTGCTCGAATCGCCCAATCTCTCACACCCGCTCGCGTGGCGCGACCGCGCCCTCCTCGAGTTCATGTACGCCAGCGGCGTCCGCGTTTCCGAACTGACGGGCCTGCAGCTACGCCATCTCGCACTCGAGGAAGAGGCCGCCCTCGTACAGGGTAAGGGGTCCAAGCAGCGCATCGTGCCGATCGGACGACGCGCGGTGGGAGCGCTCTCGCTGTACCTGCGTGAGACCCGTCCTCGGATCGAGAAGGGCAAGGGCGAGGGCCGTGTATTCCTGAACGCGCGAGGGCAGCCGTTGTCCCGGATGGGCGTCTGGAAGATCCTGCGAGGGCACGTCGAACGGGCGGGCATCGAAAAGCCCGTCAGCCCGCATACCTTGCGTCATTCGTTCGCCACGCACCTGCTCGAGGGCGGCGCCGATCTCATCGCCGTGCAGGAGATGCTCGGACACGCCGACATCTCGACCACGCAGATCTACACGCATGTCGACCGGACCTACCTCGCGGAGGTTCACCGATCCTTTCATCCGCGGGCGTGAGATGCGATTCAGCCGACGACGAAGCCGATGGCCGGTTGCCGGTTGCCAGTGACCAGTGGCCAGATCGCTCAGTGCCGTCGTCCGCCATCCGACCGACCCACGTGCCGTGAAGCACGGTCACCGTAACTCGGAAGCCCGCTGCCGTTAGCTGGTACTCCTAACTGGCAACTGGCAACTGGCAACCGGCAACTGGCAACCGTAGTTTCCTCCCATGATCCTCGTTATCGACAACTACGACAGCTTCACCTGGAACCTCGTGCAGTATCTGGGGCAACTCGGGGCCGAGCCGGTCGTCCACCGGAACGACGAATTGACATCGGATCAGATCCGAGACCTGCGTCCCGAAGGAATCGTCATCTCACCAGGCCCCTGTACGCCGGCCGAGGCCGGCGTCTCGGTCGATGTCATCCGCGAGCTCGGCCCCTCAGTGCCGATCCTGGGCGTTTGCCTCGGGCACCAGGCGATCGGCGCCGCCTACGGCGGCCGCGTGATTCGGGCTGGGAGGCTGATGCACGGCAAGACCTCACCCGTCGTTCACGATGGGACCGGAATCTTCGCGGGCGTCCCTTCGCCGTTCACGGTCGCACGCTATCATTCCCTGATCATCGACCCGGACGACGTACCCAACGAGCTCGAGGTCGTCGCCCGTACGGACGAGCCGGGGTTCGAAAGTGAGATCCAGGCCGTCCAACATCGCGAGCACCCGGTTTGGGGAGTCCAGTTCCATCCTGAGTCGATCGCCAGCGAGCACGGCTTGACCCTGCTCCAGAACTTTCTGAACCGTCTCTAGAGCCGTGGGGCACGTCCTGCTTGCGCTCGCCTCGGTACACCTCTGCGCGGCGATGCTCTCCGCACAGTCGATTGAGCTGGATGTCGCCAGCAGCGAGCCGGCAGCGACGCTCCTGTCAGAGATCGTCGCCGGCGGCGATTACCTGGTCATCGATCGCGACACGACGCTCACCACGGACAGCCACGTCCCCGGCGATGTTGTGATCTTTCGTTCCCGTGTCTCGCTCGAAGGCGCCATTGCCGGCTCGGTCGCCGTGGTCGCCTCCGACTTCTTCATCCGACCCGGGGCGACCGTGGGTGGCTCCATCGCGGCGATCGGGGGCGGTGTATATCCGTCGGGGCTCGCCCAGGTCGGTGGAATCGTTCAGCTCGACCCGCGGACGGAGCTCGCGATCGACACCGACGCGGGCACGTCGACCATCACGATCCGCGCGCCGGACACTCACCGCCTGCTGCGCCTTCCGAGCCTGTTCGGCTTCGCTCTACCGACGTACGACCGCGTGGACGGCCTCTCTGTCTTCTGGTCCGCGGCAGTCGCCTCGGCCGGCGTGAGGCCCGCCGCGAGTCTGGTGGGAACCGTTGCTTATCGGACCGAACGCCGCCGCTTCGGCGGTTCGCTCCGCGTCGACCTGCGGCCATCCGAGAACTCGGTCCTGACGGCCCGGGTTTCCCGCTCCACCCGCGTGATCGGCACGTGGATCCGTGGTGACCTCGAGAACTCGCTGAGTTCGCTGGTCGTCCACTCCGACCTCCGTGACTACTACGAATCGGACCAGCTTTCGCTTACCGTCGGCCGGGCCATTCCCCCCACCCTGATCGAGGGCGAGCGGTTCATCGCGCCACGTCTGGAGCTGCACGTCTCCAACGACCGATCGATCGAGACGGGCACACCCTGGAGTCTCTTCCAGCGCGAGGAGTCCTGGAGACACAATCCGGCGGTCGACGATGGGGTCCTCGCCGCCGTGGAGCTCGGTGCGGACGCGGGATGGCGCGGTGCGACAGCTACTTTCGCGGGAACTGCCACCGCCGAGTGGGCCCCGGGCTCGGCGGGTGACTTCGAATTTGCCCAGGCCCGGGCCGACGGCGTCTGGTCGATGACCGCGCTCTACGGGCATCAGGTCCAGGTCTCCGGTCACCTCGTGCTTCCCCTCGGCGCTCACGAGGCCCCCCTGCAGCGTTGGGGCTTCGTCGGCGGGCCCGGAACGCTTCCGACCCTCGCGACCGCCGCGCTGCGCGGTGATCATGTCTTGTTCGTCGAGTCGAGTTATGCAATCCCACTCCGACCCATCCGGATTCCCACCCTCGGCCCCCCCACGCTTCTGCTGGAACACGCCGCCGGCACCGCCTGGAGGACCGGTGACCCTCGCCCGCCGCTCGAGCAAAACGCGGGAGTCGGCCTCAGACTCGGTATCGTCGATGTGACCCTCCACGTCGACCCCACCGAGAGCCCGCTCGACCCGACGTTGAGCTTCGGCATACGCCTCCCGCTGCCCTGAGCCGGGCCCGCCGCTGGACGGCTCCTGCCGCCCCGTCCCTTTTGACAAAGCGGCCCGCGCTCGATAAGTTTTGTGGCGTGATTATTGCGCACGGCCTCCGCCACTCCGCCCCCTCGTCTACGCGATGAACGGGCCCACCCTCGCGGTCATCCCCGCCCGCCTCGGGTCGACGCGGCTCCCCCGCAAACCCCTCCACATCATTGCTGGCCGGCCCCTCGTCGAATGGGTCTGGCGCCGTGTGACCATCGCGCCAGTCGTCGACCGGGTCGTCATTGCGACTGATAGTGAGGAGATCGCCGAACATGCGCGCGGAATCGGAGCGGAGGTCGAGCTGACGTCTCCGCGCCACCCCTCCGGAACCGACCGGGTCGCCGAGGTGGCGCGGCGCCCCCGTTATGATGACTTTCCCTACGTGATCAACATCCAGGGGGACGAACCATTCGTCGATCCTTCGCACCTTGCCGAGGCGGTGCGTCTCGTTCGGGATGGCGATTGGGAGATCGGCACCATCGCCTCGCGACTCGGATCGCGGGAGGAATGGCGCGCCCCATCCGTCGTAAAGGTAGTGCGCGGAACGAACGGCGCAGCGCTATACTTCTCGCGCGCGCCTGTTCCACACCTCCGTGACGGCGAACCGGGCCCGGCGGACTTCGCGAGCGGCGTCCTGCTCCGACATATCGGGGTCTATGCGTATCGCGCCGCCGCGCTGCAGCGATGGGTAGCGCTACCGGAGGGCGAGCTCGAGCGTATGGAACGCCTCGAGCAGCTCAGGCCGCTCGCCGCGGGCATGCGCATCGGGGTGGCCGTCACGGATGGAGCGCACGGGGGTATCGATACCATCGAGGATGCCGATCGCGCTGAGCTCCGGCTTCGGGCTAGTTGAACGACCTCGCGCGCGAGCCGGATCGCGGAGCTTCGAAGTGACTTCAAGTCACAACCTCCATCCGATTGCGATATACTCCCTAGACGGATGCCGGACGACGGTAGCTGAAGACGTAGAACCCCGATCAAACGCAAACCGGTACACCACTCCATGAGCGACTCGAAGTCGGCACCAACCAAGTACATTTTCGTCACCGGCGGCGTCGTATCATCGCTCGGAAAGGGTATCGCCGCCGCTTCGCTGGGTCGGCTGCTCGTCGAGCGGGGGATGCGTGTGACGCTACAGAAGTTCGACCCCTACATCAACGTCGATCCGGGCACGCTCTCGCCGTTCCAGCATGGGGAGGTCTACGTCACCGATGACGGAGCCGAGACCGACCTCGACCTCGGCCACTACGAGCGCTTCATCGATCAGTCCTTGTCGCAGGCGAACAACATCACGACAGGCCGCATCTACCAGGATGTGATCACGAAGGAGCGACGCGGGGACTATCTGGGGGCGACGGTCCAGGTGATTCCACACATCACCGACGCGATCAAGTCGGCGATCAAGCGGTTGGGTCCCAATCACGACGTGGTGATCACCGAGATCGGCGGCACGGTCGGTGACATCGAGAGCCTGCCGTTCCTCGAGGCGATCCGGCAGTACCGGCAGGAGATCGGGCGCGAGAACACGCTGTTCATCCATGTCACCCTCGTCCCCTACCTTGCGGCGGCGGGCGAGCTCAAGACGAAGCCGACACAGCACTCCGTGCGCGAGCTCATGGAGATCGGAATCCAGCCTGACATCCTCGTATGCCGTTCCGAGATGAAGCTGGAGCCCGAGCTCCGCCGCAAGATCGCGCTCTTCGCCAATGTCGACGTGGGGGCCGTCATCGAGGCCGTCGACGCGAAGTCGATCTACGAGGTGCCGCTCATCCTCCGGTCGCAGCGAATGGACGACCTGGTGCTCTCGAAGCTCCACATCGACGCGCCCAAAGCTGACCTGTCCAACTGGCAGGCGCTGGTCAAGCGCATCAAGGAACCCGCCAACGGAACCGTCCGTATCGCCGTGGTCGGGAAGTACGTGGCACTCGTCGATTCGTACAAGTCCGTTCAGGAGGCGCTGATCCACGGCGGGATCCCAAACGATGTCGGGGTGGAGATCGATTGGCTCTCATCGGAAGACTTCGAGGACCCGGGCACCGAGGAGCGCCTAAAGGATTACCAGGGTCTCCTGATCCCTGGCGGCTTCGGGGTCCGCGGCGTCGAGGGGATGTTGAGCGCGATCCGCTGGGCGAGAGAGAACGACCTGCCGTTCTTCGGAATCTGCCTCGGCCTTCAGGCGGCAATCATCGAGTTCTCGCGGACCGTGTGCGGTCTTCACCGGGCGCACTCGATGGAATGGGCGGGCGACACGGAGCATCCGGTCATCTGCCTGATGAACTCACAACGTGAGGTGACCGACCTCGGCGGGACCATGCGCCTCGGCGCCTTCGCCGCACGCCTTGCCGCGGGGTCGCGGGCCGCAGCGATCTACGGCTCCAACGAGGTCAGCGAGCGGCATCGCCATCGCTACGAAGTCAACAATACGTACCGCGACGCGCTCTCGGAGGCCGGCATGACGGTGAGCGCGACCTCGCCCGACGGCGACCTGGTCGAGATGATCGAGATCGCCGACCATTCGTGGTTCGTCGCCACGCAGTTCCACCCGGAGCTCAAATCGCGTCCCAATCATCCCCACCCGCTCTTCGCCTCGTTCATCGAGGCTGCAGTGGACAGAAGGGACGCGCAGAGCGGCGCCGCCCGGGCTAAGGACGCACCGGCCACGTTCGCTTCATGACGATCGCCGAACTGTTCACGGGAAGAGGCGAGTTCTTTCTGATCGCCGGCCCGTGCGTGCTCGAAGAGGACGACCTGAACCTGCGAATCGCCGAGCGGCTCGCCACGGTGGCGGCGGAGCGGGGGCTCCCTGTGATCTTCAAGGCCTCCTTCGACAAGGCGAACCGCTCTTCGACCGCCTCACCCAGGGGTCCCGGGCTGGACGAGGGACTCACGAGACTCGCCCGCATCCGGCAGAATTCGGGGCTTCCCCTTCTCACGGACGTGCACGAGGCCGATCAGTGTGCGCGCGCGGCGGAGGTCGTCGACGTGCTCCAGATCCCCGCCTTCCTCTGCCGCCAGACGGATCTGCTCGTCGCCGCGGGCTCGACCGGGTGCGCCGTGAACGTGAAGAAGGGTCAGTGGATGGGCCCGCGAGAGATGAAGGGCGCTGTCGAAAAGGTCACCCGGGCCGGCGCCGGTGGAGTGGCCGTAACCGAACGCGGGACGTTCTTCGGCTACGGGGATCTGGTCGTCGACATGCGCAACTTCGCGGCGCTCCGGAGCGTCTGCGAGGGGCCCGTCATCTTCGACGGTACCCATTCGGTGCAGCGGCCGGGGCAGGGGTCCGGCGTGAGTGGCGGTGAGCCCGAGCACATCCCGGCCCTCGTTCGCGCGGCAACCGCCGCCGGTGCCGATGCGCTCTTCCTCGAGGTGCACCCCGAACCGCAATCCGCACCGTCGGACGCGACCAACATGCTTCGGCTCGATCAGCTCGACCGGCTGCTGGACCAGGTCCTGGCGATTCGTGCCGCCACCTCGCCCGAACCCGTGCGCGGCTGAGAATGAGAGAGACCCTGATCGACCCCGAGATCGCGCGCAACATTCGGCTCGTCATGCTCGATGTGGACGGCGTGCTGACGGACGGCGGCATCTATCTCGGCGCCACCGAATCCGGCGAGGGAATCGAGCTCAAACGCTTCGAGATCATGGACGGGCTCGGCATACGCCTCATGCGTGCATCGGGAATCGAAGTGGCCATCATCACGGGCCGCGTCTCCGGTGCCGTGAGCCTTCGCGCCGCGGAGCTCGAGATCGACGAGTGCCACCAGGATCCGAGCGCGGCCAAGCTCCCGATCGCCACGCGGCTCCTGGAGAAGTTCGGCCTCGAGTGGGAGCAGGCTGCGTTCGTGGGTGACGATCTCCCCGACCTCCCTGTGCTCCGCCGCGCGGGGCTCCGCGTCGCAGTCGCCAACGCCGCCTCGGAGGTCAAGGCGGTCGCTCACTGGACCAGCCGAGTAGCGGGCGGCGCCGGCGCGATCCGCGAGTTCGCCGAAGCGCTCCTGCGCGCTCGGGGAGAGTGGGTGCTCCGGGTCGAAGAGTACCTGAACGAGAGAGAGGGATGAGGAGTCCCGCCTTCGCGAGCGGTCCTGACCGGTCGGCGCACGAGACCGCCGAGGCACTCGAGGAGGCCCGCCGCGTCATCCGGACAGAGGCGGCCGCGGCCGCTGCCCTCGAGTCCCGCCTCGATCACGGCTTCGTCGATGCCGTCGAGGCGATTCTCGCGGCCGATGGCAGAGTCATCGTCTCGGGCATCGGTAAGTCGGGGATCGTCGCGCGAAAGATCGCAGCCACTCTCACGTCGACCGGTACGCCCGCCAGCTTCCTTCATCCCGTGGAGGCACTGCACGGCGACCTCGGCATCGTCGGGCCCGGCGATATCGCGATTCTGCTCTCCAAGAGCGGAGAATCCGACGAACTGCGCGGCCTGGTGGAATACTTTTCACGTACGGGTGTACAAGTCGTTGCGATGACTGGACGTAGACGGTCGAGCCTGGCAAGGCAGGCGACCATCGTCATCGATTGCGGGGTCGATGAGGAGGCGTGTCCCCACGACCTGGCGCCGACATCCTCTACTACCGCGGCCGTGGTGATGGGCGACGCACTCGCGCTCGCTCTGCTGCGGCGGAGAGGATTCGGGCCCGACGACTTCGCAAAGCTCCATCCGGGGGGCTCGCTGGGCCGGCGCCTCCTGGTCCGCGTGCGTGACGTGATGATCGATTCCGACATCCCGATCCTCGCTGCGGACGCCACCATGCGTGAGTGCGTGGTGCTACTCGCGGAGAAACGCGGAACGGTCGCGATCACGAACGAGAACGGGGTTCTGGAGGGTGTGGTGACGGCAGGCGATCTGACCCGATTGATGGAGCGCAATGAATCCTTTTTCCCGGTACCCGTGTCCGAAATCATGACCCGCGACCCGAAAACGACCACGGCCGACGAACTCGGCGCGACGGCCGTCGGTATGATGGAGCGCTCAGGGATCATGGCATTGCCCGTTCTCGACTCGTCCCGACACGTGGTCGGCATGGTCCACCTGCACGACCTCATGCGCGCAGGCGCGGTATGATCATGCGCTATGCGATCCCTCTCGTCACGCTCGCTCTGGTCGGGGGATGCGGCACGGAATCGACCACACCGTCGGCCGATACGCAGGCCTTTGACCTCCAGTCCGATCAGGTCGCGACCGACGTGACGCAGGTCCTCACCCGCAATGGTGTGCGGACCGCGCTCCTGCGCAGTGATTCGACGTACATCCAGGAGGGCGATCGGCGGCTCGATCTGGTCGGAGTGAACATGACGTTCTACAACGACAACGGCAGTTCCGCCGGGACGCTGACCTCTCGCAGCGGTGACTACGACATGGCAAACCGCGCCTTCATCGCCACGGGAGACGTCGTCCTGGTCACGGAAGGGCCGAACGGCGAGCGAAGGCTGGAGACCGAGGAGCTGCATTATGACGTCGAGAACGATGAGATCTGGACCGAGGAGCCCTTCACCCTTCATGACGATGGGCGGGTGAGCAGCGGAACCAGCTTCCGCTCCGATTCTCAGCTCAGGATCTGGGAGGTCACCGGCGGCCAGACGCAGGGCACCGTCGAGGGTGAGGGAGGACTGTCGTTCTGATGATTCGCGTACTCCTCGGCCTGTTGCTCGCGATCGCGATCTGCCCGGCGGTGCTCGCCGCCCAGGCGCGTGCCTGCAACATCGACGCGCCCGGCCGTACCGAGCAGGTCGTCACCGCCGGCGATACGGTGGTGATCCTCCACGACCCGTTCGTCGTCACCTGCGAAGACGGGGCGGAGCTCAGGGCGGACTCTGGCGAGCTCAACCGCCGGCTTCGTGAGATTCACCTGCTCGGCGATGTCTTCTTCCAGGACTCGGCCCAGACCCTGACCAGTGACGTGGCGACCTACAACTCCGGGATCGGCCGCCTGTGGGCGACTGGAGATGTCGTCTTCGTCGATCGGCAGGAGGGCTCGACCCTGGAAGGCCCCGAGCTGGAATACTTCCGCGCCACGGACGAGCGACCCGTCTCCCGGGTGACGGCCGGGCAGCGGCCGCGCCTGACCATCGAGCCGGCGGAGGGCGGCGAGGAAGCCGAGCCACTCGACCTCGTCGCCGATCGCGTCGAGATCATCGATCAGAACGACCTCTCGGCATTCGGCTCGGTCGTCATCACCCGGACTGACCTCCGCGCCACTGCCGGCGAAGCCCGCTACAATTCGCTGACCGAAGACCTCGAGCTGCGCGAAGCAGCCGTAATCGAGAGTGAGGAGTACGACCTCGCCGGCGAGGTCGTTCAGGCCCGACTCGCGGACGGCTCGATCCAGCACGTGCACGCCCGAACCAACGCATGGCTCCAGGGTGAGGACCTCCGCGTCACCGCGCCCGACCTCCAGCTCTTCTTCGAGGCCGACCTGCTTCAGCGCGCGATCGCCGTCGTGCCCGCCGGCTCGGATGAGGACCGCGCCGTCGCTCTCTCGCGAACCTTCCGCATGGAAGGTGACTCGCTCGATGCCATCTTCACCGATCAGCAGATCGAGCGGGTCCATGCCGTCGGTGACGCCCACGGTGAGACCATCGACACGATCCAGTCGCCCCCCCTCGCCGCCGGCGACCTCGCGGCGCGGGATACGCCGGCCGACAGCGTAGCGGCCGCGGAACCGGCCGCCCGGGTACCCTCGAGCGACTGGATTCGGGGTGACACCATCACCGGATTCTTCGCCCTCGTTGAGCAGGAGACTTCCCCGGCACCCGCCGCTGCCGACCTCGATCGGGATACGGCCGACACTGACGAAAGCGGCGAGGAAGATGGAGAGCCGCGCGTCGAGCTGACCCGCCTCCTGGCGCGCGGATCCGCACAGTCGCTCTACAGGATGACCCCCTCGGAACGCCGTGACGATCCGTCGGCCCCCAAGAACCTGAATTTCCTGGTCGGTGACGAAATCGACCTCGATCTGAGCGATGGGGAATTGCAGGTCGCTACGGTCGTGGGCCTCCGACAGGGCGTGTACCTCGAAGCGCTCACCGAACCAGCCCCCGACGGCTCCGACGCGGAGCCGCTCGACCCCGAGAGCGCTCCCGCGACGCCAGACTCGGAGCCCACGAGTCCACCGACCGTGGAGGCAAGGTGACGATCGTGCCGGGTGAGCCGCTCGAGACCCACGCCACCGTTCCGCCAGCCCATCGCGTGGTCCCGGGCAGCGCCCGCCTCGACGCGCAGGGTCTCGTGAAGACGTACAAGAAGCGGCGCGTGGTCAACGACGTCGACATCCACCTCAACCAGGGGGAGATCGTCGGCCTCCTGGGCCCGAACGGGGCAGGGAAGACGACGACGTTCTACATGATGGTCGGCCTCATCGCTCCCGAACGGGGACGGGTTCTCCTGGATCACGAAAACGTCACGACCGTTCCGATGTATCGGCGAGCCCGGAAGGGCATCGGTTATCTGGCCCAGGAGCCGTCGATTTTCCGGAAGTTGTCGGTCGAGGAGAACGTCCTCGCGGTGCTCCAGATGCTGGGAATCTCGAAGCGCGAGCAGCACGCCCGACTGGAAATTCTGCTCGACGAGCTCGGCATCAAGCACCTGCGGGATTCGAAGGCCTACGCGCTCTCCGGTGGCGAGCGGCGGCGGCTCGAGATCACCCGCGCCCTCGTCGGACAGCCCAAGTTCATGCTGCTGGACGAGCCGTTCGCCGGGGTCGATCCCATCGCCGTGCATGACATCCAGCAGATCGTCGGCGATCTCAAGCGCCGCAACATCGGCGTGTTGATCAGCGACCACAACGTCGAACAGACATTGGACATCGTCGACCGCGCCTACATCATGTACGATGGCCGTGTACGAATTTCTGGAACGGTTTCTGAACTGGTATGGAATGACGAGGTGGCCGAGATCTATCTCGGCCCTACCCTCACCGCACGCATGCGCCAACGATATACGTATCCCGAGTAAGGAAACTCCTAGATGAAGACGGGTCTGTACCAGGGAACGCAGCTCAAGCAGGAGATGAAGATCAATCCTCGCCTCTATCAGGCGATGGATCTTCTCTACATGCCCCTTCTCGATCTACAGCAGCACCTGAAGCAGGAACTGCTGAACAATCCGTTTCTCGAGATGGGCGAGGAAGCGGACGTCGAAGAGGTCGCCGAGCCGGAGGCCGAGCAGGAACAGGACGAGGAGATCGATTGGGAGGAAATCCTCCTGAACGGCTTCGAGACAGGCGGGCGCCGTGAGGAGTACGAGGAGCGCGAATACTTCGAGCCGGTCTCGGTCGCGACGCGCGATCTCTCGGATCACCTCCACGATCAGCTCACGCTTCTGCGCCTCTCACCCCGCGAGCTGCTCCTGGGTGAGGAGATCATCGGCAACATCAGCGATGAGGGCTATCTGGAGTGCCCGATGGACGAGGTCGTCCGGCTTCTCAACGAGTTCCTGGAGGAGAACGGAAGTGAGTGGGGGGAGACGGCTGCGGAGCGACGGCCGTATTCTCTCGAAGATGCCGACCGTATGCTCACGACCATCCAGAGCTTCGATCCTCCCGGAATCGCCGCGCGCGACCTGCGGGAGTGCATCATGCTTCAACTACGTGATAGCATCGCCCAGGAAGTCGGGACCACCGTCGGTCAGCAGAACGCGATGCCGGACGAGCTCCAGGATGCCCTGGACGAGCGCCTCTGCTATCGAATCGCGCGGGACTATTTCGAGCAACTTATCAACCACCGCTGGTCCGAGATCTCCAAGGATCTCTCCATCTCTCCGCGCGACGTGCAGGACGCCGCCGACGAGATCGCCAAGCTCGACCCCAAACCGGGGCTCAAGTACGGGAACCACGGCGACAACTACATCACGCCGGACCTCGTGGTCGACAAAGTGGGGGAGGATTACCTCGTCTTCCTCAACGACACCAACCTGCCGAGGCTGAAGCTCTCCAAGACTTATCGCGAGATCGCCAAGGACAAGAAGAAGTTCGCGGGCGAGAACAAGGAGTTCATCTCCAACAAGCTGAACTCCGCCAACTGGATGATTCAGGCGATCGAGCAGCGGCGGCAGACCATGTTGAAGGTGATGAACTTCATCGTGGACCGGCAGCGTGATTTCTTCGAGCGCGGCGTACAGTACCTGAAGCCGTTGACCCTGCGTGAGGTCGCCGAGGTCATCGACATGCACGAGTCGACGGTCTCGCGTGTCACCAACGAGAAGTTCGTCCAGACCCCACGCGGCGTGCTCCCGCTGAAGTTCTTCTTCTCTTCCGGCCTCTCGACCACCTCCGGCGAGGAAGTCTCCGCCCGCGGGATCAAGGCACAGATCGAGAAGCTCGTCTCCGACGAGAACCCGGCGAAACCGCTGACCGATCAGGCGATCGTCAACATCCTCAAGAAGGAGGGTATCCAGATCGCGAGGCGCACCGTGGCCAAGTACCGGGATCAGCTTGGCATTCTCTCGGCTCGCATGCGCAAGCGCGTGTGAACGCGCCCGGCCCATCTCCGGGGGTCCAGGCCATGTCGGCTCCAGCTCCCACCCGGATCGCTGTCCCCCCCGAACTCCGCGAGAACTTCGCGGTAGTCATTCCCGCTTACAACGAAGTCGAGAACCTCAGCCGGCTATTCGAGGAGATCGCCGATACCTTCCGCCGCTACGGGTTGAACGGTGAGGTGATCCTCGTCGACGACGGCTCCACCGACGGCACCTTCGACGTCGCCCGGAGAGAAGGCGAGCGCCGCATCGAACGCCTCCGCGTGCTTCGCCACCGCCGCAATCTCGGCAAGACCGAAGCGATGGTTACCGGCGCGGGTGCCGCCGAAAGCGACTATATTATCCTCTTCGACGCGGACCTGCAGCACGCCCCGGACGACTTCCCTCGCTTCCTCGCGAAGCTCGCTGAAGGTTGGGACATCGTAGCCGGGCGAAAGACGGGAACGTACGACAAGCGGGCCGTGAGCTCGGTCTACAATCGCCTCTCGCAGCGCCTTTTCGACGTTCCGGCGCGTGACCTCAACTCGATGAAGGCGTTTCGCCGCGAGATCCTCGAAGAGATCCCGCTCCGGCACGATTGGCATCGCTTCTTCATCGTCCTCGCCTACGCCCGCGGGTACACGGTGTCGGAGATCGACATCGAGCTCTATCCCAGGCGCGCGGGGATCTCGAAATACACCGGCCGCGGGCGAATCCTGGTCGGGGTCGGCGACCTCCTCGTCGTCTGGTTCTACCTCAAGTTCAGCGAGAAGCCGATGCAGTTCTTCGGCGGCACCGGGCTCGCACTCATCCTGGCCGGTATCGTCGTCGGCCTCGCCGCCATCGCCCTGCGCGTCGGCGGGTGGATGCCCCCGTTCGGCTATCGGCCCCTCCTCACGCTCGTCCTCCTCTTCGAGACGGTTGGGTTCATGCTCTTCGGCTTCGGTTTCATCGGCGAGATGGTGGCCATCCTGCGAAGCGAGCTCCGAGGCGGCGGCGACGCACGCCGACATGCCGCTCCCGACCCGGCCGACGAGGCCTGACAGCCGCCTTACCTCCTTGCCGGTTAGGTGCTGTCGGATGCACCTTGAAGAACGTCATGCCCGACCCCCGGGACCCGTCCCCATACCGCTTCACCCCGATTCCCCTGCTATCATGGCCGCTCTCCGGTTCGTCGCGACCCTCGCAACGGTACTGCTACTCCAGGGCCCTCTCGCGGCGCAGCAGTCATCCTCGACCACTGACGTCGACGCGGTGTTCGCTCGATTCGCCGCTCCGCATTCCCCGGGGTGCGCCGTGGCCGTCGCCCGCGGCGGGGAGCCAATCCTCTCCCGTGCCTATGGCCAGGCCGACCTCGAGCACGCCATCCCGAATACCGCCGAGACCATCTTCGAGGCCGGATCGGTCTCGAAACAGTTCACCGCAGCCGCCATTCACCTCCTGGCGCAGGAGGGTCGGCTCTCGCTGAACGACGATGTCCGGCAGTATGTGCCCGAGCTGCCCGAATATGACGATTCGATCACACTCCGCCACCTGCTGACACATACGAGCGGACTGCGGGATTGGGGCTCGGTCGCCAGCATCGAAGGGTGGCCCCGCGGCTCGCGCGTCCATACGCACGAGCACATGCTCGACATCGCCGCACGTCAGAAATCCCTCAACTACCCACCGGGCGAGTACTACTCGTATACGAACACCGGATACAACCTCCAGGCCCTCATCGTGGAGCGGGTGAGCGGAATGCCGTTCGCCGAGTTCAGCCGCACGCGCATCTTCGAGCCCCTCGGTTTGACGAGCACGCAATGGCGCGACGATTACACACGGGTGGTGCCGGGACGGGCGCAGGCGTACAGCCCCGATTCGGGTGGATACCGGCTCAACATGCCGTTCGAGAACGTACACGGGAACGGCGGATTGCTCACGACGGTGGGCGACCTCGTACGCTGGACCGAGCTGCTGCACAATGGTGAGATCGCCGGGCCCGAGTTCAGCGCAGCCATGCAGGCGCAGGCACGGCTCAACTCCGGCCGGCTCATCGAGTACGCTTCCGGCCTCTACATCACCGACTACCGTGACATCCCGGAGATCAGCCACAGCGGAGCGACGGCCGGATATCGAGCGTTTCTCACCCGATACCCGGATCAGGAGCTCTCGGTCGCGCTGCTCTGCAATGCCGCGAACGCGAACGCGACTTCACTCGCCCACCAGGTCGCCGATCTGTACCTGCCGGGCGGCGGCACTGATACCGGTTACGTCGCGGCGAACGTCTCGGCCGCTGAATTGGCGAGCCGCGTCGGCCTCTACCGAGACACTCGCCGCGGCCTACCGCTACGAATCGAACTGGACGGCGGTGCGCTCGACATCGATGGCACAGAGCTCATCCCGTTGCAACCGAATGTCTTACAACGCGGCTCCTCAACCATATTCGAGTTCGAGACGCTTCCTGGGAGCGGTGGCGGCACGGGCTTCAGATCGATCAGCAGCGACGGTGATACGCTCCAGTACGTCCCGGCGACGAATTTCGCGCCGTCCGCAGCCGACCTCGCTGCGTTCGGCGGCACCTATCGTAGTGATGAGGCAGAAGCAACCTATGTCGTCACCGTTCAGGACGGTCGACTCCTCCTCCAGCGACCCTTTGACCGGGACCTGACGCTCACCCCGGCGTACGAGGACGCGTTCACCAGCGGTTCGACCCTGATTCGTTTCCATCGTGACCAGTCCGGCCGGGTCCGGGAGCTCAGCTACGGCATCTCGCGCGTCTGGGACATGCGCTTCGGCCGCGTCGACTAGAGGGCTAACCGCCATAATACGACCGTCCCCGCACCTTACGGAGGGTGCGGGGACGGTCGCTACCGCGGTTCCAGCGTTTTCTGGCCTTCCGGCTCGCCTCGTCGAAAGGCGCCCGCTAGATCAGCTTCGTTCCAACATCTCATGCAGGGTCGTGAGCTTCTCGATCCGGAGCTGCCGTGCGCCCCGGGGAAGCTGCAGTGAGACTTCCTCACCGACCTTCCTGCCGAGCAGGGTCCGACCCAGGGGCGAAGCCATCGATATCTGGCCCGTATCGACGTCGATGAAGTCGCCGAAGACGAGCGTGTACGTCTCCTCGTCACCATTCTTCAGGTCGGTGACCGTCACCCGTGAACCGAAGCCGATACGATCTGCGGGGATCGCCTCCAGGTCCACGTTCGACAGCTCGCCGCGGCGCTTCGTCAGGTGATTCAACCGCGCCTGGACGAACTGCTGCCGCTCGAGTGCCGACTTGTATTCCGAATTCTCCCGAAGGTCGCCATGCTCGACGGCCTTCTGGATGGCTTTCGGAAGCTCCACCTGCAGCTCGTGCGTCAGACGTTCGATCTCCCCGTCGAGCTTGGATTTTAGTTCTTCTAGCATTTCCGTGGACTTTGATATTGCAGCGTCATGCGACCCGTCAATCTAACAAGACGGCCAGGACCGGGCCATCGGTAGGCGTGCGTCTCATCCGATAGCCTCGCCCTCCGGCAGCTTCCCGGACTCCGTCTGCCGCCAGAGGATCAGGGCCGGGATGATCTCCGCCACCACCATCCACAGGCGAGCGGCGATGGCTACCACGACCGCCACCGGCAGTGGGAGATAGAAGGCCAGCAGGGCGGTCAAGGCGCCCTCCTTCGCCCCCAGGCCCGCCGGCGCGATGAACACCGCATAGCCGACGACGAAAGCCAGGGCGTTGATACCGACGATCCCCGGCAAAGCACCCGGCGGCAGCGGCGTCAGCGAACGTACGAACAGATAGAAGGCCCCACCGCTCACCACCCATCCGGCCGACGAGAAGAGTACCAGCTTCGCCCCGTCCAGCCATCTGCCCGTCCAGGCTGCGCTCTGCCCCGTCGCGCGGTGAACCAGTCGCAGTGCGCCGTTGATGATCGTGGGGTGCACCGCGAGCAGGATGACCGGCCCGATCCAACGCACGACCTCGAGGGCCATTCCCGAGGTCTCGCCGACGGGGCTCGGCACGAGATAGATCGCCACCAGCACGGCACCGATCAGGAAGAAACCCGTATGCACAGCGAGCGACGCAACGGTCACCGTCGCGGTCAGCCCCGCCGTGCCGCCGAGCTGCGCCGCCCCTACGAACTGCCAGATCTTACCGGGGATGTACCGCCCCAGGCCCGACAGGAACCAGACGCGAGCCAGCGAGCGGTAGCGCACGGCGCTCGACATGGTTCGCAGCACGAACTGCCAGACTCGCACACCCCAGCCGAGCGCGAAGATGTTGAGCGCGATCGATGCCGCGAGCAGCCCTGGATGCACCGTCCATTCGTGCTGCCGGAGCTGCTCGACGTTTCTCGCGACGAAGTAACCCAGAAACAGAAACGCCGCGACGGCAAAGGCGGACCCGGCCAGGCGGCGCCAAACCCCGGGCGTTTTTGTCTTCATCCGGTCACGGGGTCGTCCGCCGGGTGGTCACATGCCTGGACAGGCGAAGTCCACCGTACCCCGTGAGAACAGCGAGACCGACGAGATAGATGTAGAACCCGAGGAAGAGATCGCCCGGTCTGAACTCGAAAACCACTTCGCTCTCGCCTTCACCGACGACGACCCCGCGGAATGCGTGGTTGGCCCTGACGATCGGCCGCTCCTGAGCGTTTACGGTGGCCGTCCACCCTTCGAAAAAGTTATCGGTGAGCACCAGGAGTGCCTCCCGGTCGGCGGTCGTCTGAACGACCACCCTGTCGGGCGTCCGCTCCACCACCTCCGCCGATCCCTGCAGGGCTGTCGAAGGGAGATCGAGCGGCTCGTCGGTATAGATCACGGCAGTGCGCGCGACATCGAAGTCGGGCGAGCGCAGGGCAGTCAGCGCGGCCGTCGTGTCCGAGGTCGCGATCACATCCTCCACGAGATAAGCCGGCGGCATCGCGGCCGTGTTCTCGTAGACCAGTGCGCTGCCCCGATGAACCTCCCGCAGGAACGGCGTCCCGATCTCCGTCATGCTGATGATGTATCGAACGTTCGCGGCATGAAGGAAGTTCGGGTATTCCAGGAAGTTGGACCAGTCGACATAGACGTTCTCGCCCGCCCCGGCATACTCGTTGAAGCGCTGGAGCTGGTTCCCGTGCTCACCTCCGGCCTGCGGAACGTCGAACAGCATCAGGTAGTTGCCATGGTTCCGATACGCGGCGCCGGCGGGGAAGGGGAGTACCCACACCCGCTCGAGCTCGTCCTGATTCTGTAGGAAGAAGACGACGTCGTCCGGAGCGAAGGTCATCTCCGGCGGCGGAACGGTCTCGAAGAAGCGCCGATCCACGATCCAGAGGTCGGCCACCGTGACGATGCCGAGGAAGACGACGAGCCCGGCGGTCCGCAGCTTTTCGGCCCACCAGAGCCACAGCCCGCCACATGTCAAGCTGGTGAACAGCGCGAAACGACCGTAGCCGGCCACCACGGCCGACTCCCGCGGCTCAGCGCCCGCCGAAGCGGCCGCGAAAACGGCGCCGAGGACCGCCACCCCGACAATGGTGGCGAGCCAGTGCGCTACCTTGGACCCCCCGGCCGTCTCGTGCCCCATACCAGGGGCATCGCGACTCGCAGCCATCCGCTCGAGCGTGATCGCCGCCATCGTCACGGCGGCGAGCGAGAAGACGAAGAACGAGATGGAGGGCGCGCGAAACCGGTTCGTCCCGGGAAGGAGCTCGTAATAGAGCCGGTACAGCGGCGTGTGGCCTCCGAAAGCGACCGTGAGTGTGACCAGGGCCAGCCCACCGAAGAACCACCAGTAACGACTCGTTCGCGAGAAGCGCAACCCGAGCAGGAGCAGGGCGACCGTGAGCGCCCCGAGGTACTCCGTATGCAACTTGAATGGATTGTCTCCTCGATAGTGCTCGAGGATTCCGGCGTGCTCCGGAACCGCGACGCCCAGCACTTCCGCAGGCGGCATGGAGAAGGACACCGAGTAGTCGTAGCCCCGACCGCCCTCGGCCCCCCGAGGCGACTCCGGCACGTAGTCGAGGAAGGGGAGGAAGTTCACCGAAGCCAGCATGAAGCCGAACGCGACGGCTGCCAGCCCGAGGCCGACCCGCCGCCCAAGCGCGGTGGGGTGGCGGACGAACCCGAGGTTGATCAGCGCGAATACAGCCCATGCCAGGCCCGCCAGCAGCAGGTAATAATTGCTCTGGATCTGAAAGGAGAGCAGCGAGAATCCGATAGTCGCGGCCGCACCGGCGAAGGGAGCCAGCGAGCCAGTCCTGATCCCCCGATGCAGGAAGTAGAAGAAGAGAGGCGCGAATGTCGCGACGATCACCCGTCCGTCGTGCCCCGCATAGACGGAGGAGACGGTGATCCCCGTAAACTGAAAAGCCAGCCCCGCCAGCAGCGCGACCCAGGACCGGCATTCGAGCTCCCTCGCCAGCAGATACATCCCGAGCCCCGCTACCCAGAACTGTATGACGAAGATGAACGGCAGGATCCAGGTGACGGGCAGCAGGAAATCGGCGATCAGGCGGACCGGATAGAACGTGCTCCCGGGATTGGAGAAGAGTGGAAGCCCACCATAGAGATACGGCACCCATTTCGGCAGATCCCCCGCCGCCAGGCGCTCCGAGACGAACTCGTAGAAGAAGTAGCCTCCGGCGAGATAATCGGTCCCGAACAGGTGGCGCCCGGGCAGGAAGGCCGGGACGAAATAGAGTAGAGCGAGCGCGAAGAAGATCGCCGCCGCCATCACGTAACCGACGGAGAACTGCGAAACGGCCGGGGCTGCGCCAGTCGCCCGCCCAGGAGCCGGCCCCACCCGCGGATTCACCCTTTCACCCCTGTCGTTGCGAGCGACTCCGCCGTATGAATCCCTTCCAGAAATTCTAGATGCTGCTCGGCCACCCGGTCCCAGCGGAACCGTTGGGCCGCTGCTCGTGCGCTCTGACTCAGTCGACGACGCGCCCGCCCATCGCGCAGCAGCTCCGCGACGGCCTCTGCGAGTGCCTCCGCGTCACCCGGCGGGACCAGCACACCGCCCTCCGGCGGATTCACCACCTCGGGCAGGGAACCGGCGCTCGTGGCGACCAGGGGGACTCCGGCGGCCATCGCCTCGGCGGCCACCATACCGAAGCCCTCGAAGCGCGATGGCATCAACAGAACTCGCGCACCGGCAAGCAGCTTGGCTCGCGCTTCCTCACCCACCGATCCGATCAGCTCGACGTTGTCGCGGATCCCCAGCTTCCGCGAGCTCTCCAGCAGCCGCTGCGCGTCCTTGCCGCGGCCCGCAACCCTGAGGCGAAGATCCGGCTGCGCCCTGGTAAGAATCACCATCGCGTCGAGCAGCACGTCCAGCCCCTTCTGAATCCAGTCGAGTCGCCCGAAATAGAGCAGATAGTCCGCCTCCCGCCTCGGGTTCTCGAACAACTCGTCAGGCACTCCCGCTTGCACTCGCCGCACCTCTACCCCCGGCCCGAGCAGCGTACGAAGTCTCTGGTGCGTCACCTCGGAAGTCGCGGAGAAGAAGCGCCCCCGCCGGAGGCGCCTCAGCTCCTGAGAAGCCACGACGCTTCCCACGAGCTTTCCCCAGCGCTCCACCGCCGTGCGCTCGGTCAGGTGGTGCACCGTCACCCCCAGCGGCCGGTTCTGTGGAAGACGAATCGGCGTGTAGGTCGAGAAGTCGTAGACCGCTACATCATAGTCCCCCTTCGCCAGCAGGCGGCTCGCCGCATAGGCGTAGCTCAGGCGACTCCAGGAGTACGGCGTGGCCGCACCCAGTCGCCGGTACCGAACCCCGTCGATCTCCTCGTCCCGAGCGCCCGGATAGGAACCGGTCGCGACCGTGATCGGTCCCAGTCTGTCAACCAGCCTTCGATAGATCTCGAATACGCGGACCCCGCCACCTCCCGCTACCCACGGGTTCTTCGGATCATCGTAGATCAAGTGTAAAACGCGCAGCATTCGGATCAGAGAGGGTCGACGGTTACCAGCACGCTGAATCTGCCCAGGTATTCACGTGCGATGGCTGAGTACTTGAGGGCTTCGAGATCGAATCGATAGTATCGGGCGGATACGGTGTATCCGGCGCCCGCCACGGCTTCCTCCACGATGCGCTGCCATTGCACCGGCGAGAGGAGGCGCTCGTCACCGACGTCCTGACGGGGATAATGGTCCGACGGCACGCTGAAGACGACCGTCCGGCAGACCCGGAGCTGCTCCCGAAGCAGACTCCCGATCGCCAGGTCGCCGAAATGCTCCAGCAGCCCCTGGGATACCGCCACTCCCAGAGATGCATCCGGGAAGGGAAGGGCGAAGGCGTCCGCGGCAACGAGGCGCGCGCTCGGGCCGAAACGCTCCAGGTTCGGGCGCGCGGCCGACAGGATTCTGCCGTCATTGTCCACCGTGACCGTACGCGGTACGACACGGCTGAGAATCGCGCTCTGCGCGCCGCTGCCGACGCCGACCTCGAGGACGGACCCGCGGGCTCGCCGGAGAACGGCCGCCAGCAATTCCGCATGGATCACGTTTCGCTTGACGAAGGTCGCCAGCGAGATCCGGTCGACGCGAAACCGCGCCCAGTCCGTAGCTTCGTCGGTCAAGCCCAGCCCTCCGTGCCGTCCGCCGGCGACCCGGCGTCCGACCTCCGCACATCCTCGTAGAGCGTCATCAGCTCCGTAACGATCCGATCCCACGAGAACCGGACGGCGACGTCTTCACGCCCCGCCCGGGCCAGCCGTCGCGCCAGCTCCGGATCCTCGATCAATCTTCCGATCGCCGAAGCGAGGGCGTCTGTATCGCCCGGCGGCACCAGCAGGCCCGTCCGCCCATCCTCCACCACGTCGGGGATTCCGCCCGACTCGCTCGCGACTACCGGAAGCTCGTACTGGAGCGCCTCGATCAAGACCACACCCAGCCCCTCCACGTCACCCTTGCGGTCCCGAACGGCCGGGAGGACGAAGATGTCACTGCCGGCGTAGCGCCGTCTGAGCTCCTCCTGCGATACGGTGCCCGTGAACTCCACTGCGTCCCGAACGCCGACTTCGACCGCCAGGCCCTCCAGCGCCGGCCGCAGCGGCCCGTCGCCTACCACGGTGAGGCGTACATCTCGATCGACCCGCAGCGTCGCGAGTGCACGAAGGAGTACGTCGACCCCCTTCCGTTCGACCAGTCGGCCGACGAAGAGCAGTCGCTGCTCGCCCGCACCGCGGCTCTCGTCGCGACGCGTCGCGCCCATCGCGTGACTTTCGCTCGCCGCCCCGAACGGGATCGTCCGGACCTTCACTTCGGGGACGAGAACCCGGACTTCGCCGCCCGTGTACGAAGAGATCACCGTGACCGCGTCGGACCGCCGGATGATCGCGCGGAGCAGGGGAGTGAGGAAAGGGAGGTGCCGACGAGCCCATGTCAACTCGACACCGAAGAAGGTCGAGACCAGCGGAACGCCTGTTATGGCACGCGCCGCTAAACCCAGCAGGCCGTGGGGTAGAGGCCAGAACGCATGTACGGCATCGAAGCGGCCGGTCCGTGCCAGGCGGGCCGCCGCGATCGAGCCCGCCGCCACGTAGCCCGGCACCAACCCCAGGTAGGCCGGCCGCTCACGCAAGCGGTCCGGCGTCGTCTGATCGTGTGTCAGCGTCTCCAGAAGCGCGGGCGCGTACCGGAAGCGGTGCACTCTCGTGCCATCCACCACCTGATCGCCCGAGCCACGGTAGCTCGGCGCCAGCACCTCGACATCGACCCCGCGCGCCCGCAGCCGTCCGATCGTTTCGATCAACCACGGCGTCATGACCTCGCCCGAATGGCGCGGGAACGCCGTAACGATATAAAGGATTCTCACTTGTCGTCCGGAAGGGACGCGCCTATCTTCACGGTTTTTGCAACATACGGCGCCGTTTTCCCGATTTCAAGCGCCCCCACCCACACCCAACTGGCGTGTCGCGCGCACTCGTCATCGTCCCTACCTACAACGAACGCGAGAACCTTCCGCGACTCGTCCCCCAGATCCTCGAACAGGATCCGCGTCTCCATATCCTCATCGTGGACGACGGCTCCCCGGATGGAACCGGTGATATCGCCGACCAGTTCGCCCGTGACCAGCCCCGCGTCGACGTCCTCCATAGAGCCGGTAAACTCGGCCTGGGAACCGCCTATGTCGCGGGCTTCAAGTGGGCCCTGGAGCGCGACTTCGAGTTCGTCTTCGAGATGGACGCGGACTTCTCCCACGATCCCGACCACCTTCCCAAGTTCCTCGACGCGATCCAGAATTTCGACGTCGTGCTCGGCTCCCGATACCTTCATGGCCGCGTCACCGTCGTCAACTGGCCCATCGGAAGACTCCTCCTCAGCTATTTCGCCAACGTCTACGCGCGCTGGGTCACCGGCGTGCCCGTCGCCGATCTGACCGGCGGCTTCAAATGTTTCCGCAGCTCGGTCCTCGCCGCCATTCCGCTCGACGCCGTCGAGTCCAATGGATACGCTTTCCAGATCGAGATGAGCTTCCGCGCCTGGCGCCGTAATTTCCGCCTCGGGGAGATCCCCATCATGTTCGTCGACCGCGACATCGGCGAGAGTAAGATGTCCCGACGCATCGTCTGGGAAGCCGTCTGGCGCGTCTGGCGCCTCCGCTGGCTCTCCATCCGCGGTAAGCTGTGACGCCCACACGTCCGCTGACGGCGAGGCAGCGGCCC